>CAXYXY010000007.1:0-126186 GCA_964293125.1 uncultured Thiothrix sp. | reverse complement strand
GACGCGCTATCCCTCCCCGACCGGAAGGACGGGGTCTCTCGCGCAAGATAGATGAGCAAAATATTTAACGAGCAAGCATTCCTGCAGCTACCTGACGACACCCAACAGTTGCTGGAAATGTTATCCATTGTCTACGCCCCCATCGCCGCCACACCGCTGTCCAAGCTACCCTCGATCAATAGTGATGTTAAGGTCTTGCGCCCCCAACTGGATGAACTGGTCAGTGCCGGTTGGCTGACGGTGAACAATATCAAACAGTATGCCTGTGTCGACACGGTACGCGATGCCTTAACCCGACACAGTTTACGCGCTGGCCGCTTTTCTGAACGGGCGAAAGCCGTGTTGGAGGCGCTGAGCCCCAAAGCACCGGTTAACGCCTGGTCGCACAAATACTGGCCGGGTCTGGATGAGGCGCTGCGTGATCTGCGTTTACATACCCTGTTGGGAAACAACCGCCCCCTGAATGATGCACTGCCAAAAGTGAATCAGCAATTCGCCAATAGTAGCCGGTTGGACATGCATCCCTGGTTTATACTGTGGGGCAACCCACTCGATGCTGCCTGGCTGCCCTTTTTACCGGACAGTACCTTGTTGCAACTGGTTGCACCCGTTTTCTTCAAATCGGCTGACATCAACAGTCAGGATGCCAGCGCACTCTGGGCGCATTACCGGCAGTTATTACAAACCACCACCTTCAATACCGAGGCGATTTGGTACAGTTTTAGCGGCATCCTGTATACACAGTTTTTCCAGCGCGGTGAATGGAACGAGGCAGTACTTGCTCAACCCGAGGCCAGTGAGGGTGAGCAACTGGAACAATGGCATCTGTTCGCCAGTACGCGCGCCCTGGCGCAAGGTCAGCTAGCTGAAGCCATCAGCCTGTATCAGGTGGGTCTGAAGCTGTTGCAAAAACGCCAGCGCAGCCGAAAAATATTTTTTGGTGGCGAATTTGAATTATTTTATGTACTGGCGCTGTTGCTGGACGGTAGCCCGAAAGCATTGAAAGCTACCCAGCCTTATTTCAAAGAGTTTGGCCGCTATGCAGACTATCAGGCGCTGTTTCCGTTCGCACAGGCACGCGAAACCGGCAAGGCCACCTTTGTGCAACATTATGCAGACGACGCCGAATACTCGCCCCTGACTTTCCTGCTGAAACTGATCATCCACCACTGGCTGGAGCAGGATATTCCAGCCAAATGGCTGGACACTGCCATCGGTTTCTACCAGCGTAGTGATGAGATCGGCTACCGGTGGCTGGCGGGTGAATATGCGGCGGTATTGGCGAAATTGCTGCCGGTGAAAGACAAACTTAACCGCCAGCCCCTTTATGCCGAACGGGCCAAAACCCACCACACACAAGCGGGCACCCAGCCCCTGATTGAACTGTATCAGCCCCAACCGGAATGGGAGCGTACTCTGCTGGCCTTGCAACGGCTGGGCAGCAGTACCGCACCGGGCAAAGCGGCTACGCCCAAAGCAGGTTCAGAACGACTGGCCTGGATCATTACCCGCCATTCTTACCGGGGGGAGCAGGAGACCGACTACAGCCTTACACCCCGTCTGCAGAAAAGTACCAAGAAGGGCTGGACTGGTGGGCGGAATGTTGCTTTGAAAAAACTGGCGACCCAGCCAGAAGACTATCCGTTTATGGCAGATGAAGACCGGCGCATTGCCCAAACCATCAAACTGTACAGCTACGGGTATTATGAAAAAAGTTACGAGCTGGCCATTCAGGATGCCTGGCCGCACTTGTTGGGGCACCCGCGTGTTTTCTGGGAGAATGCACTCGATACGCCGCTGGATATTCAGGCAGGCCATGAAGAACTGCTGATTCTCAAAGAACGCGGCAAGCTGCGGATCAAGTTATTCCCGGAGTTGCCGAACAACCCGGAGTACAAGCCCGATCATTACCGGGTAGTGGAAGAAACCACGCTGCAACTCAAACTCTACAAGCTGACCAGCGGGATTCTGCAATTGCAGCAGATTCTGGGTAAAAACGGCTTGCTGGTGCCCGCCGAAGCCGAGCAAAGCGTGCGCAAAACCCTGGAAGCACTGGCGCCGCTGATCACTATCCAGTCCGATATTGCCGGGATGGACAATGCCGAAACCGTTGAAGCGGACGCGCGCCTGTATGTTCACCTGCTGCCCTGGAACGAAGGTTTGCGTTTATTAATGCGTGTCCAGCCTTTGGGTGAGAATGGCCCGATTTTCCCACCGGGGAGCGGGCGCAGCAACGTGATGGCAGAAGTCGACCGCAAGGTGGTGAAGGCGACCCGCAAGCTCAAACAGGAGCGCCTGCAAGCCGAACAACTGGTGCAAGACTGCCCGGCACTCGCCCATTGGGACGAGATCGGCGATGACCTGCAGCTGGAAGACATTGAAACCTGTCTGGAGGCGCTGCAACAACTGCATGATCTGGGTGAACGGGTGGTGCTGGCCTGGCCAGAAGGTGAGAAACTGCGCATTGCCTCCCAAGTGGGTGCGGGTAACCTGTCCCTGAAACTCAAACAGGCGGGTGACTGGTTCGACCTGGAGGGCAAGCTGCAGGTGAATACCGATCTGGTGCTCACCTTGCGTGAGTTGCTCGAACTCAGCCGCCACAGTACCGGGCGCTTTATTGCGCTGGCTGACGGGCAGTTTCTGGCGCTGACCCGCCAGTTCCAGAAGAAACTGGACACCCTGAATGCTTATACCGAACAAACGCGGCAGGGCTTGAAAATTGGCGCGCTGGCCGGTGCCACTCTGGAAGACCTGTTCGCAGAAGCTGACCTCACCGCAGATAAGCACTGGAAAACCCAAGTGACCCGCCTGCAGAAAATTCGCCACAGCCAGCCAGCGCTGCCGACTGATTTACAAGCCGAGCTACGCGATTATCAGACCGACGGTTTTCGCTGGATGATGCGCCTGGCCGAATGGGGTGTGGGGGGCTGTCTGGCCGATGACATGGGTTTGGGTAAAACAGTCCAGACCCTCGGTGTCTTGCTGGCACGCGCCCCACTGGGGGCGGCGCTGGTGGTCGCGCCCGTTTCGGTCTGTAATAACTGGCTCAGCGAATGCCAGCGCTTCGCTCCCAGCCTGCGTCCGGTGTTCTATCGGGGCAAAGACCGCCAGCAACTGCTGGAAGGTTTGCAGCCCCATGATCTGGTGATCGTAAGCTACGGCCTGCTCCAGCTGGATATTGAACAGTTTCAGGCCTTACGCTGGGCGAGTATCGTGCTGGATGAGGCTCAGGCTATTAAAAATAGCGCGACTAAACGCACCCAGGCAGCCTACCAGCTACAGGGTGATTTCCGGCTGGTCACCACCGGCACCCCGATTGAAAATCATCTGGGTGAACTCTGGAGTCTGTTCCGCTTTCTTAATCCCGGCCTCTTGTTCAGCCAAAAACGTTTCAGTGAGCAGTTTCAGCTGCCGATTGAACGCGATAATGATGACAAGGCACGTCAGCACCTGAAAAAACTGGTGCAGCCTTTCATGCTGCGCCGTACCAAAAATCAGGTCTTGCAGGAACTGCCACCCCGCACTGAAATCACCCTGACAGTCAGCCTGAGTGAAGGTGAAATGGCTTTGTATGAGGCGATCCGCCAAGAGGCACTGGCGCGCTTTACGGAAGACAAGGAGCAAGCAGACAATCAACACCTGCAAGTGCTGGCCGAAATCACTCGCTTGCGTTTGGCCGCCTGCAACCCGCAACTGGCGATGCCAGACAGCCCCTTGCCTTCCAGCAAGCTGCAGGCCTTCGGTGAACTGGTACTGGAACTGCGTGAGAATCAGCACAAAGCACTGGTGTTTAGCCAGTTTGTCAAACACCTGAGCCTGATTCGTGCCTGGCTGGATGAACAGGGCATTAGCTACCAGTATCTGGATGGCTCGACCCCGATAGAACAACGCCAGCAGCGGGTAGAGGCCTTCCAGCGCGGTGAGGGTGATATATTCCTGATCAGCCTGAAAGCCGGTGGCTTCGGCCTTAACCTCACTGCCGCTGACTACGTTATCCACATGGATCCGTGGTGGAATCCGGCGGTAGAAGATCAGGCCTCTGATCGGGCACACCGCATCGGTCAGTCACGCCCGGTGACGGTTTACCGGCTGGTCGCGGAAAATACCATCGAGGAAAAAATTGTGCGCCTGCACCAGCAAAAACGCGATCTGGCAGAGGGTTTGCTGGAGGGCAGTGATTTGAGTGGCAAGTTGTCGGCCAAGGATATGCTGGCGATGATTCGCGGCAATGAATGAGGTCTGAGGTTTTTCGCCAAGGATACCCGTGCTAATAACATCAGCACGGGTACCTATTTCAAGCAGCGTGTTAAGGCATCGGCGTAATCGCGACCGCCCCACCCCAAGGCTTGATAAATTCCCAACCCGCTTCACCCACAGCAGCAATGGTCACATTCGGCAATGCCTTGCGGAAAGCATCAATGGCTTCCGGACTCAAGCCTTCCTGGGCAATACGTACCGTAGTCAGCGAGGTAACTTCTGACAGCTCTTTAAGACCCGCATCGGTCAGACCCGTACCAAACAGGTTCAACTCCTGCAGACCGTTCAGAGTGACTTTCGCCCGGCTCATAAACTCGTCATTGATGTCCGGGCCGTACAGGTAGATTTCCTGAAACAGTGGCAAGCCCTCTTTTACAAACTGCAAGCCGGTAGCGGTCGCCTGCTGGCCGTCAATCGCGAGTGACTGGGCATTGGCATAATCCTTCAGACTTTCCAGACCCTTTTCCGTGACTTTGCTTTGCGCGAGGTCATAGCAGTGCATGCGTTCAAACTGACTGAGCATGGCGACGGTGGCATCAGTCACTGAGGTACCGCGTAATTCCATAGTGTGGATATTCGGCAGGTCTTTCACCAACTCAATACTCTTGTCGGTGAAGCCCTTGACGTTAGTAGCACCAATAATCTGCAGTTTTTTCATATCCTTGAGCGTGTCGGCGGCCTCATCAGTGACACCGGTTTCAGCAAATTTCAGGATGCGAATATCTTTCAAACCCGCCAGTTGCTTGAACCCGGCACCGGTAATACCGGTTTCTTCCATCGTCAGCTCAATCAGATGAGTGAGTTTGCCAATACTTTCCAGACCCGCATCCGTGATTTTAGTGCCATCCAGCGCCAATCCCAAAACGGGCATGCCCACCAGATGCGGCAAACCGGCATCAGTGACCGCCGTACCCGCCAGACCCAGCTCCAGCAACTGTGGCAAGCCCTGCAGATCAGCCAGACCCGTGTCATCGACCGCCGTACCCGCCAGCACCAGCGCCCGCAAACCGGTTAAGCCCTTGAGCTGCTTCATACCCGCACTGCTGACTTGAGTGCTGCCAATATCCAGCTCCTGCAAGGAAGATAACCCAGCCAGATCAGCCAGACCCGCATCGCTGATTTGTGTGCCATCCAGGTACAGATTGTGCAAATGACGCTTGTTCTTCAGGTGTGCCATGCCCGCATCGGTGACACCGGTATAGCCCAAATCCAGTTCCTGCAGATTGTCGAGCGCACTCAGTTCCGCCATGCCTGCATCGGTGATACCGGTACGTTGCAAACCCAAACGCTGCAGAGACAGCTTGTCTTTGAAATGGGCAAGGCCTGCGTCAGTCACGGCGGTGTAGCTCAAACCCAGATCACTGAGCTGGGTCATCGGGTCGATCACTGCCAGACCCGCATCCGTCACAGCGGTACCTTCCAGCCCCAGCATTTTCAGATGCGTCAGGCTGGTCAGCCCCGCCAGACCGGCATCCGTTACCGCCGTATGCCCCAGGTTCAATTCATTCAGGGCGGTCATGCCCTTGATGGTTTCAAGACCCTTGTCAGTAATACCGGTGGTGTACAGGGACAGACTGCGCAAATTGGGCATGTCTTTCAGCTGCTCCAACCCGGCATCCGTGATTTTGTCGCCCCGGAAATAATGCCGGTAGGCACGTTGCAGTGGACGCTGCCCCAAGCTGATGGATTCCAGCTGGGGCATGTCTTTCAGAACGGCCAGGCTGGCATCGGTAATGCGGGAGCCATTCAAGCCCAGTGTTTTCAGATTGGGCAGGTCGGCCAGATGCTTGACACCGGCATCCGTCACCTGAAAACCGTGTATACGGACAGACGTGAGATCAGGCAGGGTTTGCAGCCAGTCGAGTACATCGTCGGGTAACGGGCCAATGCTGAACAGGTCACTGGTAAACTCCAGTGACTCAAGGCTGGCAATTTTGCCAATCTTTTCCAGCTGGGCATCCGACACACGCAGCTCGGGAAGATAGACTTCCAGTACTTGTTGCCCCAGACCGTGCTCACCTTCGTGCTTGACGACCACACTGCCGTTCAGGTCGGTAATACGCGCGATCATGGCATTATCAGCCGCTTCGTCAGCCTGAGAAATGCCTTGCAACAGACTTAGCGCGAACAGTAAAAAAACTTTGGGGAGTAAATGAGATTTATTGGGTAACATATAGGTGTCCTTTAAAGTTTCCCCGTTAATGGGAAAACTCTGGCTCAGAAAAGAAAAGCGCTAAGAGAGAATTCACTCATCCGCAGGATAACGAGAATAACGGATTGCTGACTTTATTAAATTCTACTTTAACGGTACAAGTATTATCAAACCACCGGTAAAATAGAGTCAAGGCAGTGATCCGTATAATACGGGTCTCATTTGTTAATTTTTGTTACGATTTTTCAGTCCCAATCATATCCACCACACTGGAAATAGCCCGCAGCCGCCCCAGATAATCATGCTTCTCGATCTTCAAGTGTTCGACCTCTTGGTGCAGGTTCTCCTTTTCCTTGATGAGAACAGTAAACCGGTCATTGAATTGCAGCGTATCCTGGCGCAGCGTCTGGCACTGCTGGCGGAGTTGCTGATGCTCTTCGTTCAGATGGGTAAAGCGTTCGTACAGCATTTTTTTGTCATCGTCCAACACACTGAAGCGTGAGCGGGCTTCTTCCAGATTCAGGCGGGTTTGCCCAAGCAGCACTCTGTCCTTTTCCAGTTCGAAGATAGCCTGTACCTGCTGTTCATTGTCTGCTTCCAACTGGTGCAAGCGTTCTTGCAGCGTTTGAACCTGCTTTTTGCCGTGTACCCATTGTTCCTGTAATTGCCCTAAATCTTCCTGTGCCCGTTCGATTTGCTCGGCCTGGGTATGCCGGATCGTTTTCAGTTCAGTCACCTGTTGGGTCAACAGACTCATTTCCTGCTGGGCAGTCGCCAGACGTGACTGGCTAATATCCAGTTCCTGCAGCTTTAACAGCAGTTTGTCCCGTTCCTGTTGCAGGCTGGTCATTTGGGCATGCAGCCCTTCATTTTTCTGCTGCAGCTCCGCAGTGAGTTTTTCCTGCTCATTCAGCTGTTGGCGCGCCGACGCAACCAGCTGGTCACGTTGCTGCAACTGGGCTTGCAAGGTGGTGACCTGCTTGTCCAGCTCCTGGCGGCGGCTACGCTCTGCATACTCACCACTTTTGCACAAATAGCGTCCCAGAAACCAGCCGATGGCCGTCGCCAGCAACAGGATTAACAGCAGTTCATACAGCAGTTCGGTCATGCCTACTTTCCTTGTACTACAAATTCAATACGCCGGTTTTTCATCCGCCCTTCTTCACTGGCATTGTCCGCAATCGGGCGACTGGCACCGTAGCCAATCGCCTCGATACGTTCGGGTTCAATCCCTTCATTGAACAAACGGCTGGCAACCGCACGAGCACGCTGTTCGCTTAACTTGAGGTTAGTGGCTTCATTGCCCCGGCTGTCGGTATGACCCGCCACGGTAATCCGTGCATTCGGGCATAACATGGCCGTTTCCGCCAGTTGCTTAAGCAACGGCAGGCTGACCGCACTGATCCGCGCAGCACCCGAGTCGAATAAAATAGGTACTTTCAGCAGCTGGTTAAATTTCTGCTGACACACCTGCTCGGCGGCATCGGTCGCCACGATATGCAGATCAAGGGTATAACCCTGTTCGGCAAAGGCCGCGAGTGCAGACATGACCTGCTCGCGCACTGCCGAAGATGGGGTCAGGCCACTCAGGTGAATCTGCTGGTCGACCAGATCGACCTGGGCACGCTCCAGTGTATGCACCTGGGTTAACAGCGTCGTGAGCAAGCCACTCCAGTTTTCCGGATGGCCATTGGCAAACTGCAAGCCTCTGGGTGCAGTCTGCTGGCCATAAGTAGCGGCCAGTATTTCGCTAATGCCCTGATAACTGGCTTCATCAGGCAGAAAGCCAGACAAGGTGAGCTGGCCTTGTTGCCATTCCATGTTGGCCGTATACGGGCTGATAATTCTGGGGGTCATGTGGTCAATCACATTGCGTACTCCGGGCACTTCCTGCACCGTCTGTACGACTTTGACTTGCACATCGGCATTGGGTGCTTTGCCGCTCACGGTCATATCGCGTCCTTCTGCCTGGACGCCCACCCAATCAAACCCTTTTTGTAGCAAGCTGGATTGCACCTGTGAACCCAGTAATTCCGGGATGCGTTGCGCGTAGAAAGGGATAACGACCAAAGCCAGTAGCGCCAGCAAGGCCAGACCAATCCCGTGTACCACCCAACTGCGCTGGTTCATGCGGCAGGCTCCTTCACCGCCGGGGCATCATCCTGTTTGGATAAAGAACGGCTAACCGGGGTTGGCGGGTGCTGGCTGGCGGTCGGCTTGACCGACCCCACACCAAATAAATTAGGCATTTCCTTGATATAAAGGCTGCTGGAGCTGGCGGGCATTTCCTTGATACTGATTTCCTGGCGGCTATCCGGCAGGTGAGTAATCGCGACTTCCTGGCGACTGTCGGGCAGGTGGGTAATATTCACTTCTTCCAGCGATGCCAGTGCCAGCGGGATTTTCTCTGCCAGCAAGCGGGCGTAGACGGCTTCGCGCAAGCTGAAACTGACTGGCTCCATTAATTCAGCATTAGCCACCCAGCAAATAAATTCAAAGCGGGCGTGCTGCCGGTCAAAACCCAGCAGATCAACGGTGTGCTCCATGCCTTTCATGACATGGGGTTCCTGATCGGCAATGTCCAATAGCAGACTTCGGATACGCGCAGATTCAACGCCGCAGGCCGTGGTAATTTCCAGCCGGATGGCTCGTCCGGTTTCCTTGGCAGACGATTCATTTAAAATACGGGAATGCCCCATCACCGAGTTGGGAACGATGATCTCGATATTGTCATCGGCCAGAATGCGGGTACTACGGATGCCTATCCGGGTCACTCTTCCCCGAATTTCAGTGCCTTCACCGTCCAGACGAATAATGTCACCCAAACGATAGGGGCCATCTGTCAGGATCAGAATGCCCGCAATCACATCGGCTAACATGCCTTGTGCCGCCATACCAATGGCAATACCGGCAATACCGGCAGAGGCCAGCAGCGCCGTCATATCCACATCCCAGACTGCAAAAATCTGGTGAGAGGTGCCGACCAGCACAAAGACCATCACGGTATTAATAAACAGGGGCAAAGTTTGCGGCTGGATGATGCCCCGCCCCTTACCGGTGGTGGCCGTATAGGTCAGAAGCAGCCGCGCCAGCCGATAGATAAATAGCCCAACCACCGCAATCATGCCGGACTTGAGAATACCTTTGAGTGCAAAAGCAGGCGCGGCATTCAAACCGGACACACTGACGGCAAGGATCAACGCACCCAGAAACAGCAGGTTAAACAACAGGGAGCGGGTCAGCTCAATAATATCGGCAGCCACCTCGGCCTTGATATTCCGGGTCGCTTTCTTGAGCAATTCCGGCAGATAGCTGCTCACCAGACGGGCAAACAGAAAACCAAAGGCGGCCAGAAAAGCCGCTTGCAGATAAGCGTAATTGTCAAAAGCCCGCCACGCCGCCTCTACATAAGGCCAGACGGTGTCTGCATAGACCATTAACGCTTGCTGTATCTTATCCAAGAATGACTCCATACATTACTAAATAATATGATAGACATCATGTTATTGATAATTTCACCCTAGTTTTGGTTAGGCATGAACAGACACCCTAAGTCTGTGAGAATGTTAAAAACCAACACGCATCTCAAGCCCATGATACAGGATTTTCCCAATATATTAGCCATTTTTATAAAAAATTCAATTGGGCAATGATTAATCTGATGGTTTTTATTGTTAATTTTTGTTAAGTGACTTTTATTAAGCATTGATGATTAAAATTTGTAAATTTTTGTTGTAAATATCTTGTGATTTTCACTAAATGCAAGATATTTTGATTAAAACTCTCCACAAAAGGATAATGATCTGCTAATGACTACCACAACCTACCGCATTGCTCTGGCTGGGCTAGGCAATGTCGGCACTGCCCTACTGTCCATCCTGCAGCGTGAACAACACACTTTGCAACAGCGCTACGGCGTGGAATTTCGCATTACCGGAGTAGCCGAACTGGGAGGCTGTGCGATCGATGATGCCGGACTTGAAACCGCCTTATTACTGGACACCTTAGCGCAACAGCGCCTGGTGGCCGATTTGCCCGGCGCAGGCCGACCGGGGATGGAAGCGATCGAGTTACTGGAGCATGCCCGCCCTGACATTCTGCTGGAAGCAACCCCCGTCAACCTGGAGGATGGTCAACCGGGTTTGGATATTGTGCGTAGCGCACTGCAGCAGGGGATACATGTCGTGCTGGCCAACAAGGGGCCGCTTGCCCTCGCCTACCCTGAGTTGGCTCAGATCAGTGATTTGGGGTTCGGCTGGGGTCATCATTATAATCCGGGTTTTACCCCTGAGAGTGCGACCAAACTCTGCCCGAAAATACGCTTTAATGCCTGCGTAGCCGGTGCGTTGCCGACCATTAATCTGGGTCAACGTGACTTGGCAGGCTGTCACATCCAGCGCATGGAAGCGGTGTTTAATGGCACGACCCAATACATTCTGCGGGCGATGGAACAAGGGCACAGTTATGCCGCCGCGCTACTGGATGCCCAGCAACGCGGGATTGCCGAAACCGACCCGTCACTGGATGTGGATGGCTGGGATGCGGCGGCCAAGCTGGTGATTGCCAGCAATGCCGTACTCGGACAGCCAACGCGCCTGGCCGATGTAGGGATTGAAGGCATCGGCGACCTCCGTCAAGAGGATGTCCAGGCTGCTTTGGCACAAGGCAAACGTATTGTGCTGGTGTGTCTGGCAGAATTCATCGCCGGGCGTTACCGCCTGTCTGTCCGCCCCACACCGTTGCCCATGGATCACCCGCTGTCGCGCCTGACCCCCGATGAAATGGGCGTGGTGTATTACACCCAGGATGTCGAACGTCTGTCCGCCGCCAGTTCAGAACCCAGTGCGACCCCCGCCGCTGCCGCCATGTTGCGGGATATGCTGGATATTATCAAACCGGCCAGAATCCGGTAAAAACTCAATGAGTGAGACCCCATGAGTAACATGAGTAACGTTTCCAGAACCTTTTCCCTGCTACCCGAGCCATTTGCCGTTTGCCGTTTAGCGCCCGACGCGCTGATTCCAGACTGGGCCATGCCGCGTCAGGCCCGTTTTTTTGCAGTCACCCAGACACGGGAAGAATTATCGCTGATCTGCCCGCAGGCCAATGTACCGACGGACGCGGCTGAGGTAGCGGAGATCATTATCGATCCGGGTTGGCATTGCCTGAAGCTGGAAGGCCCGTTCGGGCTGGATGAGCCTGGCATCCTCGCCTCGATCGTCACGCCGCTGGCACAAGCGGGTATCAGTGTGTTTGCCGAGGCGACTTATGACACGGATTACCTGCTCGTCAAGCACATCGACCGAACGCTGGCAACGCTTGCACAGCTTGATCACCGTATTATGAAATAAACACCTGAAATATGAAAGACCGTTTACTCTCTACCCTGTCGCTATCACTCGCCAGCGTCTTGCTGGCCAGCTTGAACTGGCCAGGCGGGGCTGCCCACGCTGAAACAGCGAACGCCGACACCGACCTGCATGCACTGATCGAGCGCTATGGGCTGAGCGGTGACCCGGCGCAGGGCTTAACTATTCCTGCGATTGAATCCCCGGCAGCCCAACTGGGTAAACGCCTGTTTTTTTCGCGTAGCCTGAGCGGAAATCTGGACGTAGCCTGTGCCAGTTGCCATCACCCCTTACTCGGTGGCAGTGACAGCCTGTCATTGCCACTCGGCCCCGGTGTCACTGTGCCCGAACAGCTGGGTGTAACCCGCCGTTTATGGGGTGATGCGGCACCCAATGAGGCGCGTAATGCACCCACCACCTTTAATGTGGCCTTATGGCAGCGCTACCTGTTTCATGACGGGCGCATTGGCCAATTGGTCGGCGGCAAAGACAAAACACCTTCGGATGTGTATTCCAGCAATGCAGCGCTAAACAAAACTGTCGGTATCACCACGCCGGATGTACCCTTCCCGCGTCCTGATCATTGGGCGGGACAGAATCTGGTGCAGGCACAGGCACGTTTCCCACTGGTCTCCGTTGAGGAAATGCGCGGCGAGGATTTTAATAGCACCGCCAATAACGGCACCTACCGCAGCAAACTGGCGGCGCGCTTGGGTGGCTATGGCCCACTGGCACATTTGCTGCCTCACACGGTCACCCAATTCTGGGTGGATGAATTTCGCAAGGTCTTCAAGGCACCCGACGCACCCGCCAGCACACTGGTTACCGAGCAAAATATCAGTTATCTGTTGAGTGAATATGAACGCTCACAGCTGTTCGTGGCGAACCCCTGGAACCGTTATGTGCAAGGTGATGCAACCGCTATCAGCCCGGCGGCGAAACAGGGCGCACTGTTATTTTTCCGTCCGCCCGGTGAGGGGGGCTTCGGCTGTACGGCCTGTCATCAGGGTGCTTTTTTTACGGATGAGCATTTTCATAATATGCTCATTCCGCCGATTGGCCCCGGCAAACAGCCAGAAAGCCTGATGCGTGCCGGTAATGACAAAGGCCGGTTTTTGGTAACGGGTGAGGACAGTGATTTATACCGTTTTCGGACACCCACTTTGCTGAATGTGGAAGTCAGTGGGCCGTGGGGGCATAACGGGGCTTATACCACGCTAGAGGGGATGGTCGAGCACATGCTCAGCCCCCGCCGCCAGGCGCTGGCTTACGATAGCGGACAACTGCAGCAACACAATATCCAGACCCGGAATATCCCACAGCAGCTGGCTGAAGTTTTGGCGCACGAAGAACACCTGCCGGAACAGGCGTATACGCCTGCAGACGTGCAACAGCTGGTTGCATTCCTGAAAACACTGACTGACCCGTGCGTGAAAGATGCCAGTTGCCTGCAAGCCTGGTTGCCAGAAGATGAGCAACCGGATTTGCTGGTGTTCAAACTGGAGGATTCAGGCCGCTAATAGCTGATAAACCTGCCACTTCTCTTGGTACAGATTCGACCCAAAAAAAATGGCAGGTCACACTTACTTACATATCATGCCCGTGTCCTGATCCGTCATCGGTGGAAGGATCAGTGACCGGCCCACTGAGCATATCTGCCAGTACCGCAAAGTAGCCATGCCCCAAAGTACTCACATGGCTGACCAGCACACCATCGGTCAGTGAAATATGCTGGACATCTGCTTTTGTCCAGCCAGTACCATCACTGCGATACAAGCGCACCGTCGCTGGGTCATAAGTTTCACCGTGTGCCAGCTCCAGGGGGATGCGTACTGTCACCACTGCCGTACCACTAAAATCACCTTTACTCTGCAGCCCAAAGTAACGTTCCAGACCAATCATGCCCTCGTCTACGGCGTGCCCCGGATCCAGCTGGAAGTAATAAGTCGCGGTACTGTCCGTGGCAAAATTATTCGGGCGGAATCTGACATGTACTCGTTTACTCAGGTCAGTCGACTCCAGAACTGCTGCTTTGCCCGCTGTGATATTAACGGTAACCGGTGCCGGATCAACCACTTCCACCAGCTGCATCATGCCTTCATCTTCATGCGCGATGACATGGCAATGGAACGGAAAGATGCCGGGGAAATGTTCGAAACGATGGCGGATGACCGTTTTGCCGCCAAACGGTACGTCCACACTGTCCATCCAGCGTCCCAAACCATTGTTCGGGTATTCGACATGACCGTCAGCATGATGGATAGACATCACCTGAAACCAGTTCACATGAATATGGAACGGGTGATTGATTTGCGGAAACTGGTGCTGCCCCAAGTGGTTATTGGTGATCGTCCATTCTTCCGCCGTACCCAGTAACATGGTTTCATTGATGCGGTTGCCACTGAATTGCAGGTTATTGATGTAATATTTACGGGTGTCTTCAATGAATGCGAAAGTAGTTGGGTCAATCTGGATTTCACCGGTTACCTTGAAATCAATCTGCCGATGGCGGGTAATTTCATGATCCAGAATATACGGCAGGCGGGCGCTCGGCGGATTCAGCGCAGCGGGCAGCCGCATTGGCATGGGGTCACCTTCAACGATCAGATTGAACACAGTCAATTCACCCGATGGATAAGCCGCACCCGGTGAAAACAGGATCGGGTATGGCCCAATGGTCTGCTCACCAAACTGCTCAAACACCATTTTAAAAGCATAAGTGCCCGGTGTATTACTGGCTTTGATTAACAGGTCAACCCGGTTAGCCGGCCCCAGCACCAGATTATTGTAAACCTCGATCTGGTCGGCAGTAATCCCATCCCAGGCAGCGACACGTAGCTTGTGGCCTTCGAGTACGAAATTATAGGTCTGTAAATGGCATAACAGCCCGAACCGCCAGTGTTGCAACTCACCAGGACGCATGCGCAGCGTGGGCGGCGTAAAAGGCCCCGCACCTTCGGTCGCAAAGAAACCTTCATCCACCGCCAGACCATTGATGGTATAGCGCAGGAAAGCTTCCCGCTTAAGCAGACTGATAATCGGGTTACGTGCTTCTGGATCAGGGTCAGGATTACCCGCCGCCGCTTCACCCAAGCCCTCAGCCGGTGTTCTGCCCTGAATATCAAAAATCAGTTCATGGAATTCCAGATCAACCGCTTGGGCCGCCGCTATTTCGGGAATCTGACGCAGATCATCCTCTCCACCCTCGATGCGCAGAAAACCGCACATGCCACTGCCCAGCTGGTGCAAAGCCGAGCCATGTTTGTGCGGGTGATACCAGTACAAGCCAGAAGGATGATCTTCTGGAAGATTGATTTCATAGTCGAAGGTATCGCCCGGACGCAATACCAACAGCACATTATCCTCATTACCTTCGGGTGACACATTCAAGCCGTGGGTGTGCAGGTTGGTGTTGTTGAAACCGTGCGGAATATTGATATTGTGCGGATGATAATGATCTTCCTCACTCGATGGCAGGTTATTGATGAAATGGATTTTCAGCTTGTCACCCGCGCGCGCCACCAAGGTATCCGGTGGGAACTTGCCGTTGAAGGTGCGGTAATCAAGGGTAATCCCGTCCACAATCGGGTCGCCGTATTGCACCGACATTTCATAGGTCAGCACACCGTTTTCGCTCTTGGCTTCAGTCGGCTGGAAATCCAGCAGATCATACGGTGGGCCAGCAGGAGGAGTTGTTCCCCCGCTGGTACTGCTGTCATTACAGGCGGTCAGACCACTGAAGGTCAACCCCGCCCCGGAAAGCTTTAAAAAATCACGCCTTTTCATTTTAGATCACCTCTCTACCCGGCCGTTATGAGCCGGAAATGGTTATGCATGGGAATGCAGTAGATGCAACAGCTTTGTGGTAAATAAGAAACTAGTAGTATCCGCAAAAAATAGCCATACACCCTTAACATTTCTTAACACTAATGGCGCTATGAATGAGGTATACTTGCCCAATAGTAATCAATGGGTTAGTGCGTGTTTTTATTATTGGCTCATATATTGAGCCAAGATAGATAGACTTGACTGTATAAATATACGAATTAGCAACCAATGATGACAACAGAATTGCAATAGCGGTAAAAAATTATTCTGAATTGAGGCCAGTACCCCGTGCGAATATCTTTCAGTGAACAGGCAAAGAAATACCTGCCGCATTATGCGCAGATGCCAGAACGCGAATTATTCTACTACCTGATCAATGCGGATGAATTTCCTGCTGTTTCTGCCTATGCACAGCAATTAGTGACCCGGCATCTGGAGCAGGCACAGGCTCTGCTGGCCAATAACAGCCCACTACCGCAGCATTTGCAGCCGTTTGACTATTCACCCGCGCTGTTTGCCGAGCGCATGCAGACTCTATACCAGCACCAGCTACAGACAATAACCGCAGCCCGCCAGCAATCGCCGGATTTAAGTCGTGAACAGATTAACTACCTGTTAAAACAACAGGCACCGGCAGCGCTGACCGAAGGTTGCTGGCTACAAAACATCTCTCTGGCGGCTAACAACCATACGCCTGTTTCAACGCACTTATTCAGAATTTATGCTGAAAAAATTGGTGATGGCAATGCATTCCAGCATTGTCATAATCGCTACCAGCGTTTATTAAGTAGCGCCCACATTACGCTCCCTGAAATAAACTCCCGGCTATTCACTACATCCACTGAGATCGGCGATACGGCTTTTAGCGCACCCGTGTTCCAGCTGGCACTGTCCTTATTCCCGCGTGTTTACCTGCCAGAACTGATAGGTTTTACCCTTGGGCATTATTTTCATACGCCTGATTACCTGTTGCGTTCCCTGTCCGGGCAGCTGCAACAACAGGGTTTGGACGGCGCTTATTGTCAGGCCAATCAGCTCCCTGAACAACCGGGTGAAATGGCAAGAACAACGCTCGATGTAGTTGACTTGTATCTGGCCGAATGCAGCGATGAAGCACAGCGGCAATCGGTCTGGCAACGCCTCTGGGCGGGGCTGGTTGCACAGTATGTGATTAATCAGCGCTGGCAGGCCGATTTGCAGGATGCGGTTAACCGCCCGCGTGTACCGACCCCGCACCAGAAAATGCTGGCACTGTTGGCAGCCAAAGTGCCGCATGCCCGCAATATGCACCGTAATCGCAAAATAGGTGGGCAGCTGATCAATGACTGGTTTGCACAGGAACCGTTTAATGCCGAAGCCTTCCTGCAGGCACTCGCGGCCTCGCCGTTTGTCAACCTCAAGGAACCGGCTAAAAGTGCCCTGATCACCCGCTCGATTAATTTTGGCGGGCCCATGTTCCGTATTTTTACCGAGGCTGAACAGGCGGTCATGTCCGAGTGGATTCACAGTCTGGCTAAAGCCGCAGCAGCGGCACAGGCAACACCCACTGCTCCGACCCTGTCAGCACCCCCTGTCCGTGCAACAGACCCCGCTCTGCCCACCGACCTGGCCTCTACCCCGGCGATGGCTGACAGGGCTGGCGCTACGCGTCCGGGCATGACGGTGATAGCACGCGACGACAAAGCCGACCTCGCTACTTACGCCAAATGCAGCAAGCGGGAGCTTTACCATTATTTTGTGAATGCCGACCTGTACCCGAATGTGCTACCCACCGCACGCCGAGTCGCCGAGCAATTTTTCAAACAGGCACGCGCCGGGATGAACAAACGCAAGCTGGATGCACAACTCCAGTTTTTTCCTTATAGCCATGCCGCCTTTGAAGAGCGAGTGAGTGCTATTTATACCCGCGAACTGGATGCCTACGAAGCATTTGTGCCGCCTTCCACCGTGCCCCGGGAGATCATGGTCTGGTTTGTCTGGCAATATGCGCCCTTCCCGATGGTCGATGGTTCCTGGGTGCAGCACATTGCCAAGGCGGGTATGTCACACACCGAAATTTCTGCTCGCCTGTTTCGTATTTACTCGGATGAAGTGGGTAACGGCGACACCGTGCTCAATCACCCCAATGTCTACCGCAAGATGCTGGAAAGTGAAGGCATCCGGATGCCCGCCACCGATTCGCTGGAATTTGCACTCCAGCCGGAAATCAAGGATTTTGCCTTTGACCTGCCCTTGCTGACCCTGTCGGTCTCCCTGTTCCCCAAAGCTTTTCTGCCAGAAATTATTGGCGTGAATCTGGCGATTGAACTGAGTGGTTTGGGTAAAGGCTACATGCAGATTATTGATGAGCTGAAATACTGGAAAATTGACCCCTATTTTTTCACCTTGCACCTGACAATTGACAATATTGCTTCCGGGCATACGGCAGTGGCGATGGAAACCGTACATTTATACCTGGATCAGATTCTGGCAACTCAAGGAGAACAGGCCATGCAACGTGAATGGGAACGGATTTGGGTCGGCTATCTGGCTTTCCGCCAGCACATGACCCGGTTTGATGCAACGCTGGAACGGCAGGCATCGCTGCGTTTCCTGATTCCCCTGATCAAGCTGCGCATGGTGCGGGGTAAAGAGAAAAAACCTGCGGTCGGAAAAGCGGCCTGATCTGAACCATGCCCAGCCGTAGCAGCAGTGTGCAGGTTAATCGCAATATCCATGCTGTTTTTAGCTGGCTCGTGGCCAGGGCGCAGGTTGAAGTGCTGTTTGAACACGTCAAATTGCTGGAGTCTTTTGCGTCACCTGCGCCGACTCACTCGGCTCACTCCAACCACTCGGCTGACAAGTTGCCCGCCCTGGATACCTATCAGCAAACCCGCTATCTAGCGCTGGATACTGTGGCATGACCTCGAAAAGCATGCCCACCCCCGAGCAATTGGCTAATCCTTTGTCCGTTTTGCTGCGCAATAATCGCGGGGCGCTGGCTTTCACCTACCTGCTCAGCCTGCTGGAACAGCTGATGACGCTGTTATTGCCTTGGGCGATTGGGGTCGCTATCAATGACCTTTTGACCCGCAGTTATCAGGGTATGACCTTGTTTGTAGCTTTGTGGGTGCTGCTAACCGGGTTGATGGTCGGGCGCAAAATGTATGACACGCGGATATTCATGCGCATTTATGCCCAGCTAGTCACCGATGTCACCACCCAACAGCGGGCTGCCGGGGCGGAAACCGGGCGATTGGTCGGACGCTCGGTATTGATCCGCGAGATTGTCGATTTCTTTGAGCGGGATATTCCCGATGTGTTTGCCATGGTGATTGCGTTCGTGGGTTCGCTGGTGATGCTGGCGGTATTCGACTGGCGGATTGCCGGGGTGGCGCTGTTGATGCTGATCCCGGTGCTAAGCCTGAACGGTTTGATGTGGCGACCATTCAACCGCCTGAATCGCAGTATCAACAACAATCTGGAACGGCAGTCACAAGTTATCAGCCGGGGTAGCCTCGCCCAGATGCACCGCCATTTCCGGTTTCTGCGCCTGCTCAAGGTAAAAACATCCGATATTGAGGCTCGCACCTCGGGGGGCATTGAGTTATTTGTAGTGGTCGCCAGTCTGTTTGTGATTATCTATACTGCACAAATGCCCGGCATTCAGGCGGGCACCATTTTTTCGGTAGTGACTTATTTCTGGAATTTTCAGGAAAGTCTGGATCGCTTGCCCATTCTGATGCAATCGGTGTCACGCGTAAAAGACATCGTGCGTCGGATCGGCGAAGGCATCTGACAGGAGACTAAGAAATGATATTGTTGCAATTAGCATTGGCCAGCGGCGTCGTCTATGCAGGTACTAAAGCACTGCGGCGCTTTAAGATTCCCGCGTTGCCTGCCCGAAAAAAGCAGGCAGGCTTAGTCCAGACCGACACCCAAGCCGACACCCAAGCGACTGATCAGGTCACCCGTCAGGCGGTACTGGCCAATGACAAAGCATTGACCGCTGCCCGCAGCGACTTGTTGGCTTCTTCGCTGTCGATTGGGCTGGCGACGGGTGGCACCTTGTTCAAAGCACCGTTGCTGGGTATCGCCAGCCTGCCCGTCGTGCTGTATGTGTTTACGCCGGTATTCAGGAATGCGGGCAACAAGCTGCGTGGCGAACGCAAAATCAATGACCAGGTGCTGATCGCCACCAGCGTCGGGGTCTGCGTGGTGATGGGCTATACCGCCACCGCTGCACTGGATGCCTTACTGTATTCCTTTTTCCAGTGGGTGTTTGCCCGCAAAGAACAGGTGTCTCGCCAGAACCTGCAGGCCGCCTTACCCGCCGGTTTGCCTGCTCATCTGCACGCGGCACTGGAACAGGCCGCCGCTGAACCTTCCCGTTGGCAAACAGCGGGCGAAAGCCGGGGAGAAACCGTCGCACCCTGGATGCTGGCCTCGTTTGTGCTCACCTTGCCGCTGGTGGGGCCTAACCGGGCGGCGGGCTTTTTGACAACCACCTTCGGCTCCAACCTGCAACGTCTCGGGCCTTATACCGCCCAACACTTTATCCAGCAGGCAGCGCGTGAAGGCATTCTCATCCTGCGCGCGGATACACTGGAACGCTTGGCCGAAATGGACACGCTACTCCTGGACAGTGCCTTGCTGGATGAACAAGCGCAGCAACCCATGCAACAGCGTCTGGCTGAGCCACTGGCATCAGGGCAATGCCGGTTCGTTGCTTCTCCCGCCGAGCGGGACAGCCTGCTGGCCGAGCTGCAGCAGACCGGCAAAACCGCCTGTTATATCAGCCGGGCTGAACACGCGTTGGCAGGCAGGCAGGCACTGGCTTTGCAGCTGTTCACGCCTGACAGAACGTTTTCGGACGCAGAGACTACCGATTACCCTGACCTGATCCTGTTGGGGTGCGAAGTGCAGCAGGCCGCACGGGCTTATCAACTGGCCAGTGAATTCGCCGCGTGCCAACGCCTTAACCTCGACTCACCAATTGGCTGTGATTTACTCAATATTTACACCAGCCTGTTCATGAATCTGGGGCTGTTGTATTCAGTACTGTTTACTTATACCGGGCTGTTTCTGGGCGTGTCTAATACGGAATGGCGCGGGAAACTGCCCCAGCTGCCGCGCAAGCTTCCAGCACCAGATGCGCCCTTGTCCGATGCAGCAGTGAGTGCGGCACTCATCTCATAAGCAGAAAAATCAAATGATTAAATTTGCGTTGAATGTAGAACCACCTATAATGTCAACCATGAAACGCAAATTATGGATTTTTAGTTATGGCGAAGCCTGTCGTGGAACAAGCCCCCACCTTTGACCCTGCAAATGATTTAGAGCATTTTGGGGCGATCTACAAGTACTTTGAAGACTATGATGTCACTGATAAAAAGGGGCGTTATCTTCATTGGAGTCAGTTAAAGTGGAGAGTTCCAAAAGGCGAAGAACTTGCCATCTGGAAAGCGGTTAAGTTCAAGAGAAAGTCCATTATGAAACCCCTGCCATTAAAGGATGAAAATGGCATCAGGTTTTCCTACTGCACACCTCATTCAATGGAGGCTATGCTTCACCAAGTCATAAAATTAGCAGGAGGAAACGGTGGTGGTAACGGTGAATCAGGGGGAACAGACAGCATTCAAAACAGGTTTCTAGTATCGTCGCTGATGATGGAGGAAGCCATCACCAGCGCTCAACTGGAAGGAGCATCCACTACGCGAGAAGTAGCAAAGAAAATGCTGGAAGAAGACAGGGAGCCAGTCGATGAAGATGAGCGGATGATTCTAAATAATTATCTACTACTGAAGTATGCAGAAAGTATAAAAAATGAGGAGCTTTCGATTGATCAAATACTAGAACTTCATCGGATAGCTACTTTGGGTACCACAAAAAACAATGTCCGCCCTGGAGAGTTCAGAGAGGATAATGAAATATACGTAGACGATGGCAAGGGCAATATTGCTCATCAACCGCCTGACTACCCGTTAATACACGATAGATTGATGCTATTGTGTGAATTTGCAAATGCTGATCATTCGGGGATGGGTGAAAATCTTTTTATGCCACCTATAGTTAAGGCGATCATTCTTCATTTTATGATTGGGTACGAGCATCCCTTTCGCGATGGCAATGGAAGAACGGCTAGAGCACTCTTTTACTGGCATATGCTGAAATGCGAATATAACCTATTCAAATATGTATCTATTAGCAAGCTGCTAAAAGAAAAGTCCAAGGAATATGGACTATCTTTTATGTACACCGAAAGAGATCAAAATGACCTTACTTATTTTATATATTTTCAATTAGAAATAATATTATCCTCTTTTCAAGAGCTAGAAAAATACTTAAATAAAAAAACCAACGAATTTCAAAAAATAACAGAGTTATTGAATAAAAAAAAATGGGATAAAGAACTGAACTTTGTTCAAAAAGACCTGCTAAAGAAAGCAATTAAGGAACCGGGCAGAGTATTCACAGCCAAAGAAGTTTCCGCATCTTACTCAATCTCTCAAAATACATCGAGAACCTATTTAAACAAGCTGGTTGATCTCAAGTTATTTTTAAATTCGAAGGACGGAAAAACGGTTATATATATCGCGCCTTCTGATCTGGCGTTAAAATTAGGAAAAAAGACATGACCAGATACACAAAGCGACTAAGCGATGACGCGCCAACGCGCCGATTAACATCGCTCTGCATGAGTCCCATTATGTAAAAAAGGCCTAACAACTATACCGATAACGAACGCGGTGACAGCCCGCAATTCTTAGTTTTTACTCCTTACCTGCCAACTTAGATCTTAGCATTGGCATCCACAACTAATAACACGGAACAATAAAATGGAAAGCAGCTTCGGATTTTTAGTCTCACTCTGGAAAAACTACAACAATGCAAGCTCATTACTGACTAAAGCCATGCAAGGAACAGCAAACGAGGTCGGAGAATTTGCAGAAGTATTAGTTGCAAACTACTACAACGGTGAGCGATTAAAGGCATCCAACAAAAGTGCAGATGTCAGAACAAATGATGGGCAACTCATACAGGTAAAATCCAGAAAAATAGAAAAAATTAAAGCAACCAATTTGAATGTTATCAGAAGTTGGAATTTTGATCTGTTAGTTGTTATCTTATTTAATAAAGAAGGTGGTATACTCAAAGCAATAGAAATTGATTCAAAAATAGCCGAAAAATTGGCAAAGAATAACAGCCATCAGAACGGAAAAATATTAACAACAAACAAAATACTATTAAACAATAAAGACGCTAAAGATATAACTCTTCATTTACAAAACTTACTGAATGATAAAAAATCAGAAAATCCTGAAAATACGAGATAAGCCTATTTATCGCCAGATGCACCCTCATCAGGTGCATCAACGAATCCAGCGTTTACCGCACTAACACCCAATACACAAGGCGATCAGTCATAAACCCCATTGCCATCCGCATCCACTCTAAACGCCACGCGGTTGTTAGCTTTGGCCAGCATTTTCACTTTGCTTTTGCCACCCACGGTTAACAACTCACCCGCCGTCATCAGGCCATGATAATCGACACTGAAAGGCGTCACGGTTTGCAGACTGGAACAACCCGCGCTCCCCACACAGACACTGCCCTCCAGCGTGCTATCCGCCGAACGGTCTGCCCGCTGACCCTTCACCTCTGAATGCAGACTGGCCAAGACCTGTTCACCGGTGGTCGCGGCCATGTGCATGTCCATCTGCAAATTCACCACTTTAGCCACTATGTCCTGCGTGGATTCCAGATTGCCGGTGAGTGTCACGGTTTTACCGGATTGACCGATCTGTAAACCATGAAAAATCACATTAAGGCTTAAGGGCTGTTTACTCGGCTTGTCATAGGTGTAGACCAGCGTTTCCACCGTGCCATCCAGCAGCACACCGTTAGCCAGGCATTGGCTATACGTCGTCACCCGTTTCCCGGTATGGCTGGTGGCATCGATAGCCGAATTATCGACCTGCTGGCTACCGCTTTGACAGCGGTCTACCGCCAGGCTGCTACCCGCAAAGCTGAATTCGCGCACGGCAAAAGCCGAACGCGGGAATAAATCCGCATTGGCCGCGCTGAGACTCGCATCCCCGCGCTCACCGGTATAAGCAGCGTCGGCTAGCGAGGTTTCCCCATCGTCATTACACGCTACCAACAGGCTGGCCAGTACGGCCATGCCCAGTACGTTTCTGAACTGCATAAAATCATCTCCATTAAAGTCAGACCCGATGACAAGCCACCTGATTGGTGCGTCTTGTCACCTTCGAGATGACAGGCAAAGTATCCGCGCCTGCCATGACCGGGATGTTTTATGGCCAGCTGATATTCGGGAACGGGCTGCTCAAACCACCTGACGAGCCATCCCGGACAAACTGCGCAGTCCCGATATTGAATTCATCCAACAGGGTGAAGTTGCCACTCAATGGATCAACATAGATAGAACCGCCACCACCTGAACTACCATCTGCCAACGTGATGTAATAAGTACCCGTGCAATTCGGCCTGACGGTGACCACACCGGTGTAGCGCAGGGTTTCGACGCCGTTATAGGTATTGTTGATGGTCATTTGCCCGGCAGTGATTACACCATTACCGTCGTTCACTTCACGTCCGACACTGACCGCATGTACCCAGCCTGCGCCAAACAAACTGTACCCATAAGGGGAGTAATCCGTGCGCGTGGTTTCATCCCAGCTGTAGCTACCTTGTAGCGTCGCCAGCGAACAACCGCTGCCCGGCAGTGCGGCGGCCACCGGCTGTGCCAAACCGAGTGCGAGTAAAAAAGTGGGCAGAACCCGTTGGGTGAGCGTGCTTTTCATGGTTGATATCCTCCATAGGCGGTTGAAAGTAATAGGGCAAGCCTTGCTGTCATGGGGCTATACCTGCTGCAAATCGAGCCGCCACTTGTGGGTCGGCCTTGAGTAGTCGTTGTAAAAAGGCCGAACCGGGCGTGGGTGAGCCACTGTTCGGAAAAGGGCGTGCAGTCCGTTGCAACACAGCATCCAGCCTGGGTTGCTGAAACCGGGCAAACTGCCGGACAGCCAGTTCCAGCGCTGCCAGCGGTGGACAGGCAGATAGGGTCGCCAGAAAAGCCTGCTCTTCGCGCGCACTGCCAATCCGCGCCAGCAAGCGCGTAGCGATGTCCAGATAAGCCGCCAGCGGAATCTCATCGTCGATGCCCAGTTCTGTTTCCTGCTCCAACAGCGTAAGCGCAGCGGCGGGTGTCCCGGCAGCGGTGCGCAGTGGCCGCAGCTGTTCGCGCAGGGCACGCCACTCCAGCAATACGCCGCTATCAATCCGCACACAACAGATACCGTAATCAAAAGCGCGCCCGATCTCCGCGCCCAAGTAATCCAAGCCTTCTGTCGCGGCTGGTTTAGGCGGCTGTTGCTCAGCAGGCGGCTCAATCAAGGTGATCAGCATTTGCCGGATCATCTTCACCGGGCCACCGCAGGCACGCATTTCCGGCGAGAGCAGCAACTGCTCGTCTTCCAGATACTGCAAAAATTCGTCCACATCCAGCTGTTCCTGCAGCAACAACGGGTGCGCCTGACTCATCATCCGGTTGGTGGCGGCGTACATGCCACCGAGCACCTTGAACGCGGCGGCTGCCCGGCGCGGCAAGCCACCGTCGGCAACCGGCGCATCACCCCGGCGCAGCAAAAAGCTCGACAGAGAAACGGCCACGCTGGTCATCACATACAGATCAAGTGCCGACAACACCCCAGCGCGTTGATAGCGCTGGCAATAGAGTGCACGCAAGCGGGCGGCATCTTGCAACAAGCCATCCCAGCAGTGCGCCATTTCCTGCATGGCATCAATATTAAACGGGTGCCCATACCGTATACCGGGGCCTTTGAACGGACGCCAACGGTCATCCAGCGGCACCGCCATCCATTCCGGCAGCACATTGGCCTCGCCCAACTGCCTGCCGACTTCATCAAAACCGGCAAACGCCCCCACCCAGGTGCCATATTCCCATTCCATCCAGTGCGAACGGTGGGGAGCAGGTAACACGGCACGTGCTGCTTTCGACAAGGTGCGCTGCCAGAGCTTGTGCGGGAGCGGGCGTCCATCCGCTGCCAGCCGGTGCAAAGCGGCAGTTAAGGCCTGTTCAATCGGCCCGATCACTACGCGGCAACCTGCTTGCGGGTATGTGCCGCCCGATACACGGGCTGCCAGTTCGCGCCAGCATCGCTGGATTCAAACATCTGATCGGTGAAACTGTCGGCGTCGTGTTGAGTGGACTCAAGACGCAGGTAAACCGGCTGGCCGTTCTCATCCAGCATCGGGGTACCGGTGTTGAGGTTGCTGACAATCATAGTGTCGCCGTCAGGATTACCTTCCAGAATATCCATCAGACCCTCATGATCATCACAGGCCAGCATGCGGTAAACAGCGCGGTATGGGTCATACGACCACATAATGAAAAACCGGAGTACGCGATCCCCGGCCTGCATCAACACTTCCTGTTCACGCAGAAAAGCCCCGTCAAACAGCGACTCGATCACGGTCTGTTTGGGTTGCGGGCTAGCCACCCATTCACCCTGCTCACCCATCGTCCAGGCCTGGATATCCCATTCCCCGACCATAAAGCTTAATTGCTCCATGCCTGTTGCCTTGCTGTCGGTCATACTGTCTCCCTCAGTCGTCAAGACCCGTTGCCTCAAGTGCAGCGAGTACGGTATTGGTAAAGTGGTAATGCATCCCGTCCCAGAACGGTGCGTAATACTGTTGGGTATAAACCGGTGAGCGTCGGGCTTTTTGTACCGCCTCGGTAATGCGCCCGTCCTCCAACCCGGCCTGATGGAAATCTTCCTGCAGCAACAGGCGTGCTTCCAGGCACTCCGGGTCACTGGCGGATTCAGGGCTATAAAACTGCGCGCGCAAGGTCTGGGTTTGCCCGGCGCTCAACGGCTGGCCGATGATGAAATGCACAAAACCCGGAAACACCGCCATGTGCAGGTTCGGGAACAGCGAGCCAATAAAAGACTGTTCCGGCGCACATCCCGGGTCAGTACCCAAATGCGCAAACGGCAATTCGTCCAGTTCATAAGTCTCGGCAAAATCCTGTTCGCGGTAACACAAGGCGCTCAGATGGCCGTCAATGTGTTCCACATAGGTTTTCTCACCCTGGGCATTCACACGCGGAATCTGCGCAGACTCAGCATAGACCTCATGCGTGAACCCTTCGTGCAGCACGTTGACCGCCCAGTTTTCATAATGGGTTTTCCAGTTGGTCTGCAGGTTCTCGTGATCAAGCAGCGGCTGGTCGTTTTCATCCAGACCGATCGCCAGATCCGCACAGCGATAACCCGCAAACAGGCTACGCAACGGCTGTATCCAGTCATCAAACGACACGGTGCCCGGTTTGAGGCGGACAAACACCACGCCAAACTCCACCCGACATTCTACCTCCAACAGGTCACCCGGCTTGCCCTGCAACGCGGACAGATCAGCCGCCGCAAAGCCATCCCAATAAGGTGTCGCCTGCAGCTTTCCGTGCAGGTCATAACGCCAGCCATGATAAGGCGTGACGATACCCTCTTCCCCGGCCTGTGCCGCGTCGATCACCGCCAGACAACCGTCATACGGCACAATATTATGAAACACCCGGATCGGGTGTTCGGCACCACGCACTGCCAGCAACGGCATGCCCGCCAGTTCCAGTGGCAACAAGCTGCCGGGTTTGGCCAGTTGCCCGGCAAAGCACAAAGCGACCCAATGGCGGGAAAAGATCGCGTCAACCTCCAGCGCAAAAAAGTCCTCGGCGGTAAAGGCTTGCCGTGGCAAGGTACGCGCACTAGCCAAGGGTGCACGCAGATCAGCATATTGTTCCGGGGTCAGATACGGCTTGAGCATATTCTTCATAAAGACGGGGTTGTAACCGGTTAATCGAATTGAATCAATCATAATTCATATACAAAGATGTTTCCATACCTGACATTCAATTCTTCTAAAATCTTCTGTAAAAATAACAATAGCATAAAGAACCACGCTCATTGCCAGGTCAGCATACGCATTCAGGTGGTATTAAAAGAAAAATCGGTGTTGCTTACAGAAAAAGGAAAACCTGCCATCCCTGCCTGACAGCAGCAAAGAGCCATGCTGTTTTCACCAAAAAATTTATATTTATCATGATCTTATAAAAAATTATTAATAATATTGATCTGCAAAGAAACAGTGGATCATTGTTAAGAAGTGTTAACTTTGCTTGATGATTTTTTCTTCTTTAATTAAGGTAGCATTGGATTAGTCGCTAACTGCAAAAAATAAAATCATTCAATGTGAAAATCAAACAAAACTGATTTTACATTTGATGACTATTTTTCTAATATAAATATATCGTGGGTATTCATTCCATGATTACTCCAAACACTTGGTGCATCGATGATTGTCAGATTTGTATTGACCAGTGAAGAAACCCTGGAAACAAAAACATTATTAATGCACCTTGCGGAGCAGTTCTCGACGCCAGAAGACCCTGCCTTTTTGCGTGAAGCCGCCGTGGCTGCCCATGCCTTGCCGTTACGGGTGCGCCGCTTCCTCTGCGACTTCCGACTGCAGGAACAGGATGACTCGACTGTTTGCATCATTGCCGGTTATCCGGTGGATGACCAGAAAATCGGCCTGACACCGCTGGATCGTGGCGAAAAAGGGGATACACCCCGCACCCTGCAGGAACAGATGCTGCTGGTGTTGCTGGCCTCGCTGCTCGGTGAACCGGTTGGCTGGGCGACTCAACAGGCTGGACACATCGTGCATGATATTTTCCCGGTCAAAGGGCAGGAACACGACCAAACCGGTTCCAGCAGCAAGGGTGAATTACTGTTTCATACCGAAGATGCCTTCCATCCGTACCGGGGCGATTACTTGGGCATGATGTGCCTGCGTAACCGGCGTCAAGCGGCGACTTCACTGGCAACCAATCGCATCGTACAGAGTCTGGCCGAGCATGAAATCCGCACCCTGTTCGAGCCACGTTTTGTTATCCGCCCGGATGCCAGCCAGTTTGAACGACACCGTTTTGCCCAGATTGATGGCATGAGTGATGCCGACTTTGAGACGTTCTATGACTGTTCCGCGACCCGCATCCAGCAGATGAATGCCAATCCTGAACCGGTTTCAGTGTTATTTGGTGACCGCTCTTCGCCGTATCTGCGCGTAGATTGCCCGGCCTACATGGATGCACTGGACGATGAGGCCGCCACGGCGCTGTATGCGCTGCGCACGGCCTTTGATGCACAACAGGTCGACATGTATCTGGAGCCGGGCGAAATCTGCTTTATCGACAACTACCGGGCAGTGCATGGCCGCAGGCCGTTCAAAGCCCGCTACGACGGCACTGACCGCTGGTTAAAACGGGTGAATGTGTTACGCGATATCCGCAAATCCCGCGACATGCGCATGACCAGTACTTCACGAATCATTTTTTAAGGGACGGGTTCAATGCCTGAACATTACACGCAACACTTTGCAAAACTGCGCGCGGCACAGACTATTCAGATCGGTGCCGGACGCCTGAGCGTGGCCGATGTCACCCGCGTGGCACGCGACCACCAATCCCTGCCCGACTTGTCCGCTGCCGCACTGGAACGTATCCGGGCCAGCCGCACCTGGGTAGAACAAACCGTCGCCCAAATCGCCGACATCAAGGCAGCCGGGGGCAAACCGCCCGCTTACTACGGGATCAACACCGGGTTTGGTGCACTGGCCGGGCGTTCCGCACTCGACAGCGCCTACCTGACCAAAGTATTGGGACGCAACCTGATTGCCAGCCATTCGGTGGGTGCCGGGTCGTATCTTGATGAAGAAGTCGTACGCGCCACTTTATTGATTCGCGCCCAATCACTCGCACAAGGCTATTCCGGGGTGCGCCCACTGGTGATCAGCACCCTGATCGCCATGTTGAATGAGCGGGTTTATCCAGCGATTCCTGAACAGGGTTCACTGGGTGCCAGCGGTGATCTGGCACCCTTGTGCCACATGCTGCTGACCATGTGCTCGACTCCGCAGCCCGATGCAGCCGATGATGTTGACCTGCACCTGGATACCACGGACGGCGAAGCGTTTGTGCCGTGTGAACTGGCCGGTTTTCAGGGTGCGGCAGGCAGCACGCCTTATTTCCATATCACCACCCATCCGGCCACGGGCGCACAAACCGTCTGGCAGCGAGTGCCGGGTGCCGAGGCCATGGCAAAAGTCGGTGGCAAAATCGAGCTGCAAGCCAAGGAAGCGCTGGCCTTGAGTAACGGGGCTACCGTCTCTGCCGCCATTGCCGCGCTGGTCGTCCAGGATGCTGACAACCTGCTGGCCAATGCCGAGCTGGTGGTGGCGATGACACTGGAAGGCATGCGGGGTTTCCGTGACCCGTTCTATCCGCATGTCCACCAGGCACGTGGGCACGAAGGCGCAGAACAGGTCGCCGCCAATATTCTCGCCTATGTCGAAGACAGCCAAATCCTTGACCCCGGTGCGCTCGATACCAATCCGGCACGGGTTCCACCGCAAGACCCTTACTCGGTACGCTGTGCCCCGCAAGTCCTCGGCACCATCCGCGATACGCTGGAGATGGCACGCAAATGGGTAGAAATGGATCTGAATGCAGCTACCGATAACCCCTTGATCTTCCTTGATCTGGAGCGTGACTACAAACCGGTCTCCGGCGGTAATTTCCACGGTGAACCGATTGCGATGGCGATGGATTTTCTGGGAATTGCCCTGACTGAACTCGGCAGTATTTCTGACCGGCGCATGTTCAACCTGATTGATTATTACCCGAACAAAACCTATGCCGACCCAGCCAGTCAAACCGGCCCGATGCACGGCTTGAGTGGTTTTTTGATTGACGAACCCCAAATCACCGAAGGCCTGAATACCGGCCTGATGATGTTGCAGGCGACAGCCGCCTCGCTGGTGTCTGACTGCAAAGCACTGGCGCACCCGGATACAGTCGACTCCATCCCCAGTTCCGCGAATCAGGAAGATCATGTCAGCATGAGCCTGAACGCCGCCCGCCATGCGCGCGAAATCGTCAAGAACATTGAAAACGTGATTGCGCTCGAATTTCTGTGTGCGACGCAGGCGATTGCCCTGCAGCGTGCCAAACACGGCAACGAGCACCTGAAACCCGGCACCGGCACCCAGGCGGCTTATGACTGCATGCGGGCAGCAGGCATCGACATGCTGACCCAGGATCGGGTGTTGTACCCGGAAATCCGCACCGCATTGCACCTGGTACGCAGCGGCAAGCTGGTACAAGCCGCTCGCCAGGCCATTGCATAGGAGCTAAGGCATGCTGACCCGACTACTACAGCGCGCAGCCACAGCCCGCCCCCATCACCCTGCCATCGTGCAGGGTGAACAGCGTATCAGCTATGCACAACTGGAGCAGCGGGCGGCGGCGGGCAGCGCAGGTTTGCGTGCCTTGGGCATCGTGGCGGGTGATTGTGTGGCCGTTATTGTGCCCAACTGCCCGGAATTTGTGATCAGCCTGTTCGCCTGCGCCCGTTTAGGAGCGGTCATGTTGCCACTCAACCCGCACTATACCCGTGAAGAGCTGCAACGCTTCCTGCTGGACGGGCAGGCGCGGGTGATCATTACCGACGCAGCCCATGCAGCCGTGTGCCAGGCCATCATCGCTGAACAGGCGCACCCTGCCCGGCTGGTGCTGGTGGGCGAAGCACCGACATTACCTGCACAGGCACTACGCTTTGGCCAGTGGCTGGATCAGGTGTCGCCTGCCGACATACCCTTCGAATTACGGTCTGAATTACTACCTGAGTTCAGCGGACGCGCCCTCTACCTGTATACCTCCGGTTCGACCAGCGAATACAAACGCCTGTGCTGCACTCAGGAAAACCTGTACTACGAAGCCCTGAATTTTATCGAAACCATTGGCCTGAGCGCAGACGACAATATCCTTTGCACCGTGCCGCTCTACCATTCCTATGGGTTGGGTAATGGCCTGCTGGATGCGGTCTATGCCGGGTCTACCCTGGTATTACTGGAGCCGGTTATCGAAAACGGAGTGGCCATGGATGCCCCGTTTGCCAGCCGTACCCAGCGGGTGCTGGAGCTGATCCACACCGAATCGATTCGTTTCCTGCCCGCCGTGCCTTACCAGTTCGCCGCGCTGGCCGAATTGCCGCCAGACCTGCCCGCCGATTTGTCCGGCCTGAAATGGTGTGTGTCGTCGGGCGATGTGCTGCCCCGTGCCACTTATGAACGTTTCCTGCAGCGCTTTGGGATTGCGATTCGCTCGCTGTATGGCTCCACCGAAGCCGGTTCCATTTGCATGAATACTAACCCGACTGCCGCCATGCACTTCGGTTCTTTGGGTGAACCACTACGCAATGTGGATATTCAGATTCGGGATACACACGGTCAGGTAATGCCCGCCGATACCGCCGGTACTATCTGGGTGAAAAGCCCGGTCATCCCACCCTCCGGTTACGACAATCGCCCTGAGTTGAGTGCCCAGGTCTTCCGCGACGGCTATTACGACACGGGCGATATGGGTTTACGCAATGCGCAGGGTCATCTGGTAATCACCGGGCGCAAGCAAACATTCGTTGATGTCGGCGGCTATAAAGTGGATATTGGCGAAGTTGAGGAAGTCCTGCAGTCGCACCCGCAAGTTCGCGAAGCGGCGGCGCTGGGTGTGGACATGCTGGCTGCCGGGCAGGTCATCAAGGCCGTACTGGTCGCCGCAGAGGGCTGCACCGAAACGGCGATTCTGGATTATTGCCGCGAACGGCTGGCCGCGTATAAACTGCCGCGCCTGTTCGAGTTTCGCACTGAACTGCCACGCAGTCCGCTGGGCAAAGTGCTGAAAAAAGAACTGCAAAATACGGCTGGCTTAAGCCCCGAAGTGGCACCTTTGTCTCTCGCCTTGCAGGCACTGGACAAGAACGGGCGCGCGCAACAGCAGCAGCTGATCGCCACCCAGATTCATGCCCAGGTGGCCGCTACTTTACAGGCCGACCCGGCTGACATCACCCGCGACGCCTCTTTGCAAAGCCTCGGCTTTAATTCAATCCGGGTGGCAGAACTGCAAGGCCGCCTGATCCAGCTCACCGGGCTGGCACTGCCGATTACTGTGCTGTGGAATCATCCGACGATTAATGCACTGACTGACGTGATTCTGGAGCAGATTGCATTATCCACGGGTGGCCGTTCCCCGGACACAAACACTCAATCCGCCCAATCCAGCCCATCCACCCAGCCTGCACACAGCCCTGCCCGCCGCACTGATCGGGTCGAGCCGGTCGCCATTATCGGCATCGGCTGCCGTTTCCCCGGTGGTGTCAGCAGCCCGGAACAATTCTGGGAATTCCTCCAGCAAGGCGGCGATGGCATCGTCGAAATTCCCGCCGATCGCTGGGACGTGGAGCGTTTTTATGCCGCGAACCCGGAGGTGCCCGGCAAAAGCTATTCGCGCTGGGGCGGATTTCTGGACAATGTGGCGGGATTTGATCCGGCTTTTTTCACTATTTCCCCGCGTGAAGCCCAGCAAATGGATCCGCGCCAGCGCCTGTTGCTGGAAACCGCCTGGGAAGCGCTGGAACACGCCGGGTGCGCCGCAGATAGCCTCTCGGGTAGCTCAACCGGGGTCTTTATCGGGCACATGGCCGGTGACTATCACGCCTTGCATGCCACGCAACTGGAGGCGATTGGTTCTTATGTCAGTACCGGCGTACTCGATAGCCTGCTGGCCAATCGCCTGTCGTATACGCTCAACCTGCAAGGCCCCAGTCTGGCAGTGGACACCGCCTGTTCTTCCGCCTTGACCGCCTTGTATCTGGCCAGCCAAAGCCTGCGCACGGGGGAATGTGATACTGCGCTGGTCGGTGGTATCAATCTGATGTTATCCCCGGACATGCAGGTGATGGGAGCCAAAGCGGGTATTCTGTCACCGACCGGGCGCTGCAGTACGTTTTCCAGCGCAGCAGATGGTTTTGTGCGCGGTGAAGGTTGCGGGGTGATGGTCGTCAAACGTCTGGCGGATGCACTGGCGGCCCATGACCCGGTGCTGGCGGTGATACGCGGTATCGCCATTAATCAGGACGGGCGTACCAATGGCATTGCTGCCCCCAATGGTTTGTCCCAGCAACGGGTGATCCGGCAGGCTTTGCAGCATGCGCAAATCAGCCCGGCGCAGGTGACTTTCATTGAAGCGCATGGCACCGGTACGCTGGTCGGTGATCCGATTGAAGTGGAAGCCCTGAGCGCCGTGTATGGCGGCGACAGTGAACAGGGCGACTGCTTTCTGGGTGCGGTCAAAACCAATATCGGCCATCTGGAAGGTGCGGCGGGCATTGCCGGCGTGATCAAAATGGCCTTGTGCCTGCACAAGCAGGCGATACCGCCCAACCTTCATTTCCAGCAGATCAACCCGCATATTCATCTGGAACATACCCGTTTTCAGTTGCCCCTTATGCTAAAGCCTTGGCAGATCGCCAGCGGGCAGCGTTATGGTGCGGTTAGCTCGTTCGGGATTGGTGGCACCAATGGCCATGTGATTATGGAAGAATCGCCCCTGCGCGCAGCCTCGCCTGTCAGCCTAGACAGACCGGAACGCCCGCTGCACCTGCTGACCCTGTCTGCCAAAACTGCGCCTGCCCTGCAGGCACTCGCACAACAGTATCAACACCATTTACAAAAGCACTCAGAAAACCTGGAACACCCGCACGAAACACTGGCGGATCTCGCCTACAGTGCGAATACCGGACGTAACCATTTCCCTCACCGTGCCGCCCTGCTGGCTGCTTCAGGTGCACAGCTTGCCTTGCAATTACAATCCTTCAGCGCCCAAGACAAGTCACTCATCCCACCTGAATCAACCAGGGCGGCCTTTTTATTTACCGGCCAAGGGGCACAATATACCGGCATGGGGCGCGAGTTATACGCCACCCAGCCGACCTTCCGGCGGCACTTGGATCATTGTGCCAGCTTGCTGGCCAACACATTGCCCCGCCCCTTGCTGGAGATACTTTATCCGCCGGACACTGTGCCCGACGTTGAAAGTGATAATGATAGCCATCTGATCCATGACACCGCCTATACCCAGCCTGCGCTGTTCGCGCTTGAATATGCACTGGCGAAACTCTGGCAATCCTGGGGTGTAGAGCCTGCCTGGGTAGTCGGGCACAGTGTCGGCGAATATGCAGCGGCCTGTATGGCCGGGGTATTTTCGCTGGAAGACGGTGTGCGGCTGATAGCTGCCCGTGGCCGCCTGATGCAGGCTTTGCCGCGTGACGGTGGCATGCTGGCAGTTCTGGCGGGAGAAAAGCAGGTCAGCGCCATCCTGCAGGAAATGCTGGAGGATACCGATGTACCGCTGCTTGCCATTGCGGCGATCAATGGCCCGCGCAACGTGGTTATTTCTGGAGAACAGCGCGCACTGCAAACTGCTGCCGAACGTTTGCAGGCTAAGGGCCTTGAAACCCGCGCACTCAGTGTCTCGCATGCTTTCCATTCCCCGCTGATGGAGCCGATGCTGGCAGAGTTTGCGGCAGTAGCGGCCAGTATCCGGTTTTCACCGCCACACATCCCGCTGATTTCCAACCTGACCGGCACGCTGGTCAGCGACGAAGTCACCCAGCCAGATTACTGGGTGCGGCATGTACGTGAAACGGTACGTTTCGCCGCCGGCATGGAGACCTTGCAGGCACAAGGCTGTAAAGTGTTCGTCGAAATCGGCCCGCGCCCAACCCTGAGCGCGATGGGACAACAATGCATCGGCAGCCGTGATCAGGTCTGGGCATCCAGCATTAACCCGAAGCAAACGGACTGGCAGGCCTTGCTGGGTAATCTGGGCAAGCTTTACGAGCATGGCCTTAGCATCGACTGGCAGGGGTTCGATGCCGATTACCCGCGCCATAAACAGGCTTTACTCACCTTGCCGACTTACCCGTTCCAACGCCAGTCGTATTGGTTGAGCAGCCCTGAACCAAAGGCCCTAAATACTAGCACTGCGCCGGTACTGCGCCCGCTGATCCACAAAATGATGCGTTCACCCTTGCTCAAGGAAATACTGTGCGAGTCGGATTTCAGTTCAGCGACCCTGCCCTGGTTAAATGATCATCGGGTGTACGGTGAACAGGTGATACCGGGAGCCTGTTATCTGGCCACGCTATTGAGTGCTGCCGAGCTATTGGGTAAATCCACCTGCCAGCTGGAAGATGTGCTGTTTCCGGCGGCGATGGTGTTAGGCGAGGATGAAGTACGCACCCTGCAACTGGTGCTCACCCCTGCTGGCAACCAGCACCAGACACCCGGCACTCAGGCCAAATTCGAGCTAATCAGCCTGCCCGCTGACCAACCGGAAGCCGAGCAGCAAATCCACATGCTGGGACAGGTAAACTGGCAAGCAGGCACAGCAGATACAGACACTGGCACCGCTACAAACGCGCTTGGCGGTGAGGCATTAAGCGTATTAACGGCGATCAAGGCACGTTGCACCCAGATACGTGCCCCCCATGATCTGTATGCGGCTTCACACGCGCAGCACATTGACTTTGGCCCGGCTTTTCAGTGGCTGGAGAGCCTGTGGCAGGGCGAGCATGAAACCCTGACGCGCCTCACCCTGCCCACCTGCATCGACAGTTTGGCCGGGTATGCCTTTCATCCTGCCCTGCTGGATGCCTGTTTCCAGACAGCGGCTTGCACCCTGCTGGATGAACAGGAGGACGCCACCTGGCTACCCTTCCTGATTCGCAAGCTGCTGGTTCATCAAGCGGCCAGCGGCACAGAGTGGTGGTGTCATGCCCAACAAACCGGGCAACATGTCTGGAACATTACACTGTTTGACAGCAACGGCGCGTCAGTCATGGAGCTGACTGGTTTTGAAGAGCGCACCGTACCGAGTGAGGCCTTGCTGGGCAAACCGGTTTGGCAAGACTGGCTGTATCAGCTGGAATGGCAAGCCCAACAGCTTCCAGACCAAGCAGCCAGCCTGTCAGTGGCGAGCAATCAGGCTACCGACTGGCTGATTTTTGCCGACAGTAGCGGTGTGGCCGAGCGATTGGCAGGCACCTTGCGTACCCAGGGCAAGCAGTGCACGCTGGTGTTCAGTGACAGTACTTATTGGCCGGTGGATGCGGATACCTGTTGCATCGATGTGAACTCACCGGCAGATTACCAGACCGTATTACAGGCCTGCACCCACCAAACCGGCGTTATTTGCCTGTGGAGCCTGGATGTACCCACAGAATTAGCCGAACAGGATCTGCCTGTTGTCAGTGAACAACTCTGCGTGCAATTACTGCGACTGACGCAGGCGCTGACCCGCACCACTCACCCACTGGCTGGATTATGGGTAGTCACCCACCATGGCCAGCTAGCGCAAGCAGCACTGTGGGGTATGAGCAAAACCATCACGCTGGAGCATCCTGAATTGCGCTGTGTGATGATCAATGTGGCGGCGGATACACCGGAACAAACTGCCGCTTGTCTGCTCGCAGAAATTCAGGCCAAGGATAAAGGTGATGACGGGCAGCGTGAGTTGCAGGTCGCCTGGCTGAAGGGTAAACGTCAGGTGGCTCGTTTGACGCGTCTGGCTCCACCCACTCCAGATATGGATATTGTTCCCGCCGTCATTTCCCCCGCTGCCACTTACCTGATCACGGGCGGTACGGGCGGGCTGGGTTTGGAGATGGCGCGCTGGTTGCAAGCTCAGGGTGCACAGCACCTGTTGTTGCTGGCACGCAGCCGACCCACGGCTCGTGCCCAACAACAGATTGATACCCTGCGCCAGGCCGGTGTAACGGTGAAAGTCGTGCAGGCGGATATTGCCGACTTTGAGCAACTGAGTGCACTACTGGCGGATATTGACCCGCATACCCCATTACGCGGCGTGATTCACACGGCCGGGGTCATTGCTGATGCCAGCCTGCTCAACCAGAACCCGGAGCAATTCCAACAGGTTATGCAGCCCAAGGTACAGGGTGCGTGGAATCTACACACCTTGACCCAGACATTGCCGCTGGACTTTTTCGTGTTGTTCTCTTCGCTCGCTTCCCTCTTGGGGGGCAGTGGACAGGCCAATTATGCCGCCGCCAATGCTTTTCTGGATGCACTCGCCCATGTGCGCCGCCAACAAGGTCTGCCTGCCCTTAGTATCAACTGGGGTGGCTGGGCAAAGGTGGGCATGGCGGCAGGCATGAGCGCTACCGAGCTGAAACGTCTGGCGGCACGCGGTGAAACCCTGATCCAACCGGAGGCTGGCAGCGCTATTCTGTCGGAATTGCTGACGCAGGATCGTGCCCAGATCGGTGTGCTGCCGATTGAATGGGGCGCTTATCTGGAGGCGACCCGCAGCCGCCACAATCCGTTTTTCCACTACCTCACCCCTACCCTACGCGACCACACTATGGAATCGACCGACACTCCGCTGCTGCGAAAAAACTGGCGCGCCTTACTGGCTGCTGCCACACCTGAGCAGCAATACCCGGTACTGCGGGAACAGTTACAGCAATTACTGGCGCATATTCTCGGCCTGCCCGCCGGTGAACGTATTGAAGCGCGTCAGGGCTTGCGCGACTTGGGGCTGGATTCAATCCTGTCGATTGAAGTCCGCAGCCAGCTGGAAACCGAACTGGACTGCAATCTGCCCGCGACATTGCTATTCGATTATCCGACCATTGAAACCTTAAGCGAATATCTGGCCACGCAGGTACTTGACCTCAGCAGGCACACCGCACACTCAAATACGACCTCAAACACCCGCGAAGCAGCGCAGACCGCGTTATTCGATGACGATCTGGCCGACTTTCTGGCCGATATTGACCAAATATCCGATGCCGACATCCAGCAACAATTTGCAGGCAAAAAACGCGCAAAAAACGCACACAAGGAGCAGCGTTGACATGAATCCATTAACCCGGCAGATCTCCAAAATGTCACCCCTTAAAGTGGCACTGGCAGCCCAACAGCTGGCTCCAAAAATGGCGCTGGTCAATGCCGACCCTATTGCCGTGATTGGCATTGGCTGTCGTTTTCCCGGTGGTGCAAACAGCCCCGAGCAGTATTGGCAACTCCTGCTGGATGGCAAAGATGCCATAGTAGAAATGGCCTCCGCCGACCGTTGGGATACCACTGCCTATTACGACGCTGACCCGGAAGCACCTGGTAAAATGACCGTCCAGCACGGTGGCTTTTTGAATGATGTTGACCAGTTCGACGCCCAGTTTTTCGGGATTTCGCCGCGTGAAGCGGCCGTGCTTGACCCACAGCAGCGCCTGTTGCTGGAAGTCAGCTGGGAAGCACTGGAAAACGCAGGCATTGTCCCCTCGACCCTGCATAACAGCCAGACCGGGGTTTATGTCGGCATCACCACCAGCGAATACGAAAAACTCTGCCTGCAATCCGACATCGCCATGCAGAACGACAATACGCACGTCGCCTACATGGGCACCGGCAATGACACCTGCGCCGCTGCCGGGCGTCTGTCGTATACGCTGGGGCTGACCGGGCCGAGTATGTCGGTGAATACGGCCTGTTCTTCCTCGCTGGTCGCCACCCATCTGGCCTGCGAAAGCCTGCGCCACCGCACCAGCAATCTGGCGCTGGCCGGGGGGGTCAACCTGACCCTGATTCCTGATATTTACGTGGTATTCTCCAAAGCGGGCATGCTGTCGCCGGATGGACGCTGCAAGACGTTTGACGCCGCTGCGAATGGCTATGTGCGCGGTGAAGGTTGCGGTATTCTGGTGCTTAAGCGCCTGTCGGATGCGGTCGCCGAGGGTGACAATGTACTCGCAGTGATTCGCGGTTCGGCGGTGAATCAGGATGGACGCAGCAGCGGCCTGACAGTGCCGAATGGCCCGGCCCAACAGGCGGTTATCCGCCAGGCTTTGAATAACAGCGGCATCGAACCGGCACAGGTCGGCTATGTGGAAGCGCACGGCACCGGCACCTCACTGGGCGACCCGATTGAGGTGGGGGCACTCGGCGAAGTATTCCGGGGTCGCGAACAGCCTTTGCTGATAGGCTCGGCCAAAACCAATATCGGCCATCTGGAATCAGGCGCAGGCGCAGCGGGCCTGATCAAAACGGTTCTGTCCCTGCAGCACGGCAAAATCCCACCCAACCTGCATTTCCATCAGCCCAGCCCGCATATCGCCTGGGACAAACTCCCTGTTAAAGTAGTGACCGAGTGCACCGCTTGGCCGAGCGAACGCCGGATTGCCGGAGTCAGCTCCTTCGGTTACAGTGGCACCAACTCGCACGTAGTACTGGAAGCTGCGCCGACACTGGATCAGGCGGCTGCGAGTGACCTTGAGCGTCCGCTGCACCTGCTCACCCTGAGCGCCCGCACCCGCGAAGCACTGGGTTCCATTGCAGAAAAATACGCGGCGCATTTGCAGGATCACACGGTTAATCTGGCGGACTGGTGTGCTACCGCCAATGCGCACCGCACACCCTTTAGCCACCGGCTGGCGGTCACGGCGGCCAATGCAGATGCCATGCGTGACCAGCTCACTGCCTTCGCCGCCGGTGCTGAAAGTCAGGTACAAACCGGCTCTGAGCATGATCTGGCGCATGCCAGGATTGCCTTCCTGTTTACCGGGCAAGGCTCGCAATACGTAGGCATGGGGCGCGAACTGTATGACACCCAGCCGACTTTCCGCGCCGCACTGGCTGCGTGTAATGAGCTATTGAAGCCGCATCTGGAGTATGCGCTGCTGGATGTGCTGTACCCGCAACAGGCCGAGGCCGCTGTTCCTGAAGGCCTGATCAATGAAACGGCTTACACCCAGCCTGCGCTGTTTGCCATCGAGTATGCACTCGCCAGCCTGTGGTTATCCTGGGGCATCCAGCCTGCGGTGATGCTGGGGCACAGTGTCGGTGAATATGCCGCTGCCTGTGTGGCCGGTGTCTTTAGTCTGGACGATGCCTGCCGCCTGATTGCGGCGCGTGGTCGCCTGATGCAAGCCCTGCCGCGCAATGGCGGCATGCTGGCAGTACGTGCTGACCAGACCCGTGTCGCTGCACTGATCAGCCCGTATGCCGACTCGGTATCGCTGGCGGCTATTAATGGCTCGAACAGCGTAGTAATTTCTGGTGAAAGCACTGCGCTGCAAGCGATTGCTGCCGAACTGGAAACAGTCGGTATCAGCACCCGCGCCCTGACCGTGTCGCATGCCTTCCATTCACCGTTGATGGAACCGATGCTGGCTGAGTTTGCAGCCGTTGCGGACAGTATTCAGTATCACACCCCTAAAATCGGCCTGGTGTCGAATGTCACCGGCCAGCGCGTAACCGATGAAGTGACCCATGCCCGTTACTGGGTGCGCCATGTGCGGGAAGCCGTGCATTTCAGTGCGGGCATGGATGCACTCGCGGCACTGGGCTGCAATGTCTTCCTCGAAATCGGTGCACAGCCGACGCTGCTGGGTATGGGGCGGCAATGCCTCGATAATGATAATGCCCACTGGCTGCCCAGCCTGCGTAGCCATCGCGGTGATTGGCAACAGCTGCTGGAGAGTCTGGGCGAACTGTTTGTACACGGTGTCAGCCCCGATTGGCAAGGCTTTGAGCAGGATTATGTGCGCCAGTTCATTTCACTGCCGACCTACCCTTTCCAGCGGCAGCGCCACTGGCTACCGACCTCGACCCAAGGCAAGAAAAAATCAGCGGACAGCCTGCGCCCACTGGTTGATCAACTGATCCGTTCGCCACTGCTGCGCGAAACCCTTTTGGAAACTAGCTTTAGTACCGGCGCGTTGCCTTTCTTAAATGATCACAAGGTATTTGATGAGCTTGTCGTGCCGGGTGCATCGCATTTGGCGGTGATTTTGAGTGGTGCAGAACTGATGGGTATGGCTGCCTGTCAGTTGCAGGATGTGATCTTCCCCGCCCCGCTCACACTCAAGGGTGAACAGGCGCGCACGGTACAGGCGGTGCTAACCCCGGATGAGGGTGATTTTTCTTTCCAGCTGATCAGTTCGGAAACGAGCGGCAGCGATGTTGAAGCCATCACCCATGCGACCGGGCGACTGGCTGCTGCCAGCGGTTCTATTGATCCGGTGTCACTGGGTAATTTACAGACGCGTTGCCAGGAAGTGGTCGAGGCGGACAGCCTGTATGCCATTGCCGCCGAACAGTTCATTGTGTTTGGCTCCGGCTTCCGCTGGATCACCGGCCTCTGGAAAGGCAACAGTGAGGCCCTGGCACAACTCAGCCTGCCGGAGAGCATTGACATGGAAGGCTACTGGCTGCATCCCGGCTTGCTGGATGCCTGCTTCCAGGCGGCGGGCGTGACGCTGGATGAAGAATCTTCCAGCGAAACCCTGTTGCCCTTTATGCTGAAAAACTTGCAAGTTTATGCCACACCACGCGGTAAAAGCTGGTGGTGCCATGTGGTGCAAGTCGGAACAACTGCTTGGGACATCCAGCTGCTGGACGAAGACGGTGGGGTACTGGCCGCCCTGCAAGGCTTTGAAATGCGCAAAGCCCCGCGTGATGCCCTGCTCAAACGCCAACTGGCTGACTGGCTGTATACGGTGGAGTGGCAACAGCAAGCCCTGCCTGCTGCCGAATTCACCCAGGATGCAGGCCGCTGGCTGGTATTCAGTGACGACCAGGAGATGAGTGAACAACTCGCTGTCCAAATGCAGGAGCAATGGCAGTCGTGTGTGCTGGTGACCAGCGGCGCTGCTTATAGTCTTGAGGCCACGCCCGGCACGCCGATTGAACTGCAGCATGCCACGATTAATCCGGCGGAAGATGGCGACGTGCAGCGCCTGCTTCAGGCAGTGTTTATCGAAACGGGTACGGCTTGCAAAGGGGTGATTTATCTGTGCTGCAATCCCCAGAGCACGGATAATCTGCCTCAACAGGCGCAAGCCATCACTGCCGGTGCGCTGCAAGTGGTGCAAGCCATGCGGCAGGCGCATCTGGATGCCCGCCTCTGGCTGGTGACACGCGGGGCACAAGTGATTGGCGACGAACGCGGGGACTATAGCGCACAAAATCTGCAAGTTGCACCGGCTGCACTGTGGGGCTTTGGCCGCAGTCTGGCGATTGAACAGCCTGCTCTGGCTTGCACCTGTCTGGATCTGCCTGCTGACTCGGACACCGATGCGCTACAGGCACTGGTGGCTGAACTGGGCAGTCAGGGTCATGAAGACCAGATTGCCTGGCGCGGTGATGTGCGGCATGTTGCCCGCCTGAACCGTCATCAGCCCGCCACAGCCGGGCTGTCACTACCGGAAGGCCCGTTCCGGGTGCAGCTGGCGAGTTATGGCTCACCGGATGAATTACAGCTGGTCGCTGCCAAACGCCGCGCCCCGGCAGCACATGAAGTTGAGATTGAGGTTAAGGCCTCTGCGCTCAACTTCCGCGATGTACTGAATTCCCTGGGCATGCTCAAGGACTACTACGCCGAGGTGCTGGGCATTACCCGCGCCGAAGATGTGCCGCTGGGCTTTGAATGTGCCGGGACGATCGTGGCGGTCGGTGCGGATGTGACCCACCTGCAGGTCGGTGATGACGTCGCCGTGGCCACGCAGGGCAGTTTCGCCAGCTTTGTCACGGTGGAAGCTTATACCGTCGCACGCAAACCTGCCGACATGAGTTTTGAGGATGCAGCCGGTGTGCCAACCGCCTTCCTCACCGCTTACTATGCCTTGCATGAAGTGGCAAAATTACAAGCTGGTGACCGTATTCTGATTCACTCGGCAGCGGGTGGCGTTGGTCAGGCGGCGGTGCAACTGGCGCAAGCTGTCGGTGCAGAAATCTTTGCCACCGCGAGCTTGGGCAAGTGGGACACATTACGCGCCCAAGGCATCGAACACGTAATGAATTCACGCACGCTGGACTTTGCTGAGCAGATCATGCAAAGCACAGAGGGTCAGGGTGTGGATGTGATCCTCAACAGCCTGAACGGTGATTTCATTGACCAGAGTTTTGCGGTGTTGGCACCAGGCGGACGCTTTGTCGAAATCGGCAAGCTGGGTATCTGGAGTGCCGACCGGGTCGCCAGTGAACGTCCGGATGCCGCATATTATCCGTTTGATTTGGGCGAGGTCACCACTGCTGACCCTAGCCTGATGACTGCAATGCTGGCGGCTATCATGCAAGGTTTCGCGGCGGGTGAGCTGCACGCACTGCCACAGGTCACCTTCCCGATCACGCAGATTGCAGAGGCTTACCGCTTCATGCAGCAAACCAAGCACATCGGTAAAGTGGCTTTAAGCTTTACGGGTAACCAGCGGGCGCCCATCCAGCCACAAGCCAGTTATCTGGTGACCGGTGGCCTCGGTGGGCTGGGCTTGCAGGTGGCGCAATACCTGGCGGATCAGGGTGCCAGCCATCTGATACTCACCAGCCGCAGCGGTGCGAATACCGAAGCCGCACAAACAGGGGTACAGAACCTGAACGCTCAGGGTGTGCAGGTCAGTGTCGTCAAGGCAGATATTGCCAATGCTGATGATGTAGTGCGCTTGTTCTCCGTGGCTCAGGCGGATGTTCCGTTGCGCGGTATTATCCATGCGGCGGGGCTGATCGACGATGCCATGGTGCTGCAACAGACACCGGAACGGATTGCGCGGGTGATGGCACCGAAAGTACAGGGTGCATGGTTATTGCATGAGCATAGCCGTGACCTGCCACTCGACTTCTTTGTCAGCTTCTCCTCGATTGCTTCATTGATGGGTTCACCGGGGCAAACCAACTACGCGGCAGCTAATGCCGTGGTTGACCGCTTGATGCAACAGCGGCACGCGGAAGGACTGCCCGGTTTGTCCATTAACTGGGGGCCGTGGGCTGAAACCGGCATGGCGGCGGATATGTCATTTGAGGGTGAAGGTCTGGACAAGATCACCCCGGAGATGGGCATTCAGGTACTGGATGGGCTGTTACAGGCGGCAGTGAATAACCCGGCACAGGCCAGTGCTCAGGTCGGTGTCTTCCCGATGAACTGGAGCAAGTTCATGCAACAGTTCCCGGCAGATGCAATCCCGCCGTTTGTCAGCCTGTTGCAGCGCAAAACCGCGCAGCTCGCGAAAAAGGCCAGCGGGACTGTCGATATTCAAGCTGAGCTCAAACGGGTGGCAGAAGCCGACCGGCAGAGCTTGCTGGTGAATTACATCGGTGCCCAACTGGCACAGGTGTTGGGGCTGACGACCCCGGCTGCGCCGGATCAGCACTGGAATGAACTGGGTCTGGATTCACTGATGACTGTCGAGCTGAAAAACCGGCTGGATCGCAGCCTTGGCGTATCCATTCCGCTGGAAACCATTATGCAGGAAGCGACCACGCTGCTATTGGCCGAACTGGTACTGGAGCGGCTGGCGGATCGGGTCGAGCATGATGTTGCCGATACGGGGAATACCGCCCATAGCTCCACCCAGTCTGCCAGCGCCCACACCACAAAATCAGTCGACAGTTCGTATGCCAAACATCAGGCGGAACTGGATGCGGATGTGGAAATGCTGCATTCGATTCCGCAAACCTACACGATTGTCGATGAGCAACGCGACCGGCAGGTGCTGATTGAAGGCGCATGGCGGTGTGACTTTGCCTCCTGCAACTATCTGGGCATGGATCTGGAACAGGCGGTGATGGAGGCGATTCCGGCAGCCTTGCAGGAATGGGGTGTACACCCGAGCTGGACACGCGCCGTGGCTTCACCGGGCATTTATGACCAGCTGGAAAACGAGCTGGCCGAGCTGATTGGTGCCCCGGCGACCTTGGTATTCCCGTCCATTTCGCTCTTGCACATTGGCGTGTTGCCGTTGCTGGCCGGTTATAACGGCATCATCTTCAAGGACAATGCCGCGCACCACTCGATTTATGAAGCCTGTCTGCGCGCTCAGGCCGATGGCACGGAATGGGTGGAATTCGGGCATAACGACTTGGCTGATCTGGAGAAAAAACTGGCGCGGTATCGGCATGAACGCACCAAAATCATTGCGGTGGATGGTGTGTACTCGATGTCGGGTGAATTCCCGCCGCTGCCACAAATGGTTGAACTTGCGAAAAAGTACAACGCCATCCTGTACGTGGATGATGCGCACGGTATTGGTGTGATCGGTGAAAAACCGGATGCCGCCTTGCCGTATGGTTACGGTGGGCGCGGGATTGTGCGCCACTTTGATCTGGATTACGCCAACGACCGGATTATCTACATCGCCGGTTTGTCCAAGGCATTCTCATCCTACGGTGCGTTTATTTCCTGTGAAGATCAGGCGATGAAACACCGCTTCGGGCTGGCTGGAACGTATGTGTTCTCCGGCCCCTCGCCGGTCGCGAGTTTAGCCAGTGCGCTGGCGGGCTTGAAGCTCAATAAAATCACCGGCGATGCCAAGCGGGCGAATGTCTATAAACTGACGCACAAGCTGGTGACAGCTGCCGAGGGCATGGGCTTTGAGGTGGAAAATGAAAACGCTTTCCCGATTGTCGGCGTGGTGATTGGTAATGTGGAAGAAGTGACGGCGGCTTGCGAGTTGATGTGGGAGCACAATATCCTGATCACACCTGCCATTTATCCGGCAGTGCCCATGCATCGCAATCTGGTACGCTTCTCGGTCACCTCATCGAATACCGAACAGGAAATTGATCAGGCAATTACGGCCTTGCAGGCGGTCTGGGACATGATTCACAGCGACACACTCGATTTGGCAACAGGGGAATGAACGCATGCTGACAACCGGCGCACTGACACTGGCAGGCGGGTTTTATCTGGGGGCAAAGGCCTTTGGTGTTTTGCCTTCACAAAAAAAGGAGAAGCTGACCCGAGCGGTCAAGAGCGTACAGGCGCTGGTGATCAAGGATGAAAGTCCCGACAGCAAGGCTGTCAAGGATCTCAAGGTCGTTAATGAGCCTGCCCATGAGCTGGTCGAACTGACGCCGGAGCAGGAAGAGCGTGAGGCACTGGATCATTTCTTCAAGGTGTCGTCGGCGGTGCTGGGGGTCTCCATGATCACCATTGCGACCTTGCCAGCCGCGCACATCATCGCCATTCCACCCTTGCTATATACCCTTTTGCCGGTGTTTGCCGATGCTTATGAAGGCCTGAAAGAGCGTAAACTACGGCCTTCACTGGTCGACAGTATTGCGGTAGGGGGTGCGATTACCTTGGGGGTGGTCAATCACCTCAACCCCTACTTCTTCATGGCAGGCGCGGTCGGCACCTGGATGTATTTCCTGTCCGCCAAGCTGGTACTCAAAACCAAGGACGAATCCATCCAAAGCCTCACCAACCTGTTTGGCGAGCAAAGCAGTAGCGTCTGGTTGCTGAAAGACGGGGTAGAGATTGAAATCCCGTTTGAAGAGGTGCAGGTCGGTGACGTAGTGGTGGTCAGTGCCGGGGAAATGATCCCGGTCGATGGTGCAGTCATCAAAGGCTTGGGGTCAGTTGACCAGCGCATGCTGACTGGCGAATCACAGCCAGTGGAAAAAGGAGTTGGTGAAAGTGTCTTCGCTGCAACGACTCTGCTGACCGGTTCCTTGCAGATTTCCGTAGAAAAAGCCGGTAAAGATGCAGTGGCTGCGCAGATTGGTGAAATCTGGAGCCGCACCGCCGACTACCGCACCTCAGTGGAAACCCGGGGTGAACAACTGTCCAACCGGGCGGTATTACCGACGCTGGGTGCCGGTTCACTGGCACTGGTCACGCTCGGGCCAATTGGCGCGACCGCTATTCTGTTATCCAACTTCTCGGATGCGATTCAGCTGGCTTCGCCCTTAAGTACCCTCAACTTCCTGCATCTGGCTGCACAAAGCGGTATCCTGATCAAGGACGGGCGCGCGCTGGAAGGTTTGAAAGAAGTCGATACGGTCGTCTTCGACAAAACCGGCACCCTGACACTGGAACAGCCGCATGTTGGTGGTATTTATCTGGCGGGATCGTTTGATGAAGATACCCTGCTGACCCTGGCTGCCGCTGCTGAAGTCAAGCAAAGCCATCCGGTCGCCAAAGCCATTTTGCAGGCAGCGCGTGAACGCGGGCTGCAATTGCCACCGCTGGATGATGCGGCCTATCAGGTCGGTTACGGCATCAAGGCGCATATCAACGGCCATTGGGTGCGGGTCGGCAGTGACCGCTTTATGGACGTGGAAGGCATTGCCATCCCTGAGGCTATTCGTGCCCAGCTGGATGCCAGCCATGAACTCGGGCACTCACTGATCATCATCGGGGTGGATCAGGAGCTGGCCGGAGCGATTGCCCTGCACCCCACCATTCGCCCGGAAGCGAAGAAACTGGTCAGTCAGCTGAAAGCCCGTGGGCTGCAATTGTGCATTATCAGTGGCGACCACGAGCGTCCAACCAAAGCACTGGCCGACGAGCTGGGTATCGACCAGTTCTTTGCCGAAACACTGCCGGAAGACAAGGCAACTTTGATCGCCAAACTGCAGGAAGACGGTCAGGCCGTCTGTTTCATTGGCGATGGCATCAATGACACCATCGCGCTCAAACAGGCGAATGTCTCGATTTCTTTGAGCGGTGCTACCAGCGCAGCGATGGACACCGCACAAATCATCATGATGGATGGCAGCCTTGTCCATCTGGATCATTTGTTTACTCTGTCCACCGAGTTTGACGAGAATCTGAGTACCGGCTTTAAAACGGTACTGGGTGGCAGCGTGATTTGTGTCGGTGGCGTGTTCCTGTTCCATTTTGGTATTTTCAGTGCACTCAGTTTGCAGGCGGTAACGCTGGCGGCGAGTGTGGGCAATGCCTATTTACCCAAATGGCGGCAAAAGAACCGGGTGCTTGAGCAGCAAGCCCACCCCGATCAGGCGGAGGCTTAAGCCATGCCGTTAGTGACCTTGAGTGTTCTCAGTTTTGCCAGCGGCCTGCTGTATAGCAGTGCTACTGCCGACAAAACGGCTAACAAGCCGCGCCCGTTGAGCAGGCTGAGAACCACTTTGGCTTCGATCCGTGCACATAAACAGTCGCTCCAGACCTTCATCGCCGAGTCGCCGAGTCAGGAAGACGATGAGAAACTCTTGCAGGAACAGCGTGAACTCAAAACGACGGTATCCGTATTCACCGGTTCATCTGCGATTGCTATCGCTGGCAACGTATTTTACCCGCCACTGGCGGTGTTAAGTGTGCCGGGTGCGCTCTACCTGCTGCGCGATGTGTATGTCAATACCGCTGGCACCATCACTAAAGGTAAGCCCGTCAGTGTCGATAGCTTAATGGCCATTTTTATCACCTGCATGCTCTATCAGGGGCATTTTGTGGTCAGTCACTTTTTCATTTCGCTGTATCTGCTCAACCGTCAGCTGGTCAAGCGGATCAAGCAGGAATCGAAACGCAACATCGTGGATGTGTTCCGCGACCAGCCCAGTACCGACTGGGTGCTGGTTGATGGCGTCGAAATGGAATTGCCGGTGGCGACCCTGCAGGAAAATACCCTGGTAGTGGTGAAGGCGGGGGAATCGATCCCGGTGGATGGCCGGATTGTGCAAGGCTTTGCCGCTGTCGATCAGCACTTGCTCACGGGTGAGTCGCAACCCACCGAGAAAAGCGTGGGCGACCCGGTGTTTGCCTGCACGGTGGTGCTGACCGGCTCGATTCAGGTGCGGGTTGAAAAAACCGGCGAGGCCACCGCTTCAGCCCGGATTGGCCAGATTTTGAATAGCACGGTCGAATTCAAAACCAGCCGACAACTGTGGGCGGAACGCTTTACCGATCGCACCGTGATACCTACGCTGGGCTTAAGCGCCGCCACCCTGGCACTGGCGGGGCCTACGACTGCGCTGATCGTGATTAACTCGCATTTCCGCTACCGTTTAACCTTGGCGACCTCGACCTGTGCGCTCACCTTCCTGAATCTGGCCGCGCAAAAAGGCATCTTGCTGAAATCCGGGGTTATCCTCGAAAAGCTGCAACACATCGACACGGTGGTGTTCGATAAAACCGGCACGCTCACGCTGGAGACGCCACAAGTGGCCGGTATCACCGCGTTTGCTGACTGGGATGCGGACACGGTACTGGGTCTGGCAGCCTCCGTCGAAGCCCGGCAAAGTCACCCGATCGCCAAGGCCATCTGTCGCAAGGCGAAAGCACTGGGTTTGTCAACAGAAGCGAGTGACGATGCCAGTTATCAGGTCGGCTATGGTCTGGTGGCACGTATCGGTGAGCAGCAGATTCAGGTTGGCAGCTTGCGTTATGCACAGCAGCAGGGCTTTGAGATCCCGGCAGCACTCACCGAACAGGCAGAACAGTGTCACCAGATCGGGCATTCACTGATTACGGTCAGCATCAATGGTGCGATTGCCGGTGCGATTGAGTTACAAGCGAGCATCCGCCCGGAAGTACCGGAGGTGATTGAGCACCTGCACCGGATGGGCATGGATTTACACATCATTTCCGGTGATCATCCGGCACCGACCCAACGGCTGGCAGACAGCCTGCAGATTGACAATTACCATGCTGAAGTGTTGCCCGAAACCAAGGCAGAAATTATCCAGCGTCTGCAGGCGGAAGGACGCTCCGTGTGTTATGTCGGTGACGGGATTAATGATGCGATTGCACTCAAGGAAGCCCACATTTCGGTGTCGTTGCGCGGTGCTTCCAGTGTGGCTACCGACACTGCCGAAGTGATCCTGATGGATCAGAATCTGAGCCGTTTGTGCGAGCTGTTCGCGCTGGCCACTGAATACGAACAGAATGTGAAAACCACTTCACAGATGATTCTCGTCCCGTCGCTGATGAACCTCGGGCTGGCCTTCGTGCCCGGCTACGGGTTGGCAGCCTCGATGAGCCTGAGTGCAGGCAGTGTACTGGCGGGCTTCGGCAGCTCAATGTGGCCGCTGATCCGCCATCAGCAATTACAAATAGAAGAAAAACCCTTACAACCCCATTGATGATTTGGTGAAAGACATGAAAAGCTTACGCAAGGAACTGGCCTTTGATGATTACCCCGTTTTTTATCAGGAAGATAATCGCCGCAACCGCAGCTTTAACCCGACCAGCCAGGCCTTTCTGGAAGTGAAGTTCGGCGTATTGCTGCCAGAGCATCTGGTTAAAGGCAAAAAAATACTCGATCTGGGCTCATGCTATGGTGCAGCCGGGCAGTGGGTACTGTTCAATGGTGCGGCCCGTTATACCGGTGTCGAGGTTCAACCCAGCTATGTGCAGGAATCACGGCGCTGGTTGGCACACTGGCAGGATCGCGCTGAAGTTGTACAGCAGGACGTGCGCAGTTATCTGGCGTCTACCCCTGACCAAGCCTTTGATCTGGTCTTGCTGGCAGGGATGCTCTACCACTTTGTCGACACCAAACAGATCATTGATGAGGCCTGCCGGGTATCCAGTGAGCAGGTGGTGATTGAAACCAATTACCCGCCGGGCATGCGCTCCGGGAAATTACCGCTGGATGTGGCGGTCACTGAATACGTCACGGATCAGGAGGTCAATCTTGACCACGGCAACCAGTCGATGCTGGGCATTTCTGCCACTACGTCGCTGTCGGCGCTGGATATTCTGTTTCGCCTGAATGGCTTTGCGAAAAAAGAACACAAACTGGCGTTTCCCTTGAGTGCTGACACGGTTATCTATGATGAAAGCATGCTGGGCAGCAGCGATTTACAAACCCGCTTTGCCGTGCGCTATTTTCGGGATGAACAACAGCAACGCCTGACGACGCTGGAAAGTAACCTGCCCACCCAATCCGGGCAGAAACGCTCCTGGCAGGATGACCCAGTCGCCAAAGCCAGAACCGATCAATACCAGTTGCGAGCACAATCACTCAGCAGCACCGCCGCACCGGGTGCCTGGAAATTTGATGCGCAGGTGGCCGCAGTGTTCGACGGTATCGCCCGCCGCGAAATCCCCGACTACCTGCGAGTGATTGACCTGTGCGTGCGCGTCATTGCCAAAGACCCGCGTGCACAACCCAAGATTATTGATGTCGGTAGCGCAACCGGCGAAACACTGCGGCAACTGCATCAGGCGGGTTACCGGAATCTGTATGGCGTGGATGCCTCCGCCGACATGCTCGCCCGTTCATTTGATCAGGCCACCCTGATTCACTCGGATGACTTCCCGGAAGCGCATGGCCCGTTTGACTATGTACTGAACAACTGGACTTTGCATTTTATCCGCAACCCGCTGGCCTATCTGGAAGCGATCAAACGCGCCATGGCACCGGGTGCAACCCTGATTTTGTCTGACAAGGTATCCAGCACGCCACGCACCCACGAACTCTATTACGACTACAAACGGGCGCAGGGTGTTACCGAAGCGGAAATCGAAAAAAAGCGCCAGCAGATTGAGGGCGTGCTGGTCACCTACCCCTTTACCTGGTACTTAAACGCGTTAACCAATCTGGGCTTTGAGCACATTGAGATTATCAATGCCAATACGGCTTTTGTGACGTTTATGGCGGTGAAGCCGGTAGGGGATGCGCACGGCGACGCCTGACATGAGATAGTGTTCCCGGTGAAACAGTTGATAATGGCCTATACTTAGTTGCCAGTTACTTGCGTGGGGAGGGTGGCGTATGATTGCTAACGCTTCTTTTGACCCGCCGCTGCCTGAACAGCTTAAAGCTTGTTCAGGCAGGGCTTCCAGTTTTTAACTTTAGTTGCCAAGCGGTAGCGAAGGCGGCGTTGAGTAAACAGGGTCAGAGTTCGGTGGCATGATCCTCATTTCCATGCCAGTATTTTCCTGATTGTTTAGCAATTGTTGTGCTTCTGCTGGTGAAAGTACTCTTATACCGCCATTATCACCTTTTTCTTGTCCGGCTGTCGCACTCTCTGAACTTGTGCCCAGGTAATTAAACTGCAGATTAACTCGCCCTAAACCATTGCTGTTGTCTATGTCATATGCATACATGCAAAGTGCTCCTGTTGGAGCGCTCACTATCACACCAGAATCAAGATCATTTACTGGTGTGCGACCAACTGCACTGATCATACGAGAAGCCTGACTCTTATCCCAGTCATCGTTGCGAAAATAGTCTTGCGTTGAGCTTGAAGAATTAACCGGGCTGCCTGGGCGACCGATATACATGACAGGATCGGTTAGATGATTATATGTTCTATTTGCTTCTGCATAAACCAGTATAATGATCCTTTCTCCTGATCTACTCGGGTTTACGATAGTGCAAGCTATATGGGGGGTGGAAAAATCCATAAAGCCGACTGAACTAATATTAATGACTTCTCCTGCGGATACGGAAGATGAAAATGAGATGCTGCTGGCAACAACCAGTAATGTGGATAGAAAACGACGCATGATAATCCCTCTTGGTTTGAAATATGATTTTTCAGTTGTCTAAGGGTGCATTTTTATTCTGTGCATTAGTGGATAAAATAACCAGACACAATAGAGTTCTCGCGTTGCACTGAATTGAAACGCACTCGCCATTATAATTGAATTTTATTCAATTATAAATACATTGATAAGCGATCAATGTATTTATTAGGATAGCATATAACCAGGGTTTGCGCCTGACATTTTTAAAATTTATCGGTATGCTGGCTATTCGTCCATCACAATCAATGGCCGCTCTTGCATTCTGCTGCCCGTAGCCGCTGCTTGGCGATGATGAAATTACTCTTGATACAGTATTGTGAGCAACTCGGATTGGTTTTGATTTTTTTTGATCAGAACCAACACATACCCACACTCGCCTTGTATTATTGGCATTCACTCCCCCTATAAACTACCGGGTAGATTACGCTCCCTATTATGAAATGGTCACTGTACTGCAGGTATGTTGTTCTCCTGTTCATGCTCTACCCAGGGGGACTGATGGCCGCCATCACTTCTCAACCACTGGTACTAAACCCCGACATCAATGACTATCCCAACCCTTATGCTGATATCCTTGAGGATCCTTCCGGGAAGCTGACGCTAACGGACATACTGACCGGGCACCACGCATTCCAGCCTTACCCGGAGGAAAACAGGCAAGAGCACCCGTTCACTCGTTCGGCATTCTGGTTGCGGATAAGCCTGCTCAATCAGTCAGAGGAAACACACTGGTATATCAGTGTTTGGGGCAGCCTGAACAAACAGACGCAGGTCTATGCGCGTTCAGGCCATCAGCCCCGGTTTACGGCCTTACCCTTACTGGAGCACTCCAGGTCAGCAGCCTACACATTTGAATCAGAAATGGGCATGACTCACACTGTGTACCTGAGGATACAGGATCAACAAACGCCGCTTGACTTGTCTTTCAACTTGAAAAACTCAAAGGCCATGTTGTTTCAGGTCATGGCAGAAGATCCAACTTACGTTATTCTGATCGGTGGGCTGATGACACTGGCACTGTACAACATGCTGTACTTTATTTATTTACGTGATACAGAAATCTTTTCTTCAGTCATCTTCGTTACTGCTTTCGCCATTGAGATGGGTAATCAAATGGGGGTATGGCATTACTTTAAGCTGATGCGGGATTACCTCCCTTTGGCGGGCACCTCTTTTTCATTTATTGCCATTGGCAGCGCCATTGGCTTTATTAGCAACCTGCTTGATTTAAAAAAGAATGTACCCTTTATTTATCAATGGTTTCGCTACTCATTTTGGTGCTGCTTAGGCCTCGCGTTATTAAGCCCTTTTATGCATTATGGGATCGGTCTAGCTGGTGTGATGGGAATTACTCAGGCTAGCGCTACGTTGATAACACTCGGCATACTCTATGCCAGACATTATCCGTTCCCTGCCAGCTTTATCCTGGCGGGCACTATCTTCCTTGCCGCCATGATTCCTACCGTGTTCATGGCGGCTGGTCTGCTACCTGTCAACTCATACATCATAGACTTCACACCTATCGCCATTCTGGTTGCAACCATTTTATTATCACTGACGCAGGCTGAACAAATACATAAAAAGGGTGAACAACTGGAACGCATACTGGCCAGCAGCCAAGCCAAAGATGAACTCCTGACGACGATGAGCCACGAATTGCGCACCCCCATGACTGCGGTAGCCGGTGCGGCCAGACTACTGAAGTTGACCTCCTTATCCACACTCCAAAACGAATACGTTGCCCGCCTGAATACGTCATCGGAGCACATGCTGTCACTAATCGACAATACGCTTGATTTGGCGCGGATAGACGGCAAGCGACTACCGCTAGAGTCTATTCCGTTTCATCTGGATAACATCCTGCAGCAAACCGAGCAGCTGGTGATGGAACAGGCACGCAGAAAACACCTGAATTTGGTAGTGAAAAACCATTTTAATGCCAGCAGCAAGCCAGTGAGCGGTGATCCTACCCGTTTGAAACAGGTGTTATTGAATCTGCTCAGTAATGCCATTAAATTCACTTCGCAGGGCACCATCAAACTAATCGTCACCCCAATAGAGATCACTGAAGTGGACGTTAGCTTATTGTTTGAGGTCAGTGATAGCGGTATCGGCATCTCACCCGAGCAGCAACAACATTTGTTCCAGCCGTTTACACAAGCTGACCACAGCACCTCACGTAAATACGGGGGTTCCGGCTTGGGGCTGGCCATCAGTCACAAGCTGATTGACCGCATGGGTGGCCTGTTGCAGGTACAAAGCCAGGCTGACCAAGGCAGTCGTTTCTTCTTTACTTTGCACCTGCCATTATCAGACTTGCAGCCAGCCGGGGCAGGTGGGATGAACGTATCATCCCTCTCAACCGAAGCCCTGCGTGCATTCCGGGTGTTACTGGTCGATGATAATGAAATGAATCGTTTCTTCGGCCAGAAGCTCTTAACACTCTGTGGCGTACAGGCATCCATTGCTGAAAGTGGTGCCGATGCCCTGCGGCAATTGCAGCAAAGCGGTTTTGACCTGGTGTTCATGGATATCAGCATGCCGGATATGGACGGTTATGCAACAACCCGGCAGATTCGGCAAGTTATCCCGGCCAGTCAACTCCCGATTGTCGCACTCACCGCTCATGCCATTGCCGGTGAGAGGGAACGTTGCCTGGCCGCTGGGATGAACGATTACCTGACCAAACCACTGCTCCATGACGAACTGTTGAAGGTGCTGTGCACCTGGCTACCTGGCTCAGGCGGTTCAGACCGAGATCGAATCCGGCTGGCAGGCTTGTAAGCTCACTGCACCAACCCAGGAATACGCGCATTTCGGTAAGCAGGCTCCTGTGCAATAGCACGCAAGCGGTTTAAAGTCGAAAACACTGAATCGACCATATAGGCGTCCAGAAAAACGGAAGGCGGTAACTGCGGATTGCCATGCAGCTCATACAAGACCGCCACTTGCCCTGCCGCATTAGGCTGCAAGCGCCACTGCCCATAAAAGTCCCGGATGCGCACCCTGCCCGCCTGCCCCTGATCGTGATCATCGCGCCCGGACAAGCGGATCAGCAGGGTACGGGTGGGTGCGTCATAGTGCACCGTTGAGTGAATATACATATCCCGGTCGGCGAACCAGAGCGGTGAATCAATGACGGTATAATCAAGCCGTTCTGTCACAGAATACTGTGTGACCAGATGCCCCTGCTTGCAGGCAAACACCCAGCGGGCGCAGTTGTTCCTGTCCCTGAGCACCGCCAGTGGCGCATCCAGCGAGGTCGGGATCGTCAGCATACCCCGCGTCATCGCATACCCACTGGCAGTCGCGTGCTGATAAACACGGATACCCGCATCCTCACGTTCTAATGCCCAGGTAGCGGGGGTCACGGAGGTGACCGAACTGGCCGCCCAGAGCGAACCTGACCCGCCAAACTGAACCAGCACAAGGCAGAGGCACAGATTATTGGCTATCCACTGGCGCGTCCCGGTCAGCGAGCGCATCAGAAACGCTGGGTTAGTTGCAGCCGAAACTGCCGCTGGCCATTCAAACCAACATCTGTTTGCAAAAACAGATCCGGAGCCAAACGGGCACGGTATCCGGCCATCACCTGCAGTTTGTCCTTGTTCTCCGTCTCGACAGTCACCGGCACACTCCCCACGGTCGGCACCACCACCGAACCACCATAAGCCGCCTGAATATCCTGATAGACCAGGCTGGCGCTGACAATGCCCCAATCGGTGATCAAACCCAGCGACGGCACCGCCGCGTTCAAAACCACCGCTTTCGAATTATCCTCCAGATCAAGGCGACTGTGCACATAATTGACCGAAGCTAACAGCTGATCGTATTGCTGACTCCACACAGCGCCCACACTGTAGGCAATCCCCTTGTTATCCGTCACCATATCCGGGACGCCCGGCGCGAGCGCTGAGAAACCGATGGTAGCCTTATCGGTCACTTTGCCAATGGCACCAAAAATATTCAGGTAGGGTCGCAGCTGGTAATCAAGACGCAGATTGATCAAATCTGTATCATTCCGGGCTTTCGTCTGGGCAGCGACCGTATCCAGAATAGCGGCGGGAACACCGGGCAAGCTTGTAGTAATCTGGGTAATGTCCATATCCAGTTGGTGTTGATACCACTCCAGGCTGACCCCTGTGGGTTTCATATCGAAATAAGCATCGGCTGCAATACTCGGCGTAACAGACAGAACAGACAGACTGCTCAGACAAAAAACCACTGGGGTTTTCCACATAATCGGGGTTCCTTCTATAGTTATATATCGCAAACCTCGCGGGCATTGCATAACGGGAGTTTAAACGTTTGGCACACTGTTTTAAAAGCCTGTGGGCGCTTTTCGGACAACCGGTGGTCTGTTACAGGCACGGTCTGGGGAGCAGCGGGTTGGTTTTGTTGGTTTCGCTGGTTTTATGGATGCTGTGCTCAAGCGCTTTGGCAGCATCTGTCCAAACCCCAACGCTGGTTTTAACGGACAAGCCCGTTTACCCACTGTTGTCCGCTGCCAATACGCTGGAGGATATCACCGGCCACTTGACCCTGCCTGACCTACTGACCGGGCAATACCCGTTTCAACCGTTGCGACCCTTACCGCAAGCAGCCAGACCGGATAAAAAACTGACCCGTTCAGTGTTCTGGTATCAGATCAAACTGCTCAACCAGTCACCAGAGCAAGACTGGTACTTTCAGCAATGGGGCGCACTGACGCACGATATTCGCCTGTATCTGGGCAGCGCCGATGGCAAACAACCGGCGACTGCGCTCACACCCATGAATGGCCATACCATCCTCTTCCATCTCCCACTGGTACAAGGTCACGAATACGTTTTGTATATCAGGGCGCAGGATCCGCATGCACCCCTGGGAATGAGTCCTTCTTTGTTTAGGGGGTCTGATTTCCTGAACAGCGTCATGCAAGAATACCCCTTATACAGTTTTGTCATGGGTGGTCTGCTGGTACTGGCTCTGTATAACCTGTTTTACTTTGTCTACCTGCGCGACTGGAATTTCCTTGCCCTGTCTATTTTCATCAGCACCTTTGTGCTGGAACTGGGTAGCCGCTTAGGGATTATGCATTACTTCCCCTGGGCGCGTGAGTACTTGCCTGCACTGGGTTCACTGTTTGGATTCATCACGATTGCCAACGGTATTCTCCTGTTTAGAAACTGGCTCAACCTACCGCACGCTTTACCCCGCCTTGATCGTGGCTGGCAATATGTCTTCTGGCTGACACTGACATTGGCGGTTGCTTGCCCCTTTTTATGGTTTGTTAGCGTTTTAATCGAACCCTTGGTTATCTGCCTGATAGTGCTAACTATAGTCACCACTATCCTCTATTACCTGCACGGATTCCGCCTGCCCTGGAGCCTGTTATCGGCAGGCCTGCTGCTGACCTTCGCCATGATACCTGCCTTGCTGGAAAACATGGGCATGTTGAGCGACGATGTTTATCCGGGGCAACTGGCCGGGCTGGGCTTGTTGGTCGCGCTGGTGCTGTTATCCCTGACCCAGGCAGAGCAGATTCACCAGAAAAGCAGAGAGGCCGAACGTACCGCCGCTGCCAATCAGGCCAAGGATGAGTTTCTGACCACCATGAGCCATGAACTGCGTACCCCGATGAATGCCGTGGTCGGTGCCGGGCGCTTGCTGAAAATGACCACCCTGTCCACGCATCAGGATGAATATGTGTCCCGCCTGAATAGTTCATCCGAACATATGCTGTCCCTGATCAACGATATTCTGGATCTCGCCCGCATCGACAGTCGCTTATTGCCGCTGGAGCAATTACCGATACAGCTCGACACCTTATTGCAGCAAACCGAACAACTATTGATTGAACAGGCACGCCGGAAAAACCTGACCCTGGTTCTGGAAAACAAGGTTCAGCTCACAGACAAACAACTGGTGGGTGACCCTACCCGCCTGAAACAGATATTGTTGAACCTGTTGAACAACGCGCTCAAATTTACCCAGCAGGGCAGCGTCAAACTGAACATCAGCGCACAAACCGTTACGGACACGCAAGCCGAGTTACTGTTTACCGTCAGCGACACCGGCATTGGCATCTCCCCTGCACAACAGCAAGGTTTGTTTCAGCCATTTGCCCAGGCAGACAGCAGTACCGCCCGCCAATACGGTGGCTCCGGCTTGGGTCTGGCGATCAGCCACAAGCTGGTCAGGCGCATGGGCGGGCGCTTGCAGATAGACAGTCAGATCGGCAGCGGCAGCCGTTTCTTTTTCACCCTGAGTATGCCCTTACAGGATGGTCAGGCTGACGTGTCTGCGGTTGAGCAGGCAGAAGCCCCCTCCCCCGAATCCCTGGCCGGGTTCCGGGTCTTGTTGGTGGATGATGACGAGATGAACCGTTTCTTTGGGCAAAAACTGCTGAAAGCCTGCGGTGTACAGACGGCTGTTGCCGAGAGTGGCATGGAAGTCTTGCAGCGCCTGCAAACAGAAGCCTTCGACCTGATTTTCATGGATGTCAGCATGCCGGAGATGAATGGCTATGAAACCACCCGCCGGATTCGCCAATGCATGACCGCAACCGAACTGCCGATTATTGCGCTGACCGCACATGCCATCGCCGGTGAAAGGGAGCGTTGCCTGCAAGCGGGCATGAATGATTATCTGACCAAGCCGTTTGAGTACGATGACTTGTTGAACAGACTGGGAATCTGGTTAATAGTTAATAATTGTTAAGTTTCCTTCCTGAATACCCCGCATGGCACTAAGCTAAAAAGCCGAACAACTCCCATTTTAAAACCTGCAAGTAAATAAAGCCTCCAACACAGATGACCGTATCCAACCGTTTTTGGTGCAAGAAATGCGTAATTATCACGGGTGCGTCCAGTGGTATTGGCAAGGCATTGGCTGAACATCTGGTCAAACAAGGTGCGCGGGTGGGATTAATTGCCCGCCGCCAGCGGGTGCTGGAACAAATGAAAGCCACCTTGACCAGTGAGTCGCAGCAGGTCGCGTGGGCTTGTGCCGATGTGACTGATTCACAGGCCATGACTGCTGCGGTGCAGGCTATCGAGCAGCAGCTGGGCGCTTGCGATGTGCTGATTGCCAATGCCGGGATTTATCACAAAACGGATGTCACCCGGTTTGAGGTGCTCGCACAAAATGCCGTGATTGCGACCAATGTACAAGGCGTCATCAATAGCATCGGTGCCGTATTACCCGGCATGCTGCAGCGCCAGCAAGGCCATCTGGTCGCCGTCGCCAGTATTGCTGGCATGATTGGCCTACCGGCGGCGGCCAGTTATTCCGCCAGCAAAGCAGCGGTGGTTACCCTGTTTCAAAGCCTGCGGGTTGATTTGCAGCCACAGGGCATCAAGGCCACCGTGGTCGCACCCGGCTTTGTCGATACCCCGATTATTACTGACGAAGAACGTGCGACCGTCAAAGACCTGCTCACTGCCGAACAGGCCGCCCGCCGTATCTGTCAGGCCATTGAGCGTAATCGCGCTATTGACTGGTTCCCGTGGCAAACCTGGCTGGTATGCCGCCTGCTGAGCCTTGCCCCCAGTGGTCTGTATCGCCGTCTGGTGGCCAATATCCCCGACATGGAAGAACCCGCTTCCCCTAGCTCGCCCAAAGGAAAATGATGAAACCGATGCAGGACTATACCCAATGCACCCTTTGCAAGGCACCGGAAACCCTGACCAGCAATACGCTCAAAGGTGTGGTGGCTTCCAGTGAGCGTGTCTTTGAGAAAGAGCGGTTTACCGTCTGGCAATGCGGCAATTGCAAAAGCATTCATGCCCTGGAAGGGGTAGACCTTGGGCATTATTACAGCCAGTACGGCTTGCATGAGCAAAACGAGCCGGACTCCGTCACGCGCTTTTTCTTCGGGCGCAAACTGAAATGGCTGGAAAAGGCCGGCATACACCCGACTCAGGCAATACTCGATTATGGCTGTGGTGGTGGCCACTTTCTGCGTTTTCTGCAGGAAAATGGTTATACCCATGCACAAGGCTATGACCCTTTTACCGAGCAATATGCCGACCCGGCGGTGCTGGACAAACGCTATGACATGGTGATGTCTTCCGACGTGATTGAGCATGACACCGATGTCGTCTTGCATCTGGAAACCCTGATGGGCTTGACGAATGAAACCGGTGGCGTCTATATCGAAACCCCGGATGCACTGGCGATTAACCTGGCGAACATTGAGCAGCATCGGCAAATCCTGCAACAACCCTTCCACCGCCACATCCTGCCGCATACCTGGCTAATCGAACAGGCGCAACAACGTCGCTGGGAAGTCACGCAAATAGCCCGCCACCCGTTTTTCCATAGCCGGATTCCGTTCCTGAATGTGCCCGCGATGGATCACTACTGGGACAATTACGGCGGACTCAGTACGCTGAATGAAGGCTATCGCTGGTCTGCTTTGCTATCACCGAAATACTGGTTTCTGGGACTGTTTGGCTCGTTCATTTACACCAAAGACGAAGTGCAGCTGGTTTTGCGCCGGAAGCAGGGCTGAATGATGGGTAGGAACAAGTCTGAGCTGTTCAGCTGGTTGCTACAGCGGCAAGTGCATGAGTACCTGGACACGGATGGCCGCCCGGTGGGTGAGGGTCGCTCGGCAGCCTATCAAACGGTTGAAACCAGGTTCAAAACCTGCACTTATCCGGGCAGTCGTTTCAAACATGCGCACCCGATGAATATGAGTGCGCTACAAAGTGTCACCCCCCACTGGCAAAATCTGGTGACTGCGCTGGGCTGGCTGGGGCAACGTTGTCAGGCCTACTACGGCAAACCTGTCTCGACTTTTTATGATCTGGCGCTGGTATCGGGCACGGGTGTATTTCTCACCGATTATCTGGCACTACGCCCGACCCAGCCCCTCGCGGAGCGTGAAGTCCCGGTGTTTCTGGCAGGCTTGTACAAAATAGCGTTAGGCTTCCAACAGGCCACTTTTCTGGCAATGATGAATGACCGCTTTAAAACGGACGCCACAGAAAAAACCTTGCCGGATGCCAAAGGCTTTTATGCCTGGCTGGAAGCAGAACAACTGCTGATTGGCGAGGCCGAGGTCTGTGCAGGCGCAGAAATGATGATCTGCAAAGCCTATGAGGCGATGAAAAACAGGCCGGAGGCGGCTGAACCGGAACAACTGGCGCAGTTAGACATTGATTGGCCAGCCTTTGACACCTTTAGTACGCATGTCTCCAACTTGTGGCGCAAGGTCATTTTATTTGTGATCCAGATGCAGGACTTTCGGATCACAGTGGACAACACGGCTAACCCTGCCCTGCAGTCCTTGCTGGATGACAGCTTTAAGCAGCTACTCGATCAGCAATCCGGGCTGGCCGTAGAACTGGCGCGTTTGACGCTGGCAGAAAGTGGGCGCTCACTGGCAGAATGGACGGCGGTACAGGCCGAGTTTTTGAGTGAAATTGGCTATCAGGCCGAAGCAGATGCAAACAGCCACACGCTGGCGCAGGCACTGATCAGCCAGCTGGAACAAACGGTGGTGGTTGACGCAGCGAGTGAGGCGGCTATTCACGCCCAACTGGCTCGTTACGCCGCCTTTGAAACAGCCGCCCTGCAAGCTTTTAATACCCACTTAAGCGCTATCCAGCAGGCATTGGGAAATAACCCGGATGACAGCGACAGTGCTGACCGGCTAACGGTGGCTGATCTGGCTGCCATTTACGGGCATACCCTGCACGACTGGCCGCAGTGCATCCATATCAGCCAAAACACCGCCATTACCGCCTCTGACCCTGCATCGGCTTCTAGCTCTTCCCCCGTTCCGACTGGTATGGAACGCCTGCGTTTCATGGCGGGTGAATGGGAGGTGGTCGCGCATGTCATGGGCGAGGAGGGCGTATGGGTAGCGACACCTTTGCCCACGACAACCTCCATTACCCGCGCCCCCGGTGGCACATTCCATCAGGAAATCATGCCGGTGGCCTATGGCGAGCTGGTTACACAGCTGTTTTTCAGCTGGTCGTATGACCCGTACCGCCACGTTTACCGGATGGTGTCTTGTGACAGCAGCACGGGTTTGATGGATGTGCTGGAAGGCCAGTTCGAAGCAGACACCGATACAGTCGTGATCAACGATGTCCGCAGTGGCACCACTGTCCGGGAAGCCGACGGCTCACAGTCGTATATGCAACTGGCTTCCAGCAAAACCGGCGAAGACAGTTTTACCGATATTGTCAGCGAGTCACGCGATGGCGGCCAAAGCTGGACGCCGGTCTTTCGCGCCATCCATACCCGTAAAGCACAGGCAGACGCTGCCTGATACCGACTTGATAGCGTTACGACATACTTACATAAAACAGGAGAAGGTCATGAAAAACAGCCTCAAAACAGCAGTGACTCTGGTCGCTCTCTTCAGCACCCTGCCTATCAGTACACCCGCCATGGCTGAGGGTCAAGCCAGTGCCAATATCGGTATTCTGAGCAGCTATATCTCGCGGGGTATTCCTTTGTCGAATGACAAACTCTCCCTGTCGCCGGGTCTGCATTATCAAACAGACAATGGCTTTTTTACCGGTTTCAGGGGTTATACTACCGGGGGTGCCGAGCCTTTCTTTGAAATAGACTCCTATGTAGGCAAGGGTGGCAGACTGTCAGATAACATCGGCTATGAAGCAACTTTGCTCAGTTACCGCTTCCCCGATCAGGAAAATTTCGGGACGAATCATTTTGAAGAAGTCGCGCTGAAAGGGACTTATGATATTTTCGAAATTTACTACAGCCGCTTTCTGAACTCGCTGGTCAAAGGCGATCAGTACTACAGCATCTCCGTCAACAAACCGTTGGAAAATGAGATTACGCTGGGTGCACTGGCCGGTTACAATAACTATTCATCGCGCAATGACCCTGACGGTATCTATGACTATAACCATTACCAAGTCAGTGCAGTATGGAAAGACTTTACCTTGGCGGTCGACTATAACGACAATAAACTGATCGTCGACGAAACCAAGGTGTCTCTGGGTTGGCGAAAGTATTTTAATTTCTAGATCGATAGCGACTCAGTCATTGCCCATGCCGAATAAGCCCGACACACTCTGGTTTAACACCTACCGGCAGCCGCAACAGGGAAAGGCACGCATCTTTGCTTTCCCTTATTCGGGTGCCGGCTCACTTGCTTATTTCAAGTGGGCGAATCTGTTTCGTGATGACCCGCTTGATTTCATCAGCGTCCAGTTACCGGGGCGAGAAAATCGCCTGCATGAAACGCCCTTATCCAGCGTCCCGGCACTGCTTGAACAGCTGCAGCCCGCCTTGCTACCACTGCTGGACAAGCCTTTTATCTTCTTTGGGCACAGCCTTGGCGCATTGCTGGCGTTTGAGCTGTGCCGCCGCTTGCGTAAACAGGGATTGCCATTACCCCAGCACCTGTTTGTTTCCGCGTTCCGCGCCCCCAACCAGCCCAACTCCAGCCGGGAACTGCACCGCTTGCCTACGCCACAATTTGTGCGCGCACTGGCGGAATACGGCGGTACGGCCAGCCAGGTGCTGGAAAATCGGGAGTTAATGGACATGTTTATGCCCGTGTTGCGTGCCGATTTCACCGCGCACGAAACCTACCGTTATCAGGCTGAAGCGCCCCTGCCCTGCCCGATTACCGCTTTCACCGGTCTGGATGACACGTTTGCCACGCTGGAAAATATGGCTGACTGGCATCAACAGACCAGTAGCCGCTTCGCGCATATTCGCTATCCGGGTGGACATTTCTTCCTGAACGAACAAATGCAAGCCATCAGCCGCCATTTGCAACACAGTTTGCCAGACGTTTGTTAAAAATTTGCTAAACTAGTGGCGTGAATCATCCTGTCTACCTTTATATCCAACAGCCAGACAGCATTGCACTGAGTGTAAGTGACACGCAGTGCCTGAATGCAGCCGAGCAGGCGCGCGCCCAAGCGTTTCGGTTTGCAGATGACCGTCGTCTTTATACTGCAGCCCACGTTTTCCTGCGCCAAACGCTTAGCCTGCACTCCCCCCTCCCGCCGTCCGACTGGCAGTTTACGCATAATGCATGGGGCAAACCGTTTATTGCCAACCCGGATTATGCCGGGCTGCACTTCAATCTTTCACATACCAAGGGGTTACTGGCAGTTGTGATCAGCCCAAACTACCCGGTGGGAGTGGACGTGGAGGGTGTCCGACCGATGCATGATCTGCCTGCCTTATGCGCAACGGTGCTGGTAAAGCAGGAGGCTGAACATGTGCTGTCTGCTGCGACTGAAGCCTTGCAACAGGAACGCTTTTTTACCTACTGGTCATTAAAAGAGGCTTATATCAAGGCACAAGGTCAGGGTTTGTCCATCCCGCTGCAACAGTTTTCATTCCGGCAGATACATTATGAATGGCGCTTGCAGCATGAAGTCCCGCACCAGGGCGCAGCAACGGACTGGCAGTTCATGACCCTGCTCTTGGATAATACCCATTGCATCGGCCTCGCAGTGCGGGCTACTCGCGACGATTGCCCGCAGGTGCACATCAACCCGCTTACTCACCGGCCTTGAGTTTGCCCCAATACAACAGATACAAATTACGCGCCTCGCCAATTTCTTCCTGAAATTCGGCTTTCGCCAATATTTTGTCCGGTGGAAAAATAGCGGGGTTATTGCTGATCTCCGGCGGCAGCAGCGCCCGCGCTTTCAGGTTGGAGGCGGCATAACCCAGTTCTTGTACGCAGCGGGCAGCAATATCCGGGCGTAACATAAAATCAATGAACTTGTGCGCATTTTCCACATTCGCCGCCCGCGCTGGAATCACAAAACTGTCGATCCAGAAACTGGCACCTTCTTCGGGGTAAATATACCGGATCGCCGGGTTTTCCGCTTGCGCCACCACTGCATCACCATTCCAGATTTCACCGATATTCACATTACCGGCTAAAAACTCCGCACGCGGCTCCGCACTAATCACTTTAACATTGCGCATCAGTTTCTTCAGACGTTCATAGGCCTGTTTGATTTCTTCCGGGTCTTGGGTGTTGGTCGAATGACCATCAATGGCCAGCGCCATGTGGAAGGCCTCGCGCATGTCATCCGTCAATAGCACACTGTCGCGCCAGCTCTTGTGCCACAAATCAGCCCATTTCGTGACCTTGGTCGCATCCACATGGTCTGAGTTGATCCCAATACCGGCGCTTCCCCATAAATAAGGAATACTGTACTGATTGCCTGGATCAAAGGACTTGTTGAGCAAATTCGGCGACAAGTCTTGTAAATGGGGCAGTTGTTTATGGTCGAGTTCCTGAATCAGGCCTTCATCGCGCATCCGTCCGACCAACGAGGTCGAAGGCACCAGCACATCATAACCGCGCCCGCGTAGCAGTTTCAGGCGGGTATACATCACCTCGTTGTTGTCATAGGTGGAGTACTTCACCTGAATACCGGTTTCCTTGGTAAAATCCGCCAGCACACCCTCGGGTATATACTCAGACCAGTTATACACTGAAACTGTTTCCAGGATTTCATTCTCAGTGAGGCCGTTGTCAGCAGCAGCCCCTGCCAGCGGCGTGAACAAGCCCATGCCTAGTGTACAGACCACACATGCCGTCAGCAGAATTCTGAGCAGACTCATCCCACCTACCTGCTCAGGTACCCGGTGTCGCATGCTTGTCCTTGTCCGCCGTATTATCAGCAGTATCCGCTGTACCGGCCTGTGCTTGCTTTGCCTGTTTCAATTCTTGCAGTTCCTCGCGCATTGTCTGGACAAACGCCCGACCTGCCGCGACTTCACGCTTGAAAAACTCGCGCGCCTGACGGGGTTCAAAATCCTGCAAAGTTCCACCCGCCTGAAAGTGCATAATAAAGACCTGGCCGACGGCATAAGTCACTGCTCCGGCGGTCATACTCAAACTCGCACTGCCCACCAAGGTGCCCACGCCCGGGATCAGCTTGATCACACTGCTGAACCCCAGTACTCCCAGCACAGGCAAAGAGCCACCCACCAGTGACATAAGCAATGGCTTGATGTCACCGTCCTCAAAATCGACATCGAAGTGCTCACTCAAACTGCGCAGCATGCTCATTTGGGTTGCAGTCAGTGCCGCCAGATCAAACACCGCCACCGGCACCAGACCCAGAGCCATACTGGCGATAATATGATTTTTTACAATATTATTGGCGACCGGGTCGTAATTTTCTGCCAAGGGTTCTGTATTTCTATTATTTTGCTCTATTCCCGCCGTATGCGTAGTATCCGCCTTGGGCTGCTCCTGAGCGGAGGGCTGATTTTCAGATGATGACATTCTTCCTGTTTTCCTATTTTATGACCTGGTAAGATTTTATCATGCTCTGCTAAAATGCGGTTTATTCTCTGTGAGCTATTAACAAAAATTAACAATTCATGCCGACTATTACCGAGCGCCTGCCTTGACTTAATTTTCAGGGCGGTCTGATAATATGGTGTCCATCTTATCGATTGTCAAGGAGTAGAATAATGGAAGCTCAAATTGCCGCAGCCAGTGCAGGAAAAGGTTCTTTAATGGCCGTCAGTACCGCCACCAAAGCCTTTGTGGCCGCACACCCACTCAGCATGGCCGCTGCCGGGGGTGCCATTCTTGCATTGGGTAGCTACTATGCACTAAGCCGGATGTTTAGAAAGAAAGCTCAAGCCCCCGTGCCCGTTGCAGCCTGACCTACCTTGTTGCCCCTGAACTCCTGCCTGTTGCCACCGTACCGGTTGGAGTTCTTTAAATGCTTTGCCTCATTTTCTACCGAGTGCATGGGGTATCGTGTGCCATTATATTTCATCCTTAATAGTGTCGCCTAGTGGAAAATAATAACCTTAGTCTAAATATTCAAATCAGGCAATGGCTAAAGCGCAAGTCATCTCTATTAATGGTTCTTGCATTAATTACTGCTTTGATTTTTACTTTTTTCTTTAATCGAATCATTATTCGTGTTGAATCCGGGCAAGCTGCCATTTTATTCAGGCTATTTAGCGGAACCCAGATAGACCATATCTATGGTGAAGGCCTGCACATCTTTAGCCCACTGGATACTGTTTATATTTATGAAGTGCGCAAACAGGTGGCTTTTCACGAATTTGACATCATTTCCAACAAAGGCCTGACTATCCACTTGTCACTGGCGGTTCGTTACCGACCTGAGTACGATTTGCTCGGCATCCTGCATCAACGCATCGGCCCCGACTATCTGCAACGGGTCATACTGCCGCAGATCGAGTCCGTCATGCGGAAAGAACTGGGCAATTACACAGCAGAACAAATCTATACCAATGAGGCTGGCTTACTAACCAAAGCCATTCTGACTGCACTGGAAGAAGTCGGGCGAAACTACGTAGAAGTGGAAGATATTATTATTCGTAGTATTACCCTGCCACCCGACATTGTGGCAGCGATTGAAAACAAGCTTCAGCAAGAAGAATTCATGAAATCTTATGAATTCCGCACGCAAACTGCTGAAAAAGAAGCAGCCCGTCTGAAAATCGAAGCGGAAGGGATCAAGACTTACCACAATATCGTCAACGAGTCGTTAACCGAATCTATTTTGCGCAACAAAGGGATTGAAGCTACCGAAAAACTGGCGGCTTCCCCCAATGCCAAGGTCGTCATTATTGGCGGCGGCAAAGATGGCTTGCCTATTATCCTGAACACCGACTCAGCCTCCTCCACAGTCCCTCTTCCCAATACAAATACGGGTACTGCCAGCTTGCCGCTGAACCTCAACTCAAGTGCCGCTGCGACAGCCCCAGCCGCACCAGCCGCCAGCCAAACCCTACCGGCTCAGGCTGCTACCCCCGGAGTCAGTCAATGAGTTGGCAGTGCCTTCGCCGTTGCTGCGCAATCATACCCTCGGGGCTGCTGTTGCTGTCGTTAGCTGCCTGTAGCCCCGATTATGACCGCTTTGCAGCACAGCGGGTTGCCTACGCCCAGCAAAACCAGGGTGAGATTGAAATTGCGGCCATCCGATCCAGTGATAACGAGGGGTTTATCGAGGGCGTCACCCAGGCTGTCAACGAAATCAATCAAAGTGCTGAAAAACTGCTAGGACGTGATCTCAAGCTGCATATTGAGCCGGAAGGCGACAGTTTTGAAGACTCAAGATCCGCCATCAACCGTATCGTCTCCAATCCGCGTATTACAGCGGTACTCGGTCATCGCAAATCAGCCGTTGCAGTACCCGTCTCGGCTATTTATGAGCGTAGCCAACTCGTCTTTATGCCACCGGCCAGCACGGATACCAAGCTGACCGGGCATAATTTCCAGTATGTATTTCGCATGTTTCCCAGCAACACCGTGATGGCCGCCCAATTGACCAGTGCTGCAAAAACGCTGGGGTATAAAAAAATCGTATTGTTGTATTCCCGCGATGATTTAAGCCGGGAACTGGCTTTTTTATTCGAGGACTCTGCCGTCAAACTGGGCATCGAACTGGTGCATCGCAGCTCGTTTTTTGAAGACGATGAAGCTTACCAGAACATTATTGCCCAGTTTGGAGGCAAATCATTTGATGCCGTGTTTATTGCATCCAGTGCCAAACCCGCAGGGCGCATGGTCAAACAGCTACGTGAAATGGGCATTGGGCAACCGGTCATGGGGCGTCATTCGCTAAACTCCCCCGCCTACATCAAAGAAGCGGGGGCAGCTGCCCAAAACACCATTGCCCCGAATGTATTTCCTCATGAACACCAAAATGCCCAAGTGTTGGAGTTTGTCCGGCACTATCAAAGTCTTTATGACAACCCACCCAATTACAATGCGGCACAGGGCTATGACTCGGTCATGTTATTAGCCAGTGCCATCCGCCGGGCAGGCTCCACCATGCCCTCGCAGCTGTCGACTACCCTGCACTATATTCCGGCGACCATCGGTGTGACCGGTTTACATGCTTTTGATGGAACCGGGGATTTACTCGGAAAAAAGTACAAGTTCGAAGTCTGGCGAGAAGGTGAATGGCATCTGTTACCCGCCCTGCACATCCCTTATCTGCTGGAGCGGTTCGAAGCCGGGCTGACCGAGAAGTATGGTTCCAGCCATAATGTCACCCCCTTCAGCTCAGTCTTCAGCCAGCGAATGCATGAAGATGACCACAACATTTACCTGCTGGATCTGGCTCAGGAGATTCTGCAGTTCAAGCATCTGGGTGTTATTTATGAAAACACGGTCGACGGGCGCAAAGCGGCCAATTATGACATGCTGAAAACGCTCACTGAGCGCAAGAAAATAGACCTGGCAGAATGCCAAATCGCCCTGTCGGTGCTAAATGCACAGGAAACCGAACAGGCACTGACCGCCTGTTATGGCAAACTGTCGCTCCAGTCGGATGCCCTGTTTATCCCGACTTATCGCGGGGTTAATCCGGATCTGATTCAGCGCCTGAACCGTAGCCTGGTCTTCTACAAAATCCCGTCGATCTCACTGGACACACGCAATACCGATACCAGTATCACGCTAGTCCTTGGCAAACGCTCTGACATCAACAACCAAACCATCCCCGTCTACAGTGGCCTCTTGAACAACATCAAGGTACATGAGTTTTCCGAGCGCATGAAAGGCCTGCCAGAACTATCGGTCAACCTGACCAACCTGCAAAACTACGGCCTGCATGACCAGCCGGTTCTTGATCTGTCGCCTGATTCTTTCCTGCACAGCCATGATATGTTCCTGCAAATCGGCAGCAAACCATGAAAGACTGCCGCCTGTCTTTTTGTCTGTACCTGTTACTGACTCTTCCGGCTCAGTCAGTATGGGCGGATAACGCCGAGCTGTACATTGGTATTGAGAAAAATCGCCACCCCTACACCTATCTGGATACACAACTGCAAGCCCAGGGACTGCTGGTCGATAGCATTCGCTCATTGTGTGATCATGCGAAGATGACCTGCCACTTTGTGGCGGACGACTTTGATACCCTGCTGGAAGACGTGCAATTATTACAGCTCAATGCACTGATGGTGATTGATTCGTTCATTGACCCGGACATTGACCAACTGGGGCTTACCTCGCCCTTATGCCAGCTTGAATCAGTGGTGCTGCAACAGGCGTCCGCCAAACCCCGCAAAGAGATTGCTGATTTCCGCAGCACCACGATCGGTGTCCGTGAGGGTTCACTCCTGCATCTCTACCTGCTGGATGAATATAGCAGCGTCGCCCGCCTCCGGCCTTACTCTTTGCTGGAGAATGGCGTGTTTGATCTGTATACCGGGCGGATTGATGCCCTGTTTATGGATGAAGCGTTCTACCATGACAGAGTTCTTGCCACCATCCTGAACAGCCAGTCCGGCGGCGCTCGCCTGATAAAACTGCCGGTTACCAGCCCGGAGTTGCCCGCGATCAGCATGCGGCTGGCCGTGCGAAACAGGGATACTGACTTGCTCCAGACGCTGGAGAAAGCCATCAAGGACAATAACAAGGGTGCGGTTCCTGAATGTAGCAGCCTGATTGCCAGTACCGAGCCAGTCGTCTCGGACGCCACACCGCCCGCAAAACCATAGGATATGATGCCCATGAAACCCTACCGACTTCCTGCTTTGTTCCACACCCTGATTCTGCTTGGCGTGCTGGCAGGCAGTCATCTTGCCCATGCTGATGATCTGCCCTTAACCGACACAGCCGCTGGGGTAGAGGACAAGATAACGACGGAGAACGCCCCCGCCCAGACAGCCGCACCGGCTGGCACCGAGACACTGGCAGAGGGCGATGGCAGTGGCGAGGCACCGGCTGGCACCGAGACACCGGCAGAGGGCAGTGGCGATGCATCGGCCAGCACTGAGACACCCGCCGGTGACGCAGCCCCTGACAGTGCCAACGGTAATGCCCCCCCCAGCGACCCCAGCGCAATGCCTGCCAACCCGCCGCATGAGCCTAAAATCGCCAACAGCATGGCCAATATCGAACTGATCCAGAGTGCGCTGGAATCCATGCGTACCGAAATTGCAAAAAGCAAAGCCAGCGATAATCTGAACCGTACCAGTGTGCAAACTATCCGTAGTGGGCTGGAGCTGATTGATAACAAACTGAAAGAAGCCTATAGCGGGCTGGATGAAAGCCGCAGCAGTATTGCCGCCAACACGGAAGCGTTGGAGAAGATGAAGACGGATGTGATGGCGATGTCGCGCGATCTGCGTGCTACCAGCGCAGACTCTGAAGCCCAAAAATCACTGATTGAAGAAAATTCCATCCGTCTTTATGAAATCCTGCTACAGATCACCGCCATCAGTGACAAAATCAGTCTGTTTGCCGATACCATGGCCGGTAAAACCGGGCAAGCCAAAGACATGCAGCTGGCGATTAATGGCGACCTCAACCGTTTGTGGATGCTACTGTCGATTGTACTGGTCTTTTTTGCGCCCGTGGCTTTTATCCTGTCTGGCGTCGGCAACAAGGAGGCGAGCAAATTATTAGCGGATGGTACGGGTCAACAGCAGGGGATGGTGCTGGCTTGCCTGGGCGTTTTTCTCGGTTATTTCCTGCTCGGCTTTGGTTTGATGTACGGTAATAGCGCCTCCGGCTGGATTGGTACTTCGTCTTACCTGTTTCAGGATATCGCTAATACACCCGGCGCCAAGCCCCTGTTCAGCTTTATCGAATTTGTGATGTACCAGACCGGCTTTGCGATGATGGCCGCGCTGATTGTTTATGTGGCCATCGGCCACCGGATTTCCAGCACCGCCCACATGGTGTTGGCTTTGTTTGTCGGTGCGGTACTGATGCCGGTCTTTGGCCACTGGGCATGGGCAGGTTATTTTATTCCGAACAACAATGGCTGGTTGCAAGGTGCCGGTTTTATTGATCAGGCGGGTTCGACCACCATCAATGCGGTCTCCGCCTGGTTTGCGCTGGTCATCGTCTGGAAGATGGGTAGAAACCGACCCGACTACGAGGACAAAGGCCGGGATGAGCCGGTTTATTCATCCAGTGCGACCCAATTATTGTGGCTGAGCTGGCTGGGCTTCACGACCGGTACCCTGCCCATTTCCAGCGAACAGATCCCCAGCGTCATGCTGAACACCGGTTTGGCGGCGGCGGCGGGTGGCATAACGGCCTTTTTGCACTATGTGTTTTTCCACACCGATCAGGGGCGGATTTCACGCGGTTTGTCCGGTTTCGTCAGTGGTCTGGTCGCCATTGCGGCGTGTGCACAAAGCGTGACCTTTGCTGAGGCCTTGGCGATTGGTGCGATGGCGGGGTTCTTACAGAACGTAGCTTTCAATTTGTTACGCAAGTCGTTTCTCAAACAGGGCTGGCAAATTCCTGCCGCCTATCTGGTCGCCATTCATGGGGTGGGCGGGGTTTGGGGAACCTTATGTGTCGCTTTGTTTGGCACCGAGGGTAACTTCAACCTACCCAGCTTTATCCAGCTAACCACCCAGTTCCAGGGGGTGGCCGCTGCGATGATTTATAGCTTCCTGCTAGGTAATGTCATCGCCACCTTGCTGTTTCTGACCGGTAAAAAACAGCAAGCCACACCACCACCTGCGGCTCTGGGATAAGGCAACATGAAACTGATCCGGTTCATGAATCAGGAAACGGTGGTATCCAAACGCCGTATCCTGTTGCTGGCGGGTATTTCCGGGATTGCCAACAGCCTGTTGCTGGTGATCCTCAATCAGGCGGCGACCCAGCTACAGGATGGTGCGATTGAAGCCCAGCTGTTTATGCAATACCTGCTGACCTTTACCCTGTTTATTTTTGCCCAGCGTACCTCACAGCGCGAGGCAGTCACGGCAGTGGAAACCGCCTTGCAAAGCTTTCGGGTACGTCTGGCGGACAAGGTACGCCGCACCGAACTGCGCACCATTGAAGAAATCGGTGACATCGGTAACTATTCCCCGCTCACGCAGGGTGCCAACACCATTGCCCAATCCGCCATGTACATGGTAACGGGGGTGGAATCGCTGCTGGTGCTAGTATTCGCCAGTCTGTACCTGTTGTGGCTGTCCCCACCCAGTTTTCTGGCCGCCAGCCTGTTGATCGGTATCGCCATCCCGCTGTTCGTGCGCCATTATCACCGCACCTTTCAGGAGTTGTCAGAAGCATCCCGCAAGGAAGGCGTCTTTTTTGAACGCTTTACCGCGTTACTGCGTGGCTTTAAACAACTGAAGGTCAACCGTCAGGAAAGTGATGACCTGTTTGCGGACATCAAGCAGCTGGCCAACGAGACCAGTGAGCTGAAGTGCCGCTCCAATGTCCGCCTGATGGAAGACATTCTGCTGTCCAACGTCACCTTTTATTTGCTGCTGATGGTCGTGGTCTTTATTTTGCCCAGCCTGATTGTCGCGCATGAGGAAAACCTGTTTCAGGTAATTGCCACCGTGCTGTTCATGATGGAACCGGTCTCGATGATTGCCGCCGCGCTGCCGAATGTGTCCAAGACCAATGTGGCCGTCAGCAGCCTGTATCGGCTGGAAGACCGGCTGGATGAAGCGCTCGACAAGGCCGCCGCCCAGCAATCAGCCCAGTCCAGCCCATCATCACCCCCATCCACCCAACCCGGCCAGCCCCAGTCCACCCCGGCGGACAATGCCTTATCCCCTGACTTTTCCCGCATCCGTCTGCAGGCGCTATCCTTCGCGTATCAGGATCAACAGGGTAACTCACTGTTTGATGCCGGCCCGTTCAGCCTGAGCTGCCAACGCGGGGAAACGGTGTTTATTACCGGGGGGAACGGGAGTGGCAAATCCACCCTGCTGAAGCTGATTTGTGGCCTGTATCACCCGCAGGCGGGGCATATTCAGCTCGATGAGCGGGTACTCACCCGCGCCGACTACCCTGCTTACCGCGAACTGTTTTCCGTGGTGTTTAACGACTTCCATTTGTTTGAGCGCCTGTACGGCGTCAGTGCGGCGCAGGCCGATGAGATCAATCACTGGCTGGAAAAAATGAGCCTGGCGCAAAAAACACAATTTGTCGATGGCCGCTTCACCCAAACCCACCTGTCCACCGGGCATCGCAAACGCCTCGCCTTTATTGCCGCTGTAGTGCAGCACCGCCCGGTGTTGATTCTGGATGAACTCGCTGCGGATCAAGACCCCACCTTTCGCCGCCATTTTTATACAAACATCCTTCCGGAGTTAAAGCAACAAGGCAAAACCATTATTGCCGTGACGCATGACGATGCGTATTTCGCGCTGGCTGACCGGGTGCTACAGATGGAAGCCGGTCAGCTGGAGGAACAGGCGGGATGAACGTACACCGGCTGACCGTCATGGCCATCGCATTTTTTCTGCTGTTCCCCACTCTGGGCAGCACAAACCCGATGACCCTCCCGGATACACCGCTTACCCTGCCGGTATTGCACATTGACGCCAGCCAACGCACGCCACTGGAAGCGGGTTTGGAAACCGGGCGGCAGGCAAAACGGCTCTTTCCTGATATTGAACGCCGCTACGATGCGCACCTGAATAGCCTGTTTGGGCAATCAACCGCAGATGCCCTCATTCAGGGGCGTTTGCCGGGGCTGCTGGAAGCGCTGGATGCGCCTTACCAGCAAGAATTGAAAGGCGTGATCGCCGCCTGGACTTTAGTCAGAGATAACCGGCTGGGTGACGGGCAATTATCTGAAGATGAATTTTATCTGCTCAATCTGCTGACTGATATCGGGCAGGCACCGGCGGGCAGCGGGTTTGGGGTGATGGGCAAGGTGTCGGCTGAAGCAGGCAGCATTATCGGGCGTAATCTGGACTGGGCCAGCTCGCCTGAATTACGCAGCCTGCAAACGATTACGGTCTACCAATACGTGGATCACAGTGTAGTGAACATTGGCTTTGCCGGTTTATTGCCGGTTTTGGCGGGCTTTAATGACAGCGGTGTATTTATTACCACGCTGAAAGCCGAGCCTTATTCGCCCTACCCGCCACTCACCCGCAATGTCGGTCATGACAGCAGCGTGGGGTTTACGGTGCGCACCGCACTGGACAACAGCCATTCCTTGCCAGAGGCCAGCCGCTACCTGTTAAAACAGCAATACGCTGCCAGCCAGAATATCCTGGTGGGCGACCGGAAAATAGTGCAGGTGCTGGAATACCCGGCTTCGGGGCAAGGGAAAGCCAGAACCTGGAAAAGCCCGTTGCACACCGACCGACCTTGGGATCACCGCCGCCAAATAGCGGTGGTGGGCTGCAATCTGCTGGCGGAATTGCCGAACAACTGCACGGATGCCAAGGATATTGTACGCTGGGAACGCCTGCAGGAAATGGCGCGTTTCAGCCCGGCTCAACCGGCTAAAGTGAGTGATGTGTCCAATATCCTGTCCGATACGGCGAATGACGGTTATGAACTGTTTAACACCCGCACCGTACAATCCATTATCTACCTGCCGGGTAACAGCAACCTGTTTCTGTATGCAGCCCCCGTGTCTGGCGTGCAACCGGCCATCCCGGCGCACAAGGCTTATCTGGAGTTGCTGCCTGTTCAATTCAGGCACAAGAAGACGACCAGTTATATCGACGTGGCCTGGATTATCTGGGGACTGTTGCTTCTCAAGGCAGGCCTGACCCTTTGGCTATTTCGCAAGACTATCTACAAGTTCCTGTTAGGCATCCGGGATAGCGGCACTGCCAGTAGCTGATGGGGACACTCTCATGGCAAGCCACGACTGGATGGCGTTTATCGCCAGTTCCAGCTCAGCGGATAGTGCTTGCTGGAAAGCGGTCAGGTCTGTTTCGTCTGTTTTCAGCGTCTGAACACTCAACAGCAGCTGCTCCAAACGCTCTGAACCATAAAGCCTGACCGAACTCAGTGTCTTGTGCGCATAAAGCCGGGCAGACTCCCTGTCACCCAGTAACAGGGCACTGCGCAAGGCTTGTTCACGTTCCACAATCAGTGGCAACGAAAACGTTAACAAATCAATTGTATCTTCAGTCCCCAACCGCGTAGCCATACGGTTCAGGATTTCCATGTCCATATTTATGTTTTTCATTCATTAAATTCACTGTGAAAACCAAGTCTATTATGCACGGTCGTCGTTATTTTTCCAATTTATCCGTTGTTTACATGGGTTTTAATCTCATTAAAATCTGCTCGCTCGCCATCAAAAACCCGCTATTTTTGGCATTCAAACATCGGTATCAGCCAGATCATGATGGTTTAAATGAAAACAATAACCCTTACCCCGTATAGTGCGAATATAGGTCGGGCTGGAGGGATTTTCTTCGATCTTTTTTCTGAGCTTGTTGATGTGAATGTCGATACTGCGATCCAGCGGGTGGTAGCTCGTGCCTTTCACCTGCAACATGATTTCTTCCCGACTCAGATAAGCACCCGAGTTCAGATGAAGTAACTTGAGGATATTGGCTTCCAGTGCCGTCAGATGCGTCTCTTCACCGTCGCGTGTAACGACATGATTTTCCAGATCTATCGTCAAATTGCCGGAATAAATGACTCTTTCCTCAGTACGCATCATCTGTTGGCGCAACACATGCCCGATCCTGATCAATAACTCCTTATCATGAAACGGCTTGATCAGGTAATCCATTGCCCCACTTTCCAGCCCAATCAAACGGTCATCTTCGCCCGCGTTGACCGAAGTCAGGATAGTGCGGGTATTAGGGTGGTATTGTCGCAGCCATTTCAACCAATAGAGGCCATCGCGACCGGGCAACACGACATCCATCACCACCAAATCAACGCGCGACTTTTCCAGGCGCACCGGCAAGCCTTCACCACCAGGCAGGCAATCGACCTGATAACCGGAACGTGACAGGTAAGACTGCAAAAATTTGCTTAGAATACCGTCGTCCTCGACAATCAGTAATTTCTTCTGATTCAGGGCTGCTTGTTTCAAATTGTTCACACTCGCTCTACAAAACATACCGGACTATAGAATAGCCTGATATTGTTTGATTTCATTAGTCAGCCGTTGTTCGATTAGTGAAATGAACAGCAGAAAATGTACTCACTCAATAGTACGCTGCTGTTTTCACCTGAAGGCCTTGTTTATCGTTATTCTGTCTAGATAGCTTGAATATGCAGGCAGCCTGATTCTAGTTGGGTGAAAGGGAATACCCTGTCACCTTCCTGTTTGGGAATGACCTTCATTTGCTTGTTTAAACTGAACTGGCGGACGGCTCCCTCCCCTTCCATCACCCTGCCTTCCAGCAAGACAGTGTCACCGGGATGCAAAACCAGCGTGTCCCCGGATCGCACCTGGGCAACGGTTGTTTCCAGTTCTGCGCCCTCGCGCAAAATCCAGACTTTGGCGAGTCGGGGATTAATCGGGCGGGTAAAATCAACATTGTGGGCAATATTCCCAGCCTGCAACAATAATTTGCGGGTGCCAAACGAAAACAGCATCAGGGTAGAAGCCATCGCCGGGCGACCCGTTGCCAAAGTTCCGGCGATGGCAATCACTTCAAACACGGTCATCGGGGATCGTTGCTCTGATCGCCGGGATCGATAAACGATTTTACCGAAATGGTAAGCGTTATAGCCCAGCAACGGGACACTTACTAGCGCAGCCGGTGGATAAAACCAGGCACCAGAGGCCGAAAATGCCAGTGAATACCATGAAACCCGCTGGTAATGATGCAGTTCCCCGACATCATCGAATACCTTGTCCACCGGCTCGGGCAAGCTTTTTTCCTGCTCGGGCGGCAGATGATCCGGTGCCTGCAATGACTGCTGGGGTCTGGCCAGTCGCCGGAGCCTGCGCTCACGCCACCAGGCTCCGGCAGCACCACCCACCACCAACATGATTCCCACGTGAAGCATCACTTACCTCATACACAGGATAAAGAAAAGACTGGCCTCAATAACGGCGGTATGACTATTTGCTCGCGGCTACTGCGGCACCCTCTACAGCGGGTTCAGTCGCTGTCACATCTACGACCACTTCACTCGCAGCTTCGGCTTCTACCGGCTTTTTGTTGGCAAATAACGCAGTAATGCTCTGACCCAGTTTGCTGCCGGTATTTTTCGCCCACTCGCGGGCATTAGCGTCTTTATAAATATAGGTAGAACAAGCACCGACTAGCGCACCTACCACAAACTTCATCGGTAATAACATGAGTATCTCCTCGAATAATACGTAGACCTTTAGTATACAAGTCTGCTGTTTAATCGCCGCGTTACTTAACATTTCTTTACATTCGATAAACTGATCATATCAAAGCGGAAGCAATGACCTCAGCCACCCGCATCAAGACGGCACTATTCGTCTCCATATCGACCATCAGTGACTTGCCCGAGCTGTTCGACGCCCAATGCTCGATGATCTGTCGCCGCCCTGAGCGCAGGCTGGTTTGCCCACACAGACACTGGATGGCCGCCTGTTGGGTGGTAGATTGGAGGTTAGCTTGCGGGTTAGCCTGATCGGTCATTAAACAGATATTGCCTCGGAAGTCACGCGCGGTCTGTGCACATTCCTGGCGGTCTGCGTCACTGCTGATCTCTGGGGACAACAGCACCAGATGGCGAACATCGGCCATCTCAGTCAGCTGGAGGGCGGTATACGCCCCCTGCCCGACCGCCACAATACTGAAGGGCTGGCTATCGAAACAGGCGTCAATAATTTCCTGCGCCTGCCGGGTACGGTGCTGCAAACTGGACATTGACCCGTCGCCACTGGTGTTGCCGTGACCCATAAAGTCGAACATGCAGGATGAAAGGCCATACTGTTTCAACAAAAACTGCCGAAGCATAAAAAAGCGCGAACGACTCTGCGAGAAATGCTGCCCATGTAACAACAGCAGGTCGGGCTGCATGGAGGTATCACCCAATAGCATATCGCCATGCAGATAGGTCTGCTCGAACTCAATGAAGAAAGGCTCTACACCGATTAAGTTATTGGCTGTGACAAACATGACGCCCTGCCTATTTCAATAATGACCCATGGTTTACTGTTGATGACTGGTTGTTTCCTGTGGCTGTTCTTTATCTTCGGTTTTACCCACCTTACTTCTGACAAATGCCTTACCCTCTGCGAGCTGTTCTTTGAAAAATGCTTGCCAGTGCTTGCCATCGAAATTCTCCAGAGTGCCACCCGCTTCAAAATGGCGAATGAATACCTGGCCAGTGGCATAAATCACTGCACCGGCCAATACCGTCATGCTGATGCCACCCCCAATGGTGCCGATACCGGGAATAATTTTGACGATACTGCTCAGACCCAGCACCGTCAGTACCGGAATGGAGCCACTCAGCAGCGAGGTCACCACCGCTTTACTGGTCTGTTCATCAAAGGAAATTCCGTAATGCTGGCTTAAACTGCGCAGCAAATTAAGCTGGGTGCCCGTCAAGGCAGCAATATCAAACAGGGGTGCCGGTAACAAGCCCAGCGACATGCCTGCAATCATGTGTGTTTTGGCAATATTTTGCGCGGCCACATGCTGGCTATTAATGGATGATGCCGCTAACTTGATCTCCATTTCCTGTAAGCGACCTGTCAGATCATCGATCAACTCGGCCTGTTCGTTATTCGTCATCATCAGCAGACTTTGTGCCTCCAGTTTGTCCTGTAATTTATCAATCATGAGAGCCTTTTCTTCTACCTGGCGGGTAGCTGCCTGCATCGCCACTTCCGTGTTCTGCAATTTACGCGTAAGGTTATCGATAATGTGTGCCTGATCATTTAATGCCAGCAGCTCTTTTTCTTTTTGCTGAATACGGGCAATCAGCTCTTCAATTTGCTGAGCTGACTGCTGATTTTCCTGCAATTGAGACGGCGCTGTCGGAGCGGATGCACGCTTTTTACTAAGCCTGCGGTAAATAGGGGTTTGATCTTCGGGCATGACTACTCCCGTTTATTGGTAGTTTCCGGCAAATCCAGACTGATTATTCCACCTCACTGATTAAGGTTGAATAATTTGCAACAATTCTTAACAATAACTTGTTAAATCTGTGCATCTGTCAAAACGACTAAACCGTAAAACAGCTAATCGGCCCACTCGTCTGGCGTATCGCCAGCTTGCCCGGCAGATTGATACTACGCACCACCGACTGCGGATTTTCGATCCGCTCCAGCAAAGTCTGTGCCAGTTGTTGCCCCAGCCCAAACGGGTTAACCGCGAGTGTGGTGAGGGGCGGTGTCCACAAAGCGGCCTCGGCAGTATTATCAAAACCGACCACCGATACTTCCTTGCCCGCCGTTTTACCCATCCGTGCCAGCGCCAGCGTCGCACCCATCGCGACCATATCACCGTTGCACACCAAGCCGGTGATTTGCGGGTGTTGCCGCAGCAGTTCCGGCAACGCATGCGCGCCCCCGGTTTTACTGTCTTCACACGGCCAGACGAGCGGCGCACCCAAACCCAGATCCAGACCGTCTTGCAGCATCACCGTCAAATACCCCGCAATCCGTTTCATCCGCGACTCAGCCTCCCCCGCCCCCCCCAAATAGGCAATATGCCGATGCCCTAAACTCACCAGATACTCCGTGACGGCGCGGGTTCCGTCGGCGTTTTCGATGCCCACATGATCAAAATGCGCTCCAGATAAGGAACGCAGAAAGGTCACGGTCGGCACCTTTTGTGCCAACACCCGTTCGACCAATGCCTGATCAGTCCCCTGGGCAGGCACCCACAACAAACCACCGCGCGCGCCCCCGATCAGGGTTTCCAGATAACGTTGCTGGCGGACAGCATCGTCCCGTGCATCCAGCAGATAAACCAGATAGTCATGCTGCTCCAGCAAGTCACTGACACCCGCCAGCACTTCGGCATTAAACGGATTGGCAATGTGATGAATCAGAAAGCCCACTTCCCGGAAATGCCCGGAACGCATGGCCGCCGCCCGATTGTCACGCACATAATTGACCTCTTTGGCCGCCTGCAACACCTTGTCGCGGGTCTCCTGTGAAATCCGCCCGGAACCGCGCATCACCTGACTCACCGTAGAAATGGAAACTCCCGCCTGTTTGGAAACGGTTGCAATCGTGGATCGGGTCACAGCATGTCCTTGGTGTGGATAAATGAAAGAAAACGGGAAAGAAAAACGTTACACCAATATTACACCAGCCACCCCGGCATGTGAAATAAGTGTACCCAGCTATTGACTTGTTTTTAAGGTATTATTACTATGATATAACGTTACACCAAACCACATGAGAGCGTGCCCACCGACCTCTCACCATCAGGAGGAGACCCGATGAAATTACCACAACTGAAGAAAACCGCCCTTGCGACCCTGTCGGTCGCAGCGTTGTCCTTATCCCTGACCACCAGCGCCTACGCTGACCTGCTGTTCTGGTCTACCCAGGCCAAGCCGGTCGAAGAAGCGCAAGCCATGCGCGACAAAGTATTAGCTGGTGCCGGTCAGGCGGTTGATTTTCAACCCGGTGATGGCGGCCCCTGGCTGACTCGCCTGCAAGCTGAACTGGAAGCCGATAAAGGCACGATTGGCGTGCTGGGTGCCTTACACGGCGACTTTTCTTCATTACCTGCTGACAGCCTGGTTGATTTGTCCTCGGTTGATCTGGGTGATGTGAAGGTTAATGAAACTTTTGCCAAGCTGGGCAAGCTCGGTGGCAGTGAACAAAAATACCTGCCGTGGATGCAAGCCACTTATGTCATGGCTGCCAACAAAAAGGCACTCGAATTCCTGCCTGAAGGCGCAGACATTGATGCACTCACCTACGACCAGCTGATTGAATGGTCAAAAAACCTCGCTGAAAAAACCGGTGGCCCCAAGTTCGGCTTCCCTGCCGGCCCCAAGGGTCTGAAGCACCGCTTCTTCCAGGGCTATCTCTACCCGTCCTATACCAACTCGTCGGTGACCAAATTCGCGTCACCGGAAGCGGAAGTGGCCTGGGGCAAGTTCAGGGAATTGTGGAGCTATACCAACCCCGGTTCAACCAACTTCTCTTTCATGCAGGAACAGCTCCTGTCGGATGAAGTCTGGGTTGCCTTTGACCATGCCGCCCGGCTGGCCGATGCGTTCAACAAGCGTCCGGATGACTTTGTCGCCTTCCCGGCACCTGCAGGCCCAACCGGGCGTGGTTTCATGCCGGTGATTGCTGGCTTGGCCATCCCGAAAACGGCACCCGACATGGAATCTGCCAAAAAGCTGGTGGCCTACATGATGAAGCCGGAAACACAAATTGCTACCCTGCAAGCGACCAACTTCTTCCCGGTGGTCGATGTTGCCCTGCCGGAAGATATTCAGGCTTCTACACGTGCGCTTGGCTCTGCGATTGCCAAGATGGCCGGTGCAGCCGATGCCAATCCTGGCTTGCTACCTGCCGGACTGGGTGAGCAAGGGGGCAAGTTCAGCCAGGTTTATACCGATACTTTTGAGCGTATCGTATTGGCCAAACAGGACATCAAAACCGTTCTTAGCGAACAGCGTGACGTGCTGCGCAAGATTATGGAAGAGACCAAAGCCCCTTGCTGGGCACCTGACAAGCCATCTGAAGGGGCTTGCCCGGTTGATTAAGTTGTAACAGACCCCCCCGTTTCATCTCGCCAGACCCCTTTCCCCTTCGCGGGGAAAGGGCTGAGGATTGGGGGTTAGGGTCACAGTTCCCGCATCCACAGGAGTTCATTATCATGGCAGACAAAAAGCTTCCTTATCTGCTGCTATTACCTTCAGTTTTATTTTTATGCCTGTTTTTCCTTTACCCCTTTTCATTGGTCGCCTGGCAAGCCTTTACCGATGATGCCGGTTTCACGTTGCAGCACTTCGACAACATGTTGGGGTACTGGAAATTCCCGATTTCTTTCTGGAACACCGTATTACTTGCAGCCGCCGTCGTGCCAATCCAATTGGTACTCTCATTACTAATGGCTACGCTGGTCAGCAAAATGAACAAGGGGCGCGATATTGTTCTGTATATCTGGACGATCCCTTTGGGCATTTCGGATCTGGCGGCAGGGATTATCTGGCTGGCCATTTTCGAGCAGACCGGGTTTTTGAACTCGATGCTGCATGGGCTGGGCATGATTGACCAACCCACCAATTTCCTGAGTTACGAAAACAAATGGATTATTTTTGTTGCGGTAGCGCTGGCTGAAATCTGGCGGGCGACGGCTATCATGCTGGTGATTCTGGTCGCGGGCATGGGTCTGATCCCCAAAGAATACGGTGAGGCTGCCGAGGTGTTTGGTGCCAGCCGCTGGCAAACCTTCCGCCGGGTCACCCTGCCATTGCTGCGCCCGAGCTTGCAGACTGCGCTGATTTTGCGGGTGATTCTGGCGTTTGAAGTGTTTGCGGTCGTCGCCGCGCTAGGCGGCACCAGCTTCCCGGTGATGATGGGAGAAATCTACAACTACCAGTTTGACCTGCAGGACGGCCACACGGCGGCGGCGCTGGCGATGGTGATTTTGGCGCTCTCGATTGCGTTCACCCTGTTGATCATTCGCGTGCTGCGCGTTCCTAAAGGAGCACAGATATGAGTACCCATGCTACTCCCAATCAGGCGGCACGCGGGCTGTTTATCGCGACCATTATTGTGCTGTGTGCCTGGGTGCTGCTGCCGATTTACCTGTTGATCGTCAACACCCTGTCAGCACCCGAGGCCGTGACGGCTTTCCCTAAAGCCTTCATTCCGGCGCTGGATTTCGGCAGTCTGGAATTTTTTGCCGGTTTCTCCGGCATCAGCAAAGCGTTAATGAACTCGATTCTGGTGGCCGGTTTAACCATGGTGATGTCGATACTGATCGGTGCACCGGCGGGTTATGCCTTGTCGCGCTTTGAGTTTCCCGGCAAGAGCGCGTTTCGGGTGCTGATCCTGATGACGCGGGCGTTCCCGCTGCCCCTGCTGGCCTTGCCGCTGGCGGTGTTGTTCATTCGTACCGGGCTGGATGACACCCTGTTCGGCCTGGCGATTGTGCACACGACACTGGCCTTGCCGTTTGCGATCCTGATTACCTTTTCGCTGTTTTCCGGTATCCCGCTGGAACTGGAAGAGGCGGCATGGACATTGGGCTGCACCCGGCTTGAGGCGTTCCGCCGGGTGATTCTGCCGCTGGTATTGCCGGGCATTACGGCTTCAGCGGTGTTTGCCTTCGTCATTTCGTGGAATGAGGTCTTTGCGGCAGCGGTACTCACCATCGAGAATCGCACCCTGACCGCCTTCCTGCTGCAAAGTCTGGATGTGTCACCGATGCATCTGAAGTTCGCGGGCGGTTTTGTGCTGGTGGTGCCTGCGTTGATTTTCATTTTTGCCGTGCGCAAGTATTTGTTCGCCATGTGGGGGATTGCCAACCGATGAACCATTTGATGAACCTTCACATTTCAAGGGAGCCTGATCATGGCTGAAATTAGAATCAAGCAGGTCGCCAAGCGTTTTGGCAGTTATCAAGCCCTGCACTCGATTGACCTGACCATTGCGGATCAGGAATTCATGGTGCTGTTGGGTGCATCGGGCTGTGGCAAAACCACCTTGCTGCGCATTATCGCCGGTCTGGAAAGCCCAACCGAGGGTGAAGTCTGGATCGGCGGCAAGCGGGTGGATCATTTGCCCGCGCGGGAACGCGGGATTGCCATGGTCTTCCAAAACTATGCCGTTTTCCCGCACCTGACCGTGTTTGAAAATATTGCCTTTGGCCTGCGCATGAAAAAACTGCCCGACAGTGTGGTGACCGAACGGGTCGAGCGCACTGCCGAACTGATGCATATCGAAGCCTTGCTGAAGCGTTATTCCGGGCAACTCTCCGGCGGACAACGCCAGCGGGTAGCCGTGGCACGGGCGCTGGCGATGGAGCCAGATGTCATCCTGATGGATGAACCACTCTCCAATCTGGATGCGCTGCTGCGGCTGGAAATGCGTGCCGAGCTGAAAGGTGTACTGGCCGCCAGCAAGACCACCACCATTTATGTGACCCACGATCAGGTCGAGGCGATGAGTCTGGCGGATCGGATTTCGGTCATGCACCAAGGCCACATGGTACAGGCCACCCACCCGGTGGAAGTGTACCGTAATCCGGCGACCCGCTTTGTCGGCAGCTTCATCGGCAACCCGCCCATGAATTTCCTGCCTGCCAAGCCAGAGGGTATGGGTCAATGGCGGGTAGCCGGGCAGCTGTTTAACGGCCCGCACACCGACCGTGAGATTGAATTTGCCATTCGCCCCGAAGACCTGCACCCGGCGACTGAGCAAAGCATGGACGGCATCCGTGCTACCGTGCGGGTGGTTGAGCCACTCGGCGCACACATTCTGGTGACTTGTGCCGTCGATAACGCCCTGTTCCGGGCAGTGATTGACAGCGATGCCAGCGTGAAGGCCGGTGACGTGTTGCAGCTGGTGCCGCAGAATGACCGTATCCGCTGGTTTGACAAACAGACCACTTTAGCCATTGCCTGAGAGATTAACGATGACCCACTTTATGACCCCATTGGATAAAGCCACCTTGTTCAGTCATGCCGCTGAAATCCTGCGTGAAAATGACCGTGGCACTTACACCGTGCCGACCAAAGGCCTGTACCCGTTTCAATGGAACTGGGACAGTTGCCTGACGGCACTCGGGCAGGCGCATATCGACGAGGCACGCGCCTGGACAGAAATCAACACCCTGTTCGAGCATCAATGGGAAGACGGTATGGTGCCGCACATTGTCTTTCATGAACACGATGACGGTTACTTTCCGGGGCCTTCCGTGTGGGGCACGCAACGCCCAACCCCCACCTCCGGGATTACCCAGCCTGCCGTGGCCGGGTTTGCCATTCGCCGCCTGTTCGAACGCGCCAAAGACAAGACCTTGGCCATTAAACAGGCCAGCGCCTTGTTGCCAAAAGTAGCGCGCTGGCATGACTGGTTCTATGCCAACCGTGACCCGCAACGCACTGGGCTGGTCGCGATTATTCACCCCTGGGAGTCCGGGCGGGATAACTCGGTGGATTGGGACGCGGCCTTCGAGCGTGTGCCCACCGAAGGTGTCCAGCCTTACACCCGGCGCGATACCTCGCACGCTAACCCGGCACACCGCCCGACTCAGGCGCAATACGACCGTTATGTCTGGCTGGTGCAGCACTTCCGCTCCCTGAACTGGGATAATAGCCTGCTGCATGATGCCTCACCGTTCCAGATGGTCGACCCCGGCTTCAATGCCATTCTGATTCGTTCCTGCACCGATACCGCTGCACTGGCCGCCGAGTTGGGCATGGACGAACTGGCAGCCCGTCATCAAGCGATGGCCGACAAGGGTATTCAGGCTTTGCAAGGCTTGTGGAGTGAGCAGCACGGCCAGTATGTCTGTCTGGATCGCACCTTGGGCACACGGGTCGATAGCCCCTCATCCGCTGGCTTGTTAGCCGTGTTTGCGGATGTCGGCGCAGACTATGGCCACCGGATCGCCGCCAGGATTCAGGCACTGAGCACCCGCAGTCAATACCTGATTCCCAGCCATGACCCGGCAGCGGCAGAGTTTGATGCCAAGCGTTACTGGCGCGGCCCGGTCTGGTTGATCATGAACTACATGATTGCCGACGGCTTGCAGCGTCTGGGCGAAACCGCTACCGCTGATGCGATTGTTGCCTCTAGCCTGGAGCTGATCGAGCATGGCTTTGCCGAATACTACGACCCGCTGACCGGCGAAGGCTGTGGCGGCGGACGCTTTACCTGGACAGCGGCGATGGTGCTGGAGTTTTTACTGCAAGCACGTTAAGGATGGATCATCAGGGTGGGGATAGGCTCCTGCCCTGATGATTTAAGCAAACCTACCCCACCTAGTGCTGCCAGTTCGGCGCACGCTTCTCCAGAAACGCATCCACCCCTTCCAGGGTATCTTCCATAAACAGGTTGCAGGTGATCGCGTCATTCGCGAGTGCATACGCTTCCGCCAGCGGCTGGTTTAGCTGCTGATAAAAGAGTTCTTTACCGAGCCGCACTGCTGCCGGTGGTTTGGCGGCAATCTTCTCCGCCATCGCCAAGACGGTGCTATCCAGTTCTTCAGGCGTGACCACCTGATTCACCAAGCCATAGGCCAGTGCTTGGTCGGCGCTAATAAAATCACCGGTCAACAGCATCTCCAGCGCCTGCTTGCGGCCAATGTTACGACTGAGTGCCACCGCCGGGGTCGAGCAAAACAGGCCGAGATTGATCCCCGACACTGCAAATTTAGCCTTATCACTCGCCACCGCGAGGTCACAAGCGGCCACCAGCTGGCAGCCCGCTGCGGTGGCGACGGCATGCACGCTGGCAATCACCGGCTGTGGCAAGGCTTGAATGCGCTGCATCATTTCGCCGCAACGGGTAAACAGGTCTTTGGCTTTTGCAGGGCTGCTGTCGGTGCGCATTTCCTTCAGGTCGTGCCCCACACAAAACGCCCGCCCGGCAGCCTTGATGATCACCACCCGCACACTCGCATCCTCACGAAGGCTATCCAGCGCCTGCGTCATTTCAGCCAGCAGTGCATCAGACAGCGCATTGAATTTTTCGGCACGATTCAGAGTCAGGGTAGTAATGCCTGCCTGATCGGTGCGCTGCACCAGGGATGAAGGGGGTGTTTGCACGGTTGGGTTCATCATTTTACTCCGGGTATTTAGGTATCCACCGATTATACAACACAGTGCTGCCACTGTACCTGCTTGCTACCCGTTTGTTGCGCCCATCTGATCGAGAGTCTGAAGCAGGTACGGGCGGTATGCACTCAGGAACAGGCAAACGACTAAACCGCCTGCAGGATTTGCACCCTGCGTTCGCGGCTTTTAGCCCGAAAATAATGGCCATTCTGGTAAAACGCCGCATCCTGTTGTGGCCACCAGCCCGGCACACCCAGCAGGGGAAACGGGTTCATGCTTAACGGTGACAGCAGACCATCCGCCCGCAGCGTAGCCGCAACGACCTTATCCAGCTGCGCGCGCTGTGCTGCCCGGCTGTGCTGAAAAAAATCCGGAGCCACCTCGATCAGCAAAGCATGCGCGGTCATGCCGACATAAGGGTTCAGCAGTTTTTCCAGCACCGCATGGCCGAACATGAAACAGTCGATCTGCGTACCCCAGCGCGGCGCGGCCTGCTGAAACAGGGCGCTCCATGCAAAGTCGCGAATCAACTCCAGTAATTGCCGGTCAGCGCTGACGACTAATACCCCACTTTCATCCAGTACCGTGAGTGCATCCCGCTGGGGAGTACGGTTGCTGTCCGGCTGGTTTTGCAGGTCGGCAACGTGCCGCGTGCTGATGCTGACTTTGCTACGCGGGTACAGTGCCCACATGTGCGCATTAAAAAAGTCATGCCAGTTGGCACGGGTTGACACGATTCCGTGTGCGACAATCCGTTCTTCGTAATACAGCGCCGGGTAGGGAATCGCCGCATCTTGGGGTAAAAATTGCAGCGGCTGACCACCGGGCATGCATAAACCTGCCGGTAACTGCTGGCTTAAACAGGCGCAGTCCGGCCAGTCTGCCCACGCTTGCCAAACCGTGTTATCCGGTAATTCCCGAAAGGCGGGATGCAGGGTGGCGAAGCCCGGATTCCAGTTTTCGCCTTGAAGATTTCCGGTTTGAACTGCAGCCGCCATCAAACAAACACTCCGACCTATTGCCCGGCATGGGCAAGAAATAAACTTTGCACCGCGACCCGCGCCCGCAGCTTGGCCGCCAGCAGGTACAGACCGCCCAGTTTGCGGTGCAGAAAAACCGCATCCGCCGGGGGAGTATGCCAGAAATCTTTTTCCGTGCTCAACGCCATTCCGGCATCATGCATCCGCCGCGCCAAACCGGAGGCGGCAAAATCGTAGCTGCCGGGATAACACAGCGGTTCACACGCCTGCTGGAACAAATCCAACACGGTATCACGCTGGCTGTCACGAATATCGGCCTTGAAATAGCCCAAAGCCAGTGCGGCGGTGTACATCGTCGCCCGGTTCTGGTCGATAGCGGCTTGCATCAGTGTTTGATAAGCAGCGGCAATTTTGAGCGGGTAAACCCGTGTCGCCCCGAAATCCAGCAAAATCAGCTGTTGCGTTAGGCTGTCGTAACGGTAATTGGCAAAATTCGGATCAGTCTGCACCAGATGGAATTCAAACAGCTCCCGGAACAACAAACCCAGTAACAAGGTCATCACCCGGTCACGGTCGGCCTGCGGCGCGTTTACCAGCGACTCAACCGGCACGCCCCCCACATGCGTCATCGCCAGTACATTGCGGGTGGAAAAATCAGCATGACAGTCCGGCAGCAGGAATTCGGGCTGATCGGCCAGCAAAACCTGGTACTGCCGCAGATACGCCGCCTCCTGCTCATAATCGGCCTCGGCGTGTAATTGTAGCTTGGCCTCGGCCAGCAAAGGGGCAACATCCAGCCCTTTCGGCAACAGACCCGAGACACGCAACAAAGTGGCGACATTATCCACATCGCTGTCGATACTCTGGCGCACACCGGGGTATTGAATCTTCAAAGCCAGATGCCGCCCGTCTTTGGTATGGGCTGAATGCACCTGACCAATCGAGGCGGCGGCCAGCGGCTGAAAAGAAAACTGCTGAAAGCGGGTGTTCCAGCCTTTTCCCCAATTTTCATCCAGCACCGTTGCCAACTGGCTGAGCGGCATCGGTTTGGCATCAGCGCGCAGACTGGCCAGAATATCGGTCAATTCCGGCGGTAACAAATCCCCCGCGTCCATCGACAACAGCTGTCCGACCTTCATCGCCGCCCCGCGTAACTGCGAAAGCTGCCCGGCCACCCGCCGCGCATTGGCGGGCGTCAGCAACAAGTCACCCACACTGGGACGCTTGCCCTGCGCCAACTGGCGCGCACCTTCCGCCAACATGCCACCGGCGACACCCCCCGCCAGCGCCCCCAGCCGCGCCAACCGCGATACCCGTCCGGCAGGGACAGCCTGCGCGTGTTTATTACTCTTGTCGGTGTCAGTCATGTACGTTTATTCCGTTGATCGGCCTTAATTATTTTCAGTAGACAGGCAAGCCCGTGTGGGAGCAAATTCACAGGTTCTGGCTATGGCAAGCGATCCAGCAGCGAAAACTTGCGATATTTGCTATGTTGTCCATATTATTAAACCTTGATGGATGGATACCCTAATGACAGCCGCCACTCAAAAAGCTCTTTTATCGCCTGCAGCCTATCTGACTGCAGAAGAACAGGCCAGTATCCGCCATGAATATGTAGCCGGGGCAGTGTATGCCATGGCGGGCGCGGGTGAACAGCATAACCGTATCGCCGGGAATGTTTTTTTTCAGCTGCGTTCCAAGGCACGTGGCGGCCATTGTGGCGTATTCATGAGCGATATGAAGCTGCGCATCGGCCACGGGGAGCGCTTTTATTACCCCGATGTGATGCTGGTGTGTGACACGGAAGACAGCCATAGTCATTACAAAGACAGCCCTTGTCTGATTGCCGAAGTATTATCGCCTTCCACCGAAGCGATTGACCGGCGGGAAAAATGGCTGGCTTATACGCATATACCCGGCTTGCGCTATTACCTGCTGATGGCCGCCAACCGTCGCCATGTTGAATATTATCAACGGGATGAAAACGGAGCATGGCAGGCGGCCATACTGGATGAACATGAGACCATTCTGGTGGAGTGTGGCGAGGGAGAAAGCCGTTATCGGGCGGGGTTGTGTCTGGATGATATTTATGAGGATGTGCGCTGGGAGGGAGCCGCTGGATCTGTGAATGATCCCATAGGACATGACAAGTTATTCGAAGCGGCTCAGGTCGCTCGTTTTGAACCGGCTGAACGTAAGGCGTATGAGGACAGTTTAAAATACTACCGTGACCTGAAGAATGTGACGGATACCGCTAGAGAAGAAGGGCGGGAAGAAGAGCGTCTGATCATGGCAAAAAAACTGTTGCATTACCTGGATGATGCCGCGATTGCTGAGACTACAGGGCTTTCAGTGAAAGAGGTGGCGGAGCTGAGGGGGCTTGGTTAGCTAAAAATGGCGTGCTGGACGGGTTGGGTGAACCGGCCAGATCGCCGGGCGCAGTTCAAAACCAGTTCAACGCTGGTGATGGCAGCCTCTGACAAACGGGCGACCGGCGATAGTTGAAAAACGTTGAAATATCAGGCATGCCGCGAACATTATTTAAGCTCCCGGTCAGTTAGCTGGCTGTATGCTGAAGACTGTTTTTGCCATGTTGCATGTTATCAGCGTGCTGATTGATGAACATATGCGCTGGCAAACGCCATACACCACACAGTTAGAAATAAGCAAAAACAATCAAGAATTGAGTCAGCCATAGCCTGAATTATTCTAATAATGGACTATAAGGCTAGCCCTTGGGTATGGCACCTTGCTGACGTTTGACATTGAATAACGACAATAATCGGGATAGTAGCCATGTCTGTATTTCAGCAGTTTTTAAATACCTTGATACAGGGGAGCGCTTTCCTCTTGCATCGTTGGGGTAAGCTTACCCTCCGGCTCCTGCCATGGATTGCATTGGTATTACTCATTACCTTGACCCCTGCCATGACAGCCTTAGCTGCCCCTGCCACTCAGGAATTTCAGAAATCGGTAGGGGGGCCGACAGGAAATGGCCCGTCAATTGCCAGTCAGTCGGTCACGATGCGCAGGAATGCGGACAACCCGACTGGAACGACATTTACTGCTGCAACCGACCCGGTCACCGTCACATTGTCTCTGAGTAACTTTCAACATAGCACAACCGTCTACAGCACGGGTAGGGCGATGAATTTCGGCGCTCTTGCTGGTAGTACGAGTACTGCTATCTATGCAACCTTGAATGGGATTGGTTCACCTGCTGATTCAATGTTCAGTTCACTGACCTCGACCATCGGCCAGGGGATCAGTGTTACTCAAAATGGCGCGATTCAGCTTTATCTTGACACACGGCCACTCAACGGCACTGTAGCAACCAGCACTCGCAATTATTATGGTGATCTGACCGTTAGTTTCAGCCGTCCTCTGACTAATCCTATGCTACATTTCAGTGGGTTGGGTGGTGCTGTCGGGACGCTTGGCTTGACTGCAGAACTTGATCTGGATACGACAGCGAGTCCCTCAGTAACCTTGTCGAAGGTATCAGGCACCACCAACTTCACTGTTACAGCCACCCAAATTCTTAATACCGCAACCAATCCGAGTGCAAGTTGTACCAACGCAGTGGGTGCTTGCGGCTCAGTACTGGCAACCGGGAATGCGCTATCTTCACTGAAGTTTAAGGTATATCTGCGGGGTGATGGTGCTGGCACTAGCTGGGTCGCTACTAGTGGTTACGGAGGTGATGCCTTTTACTTTGCAGGTGTATCCGCGCTGGATGAGTATGATTATGGCGACGCACCCGCACTTTACGGCACACCTTCACACACCATTGTCTCCGGTATCAATCTCGGCGCAACAGCACCCGATAGCGAAACAGCCGCGCAACCCAACACCGCCGCCACGGGGGATGACACAACTGGCACGGATGACGAGGATGGCGTCACCTTCCCAACACTGACCCAAGGCGCAACAGCGAGCGTCAGCGTCAGCGTCACTCAGGCCAGCGCCAACAGCGGCTACCTGCAAGGCTGGATTGACTGGAATGGCGATGGCGACTTTGCCGACAGTGGCGAACAGATCGCGACCAACTTGCAATACAGCGCAGGTACAAGCGGCACCCTCAGTGTTCCGGTCACCGTTCCGGCGGGAGCCACCACCAGCCAGACCTATGCACGGTTCCGCTGGTCGACTACATCAGGGCTTAACAGCAGCACCACAGCGGCCAGTGATGGCGAGGTGGAGGATTACGCACTGACGGTGCAAGCAGCTCCTGTATCGTCTAATGATGTTATGGCGTATGCCAACAGCGGTACAGGCGCTTACAAGAACGAAATTGCCTGGCTAAACTGGTCGAACTCGTCACTGGCGGATGGCATTCAGGAGGGCGACAGCGTCACCTTCCCACTGGCTTGCGGTAGCGGCCAGCTGACAGCGACCTTCTCGGCTGTCGCGCCACTGGTGGCAGCAGCTAACTATCGCCCCACCGATATGGCAACCTGGTCAGGTGCATCCCTGCATCAGGCCTACAATACCGCCAATCCCGGCGAAGCACTCTATTTCACCGGGTCGGATACAGTGCCTGATGCGGCGGATGTCTCCTTCACGATCAACTTTTCGATGACCGTTGGCGGCTCCAGCGTTACACCGGATCTGATTATGGTCGATGCGGAAGCGACCAACGCGGGCGTTAATAACGAGCACATCTATGGCCAGACCAATGGGGGCGCATGGTCGATTATCGAGAACGCTATCGGGTCGGACTACACGATCTCCGGTATTGGCACAAACAGTTTCCATCTATCGAAAACGGAAGTACCGTCGAACTCCCCGGTTCTGCTGACCGAGAACGCGACACAACTGACAGTGACGATCGACACTAATATCGGATTGCAGGGTGTTGCCTTCGGCGTGTTGTTGCCCTGCGACCGGGGCGATGCGCCGGGTTACGGCGATCCGTTGCATAGTTTCAAAATGAAGGCCGCCAACCCTCCGGGATCACCCGCCTCTCCGGCAGCATTGCAGAACGTGTCTGGGCAGCTCTATCTTGGTACGGCTGAACCAGATGCAGAAACGGTTATTACGGCGGATGACAATGTGCAGGGGTTACGCCCGGCAGATGAGGACGGCATCACCCTCCCAACACTGACCCAAGGCGGCACTGCCACTATCACCGCGACGGTTTCGGGCGCAGGCGGCTACCTGCAAGGCTGGATTGACTGGAACGGCGATGGTGATTTTCTGGATAGCGGCGAACAGGTCGCCACCAATATTCAGGATAATCTGGTCGGGGATACCAATAACACAGCAGGCACGATTGCCTTCAATGTCAACGTACCCGCCAATGCCGTCACCACGCAAACCTTCGCCCGTTTCCGCTGGTCGACGACGCTGGGACTGAATAGCACGGCGGCGGCCAGTGATGGGGAGGTGGAAGACTATGCATTAACGATTGCAGCCGCCGCTACCTATGACTACGGTGATGCACCTGCTGATCTGTCTGCGATTGATGTCAGTATGCTTCCAGCTTACCCGACATTAATTGCCGATAACGGTGCGCGACATACCCTTAATGGCACCACCTTTCTCGGTGCCGCCGTCACCAGTGACAGCGATGGCCAGCCCACTGTGGCCGCCAATGGTGATAGCGACGACGGCGTCACCTTCCCGATCCTAGGCAGCACCAATGTCTTGCTGGTCGGACAGCCTAACACCCTAACGGTTACCGCCTCGGTCGCCGGTTTCCTTAATGTCTGGATGGATGAAAATCAGGATGGGGACTGGGACGACAGCGGCGAGCAGTTGTTCACGAATCAGGCCTTGTCAGCCGGGGCTAACAGCCTGTCCTACACGCCGAATACCACGATACCGCATGGCGATACTTATATGCGCTTCCGCTTTACCAGCGCATCGGTGGCTTCACCGCTGCCGACCGGCAGCCTGCCCGATGGCGAGGTGGAGGACTACCGGGTGGCTATTGTCGCACCGGAACCGGGCGTCTGTAGTTCCGGGTTAATCAAAGGCGGCTTTGAAGGTTTGTCGGTTGAGTCACCGGTCGGTCTTTTGGTCGGTAACGGTCTTTACGGTGTCTATCAGGAAAATGTCGTACCCGGTTGGGCCTTCATCGCCAGTAACCCCGGTGCAACCACTGCCGAGGCCAACGCAGGCACCGCCTTTGATGCGCGTAATGCCATCGAGTTGTGGAAATCAGGTTTTGACGGTGTCCCTTCTTATGAGGGTAATCAACATGCCGAAATCAATGCCTATGTGTATGGGAACCTGTACCAGGATCTGCAAACCACACCGGGCACCGTCATCAATTATCAGTTTGCCCACCGTGGGCGCAGCGGCGTTGATACGATTGATGTCTTACTCGGTGCACCGGGAGCCACCAGCAGTGTCACCGGCGGCAGCGGCTTTACGACCGGCAACACCGCCTGGAAAGTCTATACTGGCAGCTACACCGTACCGGCGGGTCAGTACATTACCCGGTTTTCATTTCAGGCGTTGAGTTCGGCAGGCGGTGTTCCCAGTTACGGTAATTTCATTGATGCCATCGAATTCGGTTTCCTGTGTAATGATGATTACTCGGATGCACCGATCACCGGCACCTCACCTAATGGCAGCGGCACCAATAATTACGGTGAAGCCAAGCACCTCGTTGTGAACAACTACCGATTGGGGGCTGCGATTGATGAAGACACCAGCAGCATCGCCAATGCCAACGCCTCTGGCGACGGTGTGGATGATGATGGCATCACCCTCCCGGCACTGATTCAAGGCGCAACCGCCACCATTACCGCGACGGTCACAGGCACCGGCGGCTACCTGCAAGGCTGGATCGACTGGAACGGCGATGGTGATTTTGCCGACAGCGGCGAACAGGTCGCCACCAATATTCAGGATAATCTGGTCGGGGATACCAATAACACAGCAGGCACGATTGCCTTCAATGTCAACGTACCCGCCAATGCCGTCACCACACAAACCTTCGCCCGTTTCCGCTGGTCGACGACGCTGGGGCTGAATAGCACCACGGCGGCCAGTGATGGTGAGGTGGAAGATTACGCACTGACGATTGGTGTGCTGGGTTCTTATTGTGCTGCTGTTCCTGTTACTACCTTGGGCAGTGCTTATGTCAACGGCAATAACGAATATATTCTGACCGATGATGAGAATAACAAATCCGGTTTCATCTGGTCGAATGACAAGATCGACCTGAATCAACCCTTTGACATTCAATTAGGGGTTTATCTGGGTTCCAATGTAGGCATCAACCCCAGTACGGGTCTTGATGCAGGGGCAGACGGCCTGTCCTTCATTCTACAAAATGACCCACGCGGGACAGCAGCACAAGGGTATACAGGCGGTTTCATGGGGGTGGATGGTGACATCAACCTGAGTACATACGGTATGAATGACCGGGCGGTTTATCCCTCTGTCACGGTCGAGTTTGATACCTTCGACAATACTTTCATGGGCTTCACTGGTGATATTGCAGCTGACCATACCGCTATTTATCTGAATGGCGACGTGGCGCTGCCAGATGCCGCCAATACCCTCAAATCGGCCACTTCGGTCGGCACAGGTGGCGAAATCGAGGACGGCAAGTATCACATCACCCGTTATGTCTGGAACCCGACCACCAAGAATCTAACCTATTACTTCGATGGCGCTCAAATCGCTTCGGTGACCTACGACCTCATTCCTTACTTTGGCAGCCCGTATGTCAGATTCGGTTTTGCAGCGGCTACGGGTTCATCCAAAAACCTGCAAAAAGCCTGCTGGCTGGATGCGCCCGCCATGGTTGACCCATTAGGTGCCATTTCCGGCACGGTCTTCCAGGATGATGACCTGTCCAATGCACAAAATGGCAGTGAAGCCGGTCTTGGCCTGATCACCGTCAGCCTGTATGACGACAATGGCACACCCACCAATGTGACGGACGACACTCTGGTCACCTCCACGGACACCGCCAGTGACGGTTCTTACACCTTCGCCAATCTGGCGGCGGGCACCTACCGGGTGGTGGTCAATACGGCGGATACCGATCTGCCCGCCGGGGCACTCATCGGCACGCCTTACCCACAAACCGGGGTAACGGTTACCGCTGGCAGCACCACCACCGTCAATTTTGGTTTCGATATTTTCACTTGCGTACCCGGTGGCGGCACGACGGATGGCGCAGTAACGGCCTATATCAGCAAGGAAGTCGCCGGGGGTAGCACGGCCTCCCGCAGTGAAGCCGATACGCTGGATGACAGCTGGCGCGCGGCTGCCGGGCTACCCAGTACGGGTACGGTGGCACCGTGGCTAGGCTATACCGCCCGTTCCCTGAATCCTGCGGAACCAGCCTTGTTCTCCACCTACGGCGTGGCGGTTGATGTCACCCGCATCAACATTGAAACGACTTCACCCTGTTTAGGGACAGCGTATACCTCCGGGGCAGCACTGAGTACCAGCGTCACCCTGCAGGATACCGCGCCACGCCCGGCCAGCCTGTATGACACCGCTGCTCAGCCCGCGTTCTGGACAGATAGTGGCGGCGACAGCCAGACACCGAATGCGGTGCGCTTCACCTTTGCCAACCCGGTCAAGAGTTTCGGTGCCTGGTTCGGCGATCTGGAAACCCGCACCGACGGGAACGCTCGCCCGGCTTACCTGCGCCTGCTGGATGCCAGCGGTAACCGGATTGGCCATGACATTCCCGTGACCCCGACCGACTTGTATGATGGTGGCTCCACCACCAGCGTTAACCAGAACCTGTGCGGCAGTGTTACGCCGGGCACGGATACGGCCTGTGGCAACCAGTCAACCCGCTGGCTCGGTTTTGTCGACAGTGCCGCCTCCGCCCGGATCAAGCATGTCGTGGTCATCGTCGGGGATGATGATTTCGGCGATAATGCGGGCACCGAGCTGATCAGCTTCATCGGCATGGACATTGTGCAGGAAGATTTCGGGGACGCACCCGCCAGCTATGGGGACGCGATTCACTGGCTGTCCGTAGTCCCGCAGGTGTACCTCGGCACGACCTCGCCCGACAAGGAAACCCAAAGCCAGCATACGGCCAATGGTGGGGCTGACGGTCTGGGGGATGATAATAACGGGGACGACGAAGACGGTGTGGCCAACTTCCCCGCCCTGAACAGTGGTGACAAAGACTACAGCCTGAACGTGGTCGTCAACAACCGCAGTGGCAGCAGCGCCCGTCTGGTCGGCTGGATCGACTTCAACCGGAACGGCGTGTTTGACAGCAACGAGGCCACGAGCACGACTGTCGCCACGGGTGCGAATGACAAGACCGTCGCCCTGACCTGGAAAACACTGCCCACCGGTCTCCAGCCGGGTGCCAGTTACCTGCGCCTGCGGCTGACCACCGATAGCAGCATCGCGACCGGCACCGCCAGCACCAGCCTGGCCACCGGCACGGCCAATAATGGCGAGGTCGAAGACTATCCACTGACGATAGCCAGCAGTGGCTTCACCCTGTCCGGCACGGTGTATAAGGACTTGAACGTGAATGCGGTCAACGACACGGAAGCGGGTATTAAAAATGTCACGATGGTTTTGTACGACACCGCCAATGGCACCTGCCGCAGTACCCGCACCGGTGCCGACGGCAGCTACCGCTTCAGTCATGTACCCGCCGCAGCGGTTGATAACTATGTGGTGTATGAAGCCGCCGCTGAAAACTACCAAACCCCCAGCCAGTGCCCACCCGCCGCCAATGACCCGACGGGCTATCTGTCCAGCACCGCCAATACGTTATGGGTCACGGTGACTAACGCCGATGTAACGGGTATCGACTTCGGGGATGTGCAAGGCCCCACGTTTGAACTGGATAACCAGCAAGCCATTTTGCCCAATAGCGCAGTGGCTTACCCGCATGTCTTCACCACGCAGGCAGATGGCACGGTCTTGTTCAGTCTGGCTGGAGCCGTTGCTAATCCGGCGGGTCTGAACTGGGGCGCACAGCTTTATCGGGACACCAACTGTGATGCCCAACTGGATGGCGGCGATACCCTCATCAGTGGCAGCCTGGCGGTGAATGCCGGGGATCAGGTGTGTCTGCTGGCCAAAGTCGTGTCACCGGCTAATGCGGGCGCGGGGGCTACCCACACGCTGAGCGTCCAAAGCGCGTTCAGTTATGCGGGCAGTACCGGGCTGGCGAACGATGTGCAGACGCACACGGACATAACCACGGTCAATGGCAATTCCACCCCCGGCACGCCGGTTAACCCGAGTGATCCGGTCGCGGGTGAGGGTAAACTGTCGCTGGTCAAATCCGTCTGGAATGTCACCCGCAATAGCGATGGCAGTGTCGCCCTGCCCGGCGAAACGCTGCTGTATACCATCCACTACCAGAACGTCGGTAACGGCTCCGTGTATGAGCTGTTGATACAGGACAGTATCCCGGAGTTCACCCAACTGGCAATTGGCAGCCTGGATTGCACCACCGACCAACCGGCAGAACTGCCGGCCTGTACGCCCCTGGCGAGCGGAAATGGCGGTCTGGAATGGCGCTGGGCAGCCAGTTCAGCACTGTTGCCCGGTTCATCCGGCAGTGTCAGCTATCAGGTGCTGATCGAGTAAACGGGAACAAGTGAACACGTAGTTCACCGGATGACACAGGATAAGCAAGCATTATCCTGTGTCCCCTATCACCCGGATAGAATCATTAGAATCGCCCCACCGAAAAATCATTTGCCGCCACCCCGCTTGTTTGTCCATAATCAGCCATAGCGCCTGCGTACCCACGCACCCGCAGATCACACTCTCAATCACCCGATCACTCACTCTCTGGAGGCCTACATGGGCAAGCTCATCACCGCAACGATTCCTTTGCAACGTATCGAGTCGGTATTACGCCCGATCAGTGCAGCCAGTGGCCTGTCGAATGAGCATTACACCAGCCAGGATGTATTCCCGCTGGAGCGTGACCATGTGCTGGCCAAGACTTGGGTGTGTGTCGGTTTCAGCTCCGACCTGCCGCAAAAAGGCTATGTAAAGCCGGTCGAATTCATGGGGCTGCCCCTGTTGCTGGTACGCAACCGGGATGACGAAGTGCAGGTGTTTCATAATGTCTGCAGCCATCGCGGCATGAAGCTGGTGCATGAAGAAAGCGAAGTGCAAGGCATGATCCGCTGCCCGTATCACTCCTGGACGTATGACCTCAAAGGCCATCTGAAAGGCACACCGCATGTCGGTGGCGTCGGTGTGCATAAAGATGCGCGTTTCCAGTGTGAAAATCATGGCCTGAAAGCGATACGCTCTGCACGCTGGATGGACATGGTGTTTATTAATCTGTCCGGGGATGAAATCCCGTTTGCCGAGTTTATCGCGCCGGTAGAAGCGCGCTGGCAACCGTTCTGGGGTGAACAGGGTATCGATCTGCTGCGCCGGGTTAACCGGGGTGGTAATCTGGAAATCACGATCAACTGCAACTGGAAACTGGCGGTGGAAAACTACTGTGAAGCTTACCACCTGCCGTGGATACACCCTGCCCTGAATACCTACTCACGGCTGGAAGATCATTATAATATTTCGTTTGCCGACCGCATCGCCGGACAAGGTAGCCTCGCCTATAACCTCGCAGAAACAGCCGGCACCCAGCTCCCGCAATTCCCGGAATGGCCCGCCGACCAACTCAAACAGGCCGAATACCTGAGTGTGTTCCCGAATGTACTGCTGGGTATTCAGGCTGATCATGTGTTCGCGATGATGATCGAACCGGTGCACGCCGAGAAAACCATCGAACACCTGCGCGTGTTCTTTATTGGTGATGCGGCTCTGCAAGACGAATACGCCGCCTCCCGCGCCGCCGTCCTCGAATCCTGGCGAGTGGTGTTCGGTGAAGATATTTTCGCGGTCGAAGGCATGCAAAAAGGCCGGCATTCCCCCGGCTTTGGCGGCGGCGTGTTCACCCCGGAAATGGATCAGCCCACCTACTATTTCCATCAGTGGCTGGCGCGCAGCTGGCAAAAGGTGCTGACGGCATAAGCACAGCCACAGACCAGACGGGCAAAACCGGCCAATGACAGAAGGCGGTGGTGTGTATTCATATTCTCCTCAGGCGCGGCTGTTTATTCTGGAGTAGACTGTGAAAGTATCTATTCCACACGAATTCAAATAATAAGCTGAGGATCGCCACATTATGGCTACCGAATTACTGATCAATGTCACCGGTGCAGTGGCTCTGCTGCTGTGGGGTTTGCGGCTGGTGCGTACCGGCGTGACTCGCGCGTTTGGGGCATCGCTGCGTGAAGCCTTGCTGGCCGGAACCCGCAACCGGGTACGGGCTTTTCTGGTCGGGATTGGGGTGACTGCGATTCTGCAATCCAGCATGGCAACAACGCTGATTGTATCCTCGTTTGCCGGGCAGGGGTTGATTGCAGCCTTGCCCGCACTGGCCGTCATGCTGGGGGCGGATGTCGGTTCCACGCTGGTAGCACAGGTGTTTTCACTGCGTATTGACTGGCTGTCCCCCGTTCTGATCGCGGTCGGTGTGTTTACTTTTCTTTCATCCGAGCGCAGCAAACGCCGCTCATTCGGGCGTATCCTGCTCGGGTTGGGGCTGATGCTGTTGTCGATCAAGCTGATTGTGCTGGGTTCTGCCGGGCTGCGGGAATCACCCACTTTGGCCTATGTACTGGAACCGCTGGTGAATGAGCCGCTGCTCGCGGTTCTGATCGGTGGCTTGCTGACCTGGCTCGCACACTCGTCGGTGGCGATGGTCTTGCTGGTGATGTCCCTGGTGACCAATCAGGCCATCCCGCTGGATCTGGGTTTTATGCTGGTGCTGGGTGCGAATATCGGGGGTGCTTGTGCCCCCATCGTAGCGACACTCGGGGCACCACGCACTGCCCGTCTGTTACCCATCGGCAATTGCCTGATGCGGGTCGTCGGTGTGCTGGCTATTCTGGCTTTCGTGCCTTATCTGCAGCCCTGGCTTGCGGTGCTGGAAGATGATCCTGCCCGGATGCTGGTAAATTTCCACACCGCATTCAACCTGCTGCTGGCTTTACTGTTCCTGCCCATCATAGGCTTAGTGGTTAAACTGACCGGGTTCCTGCTGCCTGAGAGTGAAAGTGAGGACTATAACGCCGCCGCACCCCGCCATCTGGATACGAATGCCCTCGACAACCCAGCAGTCGCACTCTCCAATGCCGCCCGTGAAACCCTGCGCATGGGCGATACGGTTGAAACCATGCTCAAGCAAACGCTGGAAGTATTCCGGCATAATGATGACGGGCTGCTCACCCACATTGAAAAGTCCGACGACCAGGTGGACAGTCTGCACGAAGCCATCAAAACCTACCTGATCAGCCTGACCCAGAATGAAATGGACGTGGAAGAAAGCCGCCGCACCGTTGCCATTCTCAGTTTCACCACCAATCTGGAGCATATTGGCGATATTATCGACAAGAACCTGCTGGAACTGGCACGCAAGAAAATTCGCAACCATTGCAGTTTTTCACCGGAAGGCTTTAACGAACTGGCCGAATTCCACCAACTCGTCACCCGCAACCTGCAACTGGCCCTGTCGGTATTTATCTCCGGTGACTCGGAGCTGGCGCGCCGCTTGTTGCTGGAAAAAGTTAACGTGCGTAATCAGGAACAAGCCCTGATTGCCCGCCACTTTAAACGCATGGGTGCGGGCACCCTGGAATCCATCCATACTTCGTCACTGCACCTGGATGTATTGCGTGACCTCAAACGCATCAACAGCCATATCACCTCAGTGGCTTATCCTATTCTGGAGCAACAAGGCCTGTTAACAGACAGCCGTTTGGTCGATCGGTCGAGCAAAAAAGGCGCGTCGGCTGAGGTGCAGTCGGTGCTGGGTTAGGTTTTGGCCGGTATCACACGAACCGTCGCCAATGCTCTATCAGATAATGCGGCAAGCTCACCAGTCGATAGGTATGATCCTGATCAGGCATTGGAACAGCCTGCGACTCCGGTAAATTGCCCAAAAATCGCAGCGCCAGACTGGGCTTGTCCTGCTTGATGCGCATGAAGGTTTGCAAGGACTTCATTGAACCTACCGCCCCCGACTTCACTTCAATCGGCACAACCTGACCCTGATGCACCGCGAGAAAATCAATCTCAGAACTCGCGCCTTGCTGCTGCCGATCCCAATAATAGAGTTGCGGCTTCTGGAATAACTCACGATCATCCAGCAGGTGTTGCGCGATGAACTGCTCGGCCACCACCCCGCGTGCCGTATGATTCAAATCCGCACTGACCGAATCCAGATTCAAGCCCAAAGCACTCAGTACCAAACCAATATCCAGAAAAAACGTCTTGAAGTGATTGTCCTTGACCTCTGCCGCGAGTGGCACACCATTCCCAGCTGAATGAAAACAGCGTGACACCACTCGCGCCAACTCCAGCGCTTCCAGTGCTTTTCTATTGACCTCGACGCGCTCACCTTCGGCCAACTTCGCGTAGACCGTTTTTTGTGACACCAGAAAAGGCAGCTTGCGGAAAACCTGCTGAACGACATCCTGCTTGAGTGCCTGGTGGTATTTGCCAAAATCAGCATGGTAGGTTTCCAGAATCGCCTCCTTAGCCCGCGCGACTTCTAACCACGACTGGGTTTGTGCATAAATGCTAACCGCTTCCGGCATCCCACCGACGACCGAATAAGTACGAACATGCTCACTGAGCAGTTGATGTAATGCCGCCGAAGGGGGGTTGCCGAGACTCAACTCATACAGCTTGTCCGCCAGGGGAACCTGCCCGATACCCCGCAGATATTCATCAAACGTCATGGGCCCCATAAACAAAAACTCCACTCGCCCCACGGGGAAAGAGAAATCAGGTGCATGTAAAACAAACTCCAATAAAGAGCCGGTCAGGATCACCCGGTATTGAGGTGCGCGTTCATGGCAATAACGCAAAAAAGGAATAATCGCGGGTTGCTCTTGCGCTTCATCGAAGAAAAACAGGGTGGTATCAGGATCAAGATGGGTCAGGCCATGACTAAGGGCAATCAGCTCGAACACTAATAGCGGGTCATTGCTGGGCAACTCCTGCACGAAGGCATGCACATCCTCCAGATTAATCAAGATCAGCTTGACGCCTAATTGCGCGGCGGCCAATTGCACCGCAGTAGTTTTACCCACCTGCCGCGCACCTCTGATAATCAAAGGTTTACGTGTTTTGCGATGAAACCATTCGGTGATGTAGTCGACGTGTTTGCGGTACATTTTTCAGTGTCCAGACCAGAGGATTGCGCTTACAGTAACACTGGGAATGTAATTTCCATAGGTTGTTTTCATGGTTTTTTTGTAAAAAACATAGGTTGTTTTATAGCCATCCTCCGCAACCTGCCCAGTTCCTCCACCGTAGCGGCCTTATAACGCTGGCAGACCGCCTACCCTTCATGCTAGGGTTAGCAAGGTTCCTACATCAGAGGTGAACAATATGCAGGCCGTTAATATCCGTCAACTTAAAAACAACCCATCACAGGTACTGCGTGCCGCCCATGACGATGATATGGTCGTGGTCATGAAACGCGATACACCCACTGCCTTACTGATCGACCTGGAAAAGATGGGCTTACCGGATATGCCGAATGTAAAGCTGGCGCTCGCCGTTACCCTGTTCAAAAGTGCCGCTATCTCTGCTGGCTCAGCGGCACGGATGGCAGGTAAATCGTTACCGGAAATGCTGACTCTGTTATCCAATCTCGGCATCCCGCTGACCACGACTGACCCGGCAGAAGCTGCCACTGATATGGCCGTTGCCCGCGAATGGTTACAACAAAACACATGAGCGTAGTAATTGCGGATGCGGGGCCATTGATTGCCTTGTCACACCTGCAACAACTTGATTTGCTGCAGGGTGTCTTTGGCGATGTACTGATTACCCCGGTCATTCGGGAAGAAATTCTGCCTGCGGCAGATTATCCGGGCAAAACCTCATTGCTCGCCGCCATGGAGTTGGGTTGGCTGCAAACGGTGGATGTATCTCCCGGTGATTGGCAGCCCTTATGCTCGGGCGTAGATGCCGGTGAAGCCAGCGCTATTCAGCTGGCCTGCCAACTGTCCGATGCATTACTCATCCTTGATGACCGTGCAGGCCGTGCCGAAGCACGCGCCCGCCGCTTGCACTTTACCGGCACCGCTGCCGTGGTGGGAATGGCAAAGCTCAAAGGTCTGATACCTGCTGCCCGTCCGATCCTGTATGCACTCCGCGACTCCGGCTACCGACTCAGTGATGCAGTCATTCAGGCCGTCTTGCAGGATATAGGGGAGTGAACATGCGCACCGCCCATTTCACTCCTGCCCCTTGTGCCCGACTTCCCCATCCTCCGCAACCTGCCCCGGTTTCCCCACTTCGCGCAGCAAGCGCCGCGCCATCCACAACAACGCCACCACCGCACTGCCGAGCACACCCCAGAGTAACAGGCGCAGCCAGAGTTTGGGGACGGTGAATTCCGGTTCCAGCGCTGACAGTTGCACTTCCTCACCCACCGTCACCGCTTCTGCCTTGGTAGCAGCCAGATTCGCATCAAACGCGCTGACGGGTTCCAGCGTGTTCGCCCGGCTGCCATAGCGCAAGCGGAATGGCCCGGCACCTTGCGCCACAAACCGTACTTCCAGTGGCTGCCAGCCCAGTTCCAGCCGGGGGGCATCCGTCACCAGCATCGGTGCAGGCTGGCTGAAATCAAAACGCCATTCGCGTGATGTTCCGGCGGAGACCGTGCCTGCATCGGCGCGCAATTCCCCGGCGTCGGTGGTCAACAGGTAATCACGAAAATCATGCTGGTATTGCCATTCACCCGCTTGCTCCCCATAACGCCCGCCCTTACCACTGCGGGTATACAAAGTGCCCGCATAGACACTGCCGGGCTGGGTCAACGCCAGTCGCCACTGACTGACCGGCACCGAGGGCGGCACCTCATAGTCAAAGGTCTGCAAGTTCTCGCCGGCCTGCAGGCCGACCGCCTGCCAGTTCAGGGTGTTTTTCGTGCTGCTTTCACCAAACTGCCCACTCACCTGGAGCAAGGTCGGCAACAGCGGCGCAAAGTCATCGGTACCGGACAGGCGGATAAAACGCGCCTTGACCGGCTCGCTGAACTTCAGTATTTTGTTTTCCAGCGTCGTACTTTTCTCAGTCAGCACATAAGGCAACCCGGCAATTCCGACCGGCGTCCAACGCAATAAATCATCGCTGGATTCAAGCAGCAGGCTTTTCGGCAGCCAGTGGGGCAAGTCGAGCCAGTCGAGCGCCAGCGCCTGCAAAGGCAGCTCATTATCCGGTGTCTGCGGGCTGTTATGCACAATCAGATAATGCCTGCCCGGCTGGTTGAGTTCGGTGAGTTTGGCCGCGCCACCGTCTTGCAGGGTCAAGAGCGTACCCAGCCGCTCCGGGTCATCCCCACTGAAAAAATCCAGAGAGCGGATTTCTTCACGGTTTTGGGTCACACTGGCCACCGGGCGCACCAGCGAGGGTACGGCTTGCCCGGCGGCATTCACGACCTGTAAATCCGCCTGATTCTCCTGTAACAGGTGTGATAACACTGTCCATGGCAACACCGCACTGCGCAAGGACGAATGGCCGTCACTCAGGCTGGCTTCGTAATGGAATTCACCCTGTTCCGCTGCCGACACACCGGCAGGTAGCACCAGAAAAATACTGACCGCCGTCACCGCCAGAACCTTACGCAGATTCACCGCCAGACATTCCCATAAACACTCAGACATGATCCGTTTCCTTGTTATGTTTCATCACACTGGTCGTACTCGCCGCCGGGGGCAAAGGCGCAAGATAACCAATGAACAGCAGTAACACGCCGACCCCGAGGAATGAAATCACCCGCGCCAGCGTTCCGGAGGATGCAAAATCCACCACAAACAGTTTAATAATCACCACCCCGAGCAGTGCCGCCCCCGCCATCCACAATTTACGGTTAGCCACCCGGTTACCCCGCCAGGCCAGCGCCATCCCGGATAAAGTCCAGACTATCGCCAACACGGTTTGTGTGACCGGATTCTCCAGCAACGTCGGAAATTCCCAGGCCATGCCATACCCATGGTGCAGCGTGCGCAAGACTAAGATGTTCAGGCCGACAAAGGCCAGCGCACTGCCCATGTAGCGCAGGATAATCGCATAACGGGGCAAGCCCTGCTCCCGCAAATGCTGGTAAAGCGCCATCACGGTCAAGCCCAGCCAAACGGTCACCAGATCCAGCGGGTTCAGCAGCAGTATCCACGGCAGCGGTGCGCTGTCCCCGGAAAACTGCAAAGACAACAGCAACCACAGCAGCAGGAAACCCACCAGCGGCAAGGCCACATAATGCAATAATAACGGCGCATAATCACGCTTTGGCCAGTGTTTGGCGTACAGCACCCAGGCAATCACCGTCAACGCAACCAGTGGTAAGCTGGCTCCATACCAACCGCTATTGGGAGAAAAGTAAGCCAGCATTTGCAAACTGAATTCGGTAGTCAGCACCAAAGTCAGCAGCCACAGCAACATCACCTGCATAACCGCCAGCCAGCCACGAAACCAGCCCAGTTGCTGGTAACGATACAAAATTGCATACAGACCGGCAAACGCCAGTGGCCAGCCCAGCCAGCCAAAACCGCTCAAGAGTGAACCCGCACCCGTCACCACCCCGCCCCACCAGGCGACTACCATTAAAAACAGCGGCAGCGCCAACACAAAGCGCAGCAGTCGCCATTCAGCAAAACGTGTTGCCCAGCCTAACAGCGCCATCAGCAATACGGCATAACCGAGATGCCACCGCATCATCTCATTCAACAGGCTGAACTCGACCAGCTGCTGCTCAAACATCAGGGTCAAAAAGAACATGGCAGTGAATAACAGGATGACCGCGAGCACCGCTTCAAAGCCGCGTTTACCCGGAAAATCCGCCGACAACAGCCGACTGGAGACCCCCATCGCGCCGGTCACTAACACCATGGCAATAAAATAACCATTCACAAACGGCAGACCCTGCCCGGTACTCATAAAGAAACCGACCAACAAATCAGCCAATAAAGCCAGCAGCGCCGCATATTGCAAGAACACCGCAAAGCTGCGCCGCAGCCATTGCTGCTGACGAATACTCACCCACAACACGCCAGCGCCTTCCAGCGCCCAGGCTGCCGAGGTCATGGCACCGTCCACTGCAAACGGAATCGCCAGCGTGGTGAAAATCACCCCGAGCGCGATAAATGTCTCTATTAATAGTTGCTGCGCTTTGCCCCAGCGTTTCCACAAGCCCGCCGCCAGCAACAGGTAAAACGTACCGAGCAACACCGCACTGATAGCAATCCCGTATTCAAACTGCCGCACCAGTGCGACCTGCATGCCAAAACCCAGAATCGGCGTACCGAACACCAGCGTACTGTCCACCTTGTCTTTGAAACTGACCGGGGTGCGGGTGGCAAACAGCAGCGCAATCGCCACATAAAACAGGAAAAACAGTAGCAAAAAGGGCTGGACACTCGCGTAATTATCCGCCTGATAGCTAAACCAGCCCCAGGCAGACGCAATCACAAAGGTGAAGACAAACCCGAGCAGGTTCAGAATCCGCCAGGTCTTGTACCAGGCAATTACCACAATCCCGGCATTCAGAATCGCATAGAAACTAAACAGTCCGATGTAGTTATTACTGCCACTGGAAGTCAGCAAGGGCGCGAGAAAACCACCCGCCGTGGCAAACATCGCCAGCGGCAAAGAATTCTGCAAAACCGCGAGCATCGCACCCGCTGCGACGATCACGGCCAGCAGGGCAAACGCCAGTGTCGACGGCAACAGCTGGTACAAACTGAACGCACCGAATACGGTCAGGTATAACAAACCGACTCCGCCCGCCTGCAAAATCAGGCCAAACGCGCCCTGTCGGGTACGCAAGCGCCAGCCAAACACCAGCAAGGCCAGCGCGCCACCCGCCGCCCCCGCCAGCCGCCATTCGACTGGAACCAGATTCTTGTCTAATGAATAACGCAGCAGGAACACCACACCGATGAACAGCAGTACGATTCCGGCGCGGACAAACGGATTGCCACCCACCAGCCAGTCCTTGCCTGCTGCCAGGAGTTTGCTGAAGGTGCCGGGTGCAGGTGGTGCAGGCGGTAGTGAGGGTGGTATGTCAGCAGCAGGAGCATGTTCTGCGGCCAGTGGTAATTCTGTGGCCAAGGGCCAGGGGGTGGCGGCACTGGCTGTGCTGTGTTCTGCTGGCCACCCTGCTTCAACCGAAAGGTCGGCGGCGGTAGGTGACTCGGATACGGCGACAGCGGCATCGATGGATGCTGCTGGTTCCTGTACGGAGTCCTGTGGGTGGATATTGCCCGCGAGTAGTCGCTGTTGCGCCGTTTCCAGCTGCTGGATGCGTTTCGACAAACTCAGCACCCAACCCAGCAACAGACCCAACAGTGCACCAATGATCGGTGCATCGTTAAACAAGCCGCAGAGAAAACCGGCAATGACCAGACCTACTATGCTTAACATGCTTGTGTCCCACGCTTCATGATTAACACAAGTATAGAAGAACGCCAGCGGGGCGTCAGCAAGTGCAGGACAGGTGGCAAGGGGCAGAGCGGCGAGTAGCGCCTAATACGACTTTTCAGAATGAATTTGTCGTTTTCTCTGGCAGCTGACCGAGTGGGCATAGTAGTATTTGTCGCATGATTGAAATAGATAAAGCCCAAATCCACGCGCGCAAAGCCGAGTTGGAAGTCGCCAAGCAGGCGCTTAAACAGCATTTTGTCGGGATTGACCCGATTATTGATGAGTTGATGGACTGCATTCAGGTCTGGTATCTGCTCCCGGAACTACTGAAGCGCCCGGTGATTGTCAACTTGTGGGGTATGACCGGCGTCGGCAAGACCGATCTGGTGCGCCAGTTGGTCAAGCACCTGAACTTTCAGGATCGGTTTGCGGAAATTGAGCTGTCGAATATTGGCGAAACTTCGTGGAGTTCGTCTGTGTCCTCCGTGCTGGATGACTACAATTTTCACAATGGCAAGCCCTGTATTGTCCTGTTTGATGAAATCCAGCGCTTCAACACCATTGATTCCAAAGGCGAAGCCCTCACGCAGAGCAAGTTTGCTGACTTTTGGGAGCTTCTGTCCGACGGCCACCTTTCAAAAAAGCAGAAAGACGACCTCGACAGCTTTCTGTATGACTATGCTTACCGCCGCCGTGACAACCAGCGCCGCCACGAAAAAGGTGAACACGACGAGCATGACAATGGCCCGGCCTATCTCGGCTCCTGGGAGGCGATGCGCCTGAAAAAAGCCCTGAATCTGGACATGGAGCTCAGTGAGATGCTCGACCTGACCGAAGAGGACATGTTCAACCTGATCATGAGCGCCAAACGGCAGAAGGTGATTTACGAGCCGATCAACCATACTCAAACGCTGATCCTGATCTCCGGCAATCTGGACGAAGCCTTCCAGATGGCTAATCAGGCCGCCGAGGCAGACGTGGACGCGGATATTTTTCATGCTTTCACCACCAAAGTCACTCTGATGGACATCAAGGAAGCGCTACTGAGCAAGTTCCGCCCGGAACAGGTCGCGCGCTTTGGCAATATTCATCTGGTCTACCCCAGTTTGCGCAAACAGGACTTTAATACCCTGATCAGCCGCGAGATCGAACGGGTACAAACCGATACCTTCAAGCGTACCGGCGTGCAGCTGGTCACTGATGAGAGCATCAACCGCCTGATTTATCGCAATGGCGTTTTTCCGGTGCAAGGGGTGCGCCCGGTGTTTTCCAGCGTCACCGACATTCTGGAGGTGAATCTTTCCCGTCTGTTATTGCAGGCGCTTACCGCCGGGGTTGACCAGATTCACTTGCATTATGCCGAAGAGCGCCAGCAAATCATTGCCCAGCTGGGGGAGGCGCAGGTCGAATACCCCTATGTCGGACGTATCGACAAGATTCGCCAGAACAATACCCTCGCCGCCGTCGCCAATATCAGCGGGCATGAAGCCGGGCATGCGGTCGCGTATATGGTGCTGTTCGGCTTGGTGCCCTTGCAGCTGCAAAGCAAAGTCGCGAGCAGTTATGCCGCCGGGTTTACCTTCCCGCACCAGTTGCATCGCACCCGCCACAGTCTGCTCGACATGATCAAGGTTTATCTGGCCGGTGGGATCGCCGAGGAAATCCTGTTTGGCCATCTGGAAGCCTCCACCGGGCGCGAACAGGATCGGGAACGCGCCACCGAACTCGCGATGGATTACGTGCGCCGCTACGGGTTTGATGATGAGTTTCAGGCGACTTACACGCTGGAAGAATACGCGCACCGCATGAATACGGTCGTCACCGACATGGACGTGGAAAAAATGATGATGCGCCTGGTCAGCGAAACCCGCGAATTACTCGGCCAGTACGCGCACTTCCTGCACGCGCTCTCCAACACGCTGGCCGACAGCGGCAAACTGGAACCGCCCGTGATTGCGGCACTCGCCACAGCGCATGAAGTGCACGTCGAGACCAAACCGGAAGGCCACCTGCATATCACGGATTATGATATCCGCCTGCGCCAACCACTGGTGTGGCGCGGCAGAAGTTAGGTCTAGTCTTAGGGGCGTGCGACGGTATCCGGCTTGAACCAGCCGCGCTGCACTGACCCCGCACCGGACTCAGCCGCCGCTTCCGCTCCTGCCTTGGGCTTTTGCGTCGCTTCGCGCACCAGATAGGCATTGCGGCTGGAGGATTCAAAATAAATCCGCGCCAGCATCTCGGCCAGAATCCCGGTCGTCAGGAACTGCACCGACGCAATCATCAGCAAAATACCGACCAGCAACAGCGGACGGCCACCGATGTCATGCCCCAACAGAAATTTATCAATCCCCAGCCAGAACAGCGACAACGAACCAATCGCGCCACACACCAGCCCGATCGTACCGAAAAAATGCCCCGGACGCGCCCGGAAACGCATAAAGAACCACATGAACAGCAGGTCGAGCACCACTCGAAAAGTGCGCGAAATCCCGTATTTGGATTCACCGGTCAGACGTTCGTTGTGATTCACCACCCGCTCGCCGATGCGCGCAGGGGGTACGGCAGTCGCCACCCAGGCCGGGATAAAACGGTGCATCTCGCCATACAAACGTACTTTTCGCATCACCGACGCCCGGTAAACCTTCAGGCTGCAGCCATAATCATGCAAATGCACACCGGTCACTTTGCGGATCAAACGGTTGGCAATCCGCGAGGGAATCTTGCGCAGAATCAGGGTGTCTTTGCGGTGCTTGCGCCAGCCGACCAGTAAATCCAGCTGGCGGGTTTGCAAGTCGGCAATCATCGCCGGAATATCCGCCGGATCATTCTGCAAGTCGCCATCCAGCGTCACCAACAGGCTCCCCTGTGCCTGATCAATCCCGGCCTGCATCGCGGCAGTCTGGCCGAAATTACGTTGCAGCTCGACCACATGCACATGCGCACCGTATTCACTGGCCGCCGCCTGCAAACGGCTTAAGGTGGCGTCGCTGCTGCCGTCGTCGACCAGCACCAGCTCCCAGCGCAAGGCAAAGGTCTGCAAAGCGGTATGTACCCGCTCCACCAGCGGTAAAACATTCCCTTCTTCGTTGTAGAAGGGCACAATGATGCTGATAGAATCTTCTTGTTTAGTCGCCAAAATAATTGCCCGATCGTTTAGAATGTCCGCGAATTATACGGAAAACCCTACGGAAAACCCATTGTGATGACAGAGACCAATCCAGCTGGTGCGTCCGGCTTCCAAACTGCCTTGAAAACAGTGCTGCCCTGGGCAGTGTTACTCGCCTTTATTATCGGTATCGAATACTGGCTGGGTTGGCAGAGTATCCTCAAACCCTGGCTTGCGCTCGACTGGCAACAGCTGCTGGTCGCGTTTGTGCTGGTGCTGATCAGTTATGCGCTGCGCACCTTGCGCCTGTACGATTATTTCCCGGCGCAAATGCACGGGAATGTCCTGCCCGCCTTGCGCCTGAACCTGTTGCATAACCTGTTCAACAACCTGCTGCCGGCACGCGCCGGTGAACTGAGCTTCCCGATGCTGATGAAGCGCTATTTCAAGGTGGATTATGCGCATTCGATGTCGTCCCTGCTCTGGTTTCGTTTTCTCGATCTGCACACCATCCTCAGTTTCGCCATTTACCCGCTGATCATTGTTACCCCGTTCAAACGGCTGGCGTTTCCGGTTTTGCTGGTGTGGATGCTGATCCCCCTTCTGATTTACTGGCTGCGCAACCGGGTCGAACTCTGGTTCATAGGCAAAGACGGCAAGTTCAGTGAACTCGCCCAAAAAACCCTGTACGGCCTGCCGGATACCACCGCGAGTTTCTGGAAAAGCTGGGGGCTGACCTGGCTGAACTGGCTGGTCAAACTATTGACCCTCGCCTGGGTACTCGACCAGTTTGTAGACGGTGTGAGCTGGAACACGATGATCATGGCGGTCGTCGCCGGAGAACTCACCAGCGTGCTGCCTTTCCATGCACCGGCAGGCATCGGTACCTATGAAGCCGGGATTATTGCCGTGTTGGTGCCCTTCATGTTGCTGGAACAGGCCACCCGCGCCGCGATCAACGTGCACCTGTTTGTGCTGGGGTCTGCGATTATGGGCGGGCTGGTGGGGTGGTTGTTGCCGCGCACGCTTAAAGAATAGCTAAAGAATAACACGTAACCAGCACACCCCGTTTTGTGCTACAATGTTGGGGTCACATTCTCCACATTTACAGTAAACCATTCACCTTTTACCAAGGCTAACGTCAGTTGGCCTTGGTAAAGCACTGTATCGCCACTAATCCCCCAGCGCTTCGTTCCGTGTACTGAGCAAGGAATGCACTATGCCCGCAAGCCGTCAAACCCTGTTCGGTCGATTGTTGAATTCGCGGAAACAACTGTTCCGTGTTGATTCTGTTCGCGGAGCCGCCAGTAAAGAATCGCCGTTAAGAGCTGAACTGTTCAGTGCCGACCAAATGGAACGGCATGCCAAGGTGTTGGCTGCCTCCCATTCATTGACCCATACATCCCCCCACGACCAGCTGCTGCACCGGCTGGCAGATAATGAAAACTTGCTGATCGCCTCTTCCCGGGTATTAATGGCAACAGTCAGCGCCAGCCGCCGCCTGACGCCCGCAGGCGAATGGCTACTGGATAACTTCTACCTGATTGATGAGCAAATCCGTACCGCCAAACGGCACCTGCCACCCGGTTACAGCCGCGAACTGCCGCGTCTGCGGGATGGGTCTTCCACCGGTTTGCCCCGTGTGTATGACGTTGCGCTGGAAACCATTGCACACGGGGATGGCCGGGTCGACCCGGAAAGCCTCAGCCTTTTTGTGGCCGCTTATCAAACGGTAACGCCCCTCAAGCTGGGTGAATTATGGGCGATCCCCATTATGTTGCGGCTGGCGCTGATCGAGAACCTGCGACGCATCGCGGCGCGCATTGTGATCGGCAGGGCAGATCAGGATCTGGCGGATACCTGGGCGCAGAAAATGATCAGCAGTGCGGAACAAGATCCGAAAAGCCTGGTGCTGATCATTGCCGACATGGCGCGCTCCAACCCGCCGATGACGACTCCGTTTGTAGCCGAGTTTGCCCGTCGTCTGCAAGGCCAAAGTGCTGCACTGGCCTTGCCCCTGACCTGGATCAAGCAGTTGCTGGCCGAATCACATCTGAACATCGAGCAGTTGGTGCAGTCGGAAAACCAGCAGCAGGCAGCGGATCAGGTTTCCATCAGCAACAGCATTGGCAGCCTGCGGTTTCTCGGTGCCATGGACTGGCGCGAATTTGTCGAAAGCATGAGTGTGGTTGAGCAGACCCTGCGTGAGGATACCGGCGGCGCGTATGGCCGGATGGACTTCGCTACCCGTGACCGTTACCGCCATGTCGTGGAGCGAGTGGCCAAACGTAGCCGGCATACTGAAAGCGAAATAGCCAAACTGGCTATCCAGTCGGCGCATACCGGCGCTGTCCAATACGGTGCCGATGACCGCAAGGCGCATGTGGGTTACTACCTGATTGATCAGGGTTTGCCGCAACTTGAACAGGTGGCAGAAGCACGGCGAACCGTTGGCTCCGCCTTGCACAGCCTGTTTGCCCAGCTTCCGCTGACCCTCTTTGTCGGCTCCATCCTGTTGCTGACGCTGCTGTTCACCGGTGGCTTGCTGTTCACCGCGCAAGCAGAGGGTGTGCCGGGCTGGGCGCTGATCCTGCTGGGGATGCTCTTGCTGCTGACAACCACTCATCTGGCCATGGCGCTCGTGAACTGGCTAGCGACCCTGTTGGCCACGCCACAAACCTTGCCCCGCATGGATTTTTCGGCAGGTATTCCGGCACCGGCGCGTACCCTGGTGGTGGTGCCGACCATGCTAAGCAGCCCGCACAGCATTGAGAACTTGATCGAAGCGCTGGAAGTCCGTTTTCTGGCCAACCGGGACAAACATTTGCATTTCGGCCTGTTGACAGACTTTCTGGATGCGTCCACCGAAACCACCCCCACCGACCAGCCGCTGCTGGCGCTGTTGCAAGCAGGTATCGAGCGCCTGAATGACCAGTACGCCAACACGGAGTGCAACACGTTTTTCCTGTTCCAACGCCCACGACGCTGGAATGCACAGGAACAGGTATGGATGGGCTACGAACGCAAGCGTGGCAAACTGGCGGATTTGAATGCGCTGTTGCGCAATGGGGCAGACGGGGCAGACGGGGCAAACAGTGCAAAAAATGCGTTTTCCCTGATCGTGGGTGACACCACCTTACTCACCCAGGTGAAGTATGTGATCACGCTGGATACCGATACCCAGCTCCCGCGCGATGCAGCCCGTCAGTTGGTAGGGGTAATGGCGCACCCGCTGAACCATGCGGTTTATGATGCCGCCCAACAGCGGGTGACGGCCGGGTACGGTATCTTGCAGCCGCGCGTCAGTGTCAGCCTGTCGGGTGCTGACCCGTCGCGTTATGCCTGCTTGCATGGCGGGGAATCGGGCATCGACCCCTATACCCGCGCAGTTTCTGATGTGTATCAGGATTTGTTTCAGGAAGGCTCGTTCATCGGCAAGGGTATTTACGACGTGGATGCGTTTGAACAGGCGCTCGCCGGGCGTTTGCCCGAAAACCGCATCCTGAGTCATGACCTGCTGGAAGGCTGTTATGCACGGGCGGGTTTGCTCAGCGATGTGCAACTGTATGAGGAATACCCGCAGTGCTACCGGGCGGATGTCAGCCGACGGCATCGCTGGATTCGCGGCGACTGGCAATTGATGGGTTGGTTGCTGCCCCAGGTGGCGGGGTTTGACGGGCAATGCCAGAAAAACCCGCTGTCGGCCTTGTCGCGCTGGAAAATTTTCGACAACCTGCGCCGCAGTGTGAGCGCAGTGGCCTTGACCCTGCTGCTGCTGTTGGGCTGGACGGCGCTGCCCTCTGCCGGGTTCTGGACACTGGCGGTGCTTGCCCTGCTGGTGATCCCGTCGGTCAGTACATCGTTGCTGAGTCTGGCGCGCAAACCGGTTGATCTGTTGCTGCGACAACACCTGATGATTGAAGCCCGGGCGGTCGGTGGGCATTTTACCCAGGCGGCGCTGATGCTGGTATGCCTGCCTTACGAGGCCTGGTTCAGCCTGGATGCGATTATCCGCACGCTGTGGCGAATGCAGGTTTCGCAGCAACAGTTGCTGGAGTGGAGCCCGTCCAGTGAAGCCAGCCGCACCCTGCATACCCGCCTGTGGGCGGCGTATCGGACAATGTGGTTTGCCCCGGCGCTGGCCATTCTGAGTGGGGCGTATTTGTTGCTGGCTCGCCCGGATGCACTGCTGGTGGCGGTGCCCATCCTGCTGTTATGGGGATTTTCCCCGGCCATTACCTGGTGGATCAGCCAACCGCTGGCGAGTCGCGAGGTACACCTGAGTGTTGCGCAGACTGACTTCCTGCGGAAAACTGCGCGGCGTACCTGGGGCTATTTCGATGTTCTGGTCGGGGCAGAGGAGAACTGGCTGCCGCCGGATAATTATCAGGTCTATCAGGAGGTCGGCGTAGCGCACCGTACTTCGCCCACCAATATCGGGCTGGCTTTGCTCGCGAATCTGTCGGCTTACGATTTTGGCTACATTCCAACTGGTGTGCTGCTGGAGCGCACGGCGAATACTTTTCGCACGCTGGCGGAGCTGGAGCGCTACCACGGGCATTTTTATAACTGGTACGACACGCAAACGCTGCACCCGCTGCATCCCTTGTACGTGTCGACGGTGGACAGCGGTAACCTTGCCGGGCACTTACTGACCCTGCAACCGGGTTTGCTGGCCTTGGCGGATCAGCCAGTTTTGGCAGAGCGCTGGCTGGAAGGACTGGAGGATGCCTTTGGAGTGTGGCTGGAAACCACGCCGGGTAAGGTGTCTCCTGAGCTGAACGCACTGCAAGCCGCGCTAAAAGCGGCCAGTGCATCCCGCCCCGCTACCTTGCCTGCGGTGAAAGCTTGCCTCACCGCACTCATGGCACTCGCCAAGCCATTGCCCACAGAAGAATGGGGGCTGGCTTTCACGCAGCAATGCCGGGCGATTCTGGAAGAATTGCAGTTCCTCGTGCCCACACTGCCCACACTGCCCACAGAAGCAGAGGGTGATCTGGCCGGAATCCCGACCCTGCGCGAACTGTCGCACCTGCCCGCTACCCGCGAGCGCGCTTTGGAACGGATGGCAAGCATTGAACAACTGGCGCGGCAAACGGGCGAGATGGCCAACATGGACTATGAGTTCCTGTACAACAAGCCGCGCCGCTTGCTGGCCATCGGTTACAACGTGGGCGAACGCCACCGGGATGCGGGTTATTACGACCTGCTAGCCTCCGAAGCCCGCTTGTGCAACTTCGTGGCGATTGCGCAGGAGCAAGTGCCGCAGGAAAGCTGGTTTGCGCTGGGGCGCTTGCTGGTGACGACCGAGGGTGCGCCCACCCTGCTGTCGTGGAGCGGTTCCATGTTTGAATACCTGATGCCGCTGCTGGTGATGCCGAGCTATGCCAATACCTTGCTCGACCAGACCTACCGGACAGTGGTGCAGCGTCAGATTGCGTATGGCAAGCAGCGCACGGTGCCGTGGGGCACCTCGGAATCTGGCTATAACGCCGTCGATGTGCAGCTCAACTACCAGTACCGGGCGTTCGGGGTGCCGGGGCTGGGGCTAAAACGCGGGCTGGCCGGCGATTTGGTGATTGCTCCGTATGCGTCGGCGCTGGCGCTGATGGTGGCACCCGAAGCAGCTTGCCTGAACCTGGAACGACTGGCAGCGGACGGCATGGTCGGCAGGTTCGGTTTCTATGAAGCGGTCGATTACACCCCATCCCGCTTGCGGCGCGGTGAATCGAGCAGCGTGATCCAGTCCTTCATGGCGCACCATCAGGGCATGAGCCTGCTGGCGTTCGCCTGGTTGCTGCTGGATCGTCCGATGCAAAAGCGTTTTGCGGCCAACCCCCTGTTGCAGTCGACCTTGCTGTTGCTGCAGGAACGCATTCCCAAAGCATCGGCTTATTACACGCAAACCAGTGAAGTGGTCGAGGTGCTGCTGGCTCACACTGAGGCGGCCACCCCGGTACGGGTGCTCAATGACGCGGACACGGTCATGCCGGAAGTGCAATTGCTGTCGAATGGCAACTATCATGTGATGGTGACGCATGCCGGGGGCGGTTACAGCCGTTACAAAGATCTGGCCGTGACGCGCTGGCGGGAAGACAGTACCCGTGACCATTGGGGCACCTTTTGTTATATCCGCGACCTGGCAAGTGGGGCGTTCTGGTCAACGGCCTACCAGCCCACCCTGACACAGGCGGAACATTGCGAAGCCATTTTCTCGGAAGGGCGGGCAGAATTCCGCCGTCATGACCACGGCTTTGATACCCATATCGACATCGTGGTCTCGCCGGAAGACAATATCGAGTTGCGCCGTATCCGCATTACCAACAGCGGACAGACCCGCCGCACGCTGGATGTCACCAGTTATGCCGAAGTGGTGCTGGCTCCGGCGATTGCCGACACGCTGCACCCGGCGTTCAGCAACCTGTTTGTGCAAACTGAAATTATTGCGCCCTTGCAGGCCATCCTGTGCACGCGCCGCCCGCGTGCCCTTCATGAAAAAACACCGTGGCTGTTCCATTTGCTGGCGGTGCATGAGGGTGAATCCAGCGGCATTTCCTATGAAACCGACCGGGCGCAATTCATCGGACGCGGCAATACACTGGCTGCGCCCCACGCCCTGACCGGGGCGGATGACCTGAACGGAAGTGTCGGCGCGGTGCTTGACCCGATCGTCGCCATCCGCCACCGGATTACCCTGGAGCCGGAAGCCTCCGTCACTCTTGATCTGGTGATCGGGGTGGCGGATACCCGCGCGGCCAGCCTGCAACTGGTGGAAAAATACCGTGACCGGCAGCTGGCTAAGCGGGTGTTCGATCTGGCCTGGACGCACAGTCAGGTAGTGTTACGCCAGCTCAACGCCAGCGAAATTGAAGCACAGCTCTACGGACGGCTGGCCAACTCGGTGATTTATTCGCATGCGCTGTTGCGGGCGGATACAGAGGTCATTACCCGCAACCAGCGCGGGCAGTCCGGCCTGTGGGCACACGCCATTTCCGGCGATCTGCCGATTGTGCTGCTGCAAGTCAGCAACCTGGAAAACTTTGAGCTGGTGCGCCAGTTGGTCAAAGCGCATGCTTACTGGCGTTTGAAAGGTTTGGCGGTGGATCTGGTGATCTGGAATGAAGACCATGATGGCTACCGCCAGCAGCTTCAGGAACAAATCCTCGCCCTGATTACCTGGAGTGTGGAAGCGCATGTGCTGGATCATCCGGGCGGTATTTTTGTCCGGCATGCTGACCAGATTTCCAGCGAAGACCGCACCCTGATCCAGTCGGTTGCGCGCGCCATTATCAGCGACCGCCATGGATCACTGATGGAACAGGTCAATCGCCGCCCTCCCCTGACCCGGCGGATTCCACGCTTCCTACCCAGCTACCACAACAAACCGGTTCCAACGGCTACGCCAGACAGCGGGCTACCGCCGCGTGATGACCTGATCCTGTTCAACGGGCTGGGCGGGTTCACTGCTGACGGGCGCGAATACGTGATTACCCCGCCAGCGGGTGACAAAACACCCGCGCCGTGGGTGAATGTGTTGGCCAACCCCAACTTTGGCACGGTGATTTCCGAGAGCGGGCAGGCGTATACCTGGCGCGAGAATGCCCACGAATACCGCCTGACGCCCTGGCATAACGACCCAGTGAGCGATGCCAGCGGCGAAGCCCTGTACTTGCGGGATGAAGACAGCGGGTATTTCTGGTCGCCCACCCCGCTGCCGTGTCCGGGCGAGGGTGCGTACATCAGCCGCCACGGTTTTGGTTACAGCGTGTTCGAGCATAACGAACACGGTATTCATTCGGAACTCACCGTATTTGTCGCGCTGGATGCTGCGGTCAAAGTCTCCATCCTGAAAATCCATAATGCCTCCGGGCGGGAACGGCGTTTGTCCGCTACCGGTTATGTGGAATGGGTATTGGGTGATTTGCGTTCGAAATCGACCCCGCAGGTGATCACCGAGAGTGTGCCGGGCGGTGCATTATTGGCGCGTAACCCCTATAACGTTGAATTTGCCGGGCACGTCGCGTTCTTTGATGTAGACGACAGCAGCCGTACCCTGACGGGCGACCGCAGCGAATTCATCGGACGCAATGGCACGCTGCAAAACCCGGCAGCGCTGCAGCGCGCTTACCTGTCCGGCAAGGTGGGGGCAGCCCTTGACCCGTGCGCGGCGCTTCAGGTGAAATTTACCCTGGCCGCCGGGCAAACGCGGGAAATGGTGTTCACCCTTGGTGCGGGGCTTGACCTGAACGATACCAATGTGTTGATCCAGCGTTTCCGGCGGCGCAGCGCAGCCCGCAATGCGCTGACACTGGTGCAACAACACTGGGTACGCACGCTGGATACGGTGCAGGTGGAAACGCCCGACCCGAGCATCAACGTGCTCGCGAATGGCTGGCTGCTGTACCAGACGCTGGCTTGCCGCCTGTGGGGACGCAGCGGCTTCTATCAGTCGGGGGGTGCATACGGCTTCCGCGACCAGTTGCAGGATACGATGGCGCTGGTGCATGCCGAACCGCACAAAGTCCGCGAACACTTGCTGCTGTGCGCCAACCATCAGTTTGCGGAGGGTGATGTGCAGCACTGGTGGCATCCGCCGTCCAACCGGGGGGTGCGCACCCAGTGTTCGGATGATTACCTGTGGTTGCCGTTCGTGACTTGCCATTACATTCAGACGACGGGTGACATGAGCGTCCTGGACGAGCAGGCGGGATTTTTGACCGGGCGGGCGATCAATGCCGGGGAGGATTCCTACTACGACCTGCCGGGACATGCTGGAGAAACAGCCACCCTCTACCAGCATTGTGTGCGGGCGATCCTGCATGGCCTGCGCTTTGGCGAACAGGGTTTGCCGCTGATGGGTTCCGGCGACTGGAACGATGGCATGAATCTGGTCGGTATCGACGGCAAGGGCGAAAGTGTCTGGCTGGGCTTTTTCCTGTGCGATGTGTTGACCCAGTTTGCGGAACTGGCGCTGCAACACAACGATCTGGTATTTGCCAAACGTTGCCAGAACGAATGCTACCAGTTGCACCAGAATCTGGAACTGCACGGCTGGGATGGCGCATGGTATCGGCGCGCTTACTTCGATGACGGCACACCGCTGGGTTCCGCCAGTAACGAGGAATGCCAGATTGATTCGATTGCGCAAAGCTGGTCGGTGTTGTCCGGTGCGGGCACGCCCCAGCGTTCCTTGCAGGCGATGCAAGCCTTGAGTGAACGGCTGGTGCGGCGTGAAGCGGCGCTGGTGCAATTGCTCGATCCGCCGTTTGATACTTCAAGCCTTGATCCCGGTTATATTCGGGGCTATGTGCCGGGCGTGCGGGAAAACGGTGGGCAATACACCCATGCCGCGATCTGGGCGGCGATGGCGTTTGCACGCTTAGGCGACAGTGAACGCGCCTGGGAAGTGATGGGCATGATCAATCCGGTGAACCACGGAATATCCCCGCAAAACATCGCCATTTACAAGGTCGAACCGTATGTGGTGGCGGCGGACGTGTATGGCGTTGCCCCGCATGTCGGACGCGGTGGCTGGACATGGTATACCGGCTCGGCGGGCTGGATGTACCGGCTGATCACGGAATCACTGCTGGGCTTGCGCCGTGAAGGCGACAGTTTACGTTTTGAGCCGTGCTTGCCGCCAGACTGGGCTAGCTTCAAGCTACGCTATCGTTATCGGGAAACGGTTTATCACATTACAGTCAAGCAGGTGCCTGAGGCGGCCAGTGTGTTGCTGGATGGGGTTCCACAACCGGATGGCAGGATTTCGTTGGTGGATGACCGGGTGGAACATCAAGTTAATGTAATGCTATAAAATTTCGCACTTTATTTTTATGCTCGAAACTATTGCAATCATTTTGATTATTCTCTGGCTATTGGGGTTTGTGACCTCATACACCATGGGTGGATTCATTCATATCCTGCTGGTTATCGCTATCGTGGTGATTCTGGTTCGCGTTGTCCAAGATCGAAGTTTGTAATATTCATCACAGAAACAGCATGCCTGCTATTAGCAGGTGTAATTATATGGTTCGTGAGGTATAATAACCGCCCACACAGTTATTAAAGCATGTTTGCACATTGGATAAACCCTATGGAAGGCAGTTCTGCCAACACACTAAAAATCCCGGCATGGGGAATGCTCATCATCAGCATAGGGGTAGTTCTCTACCTTGCCAAATCCATTTTTATTCCGGCTGTACTGGCAATCATTACCTCGTTCTTGTTGACTCCCGCCGTCAATTACCTGAAAAAATTGCGTATTCCCAGTACCGTTGGCAGTTTTCTGATATTGCTGTTGTTCTCTACCTTGATGGTCACGGCATTCAATTATCTTGCCGATCCTGTTGGTGTTTGGGTAGAACGTTTACCTACCGAACTGATACATATTGAAGATAAATTACTCATATTCAAAAAATCTGTTGCCAATATGCGGGAGACAATGGATAAATTCGGGGAAATAGCAGATACCGGGAATAATGCCTCGGTACGTGAAGTGGTGGTTCGTGGGCCAAACCTGTTGTTCATCCTGCTGAATAATACCCAGTCTTTTCTGGTTTCGGTCATCTCCTTTGTGATGCTGCTGTACTTCCTGTTGGCATTTGGTGATTCAAGCATCAATAGCGCCAACCACTATTGGGGCAGCAAGGAATCCAGTGCAACGGTTATCCGTATTGTTCAGGCAGCTCAACAGCAGGTGGGTCATTACCTGTTGCTGATCACTGCCATCAATATCGGCCTTGGCGTACTGGTAGGCTTTGCCATGTGGGCATTGGGCATGCCTAACCCGATTGTTTGGGGAGCATCAGCCACTATCCTCAATTACATACCCTATGTCGGGGTAGCCATTAATCTGGTCATTATCACGCTGGTTTCCCTGCTGACATTCAACCATTTCGGCCAGATATTACTGCCCCCCCTGGCTTTGGTATTGCTGAACCTGCTGGAGGAATTTGTACTGCCTCTGTTCGTGGGAAAAATGTTTACCATCGACCCTATCCTGATTTTTCTGTTTATCCTGCTCTTGGGATGGCTGTGGGGTATGGCCGGTATTTTCATGGCTGTACCGCTATTGATGATCATCAAAATCGTATTTGACCAAGACCACCAAGACCACCAAGACCACCAAGACCACCAAACAAGAGATAATCTATTTTTGTGATTTACTTTGCTATTATTCAAAATATAGTGCTTAATGGCAATATAAAATCTTTCTTCTTGATTTATCTTGGATTCACAACAAAAAGAAGAATTAATATTATTACAAACTAAGGAATGCATACGATGAATACCAAGGAAGCTTATCAACAGAAAATCGAAGCCGAGCTAGCATTAACCCAAGCTAAATTGGCCGAATTCCAGGCTCGTGCAAAAAGCGCCTCAGCCGATGCTCGTATCAACTATAGCGAGCAGATGCGTGATCTTGAACAGAAATTCGATGCGACCAAACTCAGATTAAAAGAATTTGGTGAGGCCAGTGATGGTGCTTGGGAGGATCTCAAGGATGGCGTTGAAACCGCTTGGAATTCTTTGAGTAATTCTGTTCAACATGCTGCCACCCAGTTTAAAGCCTGATTTTATTCAGCTTCTCATTTCCAATCAGTTTCGCTAACAGATTAGTAGCACTCCAGGGCAGCTCATTTCCCCTCAAAGGCGGGCTGCTCATTTTTTAATTGCCTTTAATCCCCTTTAATAAAACCTGCACATGCTTTAAAGAACCAGTATCGAAACTAAAAACCAATATTTAACGGATTTTTATGAAAACCAAAATTATTTTTCTTCCCCTGTTAATGGCAGCAATCCTGATAGGTTGTGGCAAAACTCCTGAGAAAACAACCATGGATAACACAGCAACCGATGCTGCCCAACAAGCAGAAGACTCTGCCTCGAAAGCTGCCACGATGCAAAGTGACCGCGCCGCCGAGCAGGCAGGGCAAGCCAAAGCTTCCGCCGGTGAAGCAGTCGATGCCGCCGGCAATGCTATTTCCAGTGGTGCAGCAGCTGTAGGTAATGCCACTTCATCTGCCCTTAATTCTGCGGCGGCGGGTCTGGCCAATACCAAGGAAGACGTGAAAGATGCTGCCCACGCTGCTCAAGAAAAAGCCGGTGAAGCAGTCGATGCCGTCAAAGACCAGGCTAACAAAGCTAAAGCAGCAACAGCAGGTGCTGTCGCTGCTACCGCTGAAAGCATTGCTGCCAAAGCCGAGAAAGCCAAGCAAGATGCGGATGCTGCCTTGAAAGAATAATGATATGGTCAGACTATTCCAGACACACAAACACCCGTATTATGAATGTAAACCCCACAACGGTTAAAGCAAGGAGAAATGAGTTATGCGTAGCAAAGAAGAAGGCAAGATAGGCTGGATATTACTTTGGCTGGTAGGAATCCCGGTTCCGATCTTGCTGGCGCTGTATTTCTTGCGTGGATGTACTTGAGGCAGCAGTGGATGACCGGGTGGAGCATCGGGTTAGAGGTAATTCATGCACTAATACAGGAGCACCAGGTTTATGCAACGCTATAAAATTTTACATCGTACTTATTACAACTTTCCCAGCCCGGTGCGCCTGGAGCCGCATGTGTTGCGCCTGCGCCCCAGGGAAGGTTATGAGCTGCACATCGAATCCTTCACTTTGGAAATTACCCCACCCGCTACCCGCCTGCGCTGGCATCGTGACGTGGAAGATAATTCCGTGGCCATAGCGACCTTTGACCCCATTCCCACCCAACAGCTGCTGATTGAAAGCGAAGTCATCATCCAGCAATACAATCAGGCTCCGCTCGATTTTCTGGTGGAAGATTATGCGACAGATTACCCGTTTACCTACCCGCCGGAAGACAAGGTGATGTTAGCGCCCTATATGCAGATGCAGCATTCGGCCAACCGCCAGTTGAGCCAATGGGTAGCGACGGTCTGGCAACCGGGCGAACGGATTCAGACTTACACCTTGTTGCAACGCCTGGGTCTCCGCATCCAGCAAGCACTGGCCTATCAACTGCGTGAAGAACCGGGGGTGCAATCTGCCGAAGAAACCTTGGCGCGGGGTACGGGTTCCTGCCGTGACTCGGCGTATCTGTTCATGGAGGCTGCGCGTAGATTGGGTTTCGCCGCACGTTTTGTTAGCGGCTATCTTCACGCCGCACCCTCGGCGGTCAATTTCGGTGCAACCCATGCCTGGGCTGAAGTATTCTTGCCCGGTGCTGGCTGGAAGGGTTTCGACCCCACCATCGGCACACTGGTGGGAACGGATCACTTTGCTGTTGCCGTAGCACGGTTGCCTGAGTCCGTGCCGCCTGTTGCGGGTGCGTTTGTGGGGCTACCGGGGGCGAGTCTTGATGTCGGTGTCTGGGTAACGGAGGTATAAAACAGTATGCGGTTCTACACGAGCCATGACCGCTAACGCTAGCACGCTTCCCACAGCACGCGCTCAAACCCCATCGCCACCACCGCCAAACAATGCAGACGTTCCGGTTGCTGATATTTGGTTGCCAATGCCTGCCGGTAATCCCGCAACTGGG
>CAXYXY010000006.1:0-146534 GCA_964293125.1 uncultured Thiothrix sp. | reverse complement strand
TCCCGCCTATGGCTGATATGATCAGAGCGGCTACCTGTCGATAATGAGAAGTTACTGCTTACTTTTATAAGTACATGATTATACAGTTAGTTTGGGTTCAACGGGAATTGCTGGATTGATCATAACCCTCGCGGTGGAAAGAAAGAACTTTTTGAGCCCTACGATGCGGAGCGCTATAAAATTCGCAGCACCGTGGAACGTACCAATGCCCGTCTCAAGGATGAGTTTGGCGGGCGGAATGTGTGGGTAAAAGGGGCACAAAAAGTTTACAGCCACCTGATGTTTGGGATTTTGGTACTGAGTGCTGATCAACTGATGCGCGTCTTGCTATAAGACAACAGGGTTTGAAAAGCATACTCGAAGGCTGACTGAAAAACAGGAGAAGCCGCATCGTTATGCCTGAAATTTAGCAAAATTGCATTGAAATTGATCGGTTTTTTGTTTTACTGATCAAGTGGAGCAAAAAATAGACTGAATGTGCTGCGTTTGGTTCATCAGACAATTTGACCAACTCAGTTTGTCGAATTTTGCAAGTCGCTCATTACATAAGACTCCAATCAAAAAGGATAGTCATGCTATGCTGCGTTTTGGATACAGATGTGGTCATCGCTGTCATGCGTAGCCCGACTGGGGCTTCTTCCGTCATTCTGCAGATCGCAGTAGGTGCATCACAAGTCTGTTTACTGACAAGTGTTCCATTCGCATTGGAATATAAAGCAAAATGTCTGGAAGTTACCTTCAACCTGCGTGACTATGGCGATGCCCCCGCCCGTTTTGGCATCCAAGCCATGCGTCCCGCCGATGCAATCAAGAGAATCCGCTTATGAAACAGCAAATTGCAAGTTATCCACTCCGCCTGCCTCGTTCCCTCAAGGATGCGGTCAGTGAAGCGGCGGAAAACGACGGTGTTAGTATTAACCAGTTCATTGCCATCGCGGTAGCAGAAAAACTGGCTGCATTGAAGACAGCCCGTTTCTTCAATGAACGGCAGCAACGGGCAGATAGGGATGAATTCAAGCGTATTCTGACGCGCTCCGGTGGAGAGGAACCCCGCGACGGTGATGAGCTGCTGGCGGATTGATTATTTGCCTATAACGGGAAAATGAATTTTCGCCCCAACCTCAAATCGACCCCGCCTCCACCATATAATTATTCGCGGTACACATGCGTCCATCGTCCGAGGCCAGAAACAGCACCATTCGTGCGACATAAACCGGCTCAATCAGCTCTGGCAGGCACTGGTTTTGTAGCTGCTTTTCAATCGCCGCATCCGTGACCCACAAGGCCTTCTGCCGCTCGGTCATGATCCAGCCCGGCACCACGGTATTCACCCGGATATGATAAGTGCCCAGATCACGCGCCATCGTTCGGGTCAAACCATGCACGGCTGCTTTGGCGGTGGCGTAGGCCGGAAACCCGCCGCCCGCTTCCCACCAGGAATTGGAACCCATATTGATAATCGAGCCACCTCCGGCAGCGATCATGCCCGGTGCGACGGCTTGCATCGCAAAAAACAGGTGACGCAGGTTGGTCGCCATACGCTCATCCCAATACTCGCCGGTCACTTCCCGCCAGTCATGCCGATCATCCCGCGCCGCGTTATTCACCAATACCTGCGCTGTTCCCAACTGCGCGGATAGCGTCTCGAATGCCACTTTCAATGCATCCAGATCACGCAGGTCACAACAGGCAAAAGCATGCTCACTGCCAATCTCGGCCAGCATCGCCGCGCCTGCTGCGGCATCCATATCCAGAAAGCCCACTCTCGAACCCTGTTGGGCAAAGGCTCTGACGATCTCTGCGCCGATGCCGGATGCACCGCCCGTGACAAAAACGACTTTTTGCTTGAGGCTGGGATAAATGGCGAAGTTGTCGGTCATGCGCGATTACCTGTGGTAGTGGATTGCCATTAACCTTAACCGAGCGGCAACAGAAACGCACGGTCTAATCACGGTCTAAATGAATGCTTAATTGGCAGGGTAATTCCTCAAAGTCTCCATAATTCCGGCCAGCCCTTGCTATAAACTCAGTGCCATCATTGACCAACTAAGGAAAACCTTAATGTTTAGTTTACGCAGCTGGGCTACACCGATCACCATTGGCTCGTTCGTTATCAGTGCTGTCACTGGCATCATCCTGTTTTTTCATTGGAATTTGGGGCTGGCGAAACCCGCCCATGAATGGCTGAGCTGGTTCATGGTGTTGGGGGTTGGCATGCATCTGTTTATCAACTGGCGTGCCTTCAAAAACTATTTCAGCCAGCGCATTCCTGTGCTAGTGATTGGCACTTTCACCCTGTTGACGGTGCTGTCCCTGTTGCCGCTGACCGGCGATGAGGGCAATAAAAACCCGCGTGCGGCGCTATCCAAGATGTTGCAGACCGCTGAACAGGCTCCTTTGTCCTCACTGGCGGTGCTGGCGAAAATCACGCCGGAGGCGCTGGTTGAAAGCCTGAAGCAACAAGGTTTGAACGTGGCTAATGCCGAGCAAACACTGGCTGAAGTGGCTGCTGACAATGGCAAGGAAACGACTGGACTGATTCCACTGATTTTTCATTGAGGGTGAGCGAGTCAGCCAAATTTTGACTTGACATTCACACCTAATCACTTGCTCATTGCAAAAAACATTGTATAGTTAATACACTTGTGTCAAGAAATAGCAGTACCACTGCTATTTCTTGATACATGATTGTTATTCAAATTATTTATAGTGTCCTCTTTCACAGGAGCTTCTTATGAAATACCTGCTTTCAGTTTTTGGTTTGTTTTGTGTTACCAGCTTGTCGGCGCAAGCCGCCACGGCGATCAATTGTCACGAAGTGGACAATATGGAGCAAGATATGATCGAGGTTTGCGTAGAGCAAACCGATCGTCATTTAAATGAGAACTATCAGGCATTGCGTAAGCTCCATAAAGACTCGTCTAAAAAATTAAAACTGCTGAAAGACATGCAAATGGGTTGGATAAAAATGCGCGACGCCCAATGTGATTTTGCCATGCATAATACAGGCAGTAATGCCGCGTTAGCGGGTCTTGTTTGCCAAGTAACACTGACGCAGCAACGTGCTGATGAGATTGAGGAAATGGGACAGTAGTGGATTAATGCTGGAAGGCTAGAACTTCCAGCCCCGGCTAATGGTGATGTTGCCTTGTTCGAAATTGTCGAAAGGGTTGCGGTTATTCTCATAGTTACTGTATTCGATCCGCCATTTATCCGGTCGCCAGTCGTAATAACCAAAGGCATAGCTCCAGCGTGTGGCTGTGTCATCCCCAGCCAGCGCCTGCGAGGCGGTGGTGCGTACATACCAATGAGTGGCCGGGCTCCAGTTCAGGGTCAGGCTGGCACTAGGCTGGCGTTTACTGCTCAGTGGTACGGATAAACCGGTGGATGCGGCCAGTTTGTATTCACTTAACGGCTCCGAGTCGAATTTATAAGCCAGATTGAGATCGGCTTTATCCAGTGCCAACCCTTCACCTTTTTCCAAAGGCCCCCAGTTATTGACTTGTGCTGAAAAAGTACCGGGTCGCCAGTCACTATAGCCTGCACTCCAGGAATACGTCATTTGCTGTTGCTGATAGCTAGTGCCTGTTGTGATAAATACATTTTCCAGCGGTGCGATCGTGAAACTGGCTTTCAAGGAAGGGCTTTGCCCGGAAGCAGGGATATTATAGGTGAAGGTTCCCGATAATTTGAGGCGGCTAAACAGGTCTGTTGCAGTATCTTTGCCATTTTTGCCCTTATCCTCCTCGACATAAACGAAGGGTATATCTTCGGCTGAACCGGGTGAGGCAGGGAAGATCATGGCTTCTGTATGAGGTGCAGTGCTTGCTGCGGGTTCAGGAATGCGGGCAAGTAGTAAAGCCTGCTGGTGCAGACGTTCGGTTTCTGTGGCTGCGGCCTGTTTCGCAGCCTGTTGTTGGGCGAGCTGTTGTCGGTACAGGCGCTCTTTTTCTGCCGCTTCTGTCGCATGAGCTGCTTTTAAGGCGGCTTGTCGGGTGGCTTCCTTGTCGGCGGCCTGTTTTGCGGCTTTTTGCTGTATTTGTAGATCCCGCAGTGCCCGCTCCCTCGCGACTAATTCCTGTTGTTGCTGGTGCAGCGGTTGCAGGGGGTTTTCCTCAACAAGGATATTTTGCAAAGAAGTTTTAGCTTCACTGGCCGTCTGCTGTACCTGTACTTGGTGTGCACTGGCCTTGAGCAAACTGGTCTTTGGCCAGGCTTCGTCAGCGTCTGCCCGGGCGGTCATGGCGGGAATTTCACAATAGGGATGCCACTGATAAGGATAGCTGGTGCCTGCCTCGGGTGCAGGCGGTGGAAACAAATAGCGTTGTAAACCTGTATCCGCATCGGCTGTCGGAGCGCGCTTCCCGGTCACAGGATGTGGAAAGCATTGCTGCCGGTAGATTCGATGCAGAAAAATCTGGTAGGCATGGGGTGCCAGCGTAATCTCGGAGAGCAGGGTGGGGATGAAGCGCGGCGCATCATTAGCGTCTGGTGTGAGGAAACCCCATTGACGAAAGCCCTGCCATTGCAAGGGAACGGGCGTCAGGGCGACACTGCGTTGCCAGTGTTTGCCCGTTTTCTGCAGGTTAAAGAATTGTTCACCCTCCAGAATCTGGCAGTAGTTCCATTGTAAGGCAACACGCTCCACCTGAGTGCGCAGGTCGGGAAAACGTTCGGCAGTACGGCGCAGGGTTGCGAGGATGATGTCCATCGTCCCGGCCTGCAGGCTGGGTGAATGTCCGGCAGTACCTAACCACTCATCCGGCCAGTCGGCTCCTGGGGGGGAAATATCAAACAGTTGATCCAGCAGGTTTTTGGCGGTGGCCATATCCCCTGCACAGTGTAACTGTTCGATTTTGGCTAACAGCGGTGGTGGGGGAGAAGGACTGCCAGTCGCGACCGGTAAGGCCAGGCTACTGACAAGCAGTATCGCCAGTTTCAACAGCGGGTGGGCGGGCATTGCTTTTACTTATTCGGTGCTGCAGACTTCACAGGTTTTAGCCGCCGGTTTGATCTCCAGTTTGATCCCACGCTGGCATTTATCACAGATCGGGATGAACTCACCGTATTTTTTATTCAAAATCAGGCTCATGATAATACCGTTGGTATTGGCGGTAATCGCCTTGTTATAGCCTTTGCCGTTCTCATAAATGCCTGAATACCAACCGCGTTCCGGGTCATAGGCATTACCGACCATGTAGACCAGTTCCTTGCTATACGGGTCATCCGGGAACAGGGCAGCCATGGACAGGGCGGCCTTGACCGAGGTGGTTTTCAGGTCATCATAACGCTCGCCCTTGTCGGTGGTGGTGTTCCAGGGCAGACCCGCCGTGAAAATGGTGTTGTAGAGAAAGTAGGGTTTGCGGTCGATATTGTCTTCTGAAATAGCGGTGACAATACCGGTTTCTTCCCAGCGGCGTTTTTGTACGTGATAGATATTTTCCAGCAACGGACGGTTTTCATCATCCAGCCCGTTTTCGATGGCATCCATCGTATAGGATTCAGTAACCACATAGTTATAAGCACCGAGTTCACGCGGGTCGCGGCTGTCATAAGCGATCGGCACACCGTAAATATCCACCCTGCTGCGGTATTCGTTGTTATAAGTAGCAGAAACGCTTTGATTGAAGCCTTTGAAGCGGAAAATTTTGCCTGCATATTGTTCATAGCCAAGGCGACCTTCCTGCAAAACCTGAATTTTCTGTGTGACCGGATCACGCGCCAGACCATACATCTGTCCTTTGGCAATCAGGCGATCGAAGTTCCAGCGTTCAATCGATTTTTTGGCAGGGTAGGCGTATTTGGGGTGCATGCAGGACAGGGTATTCAGCCAGGACACCAGCCGCGCCAGATCCAGTGTCGATACACCGATGCCGTCGGGAGCTGGCTGATTAGCATAGTCGACCATCTCGACCTTGTCGGTATTGTAGACCTTGTTGGGGGCTTCACCATTGAACAGATTCATACTGTTCAGGGTTTCGAGCAGGGCATTGATGCGTCCGTCAAACTCATTGTCGCTCATAAAACCCAAGTCGCGGGCGGTCAGGGTCGCTGCCAGTGCCGAGCCGGTATCCCACATCGTGGTTGATGGGTAATTGTCGACCGCGTTGTATAAGCCGGTTGACGGGTGGTAATTGTTTTCGAAGTATTTCCAGGCAATGCGTGCCATTTCCAGGTCTTTGGCACATAAACCCTGCGTAACGAGGCAGCTATTATCCGGCCCCGTCGAGAGGGCACAGAAACTGTCACTGCGTACTGCAGTCGCTTGACCTGCACTCGGTTTTAACAGATCCAAGAGGCTGTTTGCCCCGTCGGAGCGCTTTGAATCCGAGCTGCTGTGAGTTTGCTGATTGGCCAGAAAAATAATCAGCAACGCCAGTATCAGCCCGGCCACCACTGCAAGCAAACCGATAAAGCCCGTAAAGCGGGACGGGTGTTTAGGGTCGTTGTTGAGTTCACTCATTTTAGGTCTCCCAGCACGGCAGTCAGTTCTTTGCGTATTTCATCGGCAGGCAGACTCAGGTCGCCCTGTTGCCAGGCCGTAATCCGGCTGTCAATAGGCCCCATCAGGCCTTGTAAACGTTGTTGCTGGCCAGTGAAAAAATCACCTGCTTCCCAGATGGCCTTTTTGGTATTTTCAAGGGTTTGTGCCGCTTCTTGCCCGCGTTGTTCCTTCAGCAATAAATCAGCGAGTGTAAGTTCTGCCAGTGCCTGTACCAGACTGCTGCGGCGGGTCAGGGTTTGTAGTTGTGCACGACTGGCGGCATCCGCTGCGTTGACCAGCTTGTCTACACCACTTTGGGTAAGGGTCAATTGTTCACTGAGGGGTTGCAGGCTGTCTGCCAATACGCCAGCCGTATTTTGCTGCAGCTGTTGCAGGGTATCCAAACGTGCGTTGATGTGCTGTTGTTGTAACAGCAGGTAAGTGACCAGCAGGAGCAAGGCACTGAGCAGGGTGTTGGGTAACCAATTCATGTTTGCTCTCTAGTTACTTGAACCACCTGATAGTGGTCAAGTACTTTTTTTAGTTCAGGCAGGTTGATCGGTTTGGTCAGGCAGCCATCCATTCCCGCTTGTCGGTATTCAATTTCATCTTCCTTCATGGCATTGGCGGTCAGGGAGACGATCGGTATGCGTGGCTCCGGAAAACGTTCGCGAATCAGCCGGGTGGTTTCTACGCCACTAATGCCGGGCATCTGGATGTCCATCAGGATCAGATCAAATGCATGCGCCTGTTCCAGTGCCTTTAAGGCCTGGTAGCCATCATCGACAATGGTGGCGGTGTGTCCGAGCTTAGCCAGCATGCCGCGTGCTACCAGCTGGTTGATTTTATGGTCTTCGACTACCAGCACCTGCAGACCGGTGCCGTTTGCTTCTGCGGGTACTGCTGCTGGCGGATGGTTCATGTTGCGGTGGGTTTGTACATCGGCAGGCAGAACAGGGGTATCTGCACTGGAAAATAACTGGATCAGCTTCACTGGAATCACTGGTTTGCGGATGACAGGCTGCTGATCAAAGGGATGCACAGATTCAATGACCTGATCTTGCAGCAGGCACAGGCGTGGGCAGCGTGTTTTAAGCAGGGGGCTGTCCAATAGTGTTTGCAGCTGTTGGCGCTGGTCGCTTGGGCAGGTTTTCAGATCCATTAGCAGCCAGTCGAAGCGGGCTGTTAGCAGGGAAGTTTCCAGGCTGTTCAGGTCGGTTGCCACCTGCGTGCTGATACCCAAATGCCTTAATTGTTCTTGTGTTAACTCGGCCAAACGCGGGACAGGAATGAACAGCAGGCACTTGAGGTCAGGAAACTGTGGCAGGGTTGCGACTGCGACGTTATCAGTGTGCTGTTGAACGAGTGGCAACTCGAACCAGAAAGTACTCCCCTGGCCGAGCTGACTGTCTACCCCGATCTCGCCCTCCATCAGGGTAACCAGTTTGCGACTGATCGCAAGCCCGAGGCCGGTACCACTGTTATTATGCTGGTCATAACGGTTGATCTGGCTAAATGCCTTGAACAGGTTCTGTATCTTGTCCGCCGGAATGCCGCAACCGCTGTCTTCGATTTCAAAGCGTAGCCGGTCTTTTTTTCCGGGAGCGAGCCGCAAGCGGAGAATGACTTGTCCGCTGGTCGTGAACTTGATGGCATTACCCGCCAGATTCATGATGATCTGCCGCAGGCGCAGGGCGTCACCGTGCAGCAAGACCGGTACCTCTTGGTGGATGATCTGGATAAATTCCAGCCGTTTCTGGCTGGCAATGGTTCCCAGTGTTTCAGCGGTAGAAGGGAGTACATCACGCAGCAGGAAGTCCTCGGACAGCAGTTCCAGTTTGCCGGCATCCAGCCGGGAGATATCCAGAATATCGTTGATGATAATCAGCAGTGACTCGGCTGATTGCAGAATATTACTGGCCTGTTGGTACTGGTTCTGGTCGAGGCGGGTATCCATCAACAGGCTGGTCATACCGATAATGCCGTTCATGGGCGTGCGGATTTCGTGGCTCATCGCTGCGAGGAAGCTGCTTTTGGCGCGGTTGGCGCTTTCAGCCTGATTACAGACAATACTCAGTTCATGGGTACGGGCTTTGACCTGTGACTCCAGCGAACTAGTGAGTGCCAACAATTCCTGATTGCTTTGGTAAAGCTCCAGACTTTTGCTTTCCAGCAGGCTTTCTGCCTGTTTGCGGGCTGTTTTTTCGCGTTCCAGCCGCCGTTGCAGACGAGTCAGTTCATCCATCTGTTTTCAAACTCGCTCGATATGGAATTCAACATGCGTTGCTGCACCCGAGGAACGGTCGTACATTTTGACGCTGGCTTCGGTCTTGAAATGGGCGAGACAACCGGCAATCAGGCCATCCGCGAGGTCAGCAAAAGGATGGGGCGAACGGTAAGTCATGATCAAGGTGTGTTGACCCACCCGTTCGGTCGCAAAGCTGGGTAATTGAGCATCAGGGTAGAGCTTGCGGACTTCGACATGAATATGATTTTCAATGGACTCCAAAAAGTCAAAGGTGTCCTGGCTAGCCGGGAAAAAGACCGGGTATAACTGATAAAAGCGCCCGAACAGATGCTGGCCAAAAATTTTTATCAAAACCGGCACTTCCAGGCCGCTGGCCTTGGACAGGCTTACCACCAGACTGACAATCTCCTCGTGTGGATAGGTGCCTACGGCTGTATAAGCACCACCGGAGGGTAAATCAGCGTCATCAATAATGTCATCGACCATATCGGCAGAAAATTTGGCCTCAACCATGTCGAGAAACTCGGTAAAAATTACACCTTTCATTTTTTCTTTACCCCGATTTATCTATTTTTATGCGGCAGTTTGTTGTGCGAGCGCTGGCTGATTGAGCCACTGAATGACCCTGTTAAACTCTGCCTCGATACGCTGCTGCAACTGAGTGGCCTGTTGCTGCTGTGTCTCAACTGGAAAGTATTCAAGCTCTGCGACCAGATCAGCGAGTTGCATCGCACCCAACAGGCGGCAGCTCGATTTGAGGCTATGGCAGATACCGCTGATGGTCGTCGCCTGTTGCGCGTTAATGGCTTTGCCTAGCTGCTGGATGGATTGCTGGCTGTCGGTGCGGAACAGGCCGACAATTTCGTCCAGGCCTTCATCCCCCATTAATTCCTGCAGCAAGGTAAACGTTTGTTTCTCAATAGCTTGAGGAAGATCTGTCATGTCCGTGGCTACCTGTTATCTATTATTTGATAAAATTATTTTATATTGGTTAACGATACTATAAACTGAATGTATTGATGGAACAAACCCAATAATAAAAAATATGAAAATTTTACTGGTTGATGATGCAGCAGATATGCGTCTGGTGATGCGTCGTACTCTGAGCCTGATGGGGCATGATGTACGGGTAGTGGAAGACGGTGCCGAAGCTTGGAAGCTTTTACAGCAAGAGTCCTTTCAGGTGGTGATTACCGATTGGATGATGCCGAATATGGATGGCCCCGGTTTGTGTCGACACATTCGCGATGGCGAGTTTCCGCACTATATTTATATCATCATGCTGACCGGCAGATCGGGCAAAGTAAGCCTGATCGCAGGGATGGATGCAGGCGCAGACGATTTTGCCAACAAGCCGGTGGAACGGGCTGAGATGGAAGTATTACTGCGAGCGGCAGACCGGGTGATTAGCCTGGAAAAGCGGCTGGAAGAACAGAATCGCTGTCTGCAGGAGGCGAATGCCGGGCTGCATAAGGCTCAGGACGAGATTCAGCGTGATCTGCGCCATGCGGCTGCTTTGCAAACCGGTATTTTACCCATACAAAAACAGTTGGGACCTTTGAACATTGGCTGGTTTTTCCGTCCGGCCAGTTTTATTGGTGGAGATACCTTTAATTACCTGTCCTTGGGTAATGACTGTTACCTGTTTTATACCGTGGATGTATCCGGGCATGGCATCTCGTCGGCACTGATTTCGATGTACCTGACCAACTTGTTGACTTCAGCGAGTGAGCGCTTGGGGCATGCTTGCGCGTGCGGCGGACGGGGCGGTTTAACGTTGGATATGGCCACCTTGGTGGAAGATGTCAATGCGCACTTACTGGACACGCTGGATTTTAGTGAACACTATTTCACCATGATCTTGGGGGTGATCGACACGCGTCTGGAACAGCTTCACCTGGTGCAAGCCGGACATCCCAAACCTTTTCTGATCGATACCCGTTCTTGTCAGGTGACCGAACTGGATTGTACCGGTTTTCCGGTCGGGCTGATTCCGGGAGCACAGTTTGAAACCTATTCTTATCCTTTTAAGCCGGGCAGTCGTCTCGGGCTTTTTTCGGACGGCATGTTTGAGATGAAAGATCGACAGGGTGAGCCGCTGAACGAACAGCACCTTGCCCTGGCACTCGGTAGTTCAGCCCATCTGCCTGCGGGCGAGGCTGTTGACAGTATCTGTCAGGTTTGGTTGGGAGAGGAGCATACCGATGCTGATCAGCCCGATGATCTTTCATTTGTAATAGTTGATTTCGATCATAATAATAAATTACTATTATAAAATATATTTATGAATGGCTGGCATAGCGACACTACAAAAACATCACAGCAACATCGCCTTTTCAATCATCTCGGGAGCACAAAGATGCAAGCAGTAATAACAACAGAAGAAGATTTCACACTGGTCAGTATCAAGGAAAAGCGCTTGGACGCTGCCAATGCCCCACAGCTTAGACAGTCGGTCGCTGAACTGGTGGCTTCCGGTGCCCAGCGTATCGTACTGGATATTAGTGCGGTCGAGTTCATGGACAGCAGCAGCCTGGGGACAATGGTCGGCATCCTGAAGATGGTGGGGGGCAAAGGTGAGCTGGTGGTAGCCGGTGCACGGGGGATTGTCGCTGATCTGTTCAGGCTGACACGCATGGATCGGGTGTTTCGAATGACGGCCAGCGTGGATGAAGCCGGACGATTAATGGCAGCAGCCTGACACGGACAATAGGGGGAGTAGCATGAAAGCAATGATTCTGGCGGCGGGTAAAGGGACGCGGGTGCGGCCTATTACCCAGGAAATACCCAAGCCGATGATTCCCATCCTGCGCAAGCCAGTGATGGAATCCATTATCGAACTGTTACAGCGTTATGGGGTAGACGAGCTGGTGGTGAATACCAGTCACCTTGCACCGGTGATCGAAAATTACTTTCGTGATGGCAACCATCTGGGTGTACAGATGGCTTACTCTTACGAAGGCACGCTGACTGAGCAGGGCTTCGAAGGTAAGGCGCTCGGCTCGGCAGGCGGAATGAAACGTATCCAGGATTTTTCCGGTTTTTTTGATGATACTTTTATCGTCCTCTGTGGTGATGCCTGGATTGATCTGGATATTGGCGCGGCCTTGCGTTTTCATCAGGAAAAAGGCGGGATTGCGACCATCATTCTGCAGGAAGTCAACCCGGCTGAAGTCTATAAATACGGGGTGGTTGAGCTGGGAGCGGAGCAGGAAATCCTGCGTTTTCAGGAAAAACCGGCACCTGCAGACGCCGTCTCCAACATGATCAATACCGGTATTTATATTTTTGAGCCGGAGATTTTCCGGCATATTCCAGCCGGTGTGGAATACGATATTGGTAGTCAGTTATTTCCGGCGCTGGTTGCGGCGGGTATCCCGTTTTATGGTTTGCCGATGGCTTTCCAGTGGGTGGATATTGGTTCGGTCACCGATGTCTGGAGTGCAACTCGCAAGGCGCTGTCTGGTGAGATTGTGGGTTATACCATGCCGGGGCGAGAGATTAAACCCGGTATTTGGGCAGGCACCCACCTGAGCGTGGATTGGGAGCAGGTCGAGATCAAACCGCCCGTTTACATCGGTAGTGGTACCCGTATCGAAGCTGGGGCAAAGATTACCGGGCCTTGCATGATTGGTTCCAACTGCGTGATCGAAAGTCATGCGGAGCTGAGTGATTGCATCATCAGTGATTATACCCGCGTCAGTGGTCTGGCTTCGATTGACCGGCAGATCGTGTTTGGCGATCACTGCATTTCACCAGAAGGTGCACCTCTGAATATTGGTGAAGCCCAGATTCGCTGGTTGCTGGACGATGCACGCCGGAGTAAAGACCGCCAGAATCAGGCATCAGCCGATCTGGTAGAGTTACATGAGTTGTTAAACCTGAACATGAACAATAAAACAAAAACGAAAGTAAAAACGGGTTGTGAGGTGATGTGATGGGTGAACAGAGCAGGGATGGGGTTAAAACTTATAATATCCAGTTGGTTATTGACAGTCAGTTGGAGCATGTCCGGCTGTTAGGCAGTGCTTTGCGCGGGATTGGCCAAGAGCTGGCACTATCCAGCAGTCAGCTGGGAGAGTTGGAGCTGATTCTGGTTGAGGCGGTCAATAATGTGATTGAGCATGCTTATGAGTTTCAGACGGGGAATAATGTCAGCGTGCGCATGGAATGTGCACCAGGTCATTGTATGCGCCTGATTATTTCTGATCAGGGTAAAAGTATGCAGTGCCTGAATGCTGATGGCCAGATAATGGTCGAATCCGGTTTCCCTGACCCCCTGCAGTTGCCGGAAGGTGGCTGGGGGCTGGCCTTGATTCATGCACTGGCAGACTCTTGCCGCTATGTATATGACCAGACGGGCAACCATCTGCACATCCATAAACAGCTGCTTTGTGCGGAATAGCGGGTTTTCCATGTCATTTTATTTTGAAGCCTATGAACACCGTCGCCCGGAGCCGCCGCTGCCTTATTCATTGCCGACTGAACTGATCTGGCAATATCTGGCGGTGATCGCGCTGACGGTCGGAGCGTGGTATTTGTGGTGGCGCTGGACAGCTTCCTTGAATATGGACGCTTTGTGGTATGCCATCCCGTTGGTGGTGGCAGAAACGGCGGCCTATTTCGGTCTGGCACTGTTTGTCTTTAACCTCTGGAAGGTGGAAGATACCCCCGTACAGGCACCTCCGCTTTCTTTGCGCGATGTGGTCGGGACACTCTATGGCGATGATCGTCCATTGAGTATCGATGTGTTTTTTCCGACGTATGATGAAGACCCCGAGCTGGTGCGCCTGAGCATTCTGGATGCGAAACGGATCACTTACCCACATGCCATCAACATCCATATTCATGTACTGGATGATGGGCGGCGGGCAGCAATGGCAGCAGTGGCAGCGGAAGAGGGCGTGAATTATATTACCCGTGATAATAACGCCGGTTTCAAGGCGGGTAATTTGCGCAATGCGATGGAACAGACCGGCGGAGATTTTCTGGTCATCTGTGATGCGGATACCCGGCCGTTTACGACGATTCTGGAACATACACTCGGGTATTTTCGTGACCCGGATGTGGCCTGGGTGCAAACTCCGCAATGGTTTTATGATCTGCCAGACGGTAAACGTTTGCCCGTGCTGCTGGAGAAATACCTGTCAACACCCGGGCGCTGGCTAGGGCAGGGGCTGGAACGCCTGATCGGGTCAGTGACGGTGGGGGATGATCCCTTTGTGAACGAGCCCAAAATGTTTTACGACATCATCCAGCGTCGTCGTAACTGGGTGAATGCTTCTTTTTGCTGCGGTGCCGGTTCGATTCACCGGCGTGATGCGGTGATGGAAGCTGCCCTGAAATGCTATGCCGATTCGATTGAAAAACAGGTCAAGAGCCAGACCACAAGCCTCCTGAAACTGACAGGCGAGCAACGCATGGATGATAATCTGGTGGCCATGGTGCGGCATACCCTTGCACAGGAAGAAGAGTTTACGCCCTACCGTTTTCATGTGTCAGAGGATATTTATACCTCGATCGTGTTGCATTCTGATCAGGAGCATCACTGGAAATCCGTGTTGCACCCGACCGTAGAATCGAAAATGCTCTCGCCGCAGGACTTGCTGAGCTGGTCGGTGCAGCGTTTCAAGTACGCAGGCGGTACGCTGGATATTGCCTTGCATGATAATCCGGTGTTGCGCAAAGGCATGAGCATGGGGCAGCGTCTGATGTATGGTTCGACGGTGTGGTCGTATCTGGGCGGGATCTGGAATTTCCTGTTCCTGATTGCGCCATTGATTTATCTGTTTACCGCGATTGCGCCTGTGAGTGCTTATACCGCTGATTTTTTCATTCATATCCTGCCATTCCTGATCTTTATGGAGCTAGCCTTCATGGTCGGCACCTGGGGCGTAGCGGGTTATCGTTCCAAGGCCAGTTACCTGTCATTCTTTCCGGTGAACCTGCGCGCTATCTGGACGGTGCTCAAGGGTGAAAAAATCAAGTTTCCAGTGACACCGAAAGACCGGCAGGAAGGGAATTTTTTTCACCTGGTTTTGCCCCAGTTTTTGTTGATCGTTTTGACCGTGCTGGGGTTATTGTATGCCTATGCCCAGTATTTTTTACTGGACAACATGAATTATTCGCTGGGTGGCCTGATCGTGAATCTGTTCTGGGGGCTGAACAATATTTTTGCCTTGAGTGGCATCGTGCTGGCTGCATTCTGGCAGCCCGATAAATGATAAAAAACTGGCCTGTGCAAATAAGGGAAAGATATGAGTTTTAAACAGGGTTTGGTTCGGGCGCGTAGCCATCTGATTTTTCTGGTTGGTCTGGTTTCGGCTTTTATACTCGTCATCTGGCTGGAGGGCTTGGGCGTGCAAACGGCACAGGATATGAACTTCTCCCACTTGCAGCCTGAAACGGTGGGTCAGGTGTTGCCAGAAGCACGGCCACTGACCGCTAAAGAATGGCAGTGGGCACAGATCGCCTGGAAGTATTTTGCAAACAATACTGTGCCAGAAACCGGTTTGGTTAATTCGGTCGATGGCTATACCGCAGCGACGCTGTGGGATACCTCATCTTATCTGATGGCGGTTATTGCGGCACACCGCCTGCAACTGATCAATCAGCCTGAGTTTGATAACCGGATAATCAAAGCGCTGGATTCGCTGGCACGCATTCCGCTGTTTGAGGGGCAGTTACCCAATAAGTCGTATAATACGCAGTCGCTGGCCATGGTTGATTATAAAAACCAGCCCAGTGAACGCGGTATCGGTTGGTCAGCGATTGATGTCGGGCGTATTCTGGTGCCGCTGAATATTCTGGTTTGGCAACAGCCGCAACATACGCGGGCGGTGGCAAAGGTGCTGGCACGGTGGGATTTGCCAGCCGTATTGAAGCAGGGCGAGTTACAAGGTGCGACCCTGAATGCTGCCGGTGAAATTGAATACCCGCAGGAAGGCCGACTCGGTTATGAGGAGTATTCGGCAAAAACTTTTAATTTGCTCGGTATGGATGTATCCGCAGCACTGGATTATCTGGGCCATATGAAATGGGTTGATGTGTATGGTATTCAGGTGGCGACCGACAAACGTGACCCGCTGATTTATCAGGCACACAATTACGTGGTCAGTGAGCCGTATATTCTGGATGGTATCGAGTTTGGCTGGGATCGGTTTTCACGTGAATATGCCTGGCGTGTTTATCGGGCGCAGGAAGAACGCTACCGTGCGACGGGTATCCTGACCGCAGTGAGTGAGGATAATATCGATCAGGCACCGTATTTTGTGTACAACACGGTTTACACGGATGGCAAAACCTGGAATGCCATCACCGAAGAGGGTGAAGATGCGACTGCTTTCAAAACCTTAAGCACCAAGGCAGCTTTTGGCTGGCATCTGCTATACGACACTGAATATACCCGTAAGCTGGTGGCTCAACTGGAGAATGCCTATGACCCGGAACGGGGTTGGTATTCCGGGATTTATGAGAGCAGTGGCGAGTTTAACAAGGCGCTGACGGCCAATACCAACGGTATTATGCTGGAGGCATTGGCTTTTCGCCAGACGGGGCAGCTGGTGCAGCTGGTGCCTTAGTCCGGTTCATGCCAGTGTTCCTTGGTAGCTGCGCCTGTTTCTTTGCTGGTGGAATTTGTCTGGATGGCAATCAGTTTGCTGTCACAAACCGGACAAATCAATCGGGTTTGTTGGCGTGCTTCACGGCGCTCAATCTCGATCAACAGGCGGGCGTCCGAGCGACTGATGCCGGTTTTGGCGCGTATTTTCTCCAGATGGCGCAATTCGGAAAAATCGAGGACGCCATCTTCGAGTGCTTTTTGTAATTCGGCTTTAAAAAATTCACGACGGCGCTCCAGCTCATTGATGATACCGGATGCCAGAATGGCAGCGGGCAGGGCGGCGACAGCAATGCCGGTGATGGTAATCAGCCCGCTGAATATTTTCCCGTATTGAGTATGGGGCACTACGTCACCATAACCGACAGTGGTTAAGGTCACGGTTGCCCACCAGAGCGCGCGCGGGATACTGCCAAAGGCATCCGGTTGTTGGTGGCCCTCCACCAGATAGATACCGGTAGCAGCCAGCAACACCAGAATAAACAGCATGATGAGTGCTGACAGCATATGCTCGGCTTCCTGACGAAGTACCTGTAGCAACAGATCCATGGATTGTGAATAACGGGTCAGTTTCAGGACACGCAGCAGGCGCAGAGTCCGCAAAATGCGCAAATCCTGTATACCAATCAGGAAATTCAGATAAAAAGGCAGTATGACCAACAAGTCGATCAACGCCATCGGTGACAGCATATAGCGCAGGCGTCCCCATACCGGGTGTCGATAGTGCCGGTTGGGGGACTCAACACAAATCCAGACCCTGATCAGGTATTCCAGGGTGAAGACCAGCACCGAAAACACTTCAAACCGGTAAAACTGGTCACGATAGGTTGCATGCAACTCTGCCTCTGATTCGAAGATGACCGCCAGTACATTCAGGGCAATAAAGATCATCAGCCCCAGATTCACCCATTTGGCAAGGTGGGTGTTCTGCTCGCCTTCCAGTACGTGATAAACCCATTTTCTGGCTGTCAGGTGCATGCAGAGTCCTCCTTAAGTTGATAGTTCGTTACGAGAAAGATTAGCATATTCAAATTTGTGTTATAACGTCAGGATGATTTATATACCCCCGCCAGACTTGGGTCTGGATATTTTATTCATGGACGATGCCTTGCTGGTGGTGAACAAACCTGCCGGTTTATTGTCGGTGCCCGGTCGAGGTACGGACAAACAGGATTGTCTGATAACGCGGGTACAAGCACGTTATGCCGATGCCCTGATTGTGCACCGGCTGGATATGGGCACTTCAGGGTTAATGCTATTGGCACGCGGCAAAGCCATGGAGCGTGCCTTGAGCATTCTGTTCCAGCAACGCGCCGTGGACAAGCGTTATCTGGCGCTGGCAGCAGGCCGGTTTCAACAGCCAGCGGGCACCATCGATTTGCCTTTGCTCACCGACTGGCCGAATCGTCCGCGCCAGAAAGTTGATTTCGAAGCTGGCAAGCCCTCAGTCACACATTATCAGGTATTGGCTTATGATGAAGCCACGGACACTAGCCGGGTCGCGCTGCAGCCACTGACCGGGCGTTCCCATCAACTGCGGGTACACCTGATGAGCATCGGGCATGCCCTTCTCGGTGATGAGCTTTATGCGCCTTCTGCTGTGTGTGCTCAAGCTGGCCGCTTGCTGTTGCATGCCAGCCGTTTGGTGTTCGTGCATCCACAGACTGGGCAACAGCTGTTCATCGAAAGTTTACCCGATTTCTGACCAGCTACCCGACTGTGCACTCGCCACGAGTGCTTCTATGACCCGCATATTGGCCACCGCATCCGTCAACGGGGTAGGTACGGAGGTGTCATTCAGAATGGCTTGGGCAAAGCAGTCACCTTGCAGGGTGTATTGATTGCAAATTTCAAAGCGGATTTCTTCCGTTTGTCCCTGCGTAGAGTACCAGAGGCGACAGGGTTTATCGGGGGGTGCATTGAACGGAATTTCAATTTCGATCCGGCCTGTAGTGCCCAGAATATTGACGCGCTGGTAAGGCGCGAGTTGGGTGCTGCAGGTAAAGGTTGAGGTGCCACCTTGGCCAAAGTCGAGTACGCCATTAAACAGGTAATCCGTGTGGAACACCGGGTCAAGCTGCTGCATACCCCAGGCGCGTTCCGGTTCAGTGCCGAATAAAAAGCGTGCCAGCGAAATACAGTAACAACCAATGTCCATCAAGCCACCGCCACCGATCTCGGCATGGTTACGGATGTTGTGCGGGTCAACGTTATGGTAGGAGAAAAAAGACTGGATGGTTTGCAATGTGCCGATTCTACCGGCCAGTACCGCCTGCTGTGCCCATTGCCACTGCGGATGGTGGCGGTACATGAACGCCTCCATCACTTTCAGATGCGGGTACTGTTGGCTGGCTGCCAGCAGTTGCCGGGCTTCTGCACTGCTCAGGCCGATCGGTTTTTCACACAAAACATGCTTGCCCGCTGCCAGTGCCTTGAGTGTCCAGGGCACATGCAGGTGATTGGGCAAAGGGTTGTAGACGGCATCAACTTCAGGGTCAGCCAGCAACGCTGCATAGGACGCATAGGCCTTGTCAATACCCAACTCATCCGCCACTGCACGGGCAGATTCCAGTGAGCGTGAGGCAATGGCAGTAACACGACCGTACTGGCTTTGCTGCAACGCAGGAATGACCTGTTTACGGCCAATTTTGGCGGTACTTAATACCCCCCAGCGCACTGTTTGCATGACTGACTCCTCACACGTTTCCTGTCGATATGCCGATCCAGACGGGTGGTTTATTCCGTCTTGAACAGCTCATCCGCGATATTGCGAAACGCCTTGAATTCCAGCGCATTACCGCTCGGGTCAAGGCAGAACAAGGTAGCCTGTTCACCGGGCTGACCCTGAAAACGGATATACGGTTCAATAATAAAACGGGTGCCCGCTGCCTTTAAAGTATCCGCCAGCGCCTGCCAGTCTGGCATTTCAAGGACTACACCAAAATGGGGGATGGGCACCGCATGCCCGTCCACCGGATTGCTACAGTCGGTATGATCTGCCCCATCGCTAGCCTCCAGAGCCGGGTCGACGTGACAGACCAGCTGGTGGCCGAACAGGTTGAAATCAACCCAGTGTTCGGCACTACGCCCTTCCGGACAACCCAGCAGCCCACCATAGAACAGGCGGGATGACGCCAGATCCCTGACCGGAATCGCCAGATGAAAAGGCGTTAATCCCTTCATGGAATCGCATCCAGGTCAGCATTGTCTTTCTCAACCGGGATCATCGCTTCTTTAGTAATACCCATCATCAGTAGCAGATTACTGGCCACATAAATGGAAGAATAAGTACCAATCAGAATACCGATAATCAAAGCCAGCGCGAAGCCGGAGATAACCTCACTGCCGAAGATATACAGCGCAATAACGACGATCAGGGTGGTGAACGAGGTCATCAGGGTGCGTGACAGAGTTTGGTTAATCGAAATATTCAGGACGTTATAGGGAGTTTCTGCCCGTAACAGCCGGAAGTTTTCCCGTTCACGGTCAAACACTACGATGGTGTCATTCAGCGAATAACCAATAACTGCGAGTATCGCCGCTAGCACGGTCAGGTCAAATTCGATCTGGGTAATCGAGAAAAAACCCACCACGACAATCACGTCATGGATAGTAGCGACCACCGCACCCACCGCAAACCGGTATTCAAAACGCAGTGCCACATAGATCAAGATACCACCGAGTGCGAGCAGAATGGCGATACCACCCTGTTCACGCAGCTCTTCACCCACCTGTGGGCCGACGAACTCTACCCGCCGCAGATCAGCCTTGGGCGTTTCAGTTTGTAACACTTTCAGAACGTTATTGCTCAAGGCCGCTCTGGCCTCGGGTGTATTGTTTTCCTCGCCCTTGAGCGGGGCAATGCGGATCATCAGCTCCTTGCTGCTGCCGAAGTGCTGAACCACTGCTTCATAGCTACTGTCTTTGAGCAAATTACGCACGATATCCGGATCTTTACTCTCCGGGTAACCGATTTCCATCACAGTGCCCCCGGTAAAATCAACCCCCAGATTCAGGCCGCGCACAAACAACGAGCCAATCGACAGCAGGCTGATGACAATCGTAAAGATGAGTGCAATATGCCTCCATCCCATAAAGTCGATGGAAGTGGTGTTATTATCTGTACTACCTGTAGCGGCTGTATTGGCCACCGTAGCCGTATTATCTGACATGGAAATATCCCTTAAATGCTGAGCTTCTGTACACGTCGGCCACCATAAACCAGGTTAACCAGAGCGCGACTGCCGATAATGGCGGTGAACATGGAGGTAGCAATACCAATCGCGAGGGTGATGGCAAAGCCTTTGATGGGGCCGGTGCCGAAACCGAACAGCACCAAGGCGGCAATCAGGGTGGTGACATTGGCATCCATGATGGTCGAGAAAGCCTGATCATAGCCCAGCTTGATCGAGGTCTGAACAGGGGCACCATTGCGCATCTCTTCCTTGATCCGTTCATAGATTAACACGTTGGCATCGACCGCCATCCCGATAGTCAGAACAATGCCCGCCATACCCGGCAAGGTTAGGGTAAATTGCAGCATGGACATCACAGCAAAAATAACGACCACATTCATCGCCAGTGCGAGGTTGGCAAACAGGCCAAATACCCGGTAATAAAACAGCATGAAAATCAGCACCAGTGAAAAACCGATCAGAATGGATTTGAAGCCACTATCGATATTATCCTGCCCCAGATTCGGGCCGATGGTACGTTCTTCAATGATATAAACCGGTGCCGCCAGTGCACCTGCCCGCAGCAGCAGGGATAAATCCTGTGCTTCCGTCGGCGAATCAAGCCCGGTGATCTGGAAGCGTTTGCTCAGTTGTTCCTGAATACGTGCCACGTTAATGACTTCTTCAACTTTACTGGGTTTACGTACTTTCTCGCCGTTCACTTCGACTTCTTCGAATTTGGTTTCGATGAAGACGACCGCCATCAGCTTTTGCACGTTATCGCCCGTTACCTTGCTAAAACGGCTGGCACCTTTGCCATCCAGTGTGATACTGACTGCAGGCTGGTTATTCTGGTCAAGGGTAGCGGCAGCGTTGGTAATATAATCACCCGTGAGCATCACTTTGCGTTTCAGCAAAATCGGGTCGCCGCCCCGCTCATAATACAGCTGGGTGCCCAAGGGTGCCCGCCCGGTGGCTTTGGCTTGCTGGGGGTCGTTACCGGCATCATCTACCAGCCGGAATTCGAGGGTAGCGGTTGCGCCGAGGATTTCTTTGGCACGCGCCGTGTCCTGTACACCGGGTAACTGCACGACAATACGGCCTTTACCTTGTTGCTGGATAATGGGTTCGGCCACGCCCAGCTCATTCACCCGCTTGCGCAGTGTGGTGATGTTTTGTTGCAGGGCAAATGTCTCGATATTAGCCAGATTTTCTGGCGAGATGGTGGCTACCGAGTTGAAGGTCGCATCAGCGTCATTTTCGCCCCAGAGCAAGTCATTCTGGTAATTCTTGCGTAACACGGTGATACCGGCAGCACGGTCTTCGGCAGTTTTGAATTTGGTGACCAGCGTATCGCCTTCGCGGCTCACGCCCAGATAGTCGATTTTATCTTCACGCAGAAAATCACGAAACTCGTCTTCATAGCGGGTCATCGACTTTTCTTTGGCCGAGGCCATGTCCACTTCCATCAAGAAATGCACACCGCCCCGCAAATCCAGCCCCAGATACATGGGTTTGGCATGGAATGTATTCAGCCAGGCAGGGGTAGCAGGTGCCAGGTTCAGTGCGGTTATGTATTCGCGCCCCAGCGTTTCCTTGATGACTTCGGCGGCTTCAAGCTGGACTTCAGTGTCTTTGAAACGCAATAAAGCCTGTTTGCCCTCGATAGCAGCAGATTTTGGAGCCAGCCCTTTGTCGGTCAGTGTTTTTTCCAGCGATGCCAGGAAAGTAACATCCAGCGGTGTCTGGGTCTCCTTGACAGGGCTGATCTGTACAGCAGGGTCTGAAGGGTAAAGATTGGGAAGTGCATAGACCAGACTAATCAGCAAGACGATGATCAGCATCAGGTACTTCCAGAGAGGATAGCGGTTCATTGTTATATTCCGTTGCAACAAAAACCCGCAACACGGCAAGCAGCGTGCTACGGGGTCGTTATAGGGTGGTGAATCAAGCGCCTTTCAGGGTGCCTTTGGGCATCACGGTAGCCACTGCCTGCTTTTGGACTTTAATCTGCACACCCTCGCTGATCTCCAGCTGGATGAAATTGTCGCCGATGCTCGCGATCTTGCCGAGTACACCGCCACCAGTCACGATTTCGTCGCCTTTGCTTAAGGCTGACAGCATGTTTTTATGCTCTTTGGCGCGTTTTTGCTGCGGGCGAATAATCATAAAATACATAATGGCAAAAAATACGCCCATCATCAGCAGCATTTCAATACCGCCACCCGCTGGCCCGGCTGCACCTTCAGCCATTGCGTCTGAAATAAAGAAACTCATTTATTACTCCTTAGTAACATCAACTATCTATCAAAATTCAGCATAAACTTGTCAAAGAATGTGCAGTCTGCCGCAAAACGGCGTCATTATGCCAGTTCCCATGGAAAACTGATAACCCGATTCAGGTTCTTTTCCTGCATTCGGCACAACAACACCCGATCCAGGCCAATAGCTACTCCGGCAGCCTTGGGCATGCCCGCCTGTACGGCTGCCAAAAAAAGCGCATCGACCGGGATGCCCTGCGGGTGCCGGGCGGCATCCGCGTTTAAGCCATTCCGGTTGAGTTGCGCATCCGTTTGTTCCTGATAACCATTGCCCAGTTCTAACCCGCCCCGATAAACCTCGAAACGTTCTGCCACCCGCTGACCCGCATCCATGCGTGTACAGGCCATGGCGGCTTGTTCAGCCGGGTAGTGATAAACAAAGGTCAGGCGATCTGTGGCAAATCCCGGCTCAATACAATGCGTAAACAGCAGGTCACACCAGTCTTGGCGTGACAGTTCACCGCGTACATCAAGACCTTGCTGGCGAGCGCTGGCGGCTAACTGTTCCCTGTTGGCAAGATGGGGGTCGATCTGCAATGTTTCAAGAAAAGCGCTACGATAGCTCAAAAAAACCGGGGCGCTAACCAACTGCGGTATTAAACAATGCAGGAGCTCGGCTACCTCCTGCATCAGGCGCTGGTAGCTAAAGCCGACCCGATAAAATTCCAGCAGGCTGAATTCGGGGTTATGCCTGGGCCCGTTTTCCTCCTGCCGCCAGACTTTGCAGATTTGGAATATATCCCCGCTACCGGCTGCCAGCAGGCGTTTCATCGGGTATTCCGGTGACGTATGCAGGTAGCGTTGTCCGGGTGAGGTATCCACGGTGAAGCTGTTGATGTTCGGGTCAGTATTACCGGCTTGTGATAAAGCCGGTGTCTCTACTTCGAGCACGCCGCGTGCCTGAAAAAAAGCCCTGATCTGCCGGTTCATCCCGGCGCGTGCCTGCAAAGCCTGCAGGCTGCAGGCCGGTCGCCAGTTGAGTGCTGCTTGCACGGTCATTGCTGCTGCCACTGCTTTTGCTAAGCTCAGGAAACGTCTTTTACCCGGGAAACGTATTCGCCGGTACGGGTATCAATCCGCAGGATTTCAGACTGATCCATGTACAAAGGTACTTTGACCACTGCACCGGTTTCCAGGCGGGCGGGCTTGTTGCCGCCGCTGGCTGTATCACCCTTGACACCGGGATCGGTTTCAATAATTTGCAGCTCGACAAAATTCGGTGGGGTGACGGTTAGCGGTGAGTCATTCCAGAGAGTGACTACACAGACTTCATTGCCTTTCAGCCATTTGGAGGCTTCCGCCATAGCGGCTTCTCCGGCAGCAAACTGCTCAAAAGAGCCGTCAGTCGCCATGAAATGCCAGAATTCACCATCACTATAGAGGTATTCCATATCGCGGTCGATCACGTCGGCGGCTTCAATGCTCTCGCCGGAACGCCAGGTTTTTTCAACAGTACGTCCGGTTTTCAGGTTGCGTACTCTGACCCGACTGAAAGCCTGGCCTTTGCCGGGCTTGACAAACTCGTTCTCAACGATGGTATAAGGATCACCGTCAATCATCAGTTTGAGTCCGCTGCGGAACTCGCTGGTATTGTAACTGGCCATGGCCTTGCTGTTCTCCAAAAGTCACTGAATAAAATGAGGCGCCTATGATAACCGGAATTGTGGAAAAACATCAGACAAAAAATAAATCTGCCCATGAGCTCGCCCATCAACCTGCAAGTTGGCAGCGTGCATTAGCGACTGCAGTGCGTGATCCGTTCGAGCTGATGCGTTTGCTGGAGCTTGATGCAATGCCGGGTGTCAGTCTGGAAGCAGCCCGGCAATTTCGCTTGCTGGCGCCACACAGCTATGTGCGCCGGATGCGTAAAGGCGATCCGCATGACCCATTATTGCGGCAGATTTTACCGCTGGATGCCGAGTTGCAGCCGGGTGAGGGTTATCAGTTTGATCCGGTGGGCGACCAGCAGGCGATGGTGGCTGATGGCGTCTTGCATAAATACCAGGGGCGGGTGTTACTGGTGACGACTGGTGCGTGCGCAGTGCATTGCCGCTATTGTTTTCGGCGTCATTTTCCGTATGCAGATGCGAATCCGGCGCGCGCCGACTGGCAGGCAGCGGTTGATTACATCAGCGCCAATGCGGATGTTGAAGAGGTGCTGCTCAGTGGTGGCGATCCGCTCACCTTAAGTGATGAACGCCTGCAGGTGCTGTGTGAGAAGCTGGCGGACATCCCGCATGTGCGGCGGATTCGTTTTCATTCACGCTTGCCCGTGGTGTTGCCGGAGCGGATTGATGCGGGTTTTATCGCCTGGATAAGCGCCTTGCCGGTACAGGTCATTATGGTGATTCATGCCAACCATGCGCAGGAACTGGATGCGTCCGACGTACGTCAGGCCTTGTCTGCACTGCGGATGGCGAATGTGTTGCTCTTGAATCAGGCCGTGTTGTTGCGCGGGGTGAACGATACAGTGGCCAGCTTGCGGGCGCTGAGTGAGGCACTGATTGAACAGCAGGTCATGCCGTATTACTTGCATGTACTCGACAAGGTGCAGGGTGCTGCGCACTTTGATGTGCCGGAAACAGAGGCTCTAGCACTGTTGGCGGCTTTGCGTCAACAAGTGCCGGGCTACATGATGCCGCAATTGGTGCGTGAGGTCGCGGGGGAGGCGTCCAAGACGCCGATAACAGGCTGATAGTAGGCCGGATAGCAGGCTGATTTTATTTGCAATGATTACGGTTGGTTAATAGGGATGTTGGTAATTTTCAGGCATAATTGTGCCCTGATTTGAATAGGGTGCTATTTTGATGAAATTTTGTGGGTATGGCCGGGTTTTATTGCTGGGTGTTTGCATGTTGTTGGGTCATCCTGTGTTGGCTGATGCTGAAAAACCGGTGAGCAACAGTAAAACGACAGCGGCGGCGATTGATTTGCTGAATACGGATGTGGACGAGCTGGCGCAGTCGATTGTCAAAATTTATGCAACCGCCGAAACGCACAACGCCTATTCTCCCTGGAACTCTGACACTGAATCACGCATTGGTACCGGCTTCATTATCAAGGGCAACCGGATTCTGACCAATGCGCATGTGGTGGCTGACCTGACTTTTATCGAGCTACAGCGCGACGGCAAGCCCGAACGTTACGAAGCCGAAGTGCTGGCAGTATCGCATGAGGCCGATCTGGCCTTGTTGACGCTCAAAGACAAAAGCTTTTTTGTCAAGGATACCTTTATTCCACTCGGTGCCTTGCCCAAAGTGCATCAGGAAATCAGTGTCTATGGTTTCCCGACGGGTGGCGATACCTTGAGCGTGACCAAAGGGATCGTGTCACGGATCGAGTATCTGGAGTATGCACACAGTGGTTTGTCATTTCAGGCCATACAGATTGATGCGGCGATCAACCCCGGTAACAGCGGTGGGCCCGCGCTGGCGGATGGTAAAGTGGTGGGGGTCGCCATGCAGGTAGCCGCCAATGGTGAAGAGAATATTGGTTACATGATTCCGCCTGCGGTGATTACCCACTTTCTGAAAGACGTTGATGATGGTGAATACGATGGTTTCCCTGAATTTTCAGCGATTACGGAAGATTTGATCAATCCTGCCCTACGTAAAAAACACGGCATGGGCAAAGGGCAGACCGGGGTATTGGTAACGCGGGTGTGTGCGGGTACTTCAGCAGAAGCACTGCTAAAAGCAGGCGACATTATTACCAAGGTGGATGGGCAAAAGGTAGAGAATAATGGCACGGTCGTGTTTCAGCCGGGCAAGTACATCAACTTTGAGTACCGGGTTGACCAGCATCAGGTGAATGAAACCATTTCACTGGATATTTTGCGTGATGGCAAGCCACGGGTACTGGAGTTGCCCTTGGACAAGGCGGTTTCGACTTACTACGAGTATGACAAGAAACCGCGCTATTTTGTATTTGGTGGGTATGTGTTCACACCGGGCAGTGTGCCCGATGTTTGCCAGGATCGAGCCGAACTGGACAAGGAAGAACAGCAGGAAAAACAGGAAAATGTACTGATTATCAAAGTTCTGGCGTCCAGTAGCAATGCCGGATTTCATGACCTGGTGATGCGGGTGCATAAGGTGAATGGCAACTTGTTTAATGATTTCGCCGAGTTTTACCGCTTGGTAAAAGGTGGGACTACTCCGTTTGTCGTTCTCGAAGATGAGGCCGGTTATCAGGTAGTCATTGACCGGGCAGAGGCGTTGGCCGAGCACGATGCCTTGTTGAAAAGGTACAACATGGAAGCCGGGCAGTCGGATGATCTGAACCAACTTGAACAGGAATTGCAGCACGCCAGTAAATAAGCGCTGTTTGTCGACCAATAAGTCGGATGCATGGATAAATAGACCGTATCTATGCTAACTTAATAGCAAGTTTAGACCGGTATCTTTGGTGCATTCTTATGAAAACAATAACAACAGTCTACAGACGCAGTATTTGCCTGTTACTGCTAGGTATTTTGGGTAGTTTTAGCCTCAGTTCCAATGCGTTTGCCCTAGCCTTTCGCTGGGTTGATGAGACAGGCAAGGTCAATTATGCAGACAATGTACCGCCTGCCGTTTCCCAAGGTGGGCATGCCGAGTTGGGTAAATCCGGTATTGTGCTAAAAAAGGTATCACCCGCAAAGTCAGTAGAGCAGGTGGAAGAGGACAAGTGGCTATCTGATCTGGAAGAAAAACTGCTACTCAATAAAGACCAGCAACAACGTGAAGACGAACAGCTACTTGGCGGTTATGCGGATATCAAACAGTTTGATGCGTTTTATGCGGCGCGGATTAAAATGATTGGTGACGGGCGCAAACAAATGGAAATCATGCGCGGCAAACTGGTCGATGAAATCAATGAGCTGGAGTCCCAGTTAGGCCAGGCCAAGGCGGAACATGACAAGGAACTGCTGCGCGGCTTTATCGCAGTCAAACTGAAAAGTCGGGGTGAATACGATAAAGCGATTGAGCAAAATAGTGAGGAGGAAGTGACCATGACGGCTGAATATGAAAAACAGCGCATCCGCTTCCTTGATCTGTTGGAACGCAAACAGTATGTCAACGGTGGCAGTTAGGCAGGCATTAGCTGCTGCAAAATAGCTGCCACATCCGTATAACTGTGCGCAATCCTGCGTAGTTTTCCATCTTGTTGCCAGATCAGTGAAGGGAAGCTGTGCCCACCCATACTTTGTGCCAAACCTGTTTCAGCCAGTAATGCCTGTTGTAAGCCTGTCGACGCCAGCCGGGTCGAAAATACCGCTGTATCCAGACCCAAGTCAGCGGCTAACGCAATCAGCGTGCTGTCATCCGATGGATTACGTGCCTGTTGGTAATAGGCATTCTGAATGGCTTCAATCATCGGACGTTCATAGGCTGCGCCTTGTTCACGTGCGGCCAACACCGCCCGACAGGCCGGGTAAGTGGAACGGCGTGGGGTGCATTGCTCCCAGAAATCAAAGTTGAACGTTGTACCGGGCACGGTTTCCATGATTTTGTGCCAGGTAGCTTGCAGGTATTGACGCATGTCTGCCGGCATTGGCTCACTGGAATCGGGTGCAAGCCCGCCTGCGACATACTGCACCTTGATCGTAGGCGGTAGCTGTTGCTTTACCGCAGTCCAGACCGGGCGAAAAGCATAACACCAGCTACACATGGGATCATGGACGTAATACAGTGTGCTGCCTGTGGCTGACATAAGCTACTTCCTCATTGTTAAAATACCCCATCATAGTACAAGCAACCCGCACTGCGCTATTTCAGAATTTCAGGTGCTTCAATGCGGTATATTGCAGGCGGTTAATGATTGCCAGCCCGGTGCCAGGGAAGGGAATAAACGGATTGGTGCGCCCCATACCCCATAAGGCCAGGCGGGTACTGCCTGCATCAGCTTGCCCACGGCCATGGATACCAAACGTATTGGCAATCAGCAGAGTGTTCTTTTTGACCTTAAATGCCCGTGCCGCTGGTAACTGCATCTGTGCATGCGCTTCCGGTGTTACCCGGAAAGAACCGCGTGCGGTATAACGATCCGGGTGATGATGCGCTTGCTGGCTCATGCGGTATTCCCACGCCAGCCGCTGCTGGCTCAGGCGATTGGAACTCGGCACATAAGTGAACGGGCCGTTGTGCTCATCGACATCATCCAGATACAGCCAGAATTTCATGGTTGGATGAAAAGTATCAATATGAAGCTGTTTTTGCGGATCATCCCCTTCACCGGCGCGTGTACCATTGCGTATCTGTTCGACATTGAAAAAAGGCAGGCGCTGGTGGCCATTGGCATAGCAGAGCAGACGGCAGAATTCCGGGTCAGCCAACAGTGCCGCCGTATGGGGCAGTGCTTGCAGGGTGTCCGGGTCAAGCAGAGTACGCTGTGTCTCGGTATCGCCTTGGGACGTGGTACGCGGATCACCCTGAAAATGCCTGATTTCTGCGTCGATGGCTGCAAACTGTGCGCTGGGCAAAAAATTCTCTTTGAGGATAAAGCCCTGTTGCTGGTAGCTGCGCTTGTCTGCCCGGTTCACACCCAACCCGAGCATTCCCATCCGCAGGCGCATGACCCCATGCGCGCTGACGGTGCGCAACAGGTGTAAACCCAGTTTGTTGAGTAAGGGGCTACCGAGTAACGGGTTGTCCCGAAAGGATTTGGCGGTGGTAAACAGCTGCAAAAACCACCAGGGCGCGTAAAGTAAAGTTTTCATGCCGGTTTGATCAGGTTATGATGATGCCCCAGTATTCACGGTGGCTGCGATAAGATCAAGATGTGCCATGCCCGGAACACAGCGTGTTTTACCTTACTCATTGTTACCTATCCATGTTGGGGAGTTGTTCATCGGGTCTTAATTGTCCACACTATTTGGAGTTTCATTTTCCAATAGTGAGTATTAACCAGCAACGGTTTAGCGTAATGCAAAATACCCATACCGCTTTGCCTACAGGCGGTACGGGTATTTTTCATTGAACTTTGAAACTAGTTGAAACTACAGGAGCTCCTTTCATGACTACTCGCCGCGAGCTGGCCAATGCAATCCGTGTCCTTGCGATGGACGCCGTGCAGCAGGCAAACTCAGGCCACCCCGGTGCACCGATGGGGATGGCTGATATTGCTGAAGTGCTTTATAACGATTTCATGTCCCACAACCCCCAAAACCCGAAATGGGCGAATCGCGACCGTTTTGTCATGTCGAATGGCCATGGCTCCATGCTGCCTTATTCCGTGTTGCACCTGACGGGTTATGACCTGCCGATGGCTGAAATCAAAAACTTCCGTCAATTGCACTCCAAAACGCCCGGTCACCCGGAATACGGCTATGCACCCGGCATCGAAACCACCACCGGCCCACTCGGGCAGGGCGTGAGCAATGCGGTGGGAATGGCATTGGCAGAAAAAGTGCTGGCTGCGCAGTTTAACAAGGACGGCCATACAATTGTGGATCACCACACCTATGTATTCCTCGGTGATGGCTGCCTGATGGAAGGTATTTCGCATGAAGCCTGTTCACTGGCCGGTACTTTGAAGCTGGGCAAGCTGATCTGTTTCTATGATGACAACGGTATTTCAATTGACGGTGATGTAGTCGGCTGGTTTGCGGATGATACGCCCAAGCGCTTTGAAGCGTATGGCTGGCAGGTGATTTCGGTCGATGGGCATGATGCGGATGAAATTCGGGTAGCGGTAGAAACAGCCCGGCTGGAAAGCGAACAGCCTACCCTGATTTGTTGTAAAACAGTCATCGGCAAAGGCGCACCCAACAAGGAAGGCGGGCACGATGTGCACGGTTCACCACTGGGTGCGGCGGAAATTGCGGCTGCGCGTGAGAACTTGGACTGGCCGTATGCCGCCTTTGTCATTCCTGCTGAAATCTATGCGGGCTGGGATGCGAAAGAAAAGGGTGCGGCGGCAGAGGCAGCCTGGAATGAACAGTTTGCCGCCTACACAGCGGCTTATCCGGCAGAAGCGGCTGAATTTACCCGTCGGATGGCCGGTGAGTTGCCTGCCAACTGGGAAGCCGATTCACAAGCGGCCATCGCGGCGATTAATGCCAAGGCAGAGTCCCCGGCAACCCGGGTTGCATCAAAAAATGCATTGAATGGTTTTGCACCTTTGCTGCCGGAGTTTCTGGGGGGGTCAGCGGATTTGACCCCGTCCAATAATACTTTCCACAACCTGAGTAAAGGCATTAACTCGATGCACGGCGCTGAGCAGGATTTCAGTGGCAATTACCTGTCCTATGGCGTGCGTGAGTTCGGGATGAGCGCCATTATGAACGGTATCAGCCTGCACGGTGGCTTTATTCCGTACGGTGCGACTTTCCTGATGTTCTCCGAGTATGCGCGGAATGCATTGCGCATGGCTGCACTGATGGGCATTCGTAATATCTTCGTCTATACCCATGACTCGATTGGTCTGGGCGAAGATGGCCCAACCCATCAGGGCGTTGAGCAGACCGCGACCCTGCGGATGATTCCGCGTATGTCAGTCTGGCGTCCGTGTGATGGCGTCGAGACAGCGGTTGCCTGGAAAGCGGCGATCGAAAAAACCACCGGGCCGAGCAGCCTGATTCTTACCCGGCAAAATCTGCCCTATCAAACCCGTACGGATGTGCAGCGGGCGAATATCGTCAAGGGCGGCTATGTGCTGAAAGATTGTGAAGGCACACCGGATGCGATTATTATTGCTACAGGCTCCGAAGTCGCCTTGGCGATGGGAGCCGCCGAGCAGTTGGCAGACCGAAAAATCCGGGTGGTTTCGATGCCGTCAGTCAGTGACTTTTTGGCGCAGGATGCGGACTATCGCGAATCCGTATTGCCCGCCGCTGTAACGGCACGCGTTGCGGTGGAAGCGGGTGTTACTGCTGGCTGGTATCAGTTTGTCGGCCTGCAGGGTAAAGTAGTCGGTATGGATAGTTTTGGTGAATCGGCACCGGCGGGCGAGCTGTTTAAATATTTTGGCTTTACCGTTGACAATGTGGCAGCCGCTGTCGAAAGTGTCAGCCAGAAGTAGGCTACAGTCTCTTTGCTGAGAGGAACAATCAGGGGTTTATGTAATCATGAGCGGTGATCGCAGTGCATGAACCCTGCGCATGTCTGTATTTTAATAAAATTAGGAGTTTCAAGAATGACTATCAAAGTTGGCATCAATGGTTTTGGCCGTATCGGGCGTATGGTGTTTCGGGCTATCGCAGCTGAGTTCAAGGACATTGAAGTCGTAGGTATCAACGACCTGCTGGACAATGATTATCTGGCTTACATGCTGAAGTATGACTCGGTGCATGGCCGTTTTGACGGTGACATCGCAGTTGAAGGCGACACCATGACCGTTAATGGCAAGCATATCCGTTTGACCGCCGAGCGTGATCCAGCCCATCTGAAGTGGGATGAAATCGGCGCGGATCTGGTGATCGAGTGTACCGGCTTCTTCCTGACCGAAGAAAGCTGCCAGAAGCACATCGCTGCGGGTGCGAAAAAGGTCGTACAAAGCGCGCCGTCCAAAGATGATACCCCCATGTTTGTGTATGGTGTGAACCATGAAAAGTATGCGGGTCAGGCGATTGTCTCCGCCGCTTCCTGCACTACCAACTGCCTGGCACCGATTGCCAAAGTCCTGAATGACAACTGGGGTTTGAAGCGTGGTCTGATGACGACCGTGCACGCGGCGACCGCGACCCAAAAAACAGTGGATGGCCCTTCCCTGAAAGACTGGCGCGGTGGCCGTGGCATTCTGGAAAATATCATCCCGTCGTCCACCGGTGCGGCCAAAGCTGTGGGCAAGGTTTTGCCAGAACTGAATGGCAAGCTGACGGGTATGGCGTTCCGTGTGCCGACTTCAGACGTATCAGTCGTTGACCTCACGGTTGAGCTGGAAAAAGACGCATCTTATGCGGACATTTGTGCAGCGATGAAAGCAGCGTCGGAAGGTTCGATGCAAGGTACTCTGGCCTATACAGACGAGAAGGTGGTTTCTACTGATTTCCGTGGCCATACCGCTTCTTCGATTTTTGATGCCGAAGCCGGGATCGCACTGGATGGTACGTTTGTGAAAGTGGTTTCCTGGTATGACAATGAATACGGTTATACCTGCAACATGTTGCGCTTTGTTGAGCACGTAGCCACTCACTAACTATCGTTTTAGCGGTTTGATTTGCCGCCGCTTTGCCTTCTTCCTTTCTGGATGGGCAGAGCGGCGGTATTTGTCTATTTCCAAGGAGCTTTCCCATGACTATCATCAAGATGACCGATCTGGATTTGGCCGGTAAACGGGTTTTGATTCGTGAAGATTTGAATGTGCCCGTTAAAGGCGACAAAGTAACCTCTGATGCACGGATCCGTGCCTCACTACCCACCATCCAGCAGGCGATGGATGCCGGTGCCCAAGTGATGCTGATGTCACATCTGGGGCGTCCGACCGAAGGTGAGCCTGCTGCAGAGTTTTCACTGGCACCCGTCGCTGCTCATCTGGCTGGCCTGCTCGGTAAAGAGGTCAAACTGGTCACGGATTACCTGACTCATGCCCCCGTGATAGCGAATGGCGAGGTCGTTTTACTGGAAAATGTCCGTTTTAATCAGGGCGAAGAAAAAAATGAAGAGGCACTGTCCAGGCAGTATGCCGCCTTGTGCGATGTGTATGTAATGGATGCCTTCGGTACGGCGCACCGCGCGCAGGCTTCTACGCACGGCGCTGGCCAGTTTGCACCCGTCGCCTGTGCTGGGCCTTTGCTTGCGGGTGAGCTGGAAGCACTCGGTAAAGCGCTGGATAATCCGGCACGTCCATTGGTGGCGCTGGTGGGCGGTTCCAAGGTCTCTACCAAATTGACCGTACTGGAGTCCCTGTCCAAAGTGGTCGATCAGCTGATCGTCGGCGGTGGTATCGCCAATACCTTTATTGCCGCTGCCGGGCATAATGTCGGTAAGTCGCTGTATGAAGCCGACTTGATTGCTACCTGCAAGCAGTTGACTGCGAACGCTGAAGCGCGCGGTGGCCGTATTCCGGTGCCCACGGATGTGGTGTGCGGCACAAAATTTGCGCCGGATGCAGTGGCTACTTTAAAGGCAGTGGCAGATGTAGCCGATGACGACATGATTTTTGACATCGGCCCGGACAGTGTGGCAGAGCTGGCGGAAGTGATTCGCAAGGCAGGCACGATTGTCTGGAATGGCCCAGTAGGCGTATTTGAGTTCGACCAGTTTGGCGAGGGCACCAAAACGATTGCACTCGCGATTGCAGAATCCAGTGCCTTCTCGGTAGCAGGCGGTGGCGATACGCTGGCGGCAGTCGATAAATACGGTATTGAAGACAAAGTGTCCTATATTTCTACCGGTGGCGGTGCTTTTCTGGAGTTTCTGGAAGGTAAAAAACTCCCTGCGGTTGCCATGCTGGAGGAACGCGCCCGTTGAGACGCACCACGATAGTTGCAACGCTGGAGCCAGCAACCAGGTGAAAAAGGCTGGGCGCACGGATAACAAGAACACCAACAATAAGATCTACAGTTGTACCAAGTTTTAAAAAGCAAGTTTTAAAAAAATATGTACCAAGTGTTATTTATAGCGTTTCTGAATAATTAAATCGAGTTTAGGAGAACAACTATGGCTTTGATTTCAATGCGACAATTACTGGATCATGCGGCTGAACACAGCTACGGCATGCCGGCATTTAATGTCAACAACATGGAGCAGGTGCAGGCCATCATGCGCGCGGCGGATGCGACCCGATCGCCCGTTATCCTGCAAGGTTCTGCCGGTGCGCGTTCGTATGCGGGCGAACCGTTTTTGCGCCACCTGATTCTGGCGGCGGTGGAAATGTATCCGCATATTCCGGTCGTCATGCATCAGGATCATGGTTCTGAACCGGCTGTTTGTCTGCGTTCCATCCAGTCCGGCTTTAGTTCGGTGATGATGGATGGTTCTTTGCTGGCAGACATGAAAACACCGTCATCGTATGAATATAATATTGATGTCACCCGGCGCGTGGTCGAAATGGCACATGCCGGGGGTGTTTCGGTAGAAGGCGAACTGGGTTGTTTGGGTTCGCTGGAAACCGGCATGATGGGTGAAGAAGATGGACATGGCTCGGATGGTGAACTGGATCACAGCCTGTTGCTGACTGACCCGGAAGAAGCCGCTGACTTTGTGCGCCAGACCGGGGTGGATGCGCTGGCTATCGCCATTGGTACGTCGCACGGTGCGTATAAATTCACCCGCCCACCGACCGGGGATATTCTTGCGATCAACCGCGTCAAGGAAATTCATGCGCGTATCCCGAATACGCATTTGGTCATGCACGGTTCTTCTTCGGTGCCGCAGGACTGGCTGGAAATCATCAATCATTACGGGGGTGACATGGGGCAGACCTATGGTGTGCCGGTGTCTGAAGTGGTTGAGGGTATCAAACACGGGGTACGCAAAATCAATATTGATACCGATTTGCGGATGGCCTCAACCGGCTCGATTCGTAGACACCTGCACGAGCACACCAGCAATTTTGACCCGCGCAAATTCCTGAAAGAATCCACTAACGGCATGATGGCGATCTGTAAAGCACGTTATGAAGCGTTTGGCGCGGCAGGTATGGCTGACAAAATCAAACCGGTTTCACTGGAAGTCATGTTCCAGCGTTATGCGGCGGGTGAGCTGGATCCAAAGATTGCCTGAACGCTGTTGGCCGTCTGAAGTTGCCTGATAAAGCATTGACGAGGGAGAATGGTTATGTCTGAGATATTTGGTTTTGATGCTTTTTCTCCCAAGGAAATTGCTGCACGGGTAGAAACGATGGGTGTTGCCAAAACACGCCTGCCGTTGCTTTCCCTGATTATGCTGAGCGTATTGGCTGGCGCTTTTATCGGGCTGGGTGCGCTCTACTTTACGCTGGTCAAGTCAGACCCTTCCCTCGGGTTTGCCAGCAGGCAGTTACTGGGTGGGGTGACTTTTGCGTTGGGGTTGATTCTCGTTGTGGTCGCTGGCGCAGAGTTATTCACCGGTAATAATCTGCTGGCCATGGCTTGGGCTGACGGGAAAATCTCTACGCGCGATCTTTTACGCAACTGGTTAATCGTATGCACCGGCAATTTTGTCGGTGCAGCCGGTTTGGCGCTGCTGGTGTTTTTGTCCGGTCATACTGACATGAATAACGGTGCGATTGCACAGGAGTATGTCAGGATTGCGGTGGCCAAGGTCACCATGCCCTTCTGGACGGCCTTTTTCAAAGGCATACTCTGCAATATCCTGGTCTGCATGGCAGTCTGGATGGCACTGGCCGGGCGCAGTGTGGTCGATAAAGCGGTGGCCATTGTTTTCCCTGTCTCTGCTTTTGTTGCCGCTGGGTTTGAACACAGCATCGCCAACATGTATTTTATCCCGCTCGCCATGCTGCTACAGGATTTCGGGGGGGTCGGGGCAGGCGCTACTGTGGTTACCTGGGGCGGTTTCTTCAGCAATCTGATCCCGGTTATCCTCGGTAACATCATGGGTGGCAGCGTCCTGGTAGGCTTGGTGTATTATGTCATCTACCGACGGGAGCCAGACCGGAGTTAATGATATGACTCCACTCACGACCTCTACGCATGGCCGCTACCTGTTGCTGCTGTTGATACCGTTTCTGGCGGAGTGTCTGTTTCTCGCATTTGACGTGTATGACCGGAGTGACTGGGTTCTGGAGAATGTCTTGGTGGTCGTAGCGGTGGTAGGACTGGTGTCTACCTGCAAAAAGTTTCCTCTGTCGCGCATTTCTTATACGCTGATTGTTATCTTTCTTGCCATACATGAAATCGGCTCACACTACACTTATGCCGAAGTTCCCTATGACCTCTGGTTTCGCACCCTGACCGGCTCCGGTTTTAACGAGTTGGTCGGTTGGGAACGAAATAACTTTGATCGGGTCATCCATTTTTTGTACGGGTTTCTGCTCGCCTACCCCATCCGTGAATTATACCTTCGGCTGGCTGGAGTTGAGGGCTTCTGGAGTTATTTTCTTCCTCTGGATTTCATCATGGCCTCTTCGATGGTATACGAACTGATCGAATGGGCAGTCGCAGAGGTGTTCGGTGGTGAGTTGGGCATGGCTTACCTGGGGACGCAGGGCGACCATTGGGATGCTCACGCAGACATGGCACTGGCCAGCCTGGGAGCATTGATTGCCCTGTTGCTGATTTTGGCCGTGAACTATCACTTCCAGCGGGATTTCTCTCAGAAATGGAGCGAGAGCTTGCGGATAAAACAGCCCCACCCCTGAGAGAAGACGAGTGAAGAGAGCCAATCTGCCTGACTACACCTTGCTACTCCGCGTCCTCCGCACCGCATCCAGCCAACCTGCATATTTCTCATCGCGCACAGCAGCTGTCATCATCGGTTGAAAGCTACGATCCAGCGCCCATTCTTCTGCAAACTGTGCGGGTGAGGGTAATAATCCTTGTTGGTAACCTGCGAGATAGGCCACCCCCAGTGCGGTTGTTTCCAGTGTTTCCGGCCTGTCCACCGGGCTATTTAAAATATCTGCCAGAAACTGCATTGACCAGTTGGAAGCGGTCATCCCGCCATCGACTCGCAACACGGTATCCGCTTCACGCAAGGCGGCGCTGTCTGCCCGCATCGCCTCCAGCAAGTCGCGAGTCTGGTAACCGACACTTTCCAACGCGGCTTTGGCAATTTCTGCCGGGCCAGTATTACGGGTCATTCCGTAGAGTGCACCGCGCGCATCCGGATCCCAATAAGGTGCACCCAAGCCGACAAAGGCAGGCACCAGATACACCTGCTGGCTGGGGTCGGCGGCTTCTGCCAGCGCCTGTGTCTCACTCGCCTGCTTAATAATTTTCAAGCCATCCCGCAGCCATTGCACCGCCGCTCCGGCGATAAAAATCGAGCCTTCCAGTGCATAGGTGGTTTTGCCATCCAGCCGATAGCCAATCGTGGTCAGCAGGTTGTTTTGTGAGGAAACAGCCTGCCCACCGGTATTCAAAATGGCGAAGCAACCGGTGCCATAGGTTGATTTCATCATCCCCGGTTCAAAACAGGCCTGCCCGATCATGGCAGCATGCTGGTCACCAGCCACGCCCCGAATCGGGATGGCTGCACCCAACAGCGCTGGGTCAGTGCTACCGAAGTCATCCGCGCAGTCTTTCACGGCTGGCAACATGTTGACAGGTACACCCATGATCTCCAGCAAGTCTGCGCCCCACTGGTTTTTATGGATGTTATACAGCAGGGTGCGTGCGGCATTGGTCGCATCGGTAGCGTGTACTGTGCCACCGGTCAGGTTCCAGATCAGCCAGGTATCAACCGTGCCCAGCAATAACTGCCCGGCGTCGGCTTTGGCGCGGGCACCGTCTACATTGTCCAATAACCAGCGCACTTTGGTGCCACTGAAATACGGGTCAGCCAGCAAGCCACTTTTTTGTTGAATAATAGGCTGCTGGCCGTCGGCTTTTAGTTGCTGGCAAAAACTGGCGGTGCGCCGATCCTGCCAGACAATCGCGTTGTGGATGGGTTTGCCGCTGTCTTTATCCCAAACAATCACGGTTTCGCGCTGGTTGGTGATGCCGATGGACGCGACTTGTCCAGCACTGATCCCCGCCTTTTTGAGAGCGGCTTTGAAGGTATCAATGACAGTGACCAGCAAATCCTGTGGGTCATGCTCTACCCAGCCGGATTGTGGAAAATACTGTGGAAACTCCTGCTGCGCACTGGCAACCGTTTCCAGCTTCTGATTAAAAATAATGGTGCGTGTTGAGGTCGTGCCTTGATCAATGGCAGCACTATAGCTTGGGGACATTGTAGGATCTCTGTCTTTTAAAAGTAAAAAATAAAACAGTATAAAAAGTCCCCAACACCTCATCCGGGTGGAAGAGGTGTTGGGGCTGACGGGCTAATCCCGCCTTAACCCTTAGCTGACCATGATTTGATCAATTCATCATAATCAATGGTTTCAGGCGTAGGCTTTTCGTTTTCCAGCTTGTTACGTGGCGCAGCGGTATCGCTCAACCATTCTTTCGGGTCTTTCGGCTCGTTCAGTTTCGGGCCAATATCGCCTTGTACACCAGCACGCTCCAAGCGTTCCATGACCTTTTCCTGCTCAGCACACAGAGAGTCGAGTGCTTCCTGCACCGTCTTGGCACCGGAAGAAGCATCACCGATATTCTGCCACCATAATTGTGCCAGTTTCGGATAGTCAGGCACGTTGGTACCGGTAGGTGACCATTGTACGCGTGCCGGTGAACGGTAGAACTCAATCAGGCCACCCAGTTTCGGGGCACGTTCGGTGAAGCTTTCGTTATTGATGGTTGACTCACGAATGAAGGTCAGGCCAACATGCGATTTCTTCACGTCTACGGTCTTGGAGACTACAAACTGTGCATACAACCAGGCCGCTTTGGCACGTTCAACCGGCGTTGATTTCATCAGTGTCCAGGAACCCGCATCCTGATAACCCACCTTCATGCCTTTTTCCCAATAAGCACCGTGTGGCGAGGGGGCCATCCGCCATTTGGGTGTGCCATCTTCATTCATGACCGGCAAGCCTTCCTTGACCATGTCCGCAGTGAAGGCGGTATACCAGAAAATCTGCTGGGCAATTTCACCCTGAGCAGGCACGGGCCCCGCTTCACCAAACACCATGCCAGGTGCAGAAGGTGGTGCGTACTTGTTCAACCAGTCAACATACTTCTGCACGGCATAGACGGCGGCTGCATCATTGGTCGCACCACCGCGTGCGACACAGGAACCGACTGGCTGGGATTTTTCGTTAACACGAATACCCCACTCGTCAACGGGCAGACCATTGGGTTCACCTTTGTCGCCCATCCCCGCCATTGACATCCACGCATCGGTAAAGCGCCAGCCGAGTGACGGGTCTTTCTTGCCGTAGTCCATGTGGCCGTAGATTTTCTTGCCATCGACTTCACGTCCGGTGAAGAACTCGGCAATATCCTCATACGCCGACCAGTTGACCGGTACACCCAAGTCATAGCCGTATTTGGCTTTGAAGTCGGCCTTGTTTTTTTCATCCTTAAACAAGTCATAACGGAACCAGTACAGATTGGCAAACTGCTGGTCAGGCAATTGGTACATCTTGCCATCCGGCCCGGTGGTAAAGGATTTGCCGATGAAGTCATCGATATCCAGACCAGGATTGGTCACATCCTTGCCTTCACCGGCCATCCAGTCGGTCAGATTGCGTGCTTGCTGATAGCGCCAGTGGGTGCCGATCAGGTCAGAGTCATTGATGTAAGCATCATAAATACTTTTGCCGGATTGCATCTGGGTTTGCAGCTTTTCGACCACATCACCTTCACCAATCAAGTCGTGGGTGATCTTGATGCCGGTAATGTCAAAGAAGGCTTTTGCCAGCGTTTTGGATTCGTATTCATGCGTACCGATAGTTTCGGATACCACATTAATTTCCATGCCTTTGAAAGGTTCAGCCGCTTTGATGAACCACTCCATTTCCTTCAGCTGGTCATCCTGTGACAAGGATGAAGGTTGGAACTCATCCGCCACCCATTTCTTGGCCGCATCCATATCGGCAGACGCTTGCCCATAGCCCAACAGCAATGCTGCCGTGACTACCGTGGTTAACAGTTTTACTTTCATTGTCTCTCCTCCGAGATTAATTAATCAACTACACTACACCCAGCGGAAGACCGCCAAGGCATAGACAACACACACTAACAGTGCCCACCATAAAGGTGAACCGAAAAATGCCAGCCAGCCGAGGCAAATAAAAGCACTGCCCAGCAGGGAAATAAACACCCGGTCACCCGGCGTGGTGTCTATTTGCAAGATACCCCGGCGGGGTACTTGCGGGTTACGTACACTCCAGATGCCCATACCGACCAGCATCAGAAAAATCAGGATAAAGAACAGGGCGGTTTGCCAGGTCCAGGCCATCCATTCCATCGTGAACCTCCTTTAAACGCGCCCGAGGGCGAAGCCCTTGGCGATATAATTACGCACAAACCAGATGACCAGTGCACCGGGGATAATAGTCAGGATACCGGCAGCCGCCAGTACTCCCCAATCCATGCCAGAAGCCGATACGGTGCGGGTCATGGTGGCGGCAATGGGCTTGGCAGCCACCGAGGTCAGGGTACGCGCCAGCAATAACTCCACCCATGAGAACATGAAACAGAAGAAGGCGGTAACACCGATACCCGACGCAATCAACGGCATAAAAATACGGGTGAAAAAGCGCCCGAAGCTATAACCGTCGATATAAGCGGTTTCGTCGATTTCTTTGGGGACACCCGACATAAAGCCTTCCAGTATCCACACCGCCAGCGGTACATTGAACAGACAGTGTGCGAGCGCGACCGCAATGTGTGTATCAAACAAGCCCACCGAGCTGTAGAGCTGGAAAAAGGGCAGGGCGAACACCGCCGCCGGTGCCATGCGATTGGTTAGCAGCCAGAAAAACAGGTGCGTATCCCCCAGAAAGCGGTAGCGCGAGAACGCATACGCAGCAGGCAAAGCAACCGAAATCGAAATCACTACATTCATCACCACATAGGTAATGGAGTTGATATAACCGCTATACCAACTCGGGTCGGTAAAAATCGTCATGTAGTTCTGAAAAGTCAGGTCGTGCGGCCACAAGCTGAAAGTCGAGAGGATTTCCTCGTTGGTCTTCAGACTCATGTTCAGCAGCCAATAAATCGGCAGTAGCAGAAACACGATGTAGGTCGTCATGACAATGCCCTGCCGAGTTACGCTTAAGCCGCGCAGACGGGGTATGCCGAGGGGCAAGGCGCTTTGATTATGTGTCGTATTCATAGGTTTAGCCTCCCCGCTTTTCTAGATTGGTCATGGTGGTATAGAACACCCAACTCAGCAGCAGGATAATCAGGAAATAGATGAGTGAGAATGCCGCTGCCGGGCCCAGGTCAAACTGGCCGATGGCCATTTTCACCAGGTCAATCGACAGGAAAGTGGTGGCATTGCCAGGGCCACCGCCCGTGACCACAAACGGCTCGGTGTAAATCATGAAACTGTCCATAAAGCGCAGTAGCACAGCAATCAGTAATACCCCCTGCATTTTCGGCAACTGGATATAACGGAACACGGCCCAGCTGCTGGCACCGTCGATTTTCGCCGCTTGGTAATAAGCTTCCGGGATCGACTGCAAGCCCGCATAGCAGAGCAGCGCCACCAGTGAAGTCCAGTGCCAGACATCCATCACGATCACGGTAATCCAGGCATCCAGAATGTTCTGGGTGTAATTGTAGTCAATCCCCATGGCCGCCATGGCAGCACCCAGCAGGCCAATGTCTACCCGACCAAAAATCTGCCAGATGGTGCCGACCACATTCCAGGGAATCAACAGGGGCAACGACATCAAAACCAGGCACACCGCCACCGCCCAGCCTTTTTTCGGCATGTTCATGGCAATGAAAATCCCCAGCGGAATTTCAATCGCCAGAATAATGCCGCTGAATAGAAACTGGCGCAGCAGGGCGTCGTGAAAGCGCTCCGAGCGCAGGATTTCTTCAAACCAGGTCAGGCCTGCCCAGAAAAACTGGTTATTGCCAAAAGTGTCCTGAAAGGCATAGTTCGCCACCGTCATCAACGGTAGTACCGCGCTGAAGGCGACCAGCAAGACCACTGGCAACACCATCCACCAGGCTTTGTTATTCCAGGTTTTGTTCATCAGTTAGCCTCCCCGTTGATTAGCCAGTCATTGGCATACACATTAATTCGTTCAGTCTCAAAACTCAGAAAATGGTGCTCATTACTGATCGCTTTGCCCTCGGGTACGATTACGTTGACTTCCTGACCAAACAGATCGGCTCGGGCGATTTTATGGCGACCGATGTCTTCAATCCGTTTGATTCTGACCGGCAGACTGTTGTCGCTGTATGCGCGATCTAAGGTCGCGAACTCGGGGCGGATACCCAATTCCAGTTTGCTACCTTTATCGGTCTGGTAGCGGTTGGGCAGCCTGATTTTACGCCCTTCGATATAGGCCGTATGGCCATCTACCTGCACGGGTAGCACATTCATGCCGGGGCTACCGATGAAATAACCGACAAAAGTATGCGCCGGGCGCTCGAACAGTTCCTGCGGAGTGCCAATCTGCACCACATAACCGCCATGCATGACGACTACCTTGTCCGCGAAGGTCAGCGCTTCCGTCTGGTCGTGGGTGACGTAAATCATGGTGCGGTTAACCTTCTGGTGCAGCGCCTTCAGTTGCATGCGCAGCAGCCATTTCAGGTGCGGGTCGATCACGGTCAGCGGCTCATCGAACAGGATCGCGGCCACATTCTGGCGCACCAGTCCCCGCCCTAGTGAGATTTTCTGTTTGGCATCAGCGGTCAGACCTCGCGCTTTTTTCTTCAACACATCGGTCATTTCCAGCATGTCGGCAATCTCGGTAATCCGCTGTTTGATGGTGGCCTCGTCGTGGCCACGGTTCCGCAGTGGAAAGGCCAGATTGTCATACACGGTCATGGTGTCATAGACCACCGGGAACTGGAAAACCTGGGCGATGTGCCGTTTTTCAGTGGGCAGGTCAGTCACGTCTTCACCGTCAAACAATACCTGTCCCTGACTGGGGTGTAAGAGGCCGGAGATAATGTTCAATAAAGTCGACTTGCCGCAGCCCGACGCGCCGAGCAGGGCATAGGCCTTGCCATCCTCCCAGACATGATCGATTTCTTTGAGTGCATAGTCATCTGCCCCACTGGGGTTGGGGTAATAACTGTGTGCCAGTGATTTCAGGTGAATTTCAGCCATGGGTGTGCTCCTTCATGCTGCTTGTGCCATTTCAGGGGCAGAGACCAATGCTTCTTGCGTATCAAAGACATATACATTGGCCGGATCGACGTACACATCCAACAGGCTGCCAATACGCGGCTCGTGGATACCGTGCGCCAGTGATACCCAACGCTGTTCACCGTGTTGCAAGTGTACAAAACTTTCCGAACCGGTGATTTCCACCACATTCACGCTGGCACGAAAGTGCAGGGCTTGCTCACAGGGGCTGTGCAGCATCAGGTGATTGGGGCGGAAACCCGCCGTATAATGTGCGTCGGCCAGCTGGCTGAGTGCACCACTGGCCAATGTACTTTGGCCTTGGTCATACAGCAGGCGACCTGCGGATTTCTCTATCGCCAGAAAATTCATGGGAGGGTCGGAAAATACCCGTGCGGTCGTGAGGGTTTTAGGCTGGCGATAAACTTCCAGCGTGGGGGCAAACTGGGTCATGCGTCCTTCCCACAAGGCAACCGTATTACCCCCTAGCAACAGGGCTTCGGTCGGTTCAGTGGTGGCATAGACAAATACTGCGCCTGATTCGGTAAAAATACGCGGCAATTCAGCCCGTAATTCTTCGCGCAGTTTGTAGTCAAGATTGGCGAGTGGCTCGTCCAGCAACACCAGATCAGCTTCTTTTACCAGTGCGCGCGCCAGTGCACAACGTTGTTGCTGTCCGCCGGATAATTCCAGGGGTCTGCGCTTCAGCATGGGGCTAAGTTGGAGCAGGTCGGCTGCCTGATGGACGCGGCGCTGAATTTCGGCTTTGGGCAGGCCACGCACACGCAGTGGAGAGGCAATGTTTTCATACACAGATAAGGCAGGGTAGTTGATGAACTGCTGGTAGACCATGGCAACATTGCGTTCCTGCACGGGCTTGCCAGTAACATCAGTGCCTTTCCACAGTACCCGCCCCCCGCTGGGTTTGTCCAGCCCGGCCATCAGGCGCATCAGGCTGGTTTTTCCAGACAAAGTCGGCCCCAATAGTACATTCAGGCTACCCGCTTCCAGGGTCAGGTCGATGGGATGGATGTAGGTATCCCGTCCGACTAGTCTAGATACGTGTTCCAGTGTCAAACTCATTGATCTCCTCCTTCAGAGATGAATTCATGGTGCGAACAAACCGCTTGAGCAGCCTGTTCGTCAGGTCGCTCAAGCGGTTGTTTGCTGCTGGCGGGTGGCCAGCCAGTCTGCCAACCCCGCGCGCTGTGTCACTGTCATGTGTAAGCCCAGTTTACTCCGCCGCCAGAGAATGTCATCTGCACTGACTGCCCATTCTTCTGTTTGCAGGAATCTCACTTCGCGTTCCGTGAGCGTAGCACCAAATGCCTTACCCATATCGGCGGCTGTTTGTGCATCGCCGAGTACTGCCCAGGCACGGGTGCCATAACGACGAATCAGGCTGTGCGCCCAGGCTGAATCGATAAAATGGTAGTCTTTCTGTAGTTTTTCGGTCAACACCACCACGCCATCGACCGGGAAATCACCGCCGGGCAGACTGGCTTTGACCGTCCATTGTTTGCCCATAGCAGGCAGATAAGGTTGCAGTTTTTGTAAGGCATCTTCGGCCAGACGCCGGTAAGTAGTGATCTTGCCACCAAAAATATTCAACAAGGGGGCTTTGCCATCGAGGTCACTGACTTTCAGCACGTAATCGCGGGTAGCTTCCTGAGCCGCGCTGGCTCCGTCATCGTATAGTGGGCGTACCCCGGAATAAGTCCAGACCACGTCAGCAGGCTTGATCGGCTGTTTGAAGTAGACGCTGGCCGATTCGCAGATGTAACTGACTTCATCGTCCGCAATTTTCACCTCGCCGGGCTGTCCGCCATGGTCGCGGTCGGTAGTGCCCAGCAGGGTGAAGTCCTGCTCATAAGGGATGGCAAACATGATGCGGCCATCGCCATTTTGAAAAATATAGGCGCGGTCATGTTCGTAAATTTTCGGTACGACCACGTGGCTACCGCGTACCAGCCGGACATTGCGCTGTTTGCCCTGTAATTGCTGGATGTCGGTTAGCAACTGATCGACCCACGGCCCCGCTGCATTCACCAGTGTTTTTGCGTAGATTGTCTGGTCGGTTTGATTTGCCTGAGTTGCCTGATCTTTTTGCGGATCACTGCTGTGCAAGGTGATCTGCCAGATACCGTCCACCCGTTGAGCGCCGGTGCAGCGGGTGCGTGTGAGTACGGTGGCTCCTTTGGTGACCGCATCCAGTGCGTTCAATACCACCATGCGGGCATCGTCTACCCAACAGTCGGAATACTCAAAACCTTTTTTGAAATTATCCGTCAGCGGTTGGCCGAAAACACTGTTGCGCAAGTCCAGCGTCTTGGTGGCGGGCAACAGCTTGCGTCCACCGAGATGGTCGTACATAAACAGACCCAGACGCAAAAACCACGCAGGGCGTAATTCACGGTGATGGGGCAGGATAAAACGCAATGGCCAGATGATATGCGGCGCGTTTTTCATCAATACTTCGCGTTCAGTTAATGATTCACGCACCAGACGAAACTCATAGTGTTCCAGATAACGCAAGCCACCGTGAATCAGTTTGGTGCTGGCCGACGAGGTGCCCTGGGCGAGATCACCCTGTTCGGCGAGGATAACTTTCATGCCGCGCCCGGCGGCGTCCCGCGCGATGCCGCAGCCGTTAATGCCGCCGCCAATGACGGCGATGTCATAAATAACTGGACTAGCTGTGGTGCTTGCGGGCATGGTACTTCCTGTGTTGCTTGAGTTATTCTATACAAAGTATCTTCGATTTTTTTCGTTTTTTCAATAGTGATTTTCGTTTTTGTTTTCACTTTCTGTACAAATTTGCGTTATTTCGAGTGTATCTGAATAGGAGGTACGGCATGCAGCTTTCATTACGCCAGCAACAAATCATGAGTATTGCCCGGGAAGCCAGTCAGGTAACGGTCGATGCACTGGTTGAATCGTTTGGTGTAACGCCACAGACTATCCGCAAAGACCTGAACGAGCTGTGTGAAGCCAAATTGCTGGCGCGGGTACATGGCGGGGCGTTGCTGGCCTCTGGTGTGGCCAATGTCGGGTATGAACAGCGGCGGATGATGGCTGCCGAAGAAAAGCAGCGCATCGGGCAACGCTGTGCCGCGCAAATTCCGAATAACTGTTCGCTATTTATCAATATTGGTACTTCGACCGAGGCCGTGGCACAGGCCTTGCTCGGGCATCATCATCTGATGGTGGTGACCAATAATCTGAATGTGGCGAATATCCTGATTGCCAATACCAGCATCGAGGTGATTATTGCCGGGGGAGTGCTGCGCCATACCGACCGGGGGATTATTGGTGAGGCGACCGTGGATTTTATTCGCCAGTTCAAGCTGGATTATGCCGTGATTGGCTCGTCGGCGCTGGATGAAGAAGGGGCCTTGCTGGACTTTGACTACCGTGAGGTACGGGTGACCCAGGCGATTTTGAACAATGCCCGTGAACGTTTTCTGGTGGCTGACAAGAGCAAGCTGGAGCGTACTGCGCCGGTGCGAGTCGGGCATGTGTCCCAGCTGACCGGTTTGTTCATCGACGAACTGACTGATCGTCGTCTGGCAGAAGTCTGTGCACACCATGGAGTGCAGGTATTTGAGGCGCTTATCTGACTTATATCAGCAGGGTGTTGCGCCCTGTTTGCTATACTACAAGGCATAACCCACCAAGGAGAGACGTGTCATGATCAAGAAAATTCTGGTAGCTATTGATGGTTCTGGTCATTCCGATAAAGCCTTGACGTTTGCTTGCGACCTTGCCGGTAAATACGACAGTGAATTACACCTGCTGCATGTGGTCGAGATAATGACCGATGCCCAGATCATGGTGCTGGGTTCGGCTGCCGTGACCATTGAACCGACTTACAAACAAATTAAGGAAGCAGGCCAAAAAGTGCTGGATGCCGCCCAGAAAACCGCTGAGCAACAAGGCTGCAAATCCGTCACCACCCAGGTAGAAAGCGGCCCCCCGGCCAAGCATATCCTCGAATACGCCAAGGACAAGCAGATAGATGTGATTGTCATGGGTAGCCGTGGCCTGAGTGACTTCGCCGGGCTTCTGATGGGCAGCGTTTCACACAAGGTCAGCCATCTGGCCGAATGTACTTGTGTGAGTGTGCGTTAGCAGGAGAAAAGCGGATCGGGCGGATGTGAACGATTGTCAATTTTGTCTGGAACATTGCAGATGACGTGTTAAGAGACGTGTATGTACGCGGTAAATACCGCGACGTTATCCTGCCAATGACGGTGATCCGTCGCCTTGATGCGCTGCTGGAGCCGACCAAGGACGCAGTTCTGGGCATGAAAAAAACGCTGGATGTGGCAGGTATTGCGGCCTTCATTACCCGTGAGGTGTTGCCCTATACGCCGGATGCGTGGGTGGATGAAGCCAAGACGCAGATTGGCTATGAAATCTCGTTTACTCGGCATTTTTATAAACCGGTAGCATGGCGAATTATCAGCCTGCGGCTTGCAACTAAACAAGAGATTAAAATTTATGCCGAAGCTTAAAACAGGAACAGTGATTCCGACTGATGCAGAAGATGCCGTTATCCGGGCTGGCATTGCCCAAGACCCCGATGCTACTGAGCTGGATGCTGAGATGGGCAAGCGTTTGCGTCCGGTCGGACGACCACGAGCGGCTATTACCAAGGAGCGGATTACAGTTCGGCTATCGCCAGAAGTGACAAGTTATTTCCGTTCTCTGGGTAATGGCTGGCAAACCCGGATGGATGAGGTGTTACGGGAGTATGTAGCTACACACCGATGAAAATGGGAAACGGAATACATTCCGGTGATCTGCGCCGCTTTATCACCGCAGGCAAGCAGATCATCATTACCACGGTGCAGAAGTTTCCTTTCATTCTGGGTGAAATCGGTGACGAACACCGCCACCCCCAAGAACAAAACGCTGGAAATTTTTGGCGACCCTTACCCACAGCCAGACGGTAAAATCAAACACAAACCGTGTGACAGCTACACCATGAAGCAGGCGATTCAGGACAGCATGATACCCAAGTTGCCAGCCCCCGCGAGGAAGACCTCTCCAAAGGTATTCTCGACACCATTGATATGGACAGCTACCGCGCAGAAATGCAGGCAAGCAAAACGCCCGGATTGAGCATGACCGGGCACTGAGCCGTATTATGGTGGAGCTGATTGCGGATCACACCGAGCTATTCAAGCAGTTCAGTGATAATCCATCCTTCCATAAGTGGCTGGGCGATACCATTTTTGGAGCAACGTATCACCCACAAGATGTCAGAGTAAACGTACTTTAAACGCCCGCCCCTTCAGCTTGTCGCGCGTCAACTTCTGCAGCGCTGGCCTGACTGCATCCCGCGCCACGGCCACAAAACACCAGTTATCCGCCAAAGTGATTTTGCCGACCTGTGTGCCATTGATGCCATTTTCACCCGTCAGCGCACCCAGAATATCCCCCGGACGTAATTTCTGTTTCTTGCCACCGTCAATTTGCAAGGTCGCCATCGTTGCCTGCAAGACCGGCTTGTCGAGCAGGTTCAGCGGCGGCAGGGGTTCGCAATCATTGATCGGGTCGACCTTGGCATCGAGCACGGCGACTTTGTGCTCTTCACGGTCGCTGTATAAGGAACAGGCAATGCCTTTGCTACCGGCGCGTCCCGTGCGACCAATACGATGCAGATGAATTTCCGGGTCATGCGCAACCTGGTAATTCACCACCATGTCCAATGCCTCAATATCCAGCCCACGCGCGGCCACATCGGTCGCGACCAGCACCGATGCGCTGTTATTCGCAAAGCGGATCAGGGTTTGGTCACGGTCTTTTTGTTCCATGTCACCGTGCAGGGCGAGTACGTCCATGCCGTAATCACGCAGAGTATCGGCGACGCTTTGCGTTTCAACTTTGGTATTACAGAACACCAAGGTGGAAGTCGGCTGAAATTGCTGCAGCAACAGGCGCAACGCCAGCAGGCGCTGGGGTTCATCACTGATTTTATAAAAATGTTGTTCGATGCTGGCGCTATTGTGGGTGGAGGCGACTTTAATCATCACCGGCTGTTGCATGATACGTTTGGTGATCGACTGGATTTGCGGCGGGTAAGTCGCACTGAATAACAGCGTTTGCCGCTGTTTGGGCACTTGATCAATGATTTTGTCGATCGACTCCTGAAAACCCATGTCGAGCATACGATCAGCTTCGTCCAGCACCAGCGTTTTAACCGCACCCAGCTGCAGGGTACGTTTGCCAAGGTGGTCTTCAATCCGCCCTGGTGTACCGACGGCGATATGCACGCCATGCTGCAAGGAGGTGGCTTGCGGGGTGAGTGGTGTGCCGCCTGTGAGCGTCAACACTTTGATATTGTTCAAAGTACGTGCCAACCGGCGGATTTCATTTGCCACCTGATCAGCCAGTTCACGCGTCGGACAAATCACCAGCGCTTGTACCTGAAAGCTTTTCACATCCAGTGTGTTGAGCAAGCCCAGACCAAAGGCGGCGGTTTTGCCCGAGCCGGTTTGCCCTTGTGCGATGACGTCCTTGCCCTCCAGAATGGCAGGCAGGCTTTGCGCCTGAATCGGCGTCATGTCCAGATAGTCGAGAGATGCCAGATTAGTTAGCAGTTCGTCGGCAAGTGGCAGGGATGAAAAAGGGGATGCGCTCAAAGTAATGTCCTGTCCAGGCAAAAAGTAAATAAAAGTCAATATAAAGAAGCGGATTATCAGGCGCGGATGATACCACCGAACGCCAGCGACCGCTCGACTCATGATGCAGTAGCACAAAACTCGACAACCTGATACCTTATCTGCCTCACTCAGGACAGCCCGAAGACTGACATGACGCCAAGAAAAATCCTTGTTACCTGCGCTTTGCCGTATGCAAATGGCAAAATTCACCTCGGCCACATGGTCGAGCACATCCAGACCGACATCTGGGTACGCTTTCAACGCATGCGTGGCCATGCCTGCTACTTCGTCTGTGCGGATGATGCGCACGGTACGCCCATCATGCTGCGGGCGCAAAAAGACGGAATCACCCCCGAACAGGTGATCGCCCGCGAAAGCGAGGAACACCAGCGTGATTTCGCCGGTTTCAATATCAGCTATGACAATTACTACAGCACGCATTCGGATGAAAACCGCCATTATGCCGAGTTCATCTATAAAGCGGCGCGCGCCGGTGGGCATATCGAACAACGTACCATCAAGCAGGCTTACGATGCTGAAGCCCAGATGTTCCTGCCGGATCGTTTCATCAAAGGTGAGTGCCCGAAGTGCGGCACTGCAGACCAGTACGGGGATAATTGCGAATCCTGTGGCGCGACTTATGCACCGACTGACCTGAAAAATGCGGTGTCGGCCATTTCCGGCAGCAGGCCGGTTGAGAAGGAAACCGAACATTATTTTTTCAAACTGGGGCATTTTGAAGCCTTCCTGCGTGACTACCTGCACAGCGGCGCGGTACAAAAAGAAATTGCCAACAAGCAAATGGAATGGTTTGAGTCTGAGCAGGGGCTGACCGATTGGGATGTCTCACGGGATGCACCGTATTGGGGGTTTAAAATCCCGGATACCGATGACAAGTATTTTTATGTCTGGCTGGATGCACCGATTGGTTATCTGGCCAGTTTCAAAAACCTGTGTGACCGCATCGGTCTGGATTTTGACAGTTTCTGGCGGGCAGATTCCAAAGCCGAGGTTTATCACTTTATCGGCAAAGACATTGCCTATTTCCATACCTTGTTTTGGCCCGCTTTACTGCAAAGTGGTGGTTTCCGGGTGCCGACCGGGGTGTATTGCCACGGCTTTTTGACCGTGAATGGCGCGAAGATGTCCAAATCACGCGGGACTTTCATTCAGGCAGAAAGCTATCTGCGCCATTTGAACCCCGAGTGGTTACGTTACTATTACGCCAGTAAACTGAGTAACGGGGTGGATGATATTGACCTGAGTCTGGACGATTTTACCCAGCGCGTGAACAGTGATCTGGTGGGTAAGGTCGTGAATATTGCCTCGCGTTGTGCAGGCTTTCTCAACAAGCGCTTTGCCAACCAGTTATCTGCTGCCTTACCTGATCCCGCCTTGTACCAGCAGTTTGCCGATGCTGCTGCCAGCATTGCGGATCAATACGAAAAGCGTCGCTACAGCCAGGCTATCCGCGAAATCATGGCGCTGGCTGACAAGGCTAACCAGTATGTGGATGAGCAAAAACCGTGGGTACTGGCCAAGGATGAGGCGCGTCAGGCAGAAGTGCAGGGGGTGTGCACCCAGGGCATTAACCTGTTCCGGGCAATTATCGCCTTCCTGAAGCCCGTTCTGCCACAATTGGCGGCAGATGCAGAGATTTTCCTGAATGCCGGTGCACTCGACTGGGATAGCGTGCAAACACCGTTATTGGCGCATGAAGTGCAGGTTTTCCAGCCGCTGATGACACGGATTGACCCGAAAATGGTAGAGGCCATGCTCGAAGATAATCAGGCCGCGCTGGTCGTACCTGAAGCGGTTACTCAGCCGGTCGGTGCGGTCGGTGCAGTCGGTGCACTGGCGTCTGACCCGATCAGCCCGACCATCCAGTTTGATGACTTCGCCAAACTCGATCTGCGCGTTGCCCGGATCGTCAAGGCCAGTGCCGTCGAAGGCGCGGATAAACTGGTGCAGCTGACACTGGATTTGGACGGGGAAATGCGTAATGTATTCGCAGGCATTAAATCAGCGTATGATCCTGCCGATCTGGAAGGCCGCCTGACCGTGATGGTGGCTAATCTGGCACCCCGCAAGATGCGTTTTGGTCTCTCAGAAGGCATGGTTTTGGCGGCGGGGCCGGGGGGTAAGGATATTTTTGTCCTGACGCCCGATGAGGGTGCCCAGCCCGGAATGCGGGTTAAATAAGCATTAGAAAGTAATTGAGCGAGGCAATACATGTTTGGTGGTCTATTCAAGCCAAAATGGCAGCATAAAGATGCCCGTACCCGTTTGCAGGCGATTCCTGAACTGGCGGGCGACAGTGCCGAGTTGATCCAACTCGCACAAAATGATCCGAATACCGGGGTGCGACTGGAAGCAGTGGCCTATCTGACCGATTTTCCAAGCTTGTTGGCTTTGGGCAAACGGGCTGATGCGATGGGTGATCGTGCCCGCCAACGTCTGCTGACACTGGTGCCCGCTCATCGCGCACATGATGCGGCTTTGGTGGAGGTGTTTGACTGGCTGGCGACTGATCCCGGCTTGCTGAACACGCTGGCACGTGACAGCAAACGCCAGCCCGCCCTGCGTAAACTCGCGGTCGGGCGCATCAGTGACCAGCAGATGCTGGCTCGTATTGCCCATGAAGAGACTTCCCGTGATATTCAGTTTCTGGCGGCCAGTCAGCTGAATGATCTGGATGCACTGTGCCAGCTGGAAAAAACGCACGGTAAAAACAACAAACGCCTGCGCCAGTTACTGAAAGAGCGCATGGCAAAAGAGCAGGCCAGCCAACAGCATCTGGATGCCCTGACGGCTTTGTGCGTGGATCTGGACAACCTCGGACGCAGTGGGCAGTGGCCACAAGACAAAACCCGCCACAAGGTATTGCTGCAGAGCTGGAAGCAGCAGCGTGCACAGGCGGCGATTCCTGATGCGTTAGCCAAGCAGTTTCAGGATGCAGAGAAGGAGTTTCTGTGCCGCCTGGAAAAACACGAAGCCGAACTGGCGGCTCAAGCACCTCGCTTGGCCGTGTTCGAAACCTGCCTGCAGGAAGCCGCTGAATTACACACCTTGCTGCTGGAGCAACCCGAGCAATTGACCCTGGCGGCAATCGACCAGCAGCTGGAGCAATTGCAAGAGCGCTGGGTGGCTGCTGAACGGTTGCCGGACGCCCAGCAAACCACTCTGAACCAGCGCTGGGTGGCGCAGTTTGTTGATCTGACCGATACCCGTGATGCCATGTCCGCTGATCTGGGTGCGTTGGGGCAGTTACAGGCCTGTTATCAGCAGGCCGAAAGCTTGCGTGCCAGTGACAAACCCTTGCAGGCTAAGCGCGTGACCGATCTGCAAAGCGACTGGACAAAGATAAAACGCCCCTTGCAGCTGCGCCCGGCAGTCGCTGAACTGGAAACCGGTTTTCATCAGGTGATTAACAGCCTGAATGTACGCCTGGAAAAACAGGCGGCTCAGCGTGCTGAAGTGCTTGCCGGTCTGCAGGCGGATCTGGCACAGATGGAGGCCGATCTGGCCGCAGAACAATACGGCGAGGCGATTGACCTGCACCAGCGCTTAAACCAGGCGCTGAAAGAGCGTTCGGATTTGCCGGCTCGCGAAGTCGCCGAGATCAAACGTCGCCTACAGGTTGCCGCGCCTTTGGTGCTTGAGTTTAAGGACTGGCGGCGCTGGGGAACGGATCAGGCGCGTGAGCATCTGATCGAAACCGCAGAACAGCTGGAGCGCGACGAGAGTCTTGACCCGCAAGCCCGTGCCCAACAGATCAAGGCTTTGCGGGAAGAGTGGCGCAAACTGGCGCAGATGGAACCCGGCCAGCAACGCAAACAGTGGAAAACCTTTGATACTAAAGTGACTGCGGCTTATGAGGTGAGCAAACAGTATTTTGCCGAACAGGCCAGTGAACGTGATGCCAGTTTGCACCAGCGTGAGCAGATTTGTGCTGCGCTGGAAACATTGCAGACGGAAACTGACTGGAATGACGTGGACTGGCGGGCGCTGCAGGCGAGTATTAACGAGCAACGCAAAGTCTGGAAACAGTGTGGCACCGTCGGGCACAAGGAATGGAAAGCGATCAACCAGCGCTTTAATGCGGCGATGGATGCGCTGGACGCACACGCAGCCGCAGAACGTACCCGCAACTTTGCCGAGCGTGAAGCTTTGGTGGTGGCAGCAAAAGCACTGCTGGAGCTGGAGGATGTTCCAGCGGCGATTGAGCAGGCCAAGGCTTTACAGAGTCAATGGCATATTACCGCTGCTTCGCGCCCGAAAGAGGAGCAGAAACTCTGGAAGCAGTTTCGCACACCGATTGATGAACTGTTTGTACGTTTGCAGGCTGTCCGCAAGACCCAGCGTTCGGAAACCGATGAAAAAATTGCCCAGAAAGAAGCCTTGTGTGTGCAAGTTGAAGCTATCGCCGGGCTAAGCGGGGACGACTTTACGCAGGCGGTGCATGAGCTTGAGAGCTTGCAACAAGCGTTTAATGCACTGCGTGATGTGCCGAAAGCGGTTGTCCAAAAACTGGAGGAACGTTTTCAACGTGCCCGTACCCAGGTGCAAACGCTGCAGGCACAGGTGCGTCATCAGCAACAGCTGGCGGCACTGGATGCACAGGCGACTGCCTCCAGCGCACGCAAGGCGGAGACATTGGCAGCCGATGCGCCCGGAACACAGGCTGACGGTGAAAAACGCTGTCTGCAGCTGGAAATTTTACTGGATTTGCCGACGCCTGCCGAATTTCAGCGTGCCCGCATGGAATACCAGATTGCGCAGATGTCAGAGGCGATGCTTAGCCGGGCTGACCATCAGGACAGTCATGCACAGGGCTTGCGCTTATTGGAACAATGGTATCAGTTGGGCGCAATGCCCGCTGCTGCACTGGCCAGTCAGCAGGCACGGATTGATGCGGTGCGGGTCGCGTTGGTGCAGGCCTGAAGTACCTGCTACCTGCAGCCGGGGAGGTCGTTCAGACTGATGACTGACTGATGGCTTTCCCGGCTTGGTTTAGCGCCGGTTCACATCATGGCGAAATAGGCACGCCGCTGTTCGTCGGTAATCGGTTCCTGCTTCTGGTTTTTCAGGATGCCGCCAAGCCGACTGTTGATGCGTTCTGCGGTACGCACGAAATCATGGATAGCTTCCCGGTCTGAAATCGGGCTGGGCAAGTTCAGGATCATCGAAAGGCCGGGCGTATGACTGACCGCCACTTCCTCCGGAACCAGCGTCCAGGGTTTGACCCCGTTAGCGACATTGAACAGGCTTTTCTCGCCTTGCGGCGTTAACACCATGCGGTGGAAAACATTCATCTCGCCAAAGGTCAGGCCGGCGTTTTCCAGTGCAACCAGCACGTCTTCCCCGGCAAAGCTGTCCTCACCATCGGCAGCAATGAACATGATCAGTTGCGGGGGTAAATTCGGGTTGTGCTGAAGCGCTTCCGACTCATAAGGAGCCACCACATCCGACAGGTTTTGGGCGTTGGCATTGGGGCGCTTGCCATCCCGCGCTGCTTGATCTTCCTGCACCGAGCTGGTTTCATTGCCCTGTTCATCCAGTAAGGTCGGGATGGGGGGCAGCTTGCGGTTTTGTGGCTGGTCTTTACGAGCCATGCGGCTCATGACATAGACACCTACCAGTGCTACCAGCCCGATGGCGATGATAATCAGACTAACTATTTCCACGATATTGTCCTTTTGCTAAACATTCTGTCCTTGAGAGATGCGGACGGTCAGGGTGTGCTTTATCCATTCGCGAGCTTTACCGCATCGGCAACGTCAACTGCCACCAGCCGCGAAACGCCCGCCTCACGCATGGTAACACCGATGAGGTTTTCGGCAAGCTCCATTGTGGCTTTATTGTGCGTGATGAAAATAAATTGTACCCGTTCCGACATGTGCCTGACCAGCTCACAAAAACGCCCGACATTGGCCTCATCCAAAGGGGCATCGACTTCATCCAGCATGCAGAACGGGGCGGGATTCAGCTCAAAAATGGCAAAAACCAGCGCCACTGCGGTGAGTGCTTTTTCACCCCCCGACATCAGGTGAATATTGGAAATCCGCTTGCCCGGCGGACGCGCCATAATCGAGATACCGGTGGTGAGCAGGTCGGCCTCGGTCATCTGCAAATAGCATTCACCGCCGCCAAACAGGCGCGGAAACATCTCCCCCAGCCTGCCATTCACATGATCAAAGGTTTCCCGGAAACGGGCGCGGGTTTCCTTGTCAATTTTGTGTATCGCGGTTTCCAGAATCTCCAGTGCGGTCACCAGATCGGCGTTTTGCTGATCCAGATACTGTTTACGTTCGCTTTGTTCCTTGTATTCATCAATCGCCGCCAGATTAATCGCACCCAGCCGCTGGATCTGGCTGCCGATACTGGTCAGGCGCTCCTGCACCTGCGGCAAACTGTCTCCATCATTCAGACTCGCTGCCAGTGTTTCACGTTCAAAGCCGGTCTGTGCAAATTGTTCGCTTAAAGTTTCGCTGCGCACCTGCACCGCTTGCCAGTCGAGTTTTAGCTGTTCCTGCTCATCGCGCAAGGTAGCGGCTTTACGTTCCGACTGCACACGCTGGCCATCCTGTTCACGAATACGGTGATCCAGCGTCTGCACCTGCTGGCGAGCGTCCCGCAGACGGATGTCGATGTCGGCACGGCGGGCGAGTGCCTGGGTGAGGCTGGCTTGGAGCGCATCCAGTGGGTCGTCTTGTGCTGCCATCTGTTCCAGCAATTCAGTGCGCTGTTGTTCCAGTAACTCCATGCGCTGGGTAACACGTTCCAGTTGGCGCTGGCTGTTATCGCGCTGGATGCGGTGGGTTTCAATCTCCAGCTGCAGGTCATGGAGAGCAGACTGCAGGTCACGCACCTGGGCGCGTGCCACACTGAGCGCGTTATGTGCATCTTCCTTGTCGATACTCAGGGCTTCGCGTTCTTCTGCCAGCTCTGCCAGCAAAACCAGCGCGCTATTGTGCTGTTCGGTCGCCTGTTCCAGTTCAAGCCGCTGCTGTTCCTGCGTTTCCTTCAGTTCTTCACGGTCAGCTTGTAACTGGTGCTGGCGCTTGTTGAGCTGGTTAATGTTTTGCTGCAGGGCGTGCAGGCGGCTGGCGAGTTCTGATTCACTGCGATGCAGGCGATTGACCTCCGCTTGGAGCTGCTGGCGGGCTGTCTCCTGGGTGTTGGTTTGCAGGCGGCTGTGCTCCTGCTGTTGTTGCAAGTCACCCAGTTCAGCATCCAGTTGGGTGAGCTGGCTGCGAAGTTGTTGGATATCCTGCTGGCGTTGCAGGGTGCCTGCCTGAGCATCGTGTTGCCGGGGCTGTTGCAGCCAGTGACGCCCGACCTGCACCCCTTGGCGGGTAATAAAGCGTTCATCCCCCGTCAATTGCTGCCGCTGGCCTAGCGCATCCGCCAGTGTTTCAACACAATAAATCTTGGCGACCAGCGCATGGGTGTGAACCGGGTGCATGATTTTTGTCGCCAGCGGGATAAACCCGTGCCGATCCGTGAGTTCCTGAGCGAAGCGGGCTGTTTCCAACAGGCTGATACCCATATCCGGCAACTCACCCGTGTCACCCGTCGCCAGTTCTGCCAGTGTTTCCACCAACACCGTATCCAGCTCCAGCACCGTTTCCAGCGCTGTTTCCCAGCCATGTTCGACCTGTAACTGTTCGGCCAGACGCGGATTACCCGCCAGACCAGCGATGGTCAGCCACTGGCTACGCGCCTTGTTATGCTTGTTGTCTTTGTTGAGTCCGGCCTGTTGCAATGTTTCCAGTGAGGCCAGCCGACCTTGCAGCGACTGGCGGCGGGAACGCAGGGCGTCGAGTCCGGTTTGTAATTCGCGCAGCTGCTGCTGATGGTGCTGCAGATCGGTCGTGGTCAGGGTCAGCGCTTGCGCGGCAGTGTCATGAGCACTTTGGGCCTGAAGGAGTTCCTGTTGCAGTGCCTGACCGTCTTGCACCAACGGCTGGGTGGACAGGCTGGGTGCTTCCTGTTCGAGACGCTGCAGGCGGTGCTGCTGCTGTTGCAGCTGGCGTTCGATTTGCTCCATGCGCGTCTTTTCAACCTGCGCCTGCCGGGTGGGTTCTGCGCTGCGCTGTTGTAACTGTTGCCACTGTTCCTGCCAATCGAGCGCGGCCTGTTCGGCATCAAACAGCTGTGCTTCGGCTTGTTCCAGTTGCTCCTCAGTCAGCTCGGCTTGCGGTTCCAGCGTGGCCAGTTGCTGCTGGCTATGCGTCAGCTTTTCGCGGTCTTCGCCGGCATGCTGCAGGGTTTCGTCCAGCGCCTGCTGCAAACGTTGCAGGTTGTCTTGCTGGCGGCGGGCAGTGTCCTGTTGATGCTGGATACTTTGCTCAATGCGGCTGATGTCCGCGCCCGCCTGATAATACTCACCCTGAATGCCATTGAGTGCGTCATGGGCTGCCGTATAATCCTGCCGCAGCGCTTCGATGGCTGTTTCCAGATGGCGCACATCGGCCAGTTGCGCCTGATAGGCTATGGAGGCAGCCGCGAGCTTTTTAACTCGCGCATCCTGTTCGGTGTGCAGGAGCTGGCTTTGCAATAACAACTGAATGGCGGCCAGGCGGCGTTCTTCGTCACGCAATTCCCGAAAGCGTTCGGCGGCTTTGGCCTGTTTATCCAGGCGCTGCAACTGTTTTTCCAGCTCTTCGCGCAGGTCAGTCAGGCGTTCGAGGTTTTCGCGGGTATGGGCGATGCGCGTCTCGGTTTCGCGGCGGCGATCTTTATAGCGTGAAATTCCGGCAGCTTCTTCCAGCGTATTGCGTAATTCTTCCGGTTTGGCTTCAATCAGGCGCGAGATCATGCCTTGTTCGATAATGGCGTAGCTGCGTGGCCCCAGACCCGTGCCCAGAAATATGTCGGTAATGTCGCGGCGGCGGCAGCGCGCCCCATTCAGCAGGTATTTGGAGACACCATCACGAGTCACCTGCCGCTTGACCGAGATTTCGGTGTAGCTGGCGTATTCACCCCCCAGCTGGCCGTCACTGTTGTCAAACACCAGCTCGACCGAGGCCAGCCCCACTGGTTTACGCGCCGAAGAGCCGTTAAAGATCACGTCTTCCATCGACTGCCCACGCAGGTGTTTGGCTGAGCTTTCGCCCATGACCCAGCGCACGGCATCAATCGTGTTCGATTTGCCGCAGCCATTCGGCCCCAGAATACCCACCCGATTGCTGCGCAAATCCAGGGTGACGGGGTCGACAAAACTTTTGAATCCGGCGATGCGGATCTTGCTCAAACGCACTCTGAGGTTCTTTTGTTAGGGATTATGGAAAAGCCGGCAAGGATGATATAAAACCAGGGTAATTTCAATCTTTACGACCTTACCACCTTGAGAACGGAGACTGGGGCATGGACTTACCGATGGACTTAACCGATGAGCAATTATTGCGGTATAGCCGCCAGATCATGCTGCCACAGATCGATGTCAGTGGGCAGGAGCGTATTTCCGCAGCACGGGTGTTGGTGGTAGGCGTGGGCGGCCTGGGTTCGCCGGTGGCCTTGTATCTGGCGGCGGCGGGGGTGGGGCAGCTGGTGCTGACTGACCCGGATGTGGTGGATTTGACCAATCTGCAACGCCAGATCGTGCATGCCAATACCAGTATCGGTCAGGACAAGGTCGCATCGGCAGCGGCACGGCTGGCGACGATTAACCCGGATATCCAGATCGAGACGCTGGCGTATAAACTGGATGAGGCGGGCTTGTTAGCACAGGCGCAAGCAGCGGACGTGGTAGTGGACTGCACGGATAATCTGGAAGCACGTTTTGCGATTAACCGCGCTTGTGTAGCCGCCAAAACACCGCTGGTATCGGCGGCGGCGATTCGCTGGGAAGGGCAGATCAGTGTATTTCGGTCGGATCAGGCGGAAAGCCCGTGTTATCAGTGCTTCTATGGCAATGTCAGCAGTGTGCCGCAAACCTGTAGTGAGAACGGTGTGATCGGGCCACTACTCGGTGTGTTGGGTAGTATGCAGGCGGTGGAAGTGCTTAAACTGTTGGCGGATGTGGGTACGACGCTGACCGGACGGGTCTTGCTGTTTGATGCGCTGAACATGGAATGGACAGCGATCAAACTGATGAAACGCAAGGATTGCGTTGTGTGCGGTGAAGCTGTGCTGAGACCTTAGCGGTCTAAAGCCTTACTGCTTTTTCAGGGCGCGGCATTTCGCGCAATCAATGATAACCTTGACAACAGGTTCTGGTTTGGGCTCAGCTTCTTTCTGGCCACACTCCGGAAATTGCACGCCATTGCTGGACATGACGCAACCATAAGTACCCATTAACGGGCCGCCACTGCCGGCACCGACGTAGCCGTCGGCAGCTTGAGCTAACGTTGTCAGCGCAGTGAGTGAAAACAGGCTTAAGCATATCGCAAGTTTGTTGAATTTCATGTTGTTGTACTCCTTGATTACAGACACCGGCAGCGTATCACTCAGCGTTGTTCATGGCAATGTGCTGACATTCCAGCCGGTGAGTGGTCGGCTCGAAACCAGCGTTGCAAGGCGACCATCGCCACCAACAGGATGCTGATAACGGCCAGCAATTCGGCAGCTCCGGCAACGGTCGGGGTCGCGGCCTGTTTGCTCATGATGCCGTAAGCCGCCCAGGCCACCACCAGCCCAAAGGCCAGATCACCCCGATACACGATGACCAGCGCCGCAATCACACCCGCCACCCCGAGTTTGAGCACTGTCCAGTCGATGGCCATCAAGCCGCTGTTATCCCAGCCCATCGCGGTTTGGAGCACGCTCAGGTTAGCGATGGTCGCGACCGTGATCCAGCCGGTATACAGGCTGAAAGGCAGGAATAAACACAGGCGTTGGGCGAAACTGGCCGGATGCCGGGCTATTCCCAAGGTACGGTAAATCAGGATCAGGGTGTTGAGCAAGAACAGCATCACGCACAAGGACAGCCAGAGCAGGTCGTAATGCCAGGTGAAAATCCAGGTGACATTGGCGATGCAGCTGATGATGAACAGTTTGCTGGCACTGGCGATCACCGGGTTGTTTCTTTGTGCGGGCAAAGCCTGATAAATCACAAACAGGGTCAAGGCCAGATAAATCACGCCCCAAATGGCAAAGGTGAACGAGTCGGGGGTGAACAGTGATGCGTATTTGTCCGAAACATCCTTTGGCGTCTGGCCGTTGATCGGCAGGGCATTGGACAGGTAGTTGACGAGGATGACTAACAAAAAGGCGGCGATACTGCCACCCCAGTCGCTGAGTTTGCGGTGCATGGGCTATTCCCGGTTGTGGTTTGTTAGCTTATATGTAGTTTAGTTTGACGTGCTTGGCAATGCCCCTTCAGCGTTCAAATTTGAGAATATGCCCTTTGAAAGCCTGGCTGAGATAGTCGGTGTGAACGGGTTTCTGGTGGGAGGACGTAAAGCCGAATTCCAGCATGCGCGTGCTTAACTTGCTTTTTCTGCCGCGCCCGGGGTCAACAATGATCACTTCACAGGTGGGCTTGGCATGACTGGCAATGAAATCAGCCAGCAATTCAATATGATCGTCTTCGTATAACAGGTCGCTGCCAATGATCAGGTCGAACAGGCCGAGATGGTCGTTCTTGGCCGCCCAGTCTGTCTGCTCGAACGCAATCGCCCGGTCGCCATTCAGTAGAGCATTCCTTTGTAAAAACGCCTGTGCTTCCGGGTGATAATCGGTGGCGGTAATATCAGCGCACTGTTTGTTCAGGAGCAGGCTGGCGAGCGCGATGCCGCAGCCGACTTCCAGTATCCGTTTTGAACCCGTTTGGTAATCAACGATGAAGTGGGCAAGCACCAGGCCTGATGGCCAAACGATGCCAAACAGCGGCCAGGCTGCCGAGGATATGCCAAGCTTTTCAGCGATGCCGGTCGGGTCGTGAAATTCCTGATTATCGCGTAAGGTGCAGAGGTGAATATCGGTTTTTCCAAACTCAACGGTTTGGTAACACAAGCGTAGATGGGTCATTAGGCCGCCTCAAGAGTTGAGCGCTGAGCCAGCTATCGAAGATAAATGACAGAACGAGGTTATCACTCTATAGCAGTGGGCTGAAAAGACAAGGCTTATGCTGCTTTTTGCTGCGGTAAATGCACATCAACAATGATTTCACTATAGGGTGTAAATACTTTGCCTTGCGTGTTTTTTTCAATCGCCAGCCACTCCATCAGGCGCTCGACATCATTGTGGACGTTCTTATAGTCACGCTGCACCGTTCGCGCCAGTTCCGCGATACTCATCGCCCCGTTTTCACGTAAAGCCGCTAATAAATCCCAGCGCTTTTCGGTGAAAACACTGAGCATCTGGCTGACATTTTTGAAGCCTATACCATAGTAGGGTGATGGTGTTTCGCCTACGGCCAGCTGTTCCATGGCCTGTTGTGCCAAGGTCAGGGTGGACTTGATGCTTGTGCCTACTTTTATTTTCAAAATTCGATCAGTCATTGTCGTAACCCACCACTCTTTTTCCAGCGACGGTGTAGACCAGCCGATATTTGAATGCATGTTCTGACGGCGGGACAGGTTCTGGCACTTTCCAGATAAGTACCTCGACAAGACCTTGTGCATGTTCTTCTTTGGTGTGGATTAGTTTGATGGCTTTCATAGGATAATTATCACACTGAAAATTTATGGTGTAAAGAACCATAACAAAGAATCCAGCCAACAGCACGTCCACATTTAGGGAGAAGTCATAACTGTTGAGTGAACGAGGAAAGGAGTATCATGCCGCCATTAATCAATGCATCAACCCAAGGAATAGTCATCTATGCCATTTGGCGCTTTAGGCTTATGTGACGAGCTGGTAAAAGCCGTTGCTGAGCAAGGCTACACAACGCCATCACCCATACAACTTGAAGTGATTCCGGCGATATTGGGTCGACGTGACATGATGGCGGTGGCACGCACGGGCACGGGTAAAACAGCAGGTTTTACACTGCCTATATTGCAATTATTGTCCGGTGGTGCGAGTCCGCAAGCGCTGTCAGTACGCGCCTTGATCATTGCGCCCACCCGTGAGCTGGCCGCGCAGGTGGCGGAGAGTGTTCAAACCTACAGCCGCTATCTGCCTATCCGTTCTGCAGCGGTGTTTGGCGGTATGCGGATAGAGCCACAGATAGCCCAGCTGGAAGAGGGCGTGGATGTGCTGGTGGCGACACCGGGGCGTTTGCTGGATATGTATCATCGACAGGCGATTCACTTTGATCAGATTGAGGTCTTGGTGCTGGATGAGGCGGATCGCATGCTGGATCTGGGCTTTATCGACGATATCCGCGCCATCCAGTCGCTGCTGCCGGCCAAGCGCCAAACCCTGCTGTTTTCAGCGACGCTTTCTAAAGACATTAAGTCGCTGGTTAAAGGCATGTTAACCCATCCGCAACTGATTGAAGTGACTGCCGCGAATAGCACGGTTGATACGATCAAGCAGACATTACATCCGGTCGATAAAGCGCGTAAGAGTGAGGTGCTGATTCACCTGATTAAACGGAATAAATGGCATCAGGTATTGGTGTTTAGTCGTACCAGGCAGGGTGCCGATGAGTTGGCGCTCCAGCTGAAAAACGCCGGTATTAATGCCGAGTCCATTCATTCAAACAGAACCCAGCATGCGCGTACAGCGGCTCTGGAGGGTTTTAAAAACGGCGAAATTGCGGTGCTGGTGGCCACGGATATTGCCTCCCGTGGTATTGATGTCAATCAGCTGCCGTATGTGGTGAATTTTGATCTGCCGTATGTGCCGGAAGATTATGTGCACCGTATTGGGCGTACCGGTCGTGCGGGTCAGGCGGGGTTGGCGGTTTCCTTGTTCATTGAGGAAGAATATAAGCAGCTACAGGCGATTGAACGCTTGCTGGGGCGCAAGTTTGAGCGTGCTGTTATTCCGGGTTTTGAACCGAGCGTATCGGGGCTGGCGTATCCATCGCTGGATGAGGATTATGGTAACTTTGAGGCTGATGTTAAGCCTAAGCCCCGGCGGGGTAAATCCCGTGGGCGTAGAGGTGGTGGTAATGCATCGGGTCGGAGGTCGTAATCCCTGACAGGGCGTTGTCATACAGTCAGCCGTTGAAATGTGCATCCAGCTTATCCAAAACGGCTAAACCGGCTTCGACGTTTCCTTGAGCCGCCCGCATTCTGAAATGCGTTTCCGCATCCGTTTCAGTCAGCACGCGCGTGGTCAGTTCTTCAAACAGTTTGTTCAGGCTGACACCCCGTCGGGTGGCGAGTTTTTTCAACCTGTCGTGTTGTTCGTCCGGTAAACGTATGGTCATGGTGCCCATGTTTAATACTCCTCTACTATTTGCTTGAATTGTGCCGCTGTGATCACCTGAATGTCGGGAAACAAGAGTTCGTAACGGCTAAAGTCTTTTGTATTGCCAGTCACTAAATAGTCGGCATTTCCCGCTACGGCCAGTTCAATCAAATGGTTGTCAGCCTCATCAGGCAAATTTGGTCGCCAACGGTAGTAAATATTGACCCACTCACAGCGGTGCAGGAGTGCATTAAATAAAGCATCCCTTTCCTGCTGGCTCACTGGGCTACGGTTGAACAAACTTTTCCGATTGATGACTTCTTCATACTCAAGATACAGGGCATTGCCAATGAGCGGCAGCACATCACCTTGAAGGCAATAACGCAACACCTGTCGGGGTGTCGTGTCGGCTTTCATCAGTGCAGAGATGAGAATGTTGGTATCGATAACGGCAGAAATCATAAGCCTGATGATAGCTGATACGCTGTCATTTGTCTTTATAGAAGTACGAATCTACCCGCAGGCAGTGTTCAAAGGGTGTTGCAAGGAGGGATCATCCTCCCCCCTTGCGGTAATACAGATCAAACTGGGTAAGAAAGCGCGTCCATTCAACAGCACTGACCGTCGCGTACTCAAAACTGACCGGGATGTAAGGCAGAGCCAGTATGGCAATGCGCCGTACTTGTTGGGCACCCAAACGAATGGTGATCACCGCGTCTGCATCCAGCTGGATGCGGATAGTGTCATTTTCCACCGTGAAGGCATACCCCCGTAAAGCCGAGGGCAGAATTCGCATGAACTCCACCCTCGTAAACCCCATTTCTCGTTCAAGCGTGCTCAGTGTCAGCCTCCTGCGACCGGTGGCCAGATGGCCAGGGCATCGCCCGGCTGAATCTGGCCGCGCTGGTCGCGGTCGGTGTCACAGATGAACACGCCATTCAATAGCACCAGATGCGCCATCGGTCTCGGTATCCGGTAGCTGTCGATGATCTCATTCAAGCTGACATCATCGGCCACGTCGACTTGCGCCATGTTTTGCTTGGCATTATCCGGTAACAAATCACCCAAATGAGCATACAGTTTCAGCGTAATTTTCATGCCTTCAGGCCACACGATGCGCCAGATACGCTTCCATGATACGGCTAGGGTCTTCCATCAGCTTGTCTTTCCATTTGCCCAAGTGTGTCCGGCTTTGAATCATCCCGCGCAACACGCCAACATGCTGGGTCATCCCCAGTGTATTCGCACCGACCAGCCGATCACCCTTGAAACGCAGGTTGATATACCGGTAGTTATGCGGGTCATCCAAGGTTGTCGAATCGCCCCCTTCAGCACCTTGCCAGAGGCCGAAGGAGGTTGAAATCAGCCCCATGGTATCCAGCACGTTCATGTTGACGCTGCCACGATGCAGCGACTCGCCACCACTCATGTTGGTGGCCGCGATAAAACCATGCTCAACCGCCGTCGGTTGAATGGCCTGCACGCTATACCCGCCGGTAGAAAAGTCCCGGCCTTCCGCAACATCGCCCGCCGCATAAATATCCGGGTGGCTGGTTTGCAGGTGCCGGTCGACCAGAATGCCGTGGCCGGTTGTGAGCAGGTCGTTAGCCAGCTCAATATTCGCCTTGACCCCGGTCGCGGAAATCAACAGATCAACCGTGAGCGGATCACGTCCATTGAGTTCAACCACCAGCTTGTCACCTTCCTTGCCGACTGCGTTGACCCGCGTCGAGGTCAGTACTTGCACACCTTTGGCTTCACACCAGGTTTTCAGCAGGCCACCGGATTGCTCATCCATCATGCGTGGCACCATGCGGTTTTCCATCTCCACCACGGTGAGATTGACCCCGCGCCGCGCCAGCGCTTCCAGAATGATGCAACCAATGAAACCGGCACCCATCAACACCACATCGTCTCCGGCTTGGGCACCGGCAATAATCTGCCGTGCATCCGCCAGCGTCCAGCAATTGGTCACACCGGGCAAATCCATGCCTTCAATCGGTGGTTTGACCGGGCTGGAACCCGTCGCCAGCAGCAGCTTGTCAAAAGCCAAGGTGCTGCCGTCGGCGAGTGTGACCGTTTTGTCGGCAGGTTGCAGACGACTGACCCGCTGTTGCAACAGCTCAATCTGCTGCTGCTCAAAGTGGCCAGCGGTCTTGCGCAGGTGCGTGCCTGCTTCGGCAATATCCCCGATCAGGTGATAGGGGATGGCCATCCGCGAATACGGTGCTTCCGGCTCATCCCCGATCAGGGTGATATGGGCGTCCGGCGAACGTTTCCGCAGGGTTTCGGCGGCAATCACACCCGCCGGCCCGGTTCCAATGATCACATGTTTCATAGCACCCCTCACGCAGGCAAGCTGAAGCGGCTACGGACTTCATCCGTCAGTTTGCCATCGGGTGTCCAGCCACGCAGCTCATAGTACTTCGGCAACATCACATCCAGCCCTGACACCTTGCCTTTGGCCGGGCCGACATTGGCCGCGTCTTTCAGGAGGCGTTTGGGCAAAGTGTCATCGGCGGCAGTCATGCCCGCCTTGTTGTTGAAGTCACGCTCCAGATGCCAGATACGGGCACCGACTTCAGCGCATTTTTCAACACTCCAGTCACCTTCACACGCCGCATCAATCTGGGGCGCGATGTTGTCGAGTGACCAGGCAAACGTCGTGAAAATACACAAACCAGCCGAGTCCACCGCTGCCGTCGCATCCTGGAAAGCAATCACCAGTTCTGGTTTGCCATCGGTTTCCAGCGGGTCGGTCTTGACCGGAATACCGAGTACTTCAGAGGACACGGTGTAGCTGCGCAGGTGGCAGGCACCCCGGTTGGAGGTAGCATAAGTCAGACCCATGCCCTGAATCCCGCGCGGGTCGTAAGCCGGGAATTCCTGACCTTTAACCGTCATGGAGAATTCCGGACGGGCGTAGGTGTCGCACATCCGCTTGGAGCCCAACCCGAGGATTTTGCCGAAACCTTCACCCCGTGCGGTCAGTTCCGCGACGGCAACCAGCGCTTCTGCCGAGCCAAATTTCAGCTCAATACCATCGGTATCTGCGGTCGTGATCACCCCTTCTTCAAACAGCTCCATGGCCGCAGCGACGGTAGAACCGAAAGAAATCGGATCCATGCCGTCTTCGTTACACAGGAAGTTGACGTAAGTGAGTGCGTCAATATCATCCACGCCGGTATCCGGCCCTAGCGCCCAAGCGGCTTCATATTCGAGGCCACCGGAGTTGCCGTGGTATTGCGGCTTGTCCTTGACACTGAAATGCGTCTTGTCGACAGTGGAAATACGCCCACAGGCAATCGTGCAGGCAAAACAGCCGCCATTGCGGGTCAGGTTGGTTTTGCCATCTGACTTGCGGGGTTCATGCATGGCTTCGCCGGACACCGCATGCGCCCCTTCGAATTGCACTTCACGCATGTTGCGGGTCGGCAGCGAACCCAGTTCGTTGATGACGTTCATCAGTACCTGCGTGCCGTAAGTGGGCAGGCCTTGACCCGTCACCGCATTGTCGGCCAGCACTTTTTTCTGTTCAGCGACGGTATTCATGAAGCGGATCGGATCTTTGATATTACCGACGCCACGATTACCCCGGATCGCCACTGCTTTCAGGTTTTTGGACGCCATCACGGTGCCCACGCCCGAGCGTCCGGCGGCACGGTGCAAGTCGTTCACAATCGCCGAGAACATGCAGCCCGCTTCGGCGGAACGGCCAATGCAGGCAACGCGCAGTTGCGGGTCTTGGTGCTTCTTGTGCAAAGCTTCGTCGGTTGCCCAAACGGTCTTGCCCCAGAGGTCATCCGCCGGCAGCAGTTGCGCCTTGTCGTTTTCAATGTGCAGGTAAACCGGTGTCGGCGATTTGCCTTCCAGGATCACCATGTCCCAACCGGCGTTTTTCATTTCCGCACCGAAGAACCCCCCTGAATTGGAACAGGCAATTGTGCCAGTCAAGGGGCTTTTGGTGATCACCGAATAGCGTCCGCCGGTAGATGCCATCGTGCCGGTCAAGGGGCCAGTCGCCATGATCATCTTGTTGTCGGGGCTTAATGCGTCGACCATCGGGTCAACTTCGTCGACAAAATAACGGGTCGCAAGGCCACGCTGACCGAGATAGTCTTGTGCCCATTCCATATTGAGAGGTTCTACGTCGACACTGCCATTGGTGAGGTTGACGCGCAGAATTTTTTTAGTCCATGCCATGACAAATTCTCCTTAAGCGTGAGCAGTGGCTTGTGAGTCGGTTTTAGCCGCCCAGATACGCATGCGGTCAAGGCCGGTGGCGTCGGCATCAATGTAAGTAATGGCATCCGTCGGGCAGGCTTCGGCGCACTGCGGATCACCGCCACACAAGTCACACTTGATGACTTTGCCACTGGCTGAGTTGTAATTGACCGTGCCAAACGGGCAAGCGATGGTGCAAACCTTGCAGCCCACACAACGGTCGTTCAGAATGTCTTTGGAGCCGGTCACCAGGTTAACGACAATCGCGTCGACCGGGCAGGCGTGCAGGCACCAGGCTTCGTCGCACTGGGTACAGGTGTAAGGCACAAAACGGCCTTCGTCATGGAAGGTGAACACTTTGATACGTGATTTGGCAGGGTTGAAGACGCCTTCGTTCTCGTAAGAACAGGCCATCTCGCATTGTAGGCAACCGGTGCACTTTTCCGGATCGATATGAAGTGACTTCTGCATATGCCATTTTCCTCCTGATGGTGTTACAGATAATTTTGTTTGGACGTTACTACTATAGATTGTACTTTAAGTAATCCCTTGATCTTGCCCGCGAACAGGTTGGATAAAGGTTGGTGAATTATTTTAATTTTCCCACCTGTCAATATAGCGCACTATCCGGGTGTGTGCATCTACTTAATAAAAGGAAAAACCATGGACAAAGAACGTTTTGAGGCAGGTTTGGCACAGCGCAAAGCCACGCTGGGTGCTGAGTACGTAGAGAAAAATCTGGCAGCAGCAGACGACTTCACCCGCCCGTTTCAGGAGATGATGACCGAGTGGTGCTGGGGGTTTGGCTGGGGGGACGAAGTGATCGACCCGAAAACCCGCTCGATGATGAATCTGGCGATGATCGGCGCGCTGGGCAAGATGCATGAATGGGAAATTCACTGCCGGGGTGCGGTGACCAACGGTGTCAGTGTCGAGGAAATCCGCGCCATTATCCATGTGATTGCCATTTATTGCGGGGTGCCACAGTCGCTGGAGTGTTTCCGGGTCGCCCGCAAAGTATTGACGGAAGAGGGCTTGTTAAGTCAAGAGTAGTCGCCATATCAGCTACAGGTATTATGTCAAGATGTACGGGTGTGGTTATACTGGCCGCATAGCTGTATTTTACTGCAATAAGGATCTAATAATATGCAACAAGCCATGGATTATGCCCGCGCCGCTTTTTTTGCGCCCAGCGGATTAACGGAAGCTGACCTGGACAACGTGTTTGCGCGTCTGCTGACCAAAGACACGACGCTCGCCGATTTGTATTTTCAGTCCGCCCGCTATGAATCGTGGGGGCTGGAAGAAGGTATTGTGAAAAGCGGCAGTTACAGCATCGAGCGCGGGGTGGGGGTGCGCACCGTCTGCGGTGAACAGACCGGCTTTGCCTATAGCGATGAGATCAGCCTGAATGCACTGCTGGAGTCAGCCAAGGCCGCCAGCGCCATCAGCCGTGCGGGCCAGTCAGGCCGTGTCCAGGGTTGGAGCGCTCAACCACCGCATAAAAGCCTGTACGGTCTGAGTGACCCGCTGGCTTCGCTGAATGAACAGGACAAAATTGATCTGTTGCACCGGATTGATACGCAGGCTCGCTCGTTAAGCCCGTATGTCAAGCAGGTGATGGCCAATCTGGTCGCCGCGCATGAAATTATCCTGATCATCGATGAGCAGGGGCGGATGACCGCTGATGTGCGCCCGATGGTGCGTACCAATGTATCGGTGATTGTGGAGCGGGATGGCCAGACTGAAAGCGCAACTGCTGGCGGCGGTGGGCGTTATGATCTGGACTTTTTCCTGCAAAACGGACGCGCAGATGAATACGCAGAGGATGCCGTGCGTAAAGCGCTGATCAATCTGGATGCGCAGGCGGCACCCGCAGGCAGCATGACGGTGGTCTTGGGGTCTGGCTGGCCGGGTGTGTTGCTGCATGAAGCGATTGGACACGGTCTGGAAGGTGATTTTAACCGCAAGGGCACCTCGGCCTTTTCTGGCCGCATCGGTGAGCAGGTCGCCGCTAAAGGCATTACGGTGGTGGATGACGGTACACTGCAAAACCGGCGTGGCTCCCTGAGCGTGGATGATGAAGGCACGCCAACGCAGTGCACCACCCTGATCGAAGACGGCATCCTCAAGGGTTACATGATGGATCGGCAAAATGCCGCGCTGATGAACACGGTATCAACCGGCAATGGCCGTCGTCAGTCGTATTCACACCTGACCATGCCGCGCATGACCAACACCTATATGCGTGCTGGCCAGCATGACCCGGCAGAGATTATTGCCTCGGTCGAGAAAGGTATTTATGCGGTCAACTTCTCGGGTGGGCAAGTGGATATTACTTCGGGCAAGTTTGTGTTCTCGGCGTCCGAGGCTTACCTGATCGAGAATGGCAAGGTGACCCGTCCTTTGAAAAATGCCACCCTGATTGGTAATGGCCCGGATGTGCTGACCCGGGTCAGCATGATCGGCAACGATCTGGAGCTGGATGCCGGGATTGGTGTCTGTGGTAAAGAAGGGCAAAGCGTACCGGTCGGTGTCGGCCAGCCCACGTTGCGTATCGATGGCCTGACGGTCGGCGGCACGGCAACAGCCTGATCAAGACACGCAGATTAAGCGAATAAGGAAGAAAAGATGATAGAACTGGACAACAGGGAAGCGCTGGGCGCTGAATTTCAGGAACTGGCCGAGTTTGTTTTGCAGGCAGCCAAGGCACGCGGTGCGACCGCCGCAGAAGTCGGCATCGACAAGGGTACGGGGCTTTCGGTCGAAGTGCGCCTGGGTGAAGTCGAAAAGCTGCAGTACCACCGTGATCAGGGTGCGAGTCTGACGGTGTATTTCGGGCAGAAAAAAGGGTTTGCCTCCAGCGGTGATTTCTCGCGCAAGGCGCTGGAAGAATCACTGGATGCTGCTTGCCGGATTGCGCGTTATACCGCCGAAGACCCTTTCAGCGGGCTGGCTGACCCTGAGTTGATGGCGACCGACCAGCAGGACATGGATTTGTATCACCCGTGGCTGATTACGGCGGATGAAGCAATTACCCTGGCGCTGGAAGCCGAGTCGGTGGCACGCGCCCATGATCCGCGCATTGTGAACAGCGAGGGCGCGGGGGTGGATAGCTACGCCGGTTTGGGCGTGTATGCCAATTCGAACGGTTTTTCGGGTGTGAACAGCAGCACGCGTCATACTTTGAGCTGTGCGGTGGTCGGTCAGGAAGGCGACTCGATGCAGCGTGATTACTGGTATACCACCTCCTGTATCCCTGATGAGCTCAAAGGTGCGCAGGAAGTCGGGCTGGAAGCGGCCAGACGTACCGTGCGCCGCCTGAACGGACGGGGGCTGTCGACGCGTGAAGTGCCGGTGCTGTATGTGCCGGAACTGGCGCGGGGTTTGATTAGCCACCTGACTTCAGCACTCGGTGGTACGTCCCAGTATCGCAAGGCCAGCTTCCTGCTGGATTCGGTCGGACAGCGGGTGTTTCCTGAGTTTGTGCAATTGCAGGAAGCGCCGCATATTCTGCGCGCACCGGGCAGCCGGGCGTATGACGGTGAAGGGGTCGCCACGCAGCAACGTGACATTATCAGTGATGGCAAAGTACAGGGGTATTTCCTGAGTAGCTATTCAGCCCGCAAATTGGGCTTGCAGACTACGGCGAATGCAGGCGGTATTTCCAACCTGTTTTTGGCGGATACAGGGGTGTCGTTTGAGGACATGCTGAAAAACATGGGCACGGGGCTAATGGTCACGGAACTGATCGGCAGCGGGATCAATATGATCACCGGCGATTATTCACGCGGTGCAGCAGGTTTTTGGGTGGAAAATGGCGAAATCCAGTACCCAGTGGAAGAAATCACCATCGCCGGTAACCTGAAAGACATGTTCATGGGGATTGAAGCGATTGGCACCGATGTGGATTTACGCAGCAGTTTCCGTACCGGTTCAATTCTGGTCAATAAAATGACGGTGGCAGGGCAGTAAGTACACACTGCCAAATGCACCGAACACCCTGAAAGACTAAAGACGGAGCCTGTTTTATGGCTTCGTCTCCTCCTCCAGTCGCCGCAAATACACCAGCGCATCTTCCCGCCGTTCCCCGCACATATCCACCGCTGGCTGCAAACTGCCACAGACCGCTGGCCGCAGTGCACTGTCGAATAATTCACAGCGCCAATCCGCCAACAGGTGCAAACAGGCCACCCCCGCCGCTTTGCCCAGCGGGTGTTTGGGCGTGGGTGAGCTGATCGACGGGGCGATGCAGCAGGCCGCACAGGCAGGGCGGCACTGCATCAGTGGTTGGCCTCGGCAAACTGCGCAAGCTGTTGTTGTTTCGCTTGCTGATAAGCGGTAATACTCGCTGCTTTCACATGCCCATAGCCCCGAATCTGGTCAGCTAGCGCGAGTAAAGCTTCGGCCTGAGCCAGATTTTCCGGCGTGAGTCCGGCGGTCACCGTGTTAATCAACTGCACATAATCCGTGATCAAAGCACGTTCCTGACGGCGCTCTTGCGTATAACCAAACACATCCAGTGCCGTGCCGCGCAGTATTTTCAGGCGTGCCAGCCAAGGGAACGTTTTTAATACCCAAGCACCGTAAGCGTGTTTGCGGGCATGCCCGTTGGTATCTTTGCCGGTCAGCAAGGGTGGTGCGAGGTGCAGTTTGATCTGATAATCCTTGCCCGGTTCCCCGGCAAATGTTGTGCGCAGTGATGCCATAAAGGCCGGTGTAGTATAAAGCCGCGCCACTTCGTATTCATCTTTGTAGGCCATCAGTTTGGCCAGGTTTTGCGCAGCCGCCCGTATCACTCCGGCAGCCGCTGTACCCAAACGGTCAGTCGCGGTGCGCAAGGGTTGCAAGGCGTGCAGGTATTGTGCGGCATAAGCGCTGTTCTGGTAAGCGGTGAGTAGCTGCTGGCGGTGTTGAAGGATAGCTTCCAGATCAGTTTTTGCCGGTGTGTATTGGCCAGCGGCAGGTGCGCGCAGCAGGCTGTGTAAATCACCCTGGCCATGCTGTGCAAAATACCGTCCCCAGTAAAAGGCGGTACGGTTGTTTTCCTTTTGTACGCCATTAATCTGGATTGCGTCCAGCAAACTCGCCAGTTGCAAAGGTATCCAGCCTTTTTGCCAGGCAAATCCCAGCAACAGGATATTGGCGTAGAGCGTGTCGCCCATCAGTTTCAGGGCAAGAGCCGTGGCATCAATAAATTCAAGCTGCTCCCCGACGCTGGCCTGTATATCCTGCACCATCGAGCTGCCGGGGAATGCCCAGTGACGGTTCTGGATAAATTCAGCGGTCGGGGTTTCACTGCTGTTGACGACCGCTTTTGTCAGCCCGCACAAGGTCAGTGACAAGGCCTCGCTGGAGGCAGACACGATTCCGTCACAACCGAGCAGCAAGTTGGCCTCACCCATCGCAATGCGGCTGGCGTTCAGATCAGTCGGGCTGGCCGCTATTTGCACATGCGACAACACCGCGCCGCCTTTTTGCGCCAGCCCCGCCATGTCGAGCACGCTCACCCCCTTGTGCTCCAGATGCGCCGCCATCCCCAACAGGCCGCCGATCGTGACAATGCCGGTGCCCCCGACGCCGGTAATCACAATCCGGTAAGGTGCATCTAAGGCAGGCAGCACGGGTGGCGGCAGGGTGCTGTCATCCGGCAGGTGCAAGCCGGTATCTACCGGGTCAGGTTTCAGCCGTTCTGCCCCTTCGGCGGTAACGAAGCTGGGACAAAAACCCTTCACGCAGGAGAAATCCTGATTACAGGACGAATGATTGATCTGGCGTTTAGTACCCAGCAGAGTCGGTAAAGGTTCGACGGACAGGCAGTTGGACACTTGCGAACAGTCGCCACACCCTTCACAGACCTCCGCATTGATCAGCGCATGCGTCGTTGAGACCGGCAGAGTCCCGCGCTTGCGTTGCCGCCGTTTTTCGGTTGCACACATTTGTTCGTAAATCAACACAGTGGTACCGGGCACTTCGCGCAGGCGCAGCTGGACAGCATCCAGTTCATCACGGTGCAACACCTCTACGCCAGCGGGCAATTCTGCGCGCAACCCCGCATATTTTTCCGGGCTGTCGCTAACGATAACGGCCTGAATGACGCCTTCTGCCAGTACCTGCTGTGCCAGTTGCGGCACGCTCAAGGTTCCATCCAGCGGTTGGCCGCCGGTCATCGCCACCGCATTGTTAAACAGGATTTTATAGGTGATATTGGATTTTGCGGCGACGGCAGCGCGAATCGCGAGCAGACCAGAATGGAAATAAGTGCCGTCACCCAGATTGACAAAGATATGTTGGTCGCGGGTAAAGGGTTGCTGGCCGATCCAGGCGGCACCTTCACCCCCCATGTGGCTGAAGGTTTCGGTGTGTCTGTCCATCCAGATGGTCATGTAATGGCAGCCGATCCCGGCCAGTGCGCGGGAACCCTCCGGCACGCGGGTCGAGGTATTGTGCGGGCAGCCGGAACAAAACCACGGTTTGCGTTCGGCAGTGACACGCGGGCGGGCAGCTTCGCGTTCTTTCTGGGTGATAATGTCCATCCGCTCGACGATGTGGCGGCGGGTCTCTTCCGGCAATTCCATCGCCAGCAAACGCTGGGCAATGGCTTTGGCGATGATGGACGGCGAGAGTTCAGCGGTGGCGGGTAGCAGCCATGGCTGATGCGGCATCGTCCATTCACCCCCGGCATTATCGCGTGCGTCGAACTTGCCATAGACTTTGGGGCGCACGTCATCCCGCCAGTTATACAGTTCTTCCTTGAGGGCGTATTCCAGCACTTGCCGTTTTTCTTCAACCACCAGAATCTCGTCCAGCCCGAGCGCAAACTGGCGAGCATCCTGTGCATCCAGCGGCCAGACACAGCCGACTTTCATCACCCGCAAGCCAAGCTGCCGACAGGCTTGCCTGTCCAGTCCGAGGTCATTCAGTGCCTGGCGCACATCCTGATAAGCCTTGCCCGCAGTCATAATACCCAAGCGGGCTTGGGGCGCGTCCAGCACAATCCGGTTGAGTTTGTTGGCGCGAACATAAGCGAGGGCGGCATACCATTTATAGTTCAGCATGCGCGCTTCCTGTGCCAGTGGCGGATCAGGCCAGCGGATATTCAGGCCACCTTGCGGCATCTCGAAATCGTCCGGCAGGATAATCTTTACCCGCTCCGGATCCATCTCGACCGAGGAGGAAGTATCCACCACCTGAGTCACGCATTTCAGACCCGCCCACAAACCGGCGTAACGACTCAGTGCCCAGCCATGCAAGCCAAAATCGAGAAACTCCTGCACGCTGGAGGGATACAGGACGGGCACGCCACAGGCCGACATCAGGTGTTCCGACTGGTGCGCGATGGTGGATGATTTGGCGGCGTGATCATCCCCGACCACCATCAACACGCCACCGTGTTGGGAGGTGCCTGCAAAATTGGCATGCTTGATCGCATCGGTCGAACGGTCTGCCCCCGGCCCTTTGCCATACCACAGACCGAACACCCCGTCATACTGCGCGCTTTTATAGAGGTTAACCTGCTGCGTACCCCAAACGGAGGTGGCCGCGAGGTCTTCATTCAGGCCGGGCTGGAACACGACATCATGCGCGTGCAGGTGTTTTTGCGCCTGCCACAGTTGTTGGTCAAACCCACCCAGCGGCGAGCCACGATAGCCCGAGATAAAACCCGCCGTATTCAAACCTGCCCGCCGGTCACTGAGCTTCTGCAACATCGGCAAACGCACCAAAGCCTGCGTACCACTCAGGTAAGTACGCCCCTGCAGGGTGGTGTATTTTTCTTCCAGAATCAGATCGGATGGAATTTTTGCGCTCATCGGATGTGCCTCCCTCGGTAGTGTCTGCCTTTACATGATGCGCTTTTCGACTGGTATCGTAAAATTATAAATAGTGACTTGGGGTATGTGGAAAATCGATGGCCTACTTCCTTAGGCTTGCTATGGCTTCGGAAGAAAATCGTCAATCATGCTGACAATTTTTTTATCTTCCGGAGTGACTTGGCTCGGGAAGCTGGCGACCAGATCACCCTTATAGACCAGGTATTTATGAAAATTCCAGGCGGGGTATTCACCACCGGCTAACTCACCCAATGTTTTGTAGAGTGGTGACGCGGATGGCTTGGCTACATGCATCTTTTCAAACATGGGAAAAGTGACTTGGTAATCACCATTACACACCTTGGCGGTATCTTTTTCGCTGCCCGGATCTTGCGCAAAATCATTGGACGGGATACCAATAACGACAAAACCGCGTGCTTTGTAGTCCTGATAAATTTTTTCCAGACCGGTGAACTGGGGGGTAAACCCGCAGTGGCTGGCCGTGTTGACGATCAACACCATTTTATCGCGATACTGCTCACACAGGTTGACGGTTTGTTCGCTGTCCAGTTGGCGCAGTGTGTAATCCAGAATAGCTGGGCATTGGTCTTTGGGTGCTTTTTCTGCAGTCTTGGCTGGGGTATCTGCGAAAGTGAGGGCAGGGATGCTGGCTACCACTGAGGTGACTGCAGTGAAGATAAATAACGGTAATAATCTGGTTTTGTTCATGGGGTTCTACTCCGGTTTGTTCGCGCTATTATAAATACTCTGTGTGCGGTGAGCTGTTAACCTTGTTTTTGCTGAGGTGCGATTAGCGTGTCTGTAATCCACGCTGGATGCTTGCCAAAATCACATATATGTATATACTTTTGTTTATACTGATTGACTGTGAGATCTTCACCATGATGCAATGCACACTCGCCAAAGTTTTCACCAGCGGTAACAGCCAAGCCATTCGCTTGCCTAAACAGTTCCGGCTGGATGTCAAAGAGGTGTTTATCCGTTGGAGCGGCAATAACCTGGTGATCATGCCGCGTCCCGATTCGTGGGATGGCTTCATGCAAGGCTGTACGGGGTTCAGCGATGATTTCAGCATCGACAGTGATACGCTGCCTGTTGATATTGAACGTCGGGAATTTGACTGATGTTGTACATGCTGGATACCAATGCTTGCATAGGCATCATCAACAACAAACCGGCAGCATTGCGGGAAAGACTGTTTCAGGTTGCGGTTGAGCAGGTCGCCATTTCGCAGATAGTGCTGTATGAACTCGAATACGGTATTTGCCGTTCGCAGCAGCAACGTAACCGCGACAACCTCAACAGTTTTCTCAAATACATTCAAGTGCTGGATTGGGGTGAAGAGCAATCCCAGGAAGCGGCTTTGGTGCGTTGTGAATTGATGCAGCTGGGGCAGCCGATTGGGCATTATGATACCTTGATTGCGGCTCATGCCCGTGCGTTGGAAGCAACACTGATTACACACAATGTCCGCGAGTTTGAACAGGTACGGAGGTTGTTGTTAGAGGATTGGGAGTTGTAGAGCATTGGAGCACCTTAATGGCCAAAGACATCAGTATTCGCCAGCTACGTTATTTCATCGCAACGGTAGAAACCGGCCAGTTATCGATGGCAGCGAAGAAACTGCATGTAGCGCAATCGACGGTCACCAACGCCGTTTTGCAGTTGGAGCAGTCGCTGGGTGTGGCTTTATTCGAGCGGCATCCGCAGGGCGTGGTGTTGACGGCAGAAGGTTATAATTTTTATCACCGTGCCAAACGTATTCACGAAGAACTGGAAGCGGCGATTAATGAACCGCATTTCCAGCGCCATCAACTGCAAGGTTCGATTCGCGTCGGGGCGTCTTATGCGGTGCTGGGGTATTTTCTGCCCCCCTTATTGGCGCGTTTCCGCCAGCATTACCCGGATATTGATCTGGATTTGCGCGACATGGAACGCCCGGCGATTGAGGCAGGAGTGGAATCGGGGGAGCTGGAACTGGGGGTGATGTTGTTGTCCAACTCACTGGAACGTGGCCGGTTTGCACATCATGTGCTGCTGCGCTCGCGCCGCCAGTTATGGACATCCGCGCATCATCCGCTGAGTGAACAACCACACGCTACCCTGCAGGATATTGCGGCTTACCCTTATATCCAGATTACGGTGGAAGAGGGTGAGGAGGCGACGCGCCGTTACTGGCAAGCGCAGGGACTGGAGCCGAAGATTGCCTTCCGTACCCGCTCGATGGAGGCACTGCGCGGGTTGGTAGCGCATGGTTTTGGTGTCACCATACTGGCCGATATGGTGTATCGCCCGTGGTCGCTGGAAGGCAGCAAGATTGAGGCCGTGCCCATTTTGGGTGTGGTGCCACATCTGGACAGCGGACTGATCTGGCAAAAAGGCAGCACATTAGACAAACCAGCGGATGCCTTCCGCCAGTTTTTGATTCATAGTTGTGGGAGTTAGTGGTATGGAGTTGTCGTTTTTATCTTCATCGCTGTTGCACATGTAGGTCAAATTCATCGCGGCTTATCGGGCATTTGAGAAGTTGTTCAGTGAACCAGCTTTTATCCCATAACAAGGCATCGCTGGCTTTAGCATGCTCTTGAGCTGCGTTGTTAAAAAACTGATTAGTAGCTGCTACTTTTTTCATCGTGATGTCTTTATATTGGTGTTCGTAAGGTGCAGCCCCACCAATAACCTGTTGTGCGGGGCCGATACCAAAGGCTTTGTTCTTCTCCGCTGAGCTTTTGCACTGTATTAGCATGCCTGCTTTTTCAGCATGCTTTAACGCGATCAGGTCAACCCCTCCATCACCTGTTTTGGGCGTGAACTTTACATCCCAACCTTGTTTTTCCAGTATCAGTGCACACAGTACTTCAAAATCGATACCGCCAAGATTATCAAGTTGTATACTCAATGCCCAGTTAGTTGATCTGTTCTCCTTACTGCCTGTGAAAGCAGTGATGGGGATGTCGCTGCCCGCTCCCTGAAGGACACCAATAATATTGTTTGAGAGCGTTGTCTTGAGTTGCATCAGGCTATCTAGTTTTTCTTCAAAGGTAACCCCATGAAATGATGGAATATTGTCAGCAACAATGGTCGGGCGGTAAACATAAACATCCTTTTCCTGACCAATACGATAGGCACGGTCAGTGGCTTGAGCCTCTTTGGCTGGGTTCCATGTGCGGGTAAAATGGATCACATGATTAGCTTTGACGATGTTCAGCCCGGCACCTGCCGCTAGCGGAGACAGAATGATGGCATTGAAACCTAATTGATTTTGAAAGCGATCAATCAAGGATTGTCGATTTTTCGTATCTCCATTGACTACCAGTGGGTTAAAGCCATAGGTCTTTTGGATGAAATAGCCAATAGCGATTTGTACCTGCCGCAGTTCAGTGAAGATGATAACTTTTTCATTAGACTGCTTGATGCTGTGCAGTCTTTCTAATAGCCAGTTTATTTTGGGCGAGTGCTCCAAGTGCTTTTTGATGTTATCTGGTTTTTCTGCCAGAAATACCTTGCCCGGCAGGCAGTAAGGTTCGGCACAAATGGCTTTGATGCGATGCAGGATCGTCCATGAAACTTGTACACGCTGACTGGCACTGGATAACTCATCATTCTGAACTTTCCCCAACTTTGCCCAGCTCTCCTGATAGAGATTATATTGATGGGCACTTATCGGAATTTTCTTCAAGGCTTCTGTACCTGGCTTTTCTCCCATTTCAATTTTTTTAGGTAGATCGGCACTGATGTCTTGTTTGGTACGCCGGATGATTTGTGGGTCAATCAGATCGACCAAGTGGCTGATAGCGCGTTGTTCTTCATCGGTCTGGGTTTCAATCGGGCGACGGTAGGTTGAATGGAATTCCTGGATAGTGCCTAATAATCCGGGCTGCACCCAGTCAAAAAGGCACCAGAGATCGATTAGGTTATTTTCAACCGGTGTGCCGGTACAAGCTATTTTGAAGCGACCTTTTTGCTTTTTGACTGCCAGTGTTGAGGTGGCTTTGGGATTTTTTATCTTCTGTGCCTCATCACAGATGATGAACTCAAAGTTCTGGCGAGCAACGGAAAACTCATAATCCCGGATGGTCTCATAAGTGCTGATCACCAATTTGGCATTACCTAGCCAGTTGTTAACTAGCAAATTGGTGATATTGTCACTTTTAAGCTGCTCATCGATCAGCGCTTTGGGCTGTTTACGTTCTTGTAAAGACTTACCATGCAGCCGCAGCACAGGTGGGAAGGTGTGATCAAAAAACTTTTTTACTTCCTGCTCCCAATTGTCCAGCAGGGTAACTGGTGCAATGAGGAGTGCTGGGTTGGACTCTGGATGGGTTTGAAAGTGCTCAGCCAAAAGGCAAAGTATCTGTAGTGTTTTGCCCAGCCCCATGTCATCCGCCAGCAATACTCCGTCACAGTCTTGCTCGATACCAGCGAGGTACTGGAGCCGCCGGACACCTTCACGTTGATGATCTTTCAGCTGTATATGACCTCGTAGGTTCAGCGGGAGGCGTAACCAGTAATCGGGAGGGGTTTGTAGCCATTCGGCACGTTGTTTGATGTAATCGGCCACGGTAAAATTGAGCAGCGGTATCAAGGTTTTCTTGACTGCTTTGGGTTCGTCGCCTGGCTCCGGTTTTGGGCAATCAGAGGTGCCCGGTTTCTGCAGATAGTTCTTTAGTATTTCCAAGGCTCTTTCCGCTTCCGTGATCGGAATGGAAAAATGCAGCCCCGGTAATTCCACTTTTTCTGAGTTGATAGACTTTGTTTCCTGAATGTTTTTTTCCAGCTTACCGATAAAGTTGGAGCTGGCAGGTAGTATCACTGGCTTTTCTGAGCCAGGGAGATGAATCATAAAACCAGGTTCCATCTCAGGTACCCAACTATCAGCGCCTTCATCTTTCAGTAAAATCGGAATAGCCACCGGACGTAGTTCACCGATACCAATGACGCGATCACCATAACCGCTTAAATCGTATATTTCTTCTGCTGTGATTCTGCGCTTTTCATCCTTCTGCCATAAGGTCAGAATGCGCTCACCCTGTTCAAGCTCTTTGTGGCTACTGCCATCCAGCAGTAGGCGGTGGCCTTGCCAAGTGGCAGTTATTTCACCGTCGGTTAGAGCCATCTCTATGTGGGTGAGAAAACTTTGGAGCTGCGCGCTATTGTGAAAGGGTAAATCTTCGTTGGTATAGTCATTGGCGATTTGCAAATAAACTTGAGTAATAAAGCGTTGTTCAATAGTAGGCTTGAACTGCCATGTCTGATCCGTTGTGCCCAGTTTTTCCTTTTCCTGCTCAAAGCTTTCCTCGTCAATGACCTGAAAAGCAGATTCGCCTAGCAGGGCATAGGGGTTACGGATAAATGCTTCTGCTTTTTTGCCAATCACCCGGCGATTAGGCATGTCGCGTTTGATGACTTGCAGTATCTGTTTAACTGGCTCTGACAGGATGACCCTACTTTGTCCAGTGGGGGATGCAAAATCATAAGTGTCTTTCACCTGACTAAGTTGATCAAAGCGCTGGAGCCAGTCTGCTGGTGCTCCCTCAAAATCGGGGTTAACACGAATAATGGTTTCCCCCAATGCTTCGCTACGTTCCAGGCCCAGCCGAAGAGACTCTGGGGTAACAATAAAAGTACTTTCCAGATAGCGGGAAGCGTAAGCTGCATTAGCCTTGGTGGCCAGTTGCCGCAGGCGTCCCCATGCCAGTTCGTGTGCATATTGGTTTCTTTCTGAGTCGGGTCGCCCTGCAAATATCTGAATCTGATGCACCAACTTCCAGGCGAATTCCGGCAACAAGGCGGTTTTTTGATCTGGCAGCTTTAAAACAGCTCCGCTAAGCTCTGAATCACGCAACAGAAGTGAGCCTCTACGCCAACCACTGATGACAAGCTCAAAATCATAATCAGATAAGCCATGACGGTTATCCGCATTGAGGACGGGTTGTAACTCAAGGTCAATCTTGGGAAGTTGCAGGCCATCGACCAAGCCCTGATGCGATTCATCCCTAAGAAGTGCATAGGCATCTGTCCAGTGAATCAGGATGCCTTGTTCCGTCCAATGTGCTTTTTCTTCACTAAGCAGAGAAGCAAGGTAGATAGCTAGACCTTGTTGATCATCAGATTGTTGTGTCACCCAATCGAAGTCATTGCCTGCCTCATGATGCGTTGCTGAATCGCCAAGGATAAGTAGCCATCCCTGATGTGTTGCCTTGCCCAATGGTTGTGAGTTTTTACTAAATGCCTGCAGCAATTTTTTGAACATAATCAACGATTATCCGTAGAGTGGTTTCTATCAGGAAATATATCAAAATCCTCTATTAGCTTTCTTTCCAGGCGGGTTGGCCAGTCTGATCGGTGATGGAAGCTTTCAACAGATTGATTTCCCCGACCCAGTTGAGCGTGGGTAAGGCGTTTTGCTTCCGTTGAGAAGGGCAACCTGCCATTTCTGTATAAGAAAGCAGCATTACCATTCATGCTGAACTCAACAAAAGTATGTCCACGAATCTGAATAATAAAAGCGTCAAGATTTTTTGTTGCGCCATCCAGAATTGAACTAACACCTTTCTCTTCGTCTCGCAATTTTTTGACATCTGGACTATTAGACTGATTGGTGGCTCCACCAAATACAAACCGGGTATACTCAATCTGGTCAACATACTTTATCCAAAAATTAAAGCGACCTTTATCTGCATCATGTCTTTTTGAGAGTATTTCAAAAAAAGCTCGCAGATTTTTTCTATTTACCCAGCCGTTGACCATCTGCCAAATAGGTCTGTCAATGTCACTCCATTTTGATAACATATTAGCATCACGTAGATTTGGACTTTTCCATATATTAGGGCTAATAACGTACTCACATAGCTCTTTATTCAAGCTGCGGTCAGTGCACTGATAGTAGCGCATCAGTATAATCTGAATGGCTTCATCTCGATAAGTATTTGATATTTTTGTAGATAGTTTATCATTTTTACCGTTCAAGTAGTCAATGAGCTTAGCTATTTGTGACTTGAATTCAGCATCATTAGCTTGTGTTGCCTGCTTTACCACTGCAACCGTCAACTGTTGAAAAAACCAGCTTCCCGGCTGAATGAACAGTTTATCTTTTACTTCAGCCAGTTCTGAGTAGTTAGCGTTGAAGAAATTGGCAACATAACGCTGGCATGGTTCATCTGACAACAGATTCGAATGATTTCGTAGGGTGACAGAGAATCTCGGTTCAAATCTATTCTTAAGAAAAAAATATTGATGTGTTTCCTTCAAAAACAACCGAAGTCTCTCTCTGTTTTGAGAAACAGCAGTCTGCTTAGAGTTGGGAGGAATTGAAAAATAGGCAGTGAGTAACTGTATCCAGCCGAGCATAGAGAGTGATTTAAGCGTATACTGATCTTTGAAATACTGAAGAATAATGCTCATCCAACCAGTTTCAATCAATTTTTGATTATTGATTTCGCGGATAGGTAAATTTAATGTACCCGCTATTAAGCTATAGTCTCGTCGGGTGAGTGATTCATTTCTTAGTAGTTTTAGCACCGCTTTGTAGGCGCGTTCAGGGTCAACCGGCGTAGAAGCAATTTCATCAAACCTGTCTTTTACCTTTTGTTCTGTACGCTTTGCAGCATCAAAAATTTTCTGACCCCATCCTGGCAGGTCAAGCTCACCAATTTGTCCAAGTAACTTTTCTTCGAGAGCCAACGACGGTGTTAACTGCATGTTCCAAACTCCTTGCCCGATAGGTCGGGGCTAGGTGGCTGTGTCTCATCTAGCGCCCAAAACTCAAGTTTGAACTCAACCCGGCGACTTTCTTCTTTGGAAGCGCGCATGGAGTTGAAGCTATACCCACCCACCAAAAATAACTTGCGGATTAATTCCTTTTCCTCCAGTGTTAATAGCACTTCGGATGAGTTTTTGTTGAACTGATTCTGTAATGATGTCTGCTCATAGGGATTATGCTGAACATCCGGTAGTGGTTTGCTTGGATGGGCAAGGGTGATTGTCTTCATTTCTGGCTCATTCAGACTCTCATTACTAACGATTGCGTCCTTCTCATAAAGGGCACAAACAACCTTGCGGCTACGGTCAAGGCTCAATCCAAGGTTGTAAAGGTAGGAGCCATCTTGATCGGTAAAGCCTTCAATGACAATCCGGCGAATCCAGCGTTTGCCCAAGTCTGAATCATAGGCTTTCAGTAGCACGGGAACGTAGCTGCGCAGAAATCGTTTACCTTCAGGGCTAATGTCTGAACTGGCACGCTCAAAATTCACTTCTTCCGGTAAGTTTATTCGGTAAGTGTTTTCATCAACTATGACATTTTTCCAAAGCTTAGAGCTTTCCTGAATAGTTGCCATTAAGTTGGAGATGTCTGTTTCACGTTGTATCTTGCGTTGTTCCTCCTGATCGATTTTCTTGGTGACTGAGAGTAAGGTTACACTCATTACGACTAAAAACAATGACATTAATGCCGTCATTAGATCAGAAAATGAAATCCAGAACGGGCGCTCACCTTCATCTTTGCTTGGACGTTTGATGGTATAGCGAGTAAACATAATAGTTACCTACGCTTCTGATCAAGTTCTTCGGCAAATAATTGAGCTACACCATTTAAACCCTCAATGGTGCTGTTGACTGATGTAAAACTGTCTTTTACTGCCTTTGTCATGCTCTCACCAAAAGCTTTAAATGCTTTTTCCAGAGAAGCGTTAATACTATTCAGATGTTCCTGACTATGTTTTTCCGTCACTCGTAATTCTTTTGCGGCTTGTTCAAGATCATGAATCCAGTGATCTCGTATGCCTGTTTCATTTTGTGCAGAAGCAATCAATTGCCGTAAATGATCTACCTGATCATTCGTAGTTTTTTGAACAGACTGATAACGCTCAAACATCCCACTCAATTGCTCACTGGCTTTACGCATAGTCTCGCCTGACTGGCTCATTTGCAGGCCTGCGTTTTGCATTTGGTTTGCCAATGGAGCCGCCTTGTCAAGCACGCCAGTCACAGACTGACCCGCAGTAGCAAAATCGGTAGCTGCTTTCTGTAAAGTTGTGGCACCACGGTTCATTCCGCCAATCGCGTCTGTTGTGGTATTGCGGAGCTGGGTGATATTTTGCTCCATGGTGGTAACCGCAAAGCCTACTTGCTGCAAAAGACTGTCAAACTGTGCTGTCAGCCGTGCCTGATTGCCTTCCTGAGTAATGCCAATATCTTGGGTAAGAACATTAAGGCGCTCCATTAATGCAGTGATTGCCTGATCGTTGGCGTTCTGGCCTGCGGCACTTGTAGCACGAATGTGGTCTAACAATTCATCCAACCCTTCTTTTGTGGCTTGTTGGCTGGTTGTTCTTTCCTGATTTATCTGTTCCCGAAGGCTGTCAACCAAGTGGCGCATTTGTTCTGCCATTTGTGTTTGGTTATTGGCGGCATTGCTCATCGCGGTTTCAAGCTTTTCCACCATCCCACTCATGGCAGCACTACTGGTATCTGCAATTTTGCCAATCATGGCATCCATCGACTGCTGGATACCTGTCATAGTTTGTGCTGACTTTTCCATGCTGTCGGCGACTTTGGTCATATTAGTGCTGAGGGTCTCATCCATACGCTCGATAAATGCAGCCATTAAATCGTCCAAAGCGCTTTTCATCACATCAGTATTGGCTTGCGCACCTCCTTGTACAACATTGCTGACACTAGATAATCCCTTGGCAACATCATCTAATGGTTTTTTAAGTGTGTCTGTAAAAACCTTGCTACTAGCCAGCTGTGCATTGATCTGTCTTTCGGTCATCTCTTGCAGCATGCTTTTAAGATCATTGACCAAAGCATCCCGCAGCTGCGTCATTTGAGCTACATTTGATTCATCGGCTTCAACCATGCGCTTCAGGTAGTCCTCACCGGCTCCGACTTTATAACGAGCATCCAGAGCATGAGTGATTTTTTCTACATTTTTGTAAGCCCAGGCTAAAAGGGATTTCTCAAGGATAGTGACAATAATGGCTGCTGCGATAGCGAAAGCTGAAACATGAAAAGCTTCTTGTACCCCTCCCAGAAGGTTGGTCAAGCTTTCTCTTGCTGCTCCTGCCTCTTCTGAAGGTGCGAAGCCTTCGAGACCACTGATTAACCCAGAGAATGTTCCGACAATACCCAGACCAGTTAGGATGCCCGGCAAGTGCCGAAAAAAATCATTCCAGACTAGAAAACGGTTATCTACTAAGGCCTCACGTGTAAAAAAGGCTTCGGCAGGTAATGTTGCTCGCAACTCTTCTCCACCATCTGGGCGTTGGTACCCGTGCAGTGTTTCAGAATATTCCGACCAGAGATGCTCATACAGTTTTCCTTTTATTTCTAAATTTTTTTGCTTTTTGCTCCTACGAGCTATCCGCCCAAGATTTATCGCAAGAAAGAGTGTTCTGACTGCAACAATCAGAAATAAACCGGAGAAGAAGAGGATAACAACAAGGATGCCAAGCGGGAAACCTGCAACTTCCTCCATACCCGTAAGGCTAAGAAAACTCTGGAAAAGTTGTGATTGTATTAGAGCATCCCACCAGGGCTGCAACAATTCTGAAATTCTTTCCACGAAGCTTGTCCTAGAGTGCTGAGGGTAGTGGTGATAGTCTATATAGCTTTGGCTTATGTCAACTAAAATAATAAGCAACCAAAGCCACACTTGGACAGCGGCCTGATCTGGCAAAAAGGCAGCACATTAGACAAACCAGCGGAGGCCTTCTGCCAGTTTTTGATTCATAGTTGTGGGAGTTAGTGGTAGCTTTCTACTCGTGTACATCAGCAGGTTATGACGTTGACTGGCGGGATTGATTTGCCTTTGCCACAACGCTCCCTCCCGCGTACTCCTCCTGATTTTGCCAGGATTAGTGCTAAACCCTTGGACTTGCCCCTGTAAATGCTACCCAGCAACCAGATTTCAGCGGCTGAATGTATGCTGCGGTACAACAATCTGCACCGCAACGATTACCGGTAAAACTTATGGAAGCACCGGACGACGCGCTTCCAAGCGGCGCAAAAACTCGGCCATGATTTTATGATAGAGCTGTTTACCCAGTATTTTATCTTCGACTTGGGTATCAATACTCGGGTTGTCGTTGACTTCGATCACGACTACGCCTTTGTCAGTTTCTTTCAGATCGACCCCATACAGGCCATTGCCGATCAGTTTGGCGGCTTTGAGTGCGACGGCTAACACCTCCGGCGGGGCTTCCGCAATCGGCAGGGTATCGGCTCGACCCATTTCCGTTTTGCCATTTTTGCCGTGGTTCACGATCTGCCAGTGGCCGCGTGACATGTAATAGCGGCAGACATACAGTGGTTCACCGTTCAGGATGCCGACCCGCCAGTCAAAATCGGTATAAGTGTAAGCCTGCGCCAGGATCAGTTCGGAGTGTTCAAACAGTTCAGTCGCGGCGGTTTCGAGTTCGGCGCGGTCTTTGGCCTTGAACATCCCGCGTGAGAACGAGCCATCCGGTATTTTCAGCACCATCGGATAACCGAGTTGCTGTTCCGCGCGATCCAGTTCGCCTTTGCCGAGGATGACGCTGGCCGGAATCGGGATACGGTTGGCGGTCAGTAGCTCACTGAGGAAGATTTTATTCACACAGCGCAGGATCGAGGTCGGGTCATCGATCACCACCATGCCTTCGCTGCTGGCCTTGCGCGCAAAGCGGTAGGTATGGTGATTGATGCCGGTGGTTTCGCGGATAAACAGGGCGTCGTACTCGGCCAGATGGCCAAAGTCTTTCGGGGTGATCAGTTCGGCCTCGATGCCGAGTTCCGCCGCCGCCCGGATAAAGTAAGTCAGCGCGCGCATGTCTGAAGGTGGCAGGTTGTCTTGCGGGTTGTGCAGAATCGCGAGGTTATAGCGGGCGTGTTTGGCATCCCCCGGTTCTTTCCAGCGGGTTTTCAGCTGGGTTTCCAGCGTCTGGAAAAAGAAGTCCTGTTGCGGATGGCTGAGGGTGCTCAACTGCCCCGCCCGCAGTTTGCTGATGCGCCAGCGGCCATTGCGCCGGAACTCGACCCGCAATAGTGGCACCGGGAAAGCTTCATACAGTTTGCGTGCCAGCGGGCGCAGGGCTTCGCTGTCACATTTGCCAAAATGCAGAACAACCTCAAAACGCGAAATATCGACACCGTGCGCCTGTTTGCCGAGTGCCTTGTTGAGCATCTCGTCCAAGTCTTCAATGGTCGAGCCGTAGAGTGTTTTGCGGGTCAGATCCTGCAAGGTGCGCACCGACGGCAGGCTACGGTGCCCGCGTGCTTCGGCCAGCAGGGACGCGTAATAACCGAGGCTTTGGTAATTGAAGTGACGGCACAGGTTAATGACGTGCAGGTTGCGTTTTTTTGCCCAGGTTGTACCGGTCAGGTAGTCGCCGACGGCAGCCACCGGGTAATTCGGGTATTCGGTTTTCCAGTGTTTTATCTCATCGACCAACAGTAAAAAGTCAGGCATAGTGCGTCGCGTGTCCTTATGTGTTTTGTAATTAGCAGGATTAGACATTCACCGTTTGCTACGGTTCTATGAGTAAAACATACTAGCAGATCAGACGATTTTTTATACTTAATGACAGGAAATATTTGTATGCTCGACGGGCAGGTACGGACAGCGGTGCAAGGGGACTTGCCGCAGCTGCTGGCGCTGGAAGAACGTTGCTTCATGGGCGACCGTCTGAGTCGGCGCAGCTTCCGCTATTTCCTGCAAGCGGAGCGTAACTGCTTTTTGGTGGTGGAGCGGGCAGGGGAATGTATCGGCTATATTCTGGTGCTGCTGCATCAGGGTACGCATCTGGCGCGAGTCTATTCGTTAGCAATCGACCCGGTATTGCGCGGGCAGGGGCTGGCGCAGGGTTTACTCGAACAGGCTGAACAAGAATGCGCCGCTGCCGGGCGTATCAGTATGCGCCTCGAAGTTCGGCAGGATAACGCGGCGGCGATTCGCCTGTATGAACGGTTGGGTTATCGGGCGTTTGGTGAGTATCAGGATTACTACGAAGATCATACGACGGCGCTGCGCCTGCAAAAACGGATTTTGAACATGGATCGGCGCATTACGCATATCCATGTGCCCTATTATGCGCAAAATACGGATTTCACTTGTGGCCCGGCGGCCTTGTTAATGTGTATGGCCGCGCTCGAACCGACCCAGACCTTGGGTGCCGAAGAAGAACTGCGTATCTGGCGGGAAGCGACTACGATCTACATGCTGTCCGGGCACGGCGGTTGCAGTCCGTTGGGCTTGGCACTGTCTGCCATCCGGCGCGGTTTTCGGGCAGATGTCTACCTGTCATCGCCAGATACCCCTTTTCTGGATTCGGTGCGGAATGAGGAAAAGAAACGGATTATTGGCTTGGTGCATGCTGATTTTCTGGCGCAATACACCCGCGAGGCGGGTAATACGCTTTATTACGAAAACCTGACCCAAAACCACCTGCAACAGGCGCTGGAGCAGGGGGCATTACCGATTGTACTGATCAGCACCTATCGGTTTGATGATAAAAAAGTACCGCATTGGGTGGTGGTAACGGCGATGGACGAGCGTTTCATTTATATCCATGACCCGTATATTGATGCCCCCTGTTACCGCTTTGCGCTGGATAACCAGTACCTGCCGATCAGCCGGGCTGATTTTGATAAAATGGCGCAATTTGGGCAGTCACGGCTGCGGGCGGCGGTGATTGTTTATCGGTAGGGGAAAGTCCAGCCGTACTCTCACACTCCCTCCACAATTGTCTGGTAGCATGAAGCGGTTACGCTAAAGGCTATTTTCTGGCCAATAAGGAGATTCACTTGAAACTTGGCAAATTATTCCCGCTCCCACTGGTGTTGGCTGCCGCCTGTTTTATCGCCCCGGCACAGGCAGACACCCGCCCTGAGGATGCGCTGCACGCATTAACCCACCTGTTTTCAGCAGATGCCCTGGTCGGCACCCCTAAAATCGTCGACTGTACCCTGTCAGGCGGCACCCAAACGCAGTGTTTCGCGATTACCGTCAAAGGTGCACCGGCGAACCATAAAGCCGGCCCGTGGTGTCCGCGCACGATCAGCGACTCGGCTGAGCAGGGGGGAATCTGGGTGGAAAACGGTCAGCAGTATGACGTTGACGGTGCCTTTATTCAGAATATGGATAAATTCTATAAAGACCCGCAGTGGCTACTTTATGACCCGGCGACGGGCAAGGTTAAAGTCACGGATAGCAAGCAGGCCTGTACGGCAGCGGCACGCCCTGACGTTGACCCAAATTACAACAATTATTGTGTAGAGTGCCAGCTGGATTATATGGAGCATTCGACAGAACGCACTTATGTGTTGCCGATTAAACCGGTTAAAGCCGCCAAACCCAGCCCGATCCGGCGTGAGGGTACGGGAGTCGCCTTTAATGGTGTGCTGTTCGATGGCCCCGCCCCGAAGGATGCGATTTTGGGTGCGCATACGCTGGCGCCATTCGATGATTGTGGCGGGCATATTAATCTGCACGTTGGCTACCACTATCATGCAGTGACCGGCTGCACACCCGGCGTGGCCGAGGACGATGGACATGCTCCGGCGATTGGTTTGGCGATGGATGGTTATACGCTGCATGCCCGCCTGAATGCTGATGGCGCTGAGCCGGATGATCTGGATGAATGCCGTGGGCATGAAACTGCCGGGCTGGGTTATCACTACCATGTGAACGAACCGGGCAAAAATGCCATCCTTGCCTGCCATACCGCCGAACTGGGATGTGCCAATGAGGGAGGTGAGACTGCTTGTGATGCGACCCAGCGACGGGGGCCACCGCCACCGCCTAAATGATCTGCTGAATTGGCAGAGGAGGCAACCACCTTGACAATCATCGGTGAAAAATAGCCTGAAAATGACTAGAAATTGGATAAAGCTTGTGCTATAGGGTAAGTGTTCTACAAACTCGCATCCGTCTTTTTCGCAAACTGCAAATTCGACTCTTGGAGATGCACCATGAAACTCTTTTGCTGGGCATATGAAGCCGAGGCCGGTTGGAGTCAACTCACCGGATCAGGTGATGACTGAACTCGTCGTAGTCGCCAGATGTTCGTTCCCACACGAGGCCTATCTCGCTCGGGCCAGTTTGGAAACGGCGGGTTTTCCGGTTGTCATTGCCGACGAGCACACGATCAATATGAACTGGCTATACAGCAATGCAATTGGCGGGGTCAAAGTTATGGTTCCAGCCGAGTTCGCCGACGAAGCACGCGATCTGCTCGCCACTGACTATTCCGCCCAAGTCGAATCCGAACAGGGTTCTGATGCAACGAGCTGCTGCCCATCTTGCGGTAGTGCCAACGTAAGCCCGTACACGATTGGTAAAAAACCGACATTTCTCGTAATTCTTCTGCTTGGGCTTCCGTTGTTTTTTCACAAATATGGCTTGAAGTGTGGCAACTGCGGTACGTTCTGGAAAATATAATCGGGTAAGGATGGGTGTTGACAGAACGCACAGGCAGTGACCGGCTGCACGCCCGGCGTGGCCGAGGATGATGGACATGCCCCGGCGATGGGTCTGGCGATGATAGACGGGGTTCGCCACGAAGGTTACATGACTGGAAATTTATCGTTGTGAACCATACCGCTCATGTGCCATGTGGTGAACCCTGATTGTTCTGCTAATGAGATCAAGGGAGGAATGGTATTCCAATAAGCGTGTTGTAGTTTGCTTGGGTTAAGCAAGTCACGCTCTTCCAGCTTGAAATCATTGATGTACGGCTCAGCAATTTGTCGCCACCCAACGGGCATATCTGTTTGATTGTCATGGGCAATCCGCAAAGCTTCACTGTGTTGGGAAGCTAAACGTCTGACACTTTCCCGTGGTGGCAGGGCATTGCTCTTTGCAGAATTGAGTGACTGGGTAATAGGTGTCAGATTCCACAATTGATCGTGACAGACGAAAGACCAGGGCACGAAGTGATCTAGTGCAAAGCTGTTATTATCTAATTGTTTATCTGTAAAAATACATTTCACCTGCATACCCAGTTTCATTACACCCTGCCAAAAATGCGTCTGCTGTGTCAGCGCCTTGCGTTGTGCCGGAGGGCTGATCTTGTTGAGCAAAGCGGGTGTGTTGGGATTACGTGCCTGCAAATATTGCAACCAATGCCAATTGCTCCAACCGGAAATAATGGCGAAATGCTGGCGCAAATAACGATCCCATTCCGGGTGAAGCTCCATCATAGGCATTCCGTGGCCATCAACAAAGCGGTACAGGGGTTTGTGGGAGTGAAAGCAATCGTCCGGCAAGGTTTTAAGCAATTTATGCTGCCTATTGGCAGATGATTCTCCTGTCAACTTGTCCTGAAAAAAGGGTGATTGCAAATGGTAAGGTACATAGCGTAATAGCTTATCCAACTGTAAGCCGTCTTGTTGCTGATGCACTGCACCCATTAATAGCTCTTTGAACTTGGGATGGGTAATGGCACTTTGCTCCAGAGAAAACTCTAACTCATTGATGATGCGGCTAATTTTATCCTGTTTGCCCAGCGATAAATGAAAAAATATCACCGGATACCAGGCCAGTGTCACCATTTCAACAGCCAATTCATTTAACGAAAAAGTCTTTCTGACTGGCAGAGACATCAATTTGTTCAATAATGCTTGAAAAAATAACAACTTATATGAGTTGGTCGTATTATCAAACAAGCGCGATAATGCTGAAATGTTCAGGTCGTCAGCAGCAGGTAAACCTGTATTCACGTTCATTTCCACAAGGCGTTAAATCCCTTCGCTGTCAGCTCTTCTCACCAATCAACTCAATCTGATACCCATCCGGGTCTTCCAGAAAAGCAATGATGGTAGTGCCCGCATTCATTGGCCCGGCTTCACGGATGATCTTGCCGCCCGCTGCACGGATTTTCTCGCAGGCTTCATACACATCGGGTACTTCCAGCGCCAGATGGCCGAAGGCAGTCCCCAGTTCATAGCTGTCCACGCCCCAGTTATGGGTGAGTTCAATCACGGTGCTGTCACTTTTCTCGCCGTAGCCCAAAAAAGCCAGGGTGAACTCGCCATCCGGATAGTCACTTCGACTCAGCAGGCGCATGTTGAGTACATCGGTATAAAATTGAATGGAGCGGTCGAGGTCGCCAACACGCAGCATGGTGTGCAGAATTCGCATAATAGGTTCCTTGTTCAGTCAGTCGGTGAATGCTTGTAAAACCTGATGATAACGTATTTGCAGCACTTTGCATCCTCTGCTATCGGCGGGCGGCGGGTAATCCTGTTGCGAATAAGGTCTGGTACAAACGCCCAAATCAATGAATAATGTGACAACCCGATTCTGGGGAGCATCAATTGGAGGAAACATGAAAGCAATCGCACGTAAAGCCCTGTTAAGCAGCGTCGCCGCCCTGACCTTAAGCCTGGGTAGCCTGCCTGTCCAAGCCGAAGAGTTTATTAATATTCTGACCGGTGGCACATCGGGTGTGTATTACCCGCTGGGTGTCGGCTTGTCAAAAATCTACGCCGATAACATGAAGGATGTCCGTACTCAGGTGCAATCCACCAAAGCTTCCGTCGAAAACCTGAATCTGCTGCAGCAAGGCAAGGGTGAACTCGCGCTGGCGTTGGGTGATTCCGTCAAACTCGCGTGGGAAGGGGATGAGGACGCAGGCTTTAAAACCAAACTCGACAAGTTGCGCGGGATTGCCGCCGTGTACCCAAATTATATCCAGATCGTGGCCGCCAAGGAATCCGGTATCACGTCACTGGCCGATCTGAAAGGTAAAAGCCTGTCAGTCGGTGCCGCCAAATCAGGGACTGAGCTGAATGCACGCGCTATCTTCACGGCGGCGGGCATGAGCTATGATGATCTGGGCAAAACCGAGTACCTGCCGTTTGCCGAGTCAGTCGAACTGATCAAAAATCGCCAGTTGGATGCTACCCTGCAATCAGCCGGTTTGGGTGTCGCTTCGCTGAAGGATTTATCGACTTCGGTGGCAGTGAATCTGGTATCCGTGCCAGCAGACATCGTGGAAAAGCTGGGCGCCCCTTATATTGCTGAAACGATTCCTGCCGGTACTTATGAAGGGCAAGACGCCGACGTACCGACCGTGGCGGTGGTGAACTTTCTGGTGACGCATGCGGATGTATCGGATGAAACCGCTTATCAAATGACCAAGCTGATGTTCGAGAACCTGCCCACTCTGGAAGCCGCCCACACAGCAGCGGCTTCGATCAAGCTGGAAAATGCCCTGCAAGGTATGCCGGTGCCTTTGCATCCCGGTGCTGAGCGTTATTACAAAGAAAAAGGCATGCTGTAAAATCCTGTAAAAACCCATGTTTGACAGTCCGGGGAGTGGTGCAAGACCATTTCCCCGGCGGGTTGTGAAGCGTTGATGAGCGCAGTCATTTTCAGTTATTTCGAGGAGCCAAGCCATGCCGCCCAAGCCTGCATCCCCCGCCGTTGTGCCTAGCGCGCACAATCCACTGGAAAGTGGTTTTCCGCACACCCGCGAGGGGCGACTGTTATTTTGGTTAGCCATCGCTTTTTCAACGTTTCAGATGGCGACAGCGGCACACCTGCTGGATTTGCCGAGTCAGATGGTGCGGGTGTTTCACGTCGGTTTTCTGATGTTACTGGTGTTCCCGCTGGTCGCGAGCAGTCAGGGCTGGACGGGTATCCGCAAAAAACTGGCCTGGGGCTTGGCATTGGCGGGCGTGGCGGTGGCGCTGTATCAGTGGTATGAGTTTACCGCACTCTTGCTGCGCGCTGGTGATCCGTTGCCGCGTGATATTTTTATGGGCGTGGTGGCGCTAATCGGTGTCTTTCTTGCCACTTATCTGACGATGGGTGCTGCCTTGCCGCTCATTGCCGGGTTTTTTCTGGCTTACTGCCTGTTTGGTCAATACCTGCCATCGCCTTTTAACCACCGTGGCTATGACTTCGCACAGGTGATTGACCACATGGCCTATGGCACGGAAGGGATTTATGGCATCCCGATTTTTGTTTCTTCTTCGTATATTTTTCTGTTTATTCTGTTTGGCTCATTTCTGGAAAAAGCCGGGATGATCACGCTGTTTACCGACGTATCCATGGGCTTGGTTGGGCATAAACGCGGTGGCCCTGCCAAAGTTTCGGTGATTTCCTCCGGTTTGATGGGCACGATTTCGGGTTCCGGGGTCGCGAATGTGGTGACGACCGGGCAATTTACGATCCCGCTGATGATGCGCTTTGGGTATCGTCCGGCCTTCGCGGGTGGCGTTGAGGCCACCGCGTCGATGGGTGGGCAGTTAATGCCACCGGTGATGGGTGCGGTCGCCTTTATCATGGCGGAAACGCTAGGTGTCGAATACCATGAGGTGGTGCGCGCTGCTTTGATCCCGGCCATTCTGTATTTTGCATCCGCTTTCTGGATTGTGCATCTGGAGGCAGGCAAGTATGGCCTGAAGGGACTGCCCAAGGATCAGTTGCCGTCTGCTGCCAAGGCTTTGCGGGAGCGCTGGTATCTGTTATTGCCGCTGATTGTGTTGGTTTATCTGCTGTTTACCGGCTATACGCCGCTGTTTGCCGGAACGGTGGGGCTGGCGTTGACGATGCTGCTGATTCTTGGCGGTTCGATAGCGCTGGGGCTACCGGCAGGGGTGATCCGGGTGTTGTTCTGGATTGGCTTGGGGCTGATTGCTTCTGCTTTTTTCAAGTTTGGGCTGTGGGTGGTGCTGCTGGCGATAACGGGTTTAGTCGCCTGGAATGCCTTTAGCCAAGGCGGGCGCGCGACGCTGATTATCTGCCGCGATTCACTGGCCGACGGGGCAAAAACGGCCTTGCCGGTAGGGGTGGCCTGCGCAATTGTCGGGATTGTAATCGGCACCATGACTTTGACCGGCGCAGCCAATACTTTCGGCCAGTTTATTGTCTCAGTCGGGGACAAGAGCCTGTTTCTGTCGCTGGTGCTGACCATGATCACCTGTATCGTGCTCGGCATGGGGATTCCGACCATCCCGAACTACATTATCACCTCTTCCATTGCCGGGCCTGCGTTGCTGGCTTTGGGCGTGCCACTGATTGTCAGCCACATGTTCGTTTTTTACTTCGGGATTCTGGCCGATCTGACGCCACCGGTCGCACTGGCCTGTTTCGCGGCGGCACCGATTGCGCGGGAACGTGGTTTGAAAATCTCGATGGAGGCGATCAAGGTAGCCGCAGCGGGCTTTGTGATTCCGTTCATGGCGGTCTATACCCCCGCGCTGATGCTGCAGGATGGCGGCGCACTGGCGAATTCAATCGGCTTCCCGCTGGCAGTCGCGTACATCGTGCTTAAAACGGTATTGGCGATTGGCTTATGGGGCGCGACGGTTGTCGGGTATCTGGCCGGGCACTTGAGCTGGCTGGAACGTGGGCTGGCGATGCTGGCGGCGTTTACGCTGGTGGCTGCCTTGCCACTGACGGATGAAATCGGTTTCGGGCTGGTCGCCTTGTTCACCGTTTTGATCTGGCGCAAAACACGTAGCCAGATGGCAACAATATGAGCCTGTGCGTCGTCGCTGCCGGTAAAACCCTGCTCTTGGCGACCACGGTGTTTTCCTTGTCCTGGACACATTCAGTGGAAAAAACCGGCTGGCAGGAAGACTGGCAACTGACGCCCGCCGGGCTGGTGTTGACGGCAGCGCGGGTGAAAGGCTCGGGTGCGGGCATGGAGCCGGGTGAAGGTGCGGTATTAAGAGATGGCTGGTGGGAATGGGTGCCGACCTTGCCCGCACAGGCGGAGTTACACCTTGCCGCATCGGGTGCGACTGGATCAGGCTGGGAGTTGTGTTATGCGGCGGGTTGTTTGCAGCTGGCGGAAGAAGCGGGGGAAGCGGTGGCGCTGCGGGCTTGTGGGGATACTGGTATCGACCATAACCAGACTCATTCTGTGGTTCTCATCGCATCGAGATCACCTTCCCATTGAATTTTCCCTTTGAGGTCTAACAGGCGGCGCTGTTGTTTATGGCGCACCAGTTCACGTAAGGCATAGTCAAGTAACTCGCGCCGAGTCTTGATACCAGTGGACTGCAAGGCTTCATCAAGTAGCTGCTTGTCCAGAACGATATTTGTACGGATATGGGTTTTGTCCATGCCTGATTCCAGATTGAAGATTAAGTGCTGATGATACACTTTTTTTCTGGATAGATGTGTATTGGTGCGTGAAAAAAGCTTGTAATCAAGCCGCTACAGCCAAGTCGGCGGGGCCGTAACCGGCCCCCGCCTTGTCAATCAGTTTGCGTAGTTGACGTTTGTCCGCTTGCCGTTCGGCAGAGCGACTTTTTTGGTGAACGCCGCCCTTGCGCAGGATAGGCGCGCGGGCGATCGGGTTAATGCGGACATGCCGCTGTTTTTTTGCCATCAGTTTATCTCCTTTAAGTTGGCAGTTTGAATCAATGAGCAAGCAGTTAGCCTTTCACGCAGACTACTTGTTTGAGTGTATGCACGATCTCGACCAGATCAGTCTGGTTGTGCATAACGACATCAATATCTTTATACGCACCCGGAATTTCATCCACTACGCCCTTGTCCTTGCGGCATTCGACACCACGGGTCTGTTGTTCCAGATCGAGGGTATTGAACTGGCGCTTGGCAGCGGTGCGACTCATGCGCCGCCCGGCACCGTGCGAACAGGAACAAAACGATTGCTCATTCCCCAAACCGCGCACAATAAAGGACTTGGCACCCATGCTGCCGGGGATAATCCCCAGTTCACCCGCCTGTGCGCTGATCGCCCCTTTGCGGGTCAGGTAAACTTCTGCGCCAAAGTGCGTTTCCTTTTGCACGTAATTGTGGTGACAGTTAATCGCCTCGCGGGTGGTAGTGAAGGGCGGTAATTCGCCTTCCAGCGCGCTTAATACCAGCCGCATCATTTCCCGCCGGTTGATCAGTGCATAATCTTGCGCCCAGCCAACCGCTTCTACGTAGTCTTCAAAATGGCGAGTGCCTTCGGTAAAATAAGCGAGGTCTTGATGCGGTAAATAACCCAGTTGATTCCCAACATCTTTTTTCGCTTTGGCAATAAAATAACGGCCAATCGCATTACCGACCCCGCGACTACCCGAATGCAACATCACCCAGACATCATCACTTTCATCGATGCATAATTCGATAAAGTGATTGCCACCCCCCAGAGAACCTAATTGCTTCTCCCAGGTATGGTGAAAGTTCTTCAGCATCTTGATTAAGCCAGGATGCTTGTCAGTAATCACATCAAGGTGTTTGCCGATATTTTTCAGGGTTGCGCCCTGTACCGCCGGGCGTTGATGCTGGTTAAAACCGGTGGGCACCTTTTGTTCGATGTTGCTGCGAATTTTGTACAAATTATCCGGCAGGTCATGGGCTTTTAGTGACAGGCGGATAGCATTCATTCCACAACCAATATCCACCCCGACCGCCGCCGGGATAATCGCGCCACGGGTAGGAATCACCGACCCCACCGTGGCACCAATGCCATAATGCACATCCGGCATCGCGGCAATATGGCTATGAATAAAGGGCAGTTTCGACAATTGACCGAGTTGATCCAGCGAGTCGCTATCCACCTCATCGGTATATATCTTGACCGGAACCGCGCCCTTATTGAGCGTAAATTTAACAGGCATGAGCCATGTTCCTTTTTGTCGGTTTATTCCGGGCGTAAAAAAACCCGGAAACTTGCGTCATCCGGGTTTTAGGACATGCTTACACTCACGTGTTGCACTTGACTGCCGGACGACTGTTATTCAGCCCCCCAACCAGTGCGGGAGACATTATGAATTCATATTTCCTGAATTCAGCTGTGAGTGTTTTATTACGGGCATGTCACGTATCTCCGTTGTGTTTAGGTTGATGGAAAATCCATAGTGCAGATAAGTGTAGGGGAAAAACTACAAATGTCAACGGGTTTTATTTAAAGTCGTGATGGAACTGCCAATATTCCCGACAGGATATGCTTCACTAACCATATAGTCTGCGCAGGATGGTCATAAACGATCTTCACGTACCAGCTCCGCACTATCGGAGAAGGTTTGACGGGAGGATTGCAAACGCATGCGGATATTACCTGCGTTGCTCCAGAAATTGCCCGGCTGGACTTTAGCGGCATTTTCCAGAATCAACTGTACCTCGGCCTGCAAGGAACGGTGATTGATCTGTGCCCGGCGCTTCAGGCGGGTAACTGTTTCTTCTTCAAGGTTGCGTATGAGTAATTGCGACATGGTGTGTACCTCTGGCTGATTGCATTATGATAGCAGTCAATCAATAGCAATCAAATCATCAAGTCCCACAAAACGTCCGATAAGGTGCCGCATCGCTGGGCGCTGGCTGGGTATAGGCTTCCAGACCGGCTACTTCCGTAAACGGATGCTGCAATACCGAGAGCAGTGCCTTAAACGGTTTCATGTCCCCACGGGTGGCGGCGTCGAGCGCTTCTTCCACTTTATGGTTACGCGGAATATAGAGCGGATTCACTGCATCCATCGCCGCAGCCCGCGCTTCCGGCGCAATGTTTTCACGCTGCAAACGCGCCTGCCATTGTTCCAGCCACTGATTCGGGGCAGCGGGGTCATTGAACAGTACGCGCACGGCCTGCTCATCCCCGCGTACTGCCTGCGCCAGGCTACGGAATACTTGGGTGTAATCGGCGTTCTGGCCTTCCATGACTTTCAGCAGGCCATTGGCCAGTGCAAGGTCAGTGTCTTCCGCCGTCGTCAGGCCGAGTTTGGCGCGCATGCCTTGCAGCCAGTGTTGCTGGTAAATAGCCGGATACGACTGAATCAGTTGGTTTAATAAACGTCCGGCTTCTTCCTGATCCGGGTCAACCAGCTCGAAAAAAGTCTCGGCCAGTCGCGCCAGGTTCCAGTGGGTGATATGGGGCTGATTGGCGTAGGCATAGCGCCCCTGCCGGTCAATCGAACTGAACACAGTCGCAGGGGCATAAGCGTCCATGAAGGCACAGGGGCCATAGTCGATGGTTTCCCCGGAAATGGTCACGTTGTCGGTGTTCATCACGCCATGAATAAAGCCAATATGCATCCAGCGTGCTACCAGCGCCGCTTGTGCCTCGACGACTGCTTCCAGAAAGCGCAGATAGGGTTTGTCTTTATAATCAATCGTCGGGTAATGGCGGGCAAGTGCATAATCAGTCAACTGCCGCAGTTTGGCCGTTTCGCCGCGTGCCGCAAAAAATTCAAACGTACCCACGCGCAAATGGCTGGCGGCGACCCGCGCCAACACTGCACCCGGCAGAGAGGTTTCACGATAGACCTCATCGCCCGTTGCGACCGCTGCCAGTGCACGGGTGGTTGGCACACCTAAAGCGTGCATGGCTTCACCGATCAGGTACTCACGCAATACCGGGCCGATAGCTGCTTTACCGTCGCCACTGCGTGAAAATGGGGTGCGCCCGGAGCCTTTCAGCTGCAGATCACGGCGCTTGCCGTGGACATCGATGAGTTCGCCGAGCAACAAGGCTCGCCCATCCCCGAGTTGCGGAGAAAAACCACCAAACTGGTGCCCGGCATAAGCCTGAGCCAGCGGTGTCGCACCTGCTGGCACAGTATTACCGACCAAAATGGCGACACCCTCTGCAGATTCCAGTGCACGGGCATCCAGCCCGAGTTCCGCAGCGAGTGCATGATTCAGCTGGAGCAGCGCAGGATTACTGGCTGAATCAGGCTTCCATTTGGCATAGAAACCTTCCAGATCCCGCGCATAACTGTTGTCGAACTTGAAGCCGACATTGAACGGGAGCGGCGTGCTGTCATTCTTGGGTTGAGGCATGGGTGACTCCTGCAAATAAGGCTGATAAATAAGACCAAGGCGGGGGAATGCTTAAGATTGGGCTTCTTTTTTCAGAATCAAGGTGGTGGTGAAGCATGCGTTCGCAGCATCCTTGAGGCAATATCCCTGGACTCCCCAACCTGTGTGCTAAAATGCGCTACAGGCTTGATCTCTGCAGGCATTGCTGGAATAGTTCGTCCCATCGCCTATCATCAACCGCATCAACTATTAAAAAGAATACTCGCCATGCAAACAACCATTATAGCCCCCGTCACCGTTACTGCGCAGATTGATGCGCTCCGCCAGCAATTGCGCCACCATAACCACCGTTACTATGTACTGGATGACCCGGAAGTACCGGATGCTGAATATGATCGTCTGTTCCGTGAGTTGCAGGCGCTGGAAGCTGCACACCCGGAACTGCTGACCAGCGATTCGCCTACCCAGCGGGTGGGTGACAAACCCTTGAGTGAATTTGGGGAAATCAGGCATGTGCTGCCGATGTTGTCACTCGGCAATGTGTTCAGCGAGGAGGAGTTACAGGCGTTCGACAAGCGTATTCATGACCGCTTGAAGTCGGACGCGGAAATCACCTTTGTCGCCGAGCCGAAGCTGGATGGTCTGGCGATCAGCATCCTTTATGAACAGGGGGTGTTTACGCAAGCGGCGACCCGTGGCGATGGCGAGACGGGTGAAGATGTCACCCAAAATGTGCGCACGATTCAGTCCGTGCCATTGCGTTTGCTGGGGGAGGGCTGGCCAGAACGGCTGGAGGTGCGCGGGGAAATTTATCTGCCCAAAGCGGGGTTTAATGCCCTGAATGACGGGCTGCGCGCGCAGGGTTTGAAGACCTTTGTCAACCCGCGTAATGCGGCAGCCGGTAGTTTGCGCGTGCTGGATGCACGGATTACTGCCCAGCGCCCGCTGGCGATTTTCTGTTACTCGGTCGGGCAAGTGGAAGGTGGCCGCATGCCGGATACACATGATGGCATGTTGCAGCAACTGGCTGCCTGGGGTTTGCGGATTAGCCCGGATATTCGGGTGGTGCAGGGTGCGGCGGGCTGTCTGGCTTATTATGCGGATATTGGCGCACGCCGCAGCGGATTGCCGTATGACATTGATGGCGTGGTGTACAAGGTGAATGACCTGGCGCTGCAGCAGGAACTGGGTTTTGTCAGCCGTGCGCCGCGCTGGGCGGTCGCGCATAAGTTCCCGGCACAGGAAGAGATTACCACCTTGCTCGACGTTGAATTTCAGGTCGGGCGCACCGGTGCGCTCACGCCGGTCGCACGGCTGGAGCCGGTCTTTGTCGGTGGGGTGACAGTGAGTAACGCCACTTTGCACAACATGGACGAAATCGAGCGCAAGGGGGTGCGGATTGGTGACCGGGTGATTGTGCGGCGTGCCGGGGATGTGATCCCGGAAGTGGTGAAAAGCCTGACCGAACACGCGGCAGAGGATACAGCGAACCGCATTCAAATGCCGGAGCGCTGCCCGGTGTGTGATTCGGCGGTGAAGCGGGTGGAAGGCGAGGCGGTGTCGCGCTGTACCGGTGGCCTGTATTGTCCGGCGCAAGTGAAAGAGTCGATCAAGCATTTTGCCTCACGCAAGGCGCTGAATATTGACGGTTTGGGCGACAAGCTGGTGGAACAGCTGTTTACGCAGGGGCATATTCGCCATGTGGATGACCTTTACCGTCTGCAGGCCGACCAAGTGGCGGGGCTGGAACGCATGGGCGAGAAATCAGCGGTTAATTTGCTGAAAGCGCTGAAGAAAAGCCAGTCAACGACGCTGGAACGTTTTATTTTCGCCTTGGGGATTCGTGAGGTGGGCGAAACCACCGCGAAAACGCTGGCGCGGCATTACGGCTCGCTGGAGCAGTTGATGCAGGCTGATCAGGATAACCTGCAGGCGGTGCCGGACGTGGGGCCAGTCGTCGCGCTGCATGTCGCTGCTTTTTTCAGGGAAGCGCATAACCTTGCCACGATCCACCACCTGCGGGCGCAGGGTATGCAGTGGGCGGATTATGTGCAGGTTGCCGGTGCGGATTTACCCCTGCAGGGCAAGACTTATGTGATCACCGGTACGCTCAGTCGTTCTCGCGATGAGATCAAGGCTGATCTGGAAGCCTTGGGTGCCAAAGTGTCGGGCAGTGTCTCGAAAAAAACGACGGCGCTGATTGCGGGTGAAAATGCCGGTTCCAAACTGGACAAGGCGCAGAGTCTGGGGGTGGAGGTGTTGGGTGAGGAAGGTTTGGCGCTGTTGCTGGCTGCAGGCATTTGAACAGGGTGGTGGCTAACCGATGCTAAAAAGGCCAACATCAGTCAGCTGTCGGCCTTTTGGGGAGGAGAACTGAAGGGTTGGCTTATTGCATGACTGCGCGGGCGTTTAGAGCTTGTACCGGACGGTTGTTCGGGTGGCTCAAAGTGCCAACGAAGGCAGCGATCTGTTCTTTTGAAGCACTGACAGGCTCTTTCATGACCAGCCAGCGTACACCTTCAGAGCAGGGTGGTGTAGTCAGAGAGCCGTTAAAACGGTAATAATCGTGGTTGGCGGGCAGAATATCATTGACGTTAACCGCCTCAGCCAGTTTGTTTTTTTCACCTTCTGCTTTTGGGAGTTGTTCCCAAGCTTTGGCCAGACCAAGGTTGGCTTCGCCTTCTGCAAACATCACGGCGACCACGGCCAAGTTACCGTCCTTGTCTGCGTGCACCAGATGGCCTTCCATTGGATAAGACTGGCCATTGATATGGTTTTCACTGGGTGCGTGAAAGTGGAACTGTTTTAAGGCAAATTCGCTACCATCAACAAGTAATTTACTGCCCTCAGCATAATTAACCTGTACGGTATGACCGTTGTGCAATATTTCTTCTCCCCCTGCTGCGTACTCCATAGCAAGTGGCTGCAGTTCCGCTTCAATAAAGCCGGTCAGGTCAACGGGTGACTGGTTTTTACCAGAACAGGCAGCATTGTCAGCAGTGAGTTTTGCCCAGTTTTCCGGGCCAGCTTCCCCGTCATAACTCCAGTGGGCTTGTTCAGTGGCCATTGCATTGCTGGATAGAAATAGTGCCGCGATAAGGGCGTGGATAGATTTTTTCACTGTCGTTCCTCAATTTATAGGTTGGTTTAACATACGCTCAGATAGCAAAAAAAGCCAGCATAACACACTGGCAAACGGTCTACACAACAGGCGGCTGGACTATCGTCCCGACACATCTTCTAAACCTCGTTCAAACGCGGCATCAGCACCACCAGATTGCACGGTTGGGTGCGGTTATCCAGCTGTGCCTGAATCAGCTTGTCCCAGGCAAGACGACAGGCACCGCTGGAACCCGGCAGGCAGAACAGGAAGGTGCTGTTGGCGACACCCGAGAGTGTGCGGGATTGCAGGGTGGATGTTTTGATTTCTTCATAAGACAAGACCCGGAACATTTCGCCAAAGCCTTCAATTTCCTTGTCCAGCAAGGGTTTGACCGCTTCGGGTGTGCCATCGCGCCCGGTGATGCCGGTGCCGCCTGTGGTGAGGATGGCATTGATCGACTCGTCAGCAATCCAGCGCGAGATAACTGCGCGTATTGCGTATTTGTCATCCCGGACGATGGCTTTTTCGGCGCAATGGTGCCCCGCCTCAGTCAGTTTGCTGACCAGCAGTTTGCCGGAGGTGTCGTCTGCCTCCGTGCGGCTGTCAGAAATGGTGAGTACGCCGATGGACAGGGCTTTGAATAATACGGTAGTCATGGGTTAGTCCTTTGTGATTCCTTGCTGGAAGATGGAATAATCATAACTGACGCAGGTCGGTCAGACGAGAATGACTGGGCAAGTAGGGGTGATTTCCTTAAATGCGTCGCGCCTGTATATTGTCGGGTCTGCGCCTTTGCGCACAGAGTATTCACTACCGAACACGAATCAGGAACAGGAACACACCATGTCAGCAACAAACCCCGTCAATCGCCGTATCGTCCTCCACTCACGCCCGGTGGGTGCGCCCGTCGCCGCTAATTTCCGTTTGGAAGAAGTCGCATTACCCGTTGTCGCTGATGGTGAAATGTTACTGCGCACGGTGTATTTATCGCTTGACCCTTATATGCGTGGACGGATGAGTGATGCGCCATCCTACGCCGCGCCGGTGGCGATAGGTGAGGTGATGACGGCTGGCACTGTTGCACGCGTGGTTGAATCCAAGCATGCTGATTATGCAGTGGGTGATTGGGTGGTCAGTTACCACGGCTGGCAGGATTATGCGGTGTCGAATGGGGCAGGGTTGATCAACATGGGCAAGAATCCGCCGCATCCGTCTTATGCGCTCGGAGTGCTGGGAATGCCGGGTTTAACCGCGTATGCCGGTCTGCTCGATATTGGCCAGCCGCAGGCAGGTGAGACGGTGGTCGTGGCGGCGGCTACCGGTGCGGTCGGTTCGCTGGTGGGGCAAATTGCCAAATTAAAAGGCTGTCGGGTGGTCGGGATTGCCGGTGGGGCAACAAAGTGCGCTTATGCCGTCGAGACGTTGGGTTTTGATGCCTGTATCGATCATCATGCGGCTGATTTAAAAGACCAGTTGGCAGCGGCTTGCCCGCAAGGGATTGATGTTTATTTTGAAAACGTGGGCGGCAAGGTGTTTGCGGCGGTGTTACCGTTGATGAATACCCAAGGACGCATCCCGGTGTGTGGGCTGATTGCGGGTTATAATGCGACCAGCCTGCCGGAAGGGCCGGATCGCACGGGTCTGTTGATGCGGGCGATGTTGACCCAGCGCTTACACATGCAGGGTTTTATCGTGTTTGATGATTTTGGGCATCGCTACCCGGATTTCCAGCGGGATATGAGTAGCTGGTTGCAGGCCGGGCAGGTCAAGTATAAGGAAGACCGGGTGATGGGGCTGGAAAATGCACCGGCTGCTTTCATGGGTTTATTGACGGGGCAGAACTTTGGCAAACTGGTGGTGGAAGTGAGTTCGGTAGAAGATTGATGCCAGTAGAGGTCATACGCGCGGATTACCATAACCCGCGCCACGCCAGCGACTTACTTGAGTTGCTGGATGAATATGCGTGTCACCCGATGGGCGGCGGCCAGCCCTTGTCGGCGTATACCCGTGAGCATTTGTTGGCAACCCTGGCGGGTGTACCGAATGCGTTTAGCGTGCTGTGCTATGTGGATAGCCAGCCTGCCGGGCTGATCAACTGCTTTCAGGGTTTCTCTACCTTCAAGTGCAAACCCCTGATCAACCTGCATGATGTGATCGTGAGTGAGCCCTTTCGTGGGCAAGGTTTGACGCAGCTCTTGTTGGCTGAAGTTGAGCAAGTGGCGCGGGAACGCGGTTGCTGCAAACTGACGCTGGAAGTACTGGACGGCAACCCGATTGCCCAGCATGCGTATCGCGTACTGGGTTTTGAGAGTTACGAGCTTGACCCGCTGATGGGCAAGGCTAACTTTTGGGAAAAAGTATTCTGACGCACGGTTGAGGTTGCGAAGGGTGCGGAGGTTCTGATGGCAAAGCTTTATTTCTACTATTCGAGCATGAATGCAGGCAAGTCGACCACCTTGCTGCAATCCAGTTTTAATTACCACGAGCGCGGCATGAACACCCTGTTGCTGACGGCGGCGTTTGATGACCGCTTTGGGCGGGGCAAAGTTACCTCGCGCATTGGTTTGAGCGAAGCGGCTGAACTGTTTCGGCAGGAGGATGATCTGTACGCGCTGGTCGCCGGGCAACATGCCCGCCAGCCCTTGCATTGCGTGCTGGTGGATGAAGCGCAGTTTCTGAGCAAGGCGCAGGTTTGGCAGCTGACGGATGTCTGTGACCGTTTGGGCATCCCGGTGTTGTGCTATGGCATTCGCACCGATTTTCAGGGGCAACTGTTCGCCGGGAGCCAGTGGTTACTGGCTTGGGCGGATGTGCTGGAAGAACTGAAAACTATCTGCCACTGCGGGCGCAAAGCGACCATGGTCATTCGGGTCGATGCCAGTGGCCAGGCGGTACAGGAAGGCTCACAGGTTGAAATTGGGGGTAATGACCGCTATGTGTCCTTGTGTCGGCTGCATTTCAAGGCGGCGGGCGGGGCTGATTGCTTGCATTTTTTTCATAAAAAATAACAAATGTATAATATGCTCAGTTTATACAATCTCCGCCAGTCTCTGGCTAATTCCCGGCAAATCCCTCCCTATCCCCTGAACAGGGTATACGCACTCACTGTAAAGTCTGGCGAGTGCGCCTGTTTAGGGGATAGGCAATAAGGTGCCAAAAAAACATACTAAATCATGCCTTCAATGATTTCTGTGTTAGCCATAAAGTAGAGAAAATCAGTAGAGAAGAATAATTGCGGTAATTACAAGGCTAAATTTTCTGACTATTGGAGGGAATACCCATGAATATCAAGCCTGCTGTATTTACCCGTTATGAATCCAGCGCCCGTAGTTATTGCCGGCGTTTTGATCATATTTTTTCCACTGCCAGTGGCAGCACCCTGACCGATATTAAAGGCCGTGAATATATCGACTTTCTGGCTGCCTGTGGTGCCCTGAATTATGGCCACAATGATCCTGATATGAGTGCGGCGCTGATTAAACACATTCAGGGCAATGGCCTCAGTGCCGCGCTGGATATGTTCAGTGACAGCAAAGCCCGTTTCCTGCAAGCCTTCGCGCATTACATCCTGAAGCCACGCGGCCTCGATTATCGGGTGCAATTTACCGGCCCCACCGGCACCAATGCGGTGGAAGCCGCCATGAAGCTGGCACGCAAAGTCACTGGGCGCAGCAATATCATCGCCTTCACCCACGGTTTTCACGGTGTTTCTCTGGGCGCACTCGCCGCGACCGGCAACAACTACCACCGCATGGGCATGAGCCTGCCGGATGTCACCCGCTTACCGTTTGAAAACTATGCCGGAGCCGGTTTTGATACGGCGGCTTATCTGGAGCAGTTACTGAGCGATACATCCAGCGGTGTCACACCTCCGGCAGCGATTATACTGGAAACCGTACAAGGTGAAGGTGGCTTGAATGTGGCCTCTGCCAGCTGGTTACAGGCGATTGCGGCGACCGCTAAAAAGCACGGTGCCCTGTTGATTGTGGATGATGTGCAGGCGGGTTGTGGCCGTACCGGAACCTTTTTCAGCTTTGAGCCACTCGGTGTGGAGCCTGATCTGGTGGTACTGTCCAAATCGATTTCGGGTTATGGCTTGCCGATGGCGCTGGTGCTGATCAAGCCCGAACATGACCAGTGGTTACCGGCGGAACATAACGGCACATTCCGGGGCAATACCCATGCCTTTGTCACGGCGACGGTCGCCCTGGAAAAATACTGGGCTGATAGCGGTTTTATGCAGCTGATCAGTGCCAATGCCGCCATCGTCCAGACTCGCTTGCAGGCGCTGGCCGAGCGTATTCCCGGTTCCCGTCTGAAAGGGCGCGGCATGATGCAGGGCATTGATGTCGGCAGTGGGGCACTGGCTGACCAGATCAGTCGTCAGGCGTTTACTAACGGTCTGGTGATTGAAACCTCCGGTGCAGAGGATGAAGTGATCAAGGTACTGGCCGCTCTGAATACTCCAGAGACTATTTTGCAGCAGGGTTTTGATCGCCTAGCAGCCGCAGTGGACAGTGTACTGGGTGCAGCAGCGACGACTACCGGTCAGCCATCCCGGCCTGATCATCTTGATGTGGCGGCATAATAATGAAGACGATGACTATGCCACTTAGCCCACCCGCTCGCCGGGGCAGGCATTCAGGGACGATTGCCCGCAGTGAAAGCAGGGTGCAGGCGGATCGTTTTCAGCATGTACTGTTTAGTCACAAGGCGGATAACCGGCCACGCTGGAAACCGGGTTTACGCCTGCATCACCTGTTTGAGCAACGCTGTGAGCAGCTGCAACATGCGGGTAACGCCGGGCAGCTTGCGGTTGATGGTGCCGAAGGTCAATGGACTTATGCACAACTGGATCAACGTGCCAATCAGTTGGCGCGTTACCTGTTGAATCAGGGGTATGGGGCGGGTGATTTACTCGGCTTGTTATTTGATAAAAGTGTGCATAGTTATATCGCCCTGCTGGCTACCTTGAAGATAAATGCCGCTTATGTGCCGCTTGACCCGGTATTTCCGGGTGAACGCATCGCTTTTATTGCGGGCGATGCGCGGGTGCGGGCTGTATTAACCCTGAGCCGCTATACCCACCTGGCGGCGTTTTCCGGGCAGAAAGTCATTGGTGTTGAAACACTGGCGACTGAGCTGGACCAGTTCGATGACCGGCGGTTAAGTCAACAGGAAACCGGCATTCCGCTCAGCGAGCTGTGCTATATCATCTATACCTCCGGTTCTACTGGCCAACCCAAAGGCGTGCCGATTGATCAGGCCAGCATTTGTAACTTTGTTAATGTCGCGGCAGACACCTATGGTTACCAAACCACTGACCGGGTGTATCAGGGCTTGACCCTGGCGTTTGATTTTGCGGTGGAAGAAATCTGGGTGCCGTGGGTGGTGGGGGCTACTCTGGTGCCAAATCAAACCGGCAGCAGTCTGCTGGCGGATGAACTGGCTGAATTTCTGCGGGCGCAGCGAATCAGTGCCTTGTGTTGCGTGCCGACCCTCTTGGCGACACTCGACCAGACGTTATCCGCCTTGCGGCTGTTAATCGTCTCGGGGGAAGCCTGTCCGCAGGATTTAATGGAGCGTTGGGTCAATCAGGGCTGCCGGATGCTTAATGCGTATGGCCCGACCGAAACCACCGTGACCGCGACGCTGGCCGAAGCGGTGGCGGGGCAGCCGGTGACTATTGGCCGCCCGTTACCAACTTATGCGGTGCTGATTCTGGCACCCGGCACCCATACTGTGTTGCCCTTTGGCGAAGAAGGCGAAATAGTGATTGGCGGAATGGGAGTGGCGAAAGGCTATCTGAACCGCCCCGAACAGACGGCTAAAGCCTTCATCCCTGATTTCCTGCGCTTGCCGAATAATGCGTCCGGTCTGTTGTATCGCAGCGGCGATCTCGGTGTGATCAATGCCCAGGGTGCGATTGAATACCGTGGGCGGATTGATTTGCAGGTGAAAATTCGGGGGTATCGCATTGAGCTGACTGAAATTGAGTCGGCTTTACTGCAATTACCGGCGATTGCACAAGCGGTCGTCACCTGTTTTGAGCCGACTCCCGGTGTTAAAGAACTGGTGGCGTATTACACCTTGCATGAGCGGGCGGCGGTGTCTGAAAGTGAATTAAGCAGCCACTTGCAAAAACAGCTACCGGATTACATGGTGCCCGCCTTTTATCAGCCGCTGGATGTGATGCCGATGCTGGCGAGTGACAAGGCAGACCGCAAGGCATTGCCTACCCCGCAAGGCAGGCGCATGAATGGCAGTGACCAGAACTTGCAACTGCCGGAAACCGCCACAGAGAAGGTGCTGGCAGCCGGGTTGAGCCGCTTGTTGGGGCTGGATGCGGTGTCGGTGCAGGCGAATTTTTTTGCCGACCTTGGGGTCAGCTCTTTGCTGATGGCACGCTACAGCGCGTGTATACGCGGGCAATTAGGGAACACGGGTTTGTGTATGCGCGATATTTATACCTACCCGACGATTGCAGCACTGGCGGCGCATTTGGATGGCCAGACAACGAATAGTGTTCACCCGGATAAGGCAGAGCGCAAGGCCTGTCGCACCGGCAATCTGGACTATTTCATGTGTGGTGCACTGCAATTATTGTTTTATATCGCTTTAAATGCCGCCGTGGTCGGCGGCGGTTTGCTGCTGGTGCCGTGGATCGTGGCGACCGACAGTCTGGTTGATGTTTACCTGCACACCCTCGCCGCCTTGGCCGGTTTGTTTCTGGTGGCCAGCAGTGTGCCGATTGCGGCTAAATGGTTGTTGATCGGGCGCTGGCGGGCGGAGGCCATTCCGGTGTGGAGCCTGCGTTATTACCGCTTCTGGCTGGTGAAACAGCTGCTGGTGTTGAGCCCGCTGAATCTGTTGCGGGGCTATCCGCTGTACAACGTTTACTTGCGGCTGTTGGGGGCAAAGATTGGCAGCAATGTGGTGCTGGCCGGTAAACATGTACCGGTGGCCACTGACCTGTTGAGTATCGGCGATAACACGATTTTGCGCGATGACTCGGTGTTACTGAGTTATAAGGCGCGTGATTATACGATTTTCACTGCGCCGGTTCACATTGGCAGCCATGTGGTGGTGGGCGAGGGCAGTACGGTTGATATTAATAGCCGCATGGAAGATAACAGCCAGTTAGCACATGCGTCTTCCCTGCAAGAAGGGCAGGTTATTCCCGCCGGGCAGGCCTGGCAGGGTGCGCCAGCACAACCCTGCACCAGTGATTTCCGGTTTCCGGTCAGTCGGGTACTGAGCCGCTGGCGCAAGACGGTGTATTCTCTGGTGCAGTTATTGCTGCCCATCGGAGTGATCACGCCAGTGAGTGCCGGGATTGTCTATGTACTGGTGAACCAGTATGGTCTGCCGGTACATGCACCAATGACGCTGCTGTGGGGGGTGGATATTCTGCTGGATGCAGTTATTGCCTTTGTGGGTATTTTTATACTGGGTTTATTGGTCGTAACGCTGTTACCGCGATTGTTAAACACACTGCTTGCAGAAGGCAGAGATTATCCTTTATATGGCGTTCATTACTTTCTCTTCCGCTGGATTCAGGTCATCAGCAATAATAAAGTGCTGAACAGTTTGTTTGGTGACAGTTCGCTGGTGGTGCATTATTTAAAATGGGTGGGCTATGAATTTGGCGAGATTATCCAGACTGGTTCCAATTTCGGTCTGTCACAGAAGCACCATATTCCGTTTCTGAATTATTTTGGCACCCGCACCATGGTTTCTGATGGCTTAAACCTGATTAATGCCCGCCAGTCCGCTACTGCCTTCCGCTTGTGTGGGGTAATGATCGGCAGTGATAACTTTTTAGGGAATAACCTGATTTATCCAGATACCGCCCGCATTGGCAATAACTGCCTGCTGGCCACCAAGGCCATGCTGCCCGTCGATGGCCAGTGGCGGGAAAATACCGGGTTGTTAGGCTCACCGGCTTTTGAAATTCCCCGTGCTAGCGGCGACGACCGGAATTTTGACCCTTTTGCCGACGATGGCATCCGCAAGCAGGCACTCCCCCGGAAAAACCGTAGCAACGTCTTATCGATGCTGTTGTTACTGGCTAGCGGTTTTCTGGGGATGTTTGCCACCTTGTTACTGATCTATACGGCGGCGGCTTTTCACCCCGACTGGGGCGTGTGGGGCTGGCTGAGCGCGACGGTGATGCTGACTGCGGCGGGCATTGGCTATGCGGCACTGCTGGAATGGGCAATGCTGGGTTTCCGGCGGATGCAACCGGCGACGATGAGCATTTATGATGAGCGCTACTGGCAGGTCGAACGTTACTGGAAATTCAATGCTTCTGCGGTGAATCAGTTATTTACCGGCACCCCGTTCCGTACCTTGATCCTGCGGCTGATGGGGGTTCGCGTGGGCAAGAAACTGTTTGATGATGGTGTCGGTATCTCTGAGAAAACTCTGGTAAGTGTGGGTGATTACTGTACTTTTAACGCCCATAGCACGCTACAGTCGCATTCGCTGGAACAGGGGCGCTTCAAATCTGACGCTATCCGTATCGGGAGCTACTGCACACTGGGCGCTAATGCGTTTGTGCATTACGGCGTGTGCCTGGCTGATCATGCCCGCATCGGTACGGATGCTTTTGTGATGAAAGGTGAGCAAGTGGCCACTGGCGAATTCTGGAATGGCAATCCGGCACGGGTGATGAGTGAAAGCTGGGGGGTAATGAAGTAAGCTTGCTGAATGTCACGCTGCAGGCTGGATACTGCAGCTATACTTTAGTTCAGATCGATGGATTTTAACTGGATCTATAACTGGAGTAACAAACATGATCAACGTGAATATTGAACGTGAGCAGAACACGGTTTTCGTTTCACCCGAAGGCAGTCTGGGTGTCGATGATTTTGAAAAAATGTCAGAAATGATAAGCACCTATATCAATGAGTCTGACAAGGTTCCTGCGCTGCTTATCATGAGCAAGGCGATACCGCACTGGGACAGTTTTGCTGCACTGGTCAAACATGTGCAGCTGGTTAAAAACTTCCAGAAAGTCATTCCTAAAGTGGCGATTGTCAGTGACAGTGAGGTTCTGAGTGTTGTGCCGGGTCTGATCGACCATTTTGTGGGAGCAAAAATTCGGCATTTTTCTATCGCGCATCTGGAGCAGGCCAAACAGTGGGCCATGGCAGAAGGTGATCATCCGGGAGAGTTTGAGCTGATTGAGGATTTGCCGCGCAATGTGATCGGTTTGAATATCAAGGGTATTATCACTTCGCAGGACTACGAACAGGTATTAACGCCCCTGATTGAGGCAAAGCTGGCCGAGCATGAGAAAATAAATGTGTTGGTGGTGATATCCAATGATTTTCAGTCGTACAGTGCAGGTGCGCTCTGGGATGATGCGAAGCTGGGCTTGATGCATTTCCGGGGTTTCAATAAAGTCGCGCTGGTGACCGATTTGTGCTGGATGCGGGTGGCCAGCAAGTTTTTTGGCCCGCTGGTTCCTGCCCAATTACATGTTTTCACGCTGGCAGAGATGCAACAAGCCCGTGAGTGGGTGGTAGCGTGATGCATCTTCTGGCCAGAACCGTGTTCACCGGAATGGAAAATCAAACAGATCATCCAAATCCGGTTCGGGTATTTCGTAATGCTTTAGCCAGACCTTGAAGGACTTGACCTCGCGGAAAATGCGCAGGTCTTTTTTCAGACGGCTCAGTTCGTCTTTCAGGTGTTTTATATCGGTGCTTAACAAGCGGATCAGGCGGGGCGGCGAGATCGGTTCATGCGGAGCCAGGCCAGCCATCTGCTTCAAGCCGGTTTCCAGCAGGCTGATTTCATCTTTCAATTCCTGCAGTTGCCCGGCCAGTATTTTGTTGTAGTACTTGAGGCGGTCTTCACTGAGGGCGTCAATATTATTCTGGTCAATCTGTTCAACCGCTAATTGCAGCTCCAACAGCTGTAACAGGTCTTTCTTTTTGTAGGCGACCGTGACCTGTTGCATCAGGCCGGTTTTACGCACCTGTTCCGCCGGGTCAGTTTCGCGGTCAGGGTGCAAAGCTGTCACCAGCTGGCGATACACTGCCTGGATGGATTTGCTGATATTGGCCTGTTCTTCCTGCTCGCGGGCTTCTTTGGCCTGCTGTTTGGCGGTTTTTTTCCGTTTGTTGCGTTTTTCCGTCGCCGCTTCTTGCTGAGCGTTAAATTTTTCCTGCAGCCGCTCGAACGTTTTTTCCGGGTCTTCCAGGTCGATGTCACCCTCATCAATGCTAACGCCCAAAGTTTCTTCGAGCATGGACTTCATCATTTCAGTTTGCAGGGCAGTCTCTTCCTCCAGCTCTTCGTCAAAATCACCGCCGCTATAATGGTTGTAGAGTGGCTTCAAATCCTCGCGTCCGTGCTGGCTGATGAGATCTTCACATAACTCACTGATCAGGTAGGCGATTTTATCCTGCTGCTTGTGCGTGAAACGCTCGGTAGTCGCGAGTTGATCCAGCAACAGGGCCATTGCAACTTGCTGTTCAGCGTAGGCAGTTCGCAATGGCTCCAGTTTTTCGCTGATGGTCTGTCGGCACTGCGGCAGGGTTTCCTGCCAGGCGGCGAGTAAGTGTTTCTGCGTTTCTATTTTTTTGATGGTCGCGTTGAATTTCTTTTGTGCGGGTGACAGGCGGCTTGACGACTGTTGCTGGTCGATACGCACCAGCGTGGTGTTAGCGTTGGACATGGTGTGTGGTTGGGTTGGTTGAACAATGCGCGGATTATAACAGATGCCCGCCTGCAGATAACATGCGATAGTGTGCTTTATCCTGAAGTACCGCCCGGAGAACATACGCATGAGCCGCCGCCACAAACGCACGCCTGAACAGGCCAGCCGCAAAGTAGTTTTCCCCCAGCTGGAACGCCAAGTTCTGCGCAACCGCTTTGCCCCCATACAGGCACTGGACGCGGAGCAGTTGCAGCTGATTCATGCGGCGTCCATGACGCTGCTGGAAGAGCAGGGTATTGAGGTGTTGGGCGAACAGGCGCTGGCTTTATTCCGCCAGGCGGGTGCCCGTGTGGATAGCAGCGGCGTGGTCAGGCTGGAGCGCGGGCGGGTGATGGAATGTATCGCGCAGGCACCGGAGCAGTTTACAGTGATGCCCCGCAACCCGGCGAATGCCTTGCAGGTGGGCGGCGACATTATCAATTTCGGGCTGGTGTCCGGGCCGCCCAATGTGCACGACCATATCAACGGGCGGCGGATGGGGAATATTGCCGATTATGAAAAGCTGATCAAGCTGGGGCAGTTCTTTAATGTCATCAGTTTCTTCGGTAATCAGGCAACTGCACCGACGGATTTGCCGCCCAACTCGCGCCATCTGGATACCACTTTTCTGAATCTGACCCTCGCGGACAAAGCCTTTTTTGCGCAAGGGATCGGTGCCGGGCGTGCTTATGATGCGGTGGCGATGAGTGCGATTGCCTGTGGGTTAAACATGGCGGATATTGCCGAGCATCCGTGTGTAATGACCAATATCAATATCAATTCGCCCCGCAAGCTGGATGACAGCATGGCTTATGGTGCGATGCAAATGGCGCAGTTGGGGCAGCCGGTAGCGGTGACGCCGTTTACCCTGATGGGGGCAATGACACCGACCACGCTGGCAGGGGCTTTGGTGCAGCAGAATGCAGAAGCGCTGTTTGGTATTACCTTGTTGCAGTTGGTACGCCCCGGTACACCCTCGATTTATGGCGGCTTCACTTCGAATGTCGACATGCGTTCCGGTTCGCCTGCCTTTGGTACACCCGAGAACAGTCTGGCGAACATGGCCGGTGGGCAGCTCGCCCGTTTTTACAAACTGCCGCACCGCACCAGCGCCTGTAATGCCTCCAACGCGGTGGATGTGCAGGCGACCTACGAAACCCAGATGGCCTTGTGGGGTTCTGTATTGGGGCATGGCAACCTGATTTATCACAGTGCGGGCTGGCTGGAAGGGGGTTTGGTGGCCTCGTTTGAAAAAGTGATCACCGATTGTGAAATGCTCCAGCACATGAGTTATCTGCTGCGACCACTGAAAATAGACCTGGAGGAAATTGGTCTGGATGCGATGCAGCAGGTTGGGCCGGGTGGGCACTTTTTTGGCTGTGAGCATACGCTAGCGCGCTATCGAACCGCTTTTTACCAACCCTTCCTGAGTGACTGGCAAAATCATGAAAACTGGGTGATGCATGGGAGTCAGGATGCAACCACCCGAGCGACCGGACTTTGGCAGCAGATACTGGCTGAATTTGAAGCGCCGCCACTTGACCCCGCTATCCGCGAAGCACTGGCCGCTTATGTTGCCCGGCGTAAAGAGTCGTTGGGTACACGGGAGCCTGAGCTTGCCACCGGATTTACGCTATGATAGCCACATGTCCCACCCGACGACCCGGAGCCACAATATGCTGCAATTCCCCTATGGTATCAGTGACTTCAACCTGATCCGCAAGGAACACTACCTCTATCTGGATCGCACCCACCTGATTCCGGAACTGGAGCAGGCCGGACGGCAATTGGTATTCCTGCGTCCGCGCCGCTTCGGTAAGTCACTGCTGATCTCGATGCTGGCACATTATTATGATGTCAACAAAGCCGCTGAGTTTGAGACACTGTTCGGCGGGCTGGCGGTGGGCGCTGACCCCACACCGGAACACAGCCGCTATCTGGTGCTGCGTTGGGACTTCTCCGAAGTGTCCGCACAAGGCGATATTGAGCAGATAAAACAAAATCTGTTTGACTACCTGAATGCCAGCGTGGAGGCATTCTGTCTTACTTACGCTAATATTTTGGAAGAGCCACCCAAAATCAATCCTGACAATGCACTGATTTCTGTGCGCAACCTGATGGGCGCTGCACAGCAGGCCGGGCATCAGGTGTACCTGCTGATTGACGAATATGACAACTTCGCCAACGAAATCCTGATGCATGATCAATCCGATGAGCAGCGTTACCGTGATCTGCTGGAAGGTGAAGGCATTGTTAAATCACTGTTCAAACTGATCAAGGCGCAAGCTTCAGAGGGTAAGATCGGACGGGTCTTCATTACCGGCGTGTCGCCGCTAGTGCTGGCGGATGTCACCAGTGGCTACAATGTCGCCACCTCTATTTTTCTGGAGCCGGAGTTTCACACCTTGTGCGGCATCACCACACCGGAACTGGAAGAGCTGATTGAAACGGTGATCACCGGGTGCGGGCAAGGAAATGAACAAAAAATTATAATTCTGGGATTGATGCGTGATTTTTACAATGGTTACCGTTTCTGTAGCGATATGAACCAGTCACGTCTGTACAACCCCACCTTGTGTTTTTATTTTTTGCGGCACTATCAGAAACGCGGCCAAGCCCCGACCCAGATGCTGGATGGCAATATGGCCACCGATGCCGGGCGTATCCGCTACATTGCCCAATTGCCCGAAGGTGACAAAGTGATTCACCGGATTATGAATGAGGAGCAGCCACTGACCCTGCCTTATCTGGAGGCGCAGTTCGGGGTGGTACACGTCAAAAAATTGCAGGAAGACAGCCGTTATATGGCGTCACTCATGTACTTCCTCGGCATACTGACCGTACAGGCGGTTGGCGAACTGGGGGAATTACAGCTGGGTATTCCGAACCTGACTATTCGTGCTCTGTATGTACAACAGCTGTTAGAGCAAGCTTTACCCCACCCGAATGACCAGCAATCCGTCGAAGAGCTGGCTAAAGCGTTTTACCAAAACGCAGACCTTGACCCGCTGGCCGATTACATGGAGCAAAAATACTTCGCGGTGTTCAGCAACCGGGATTACCGCTGGAGTAATGAACTGACGGTGAAAACCGCTTTTCTGACCCTGCTGTTCAATGATTTCTGGTATGTGATGGATTCCGAAGCGGTGGTGCAGCGCAGGTATACCGACCTGATTATGATCATCCGCCCCAACATGCGGCGCTACGCACCCCTCCGTGACCTGGTGCTGGAATTCAAGTACGTGGAGTTGAAAACGCTAGGGCTGAGTGCGGAGCAGGTACGCGCCCGACCTCGTGATGAACTGGCCCAACTGCCGGTCATCAAGGCGGCCCTGGACGAGGCTCAGGCGCAACTGTTGGACTATCGGCAAATTCTGGCCGGAAAAACCGGTGAACCGGAACGGCTGTGTGCGTTGGCAGTGGTGGCGTTGGGGTTCGAGCGCGTGGTGTGGCGGGCGGTGATGCACTGACTGGAAGAGGGGTACTTACTCCCAAACGTTTGAATTACTCCGCTGGCTGAATTTTTAGCAGAGGCAAAGTGATTACAACTGAAAATTAAAGGTAATTCAATTAAAGTAAGTTGATGTTTGTACGGCCAGAGCCGGAGCTTGCCCCCAAATGAACGTCGTTTCACCCAAAAACGACCTAAAGCTAATGATCGGGGAATTACCACGGAATTAGTTGCATGGATGCCGGTCAAAACTTTTTTGGAGGTTATCATCATGTCAATTTCAATGAAAAACCTGTTTATCCTTGCTGCCTGTGCGTTGGGTCTGATGGCCTGTAACACGGCACCTTACCGGACAACGTCTGCCAGTGTGAGTGTGTATAGTGATGGTTATTACGATGACGGTTACTATGACCGGCGTTACCGTGCCGGGTATCGACCTTATTACCCGTATGGCTACCGCCCCGTGATTGTGCGCCCACCATATGTCTACATACGCCCGCTTCAGCCACATCGCCCACATAATGGGCAGCCACAGCACGGGAATCACCAACCGCACCGGCCAAACCGCCCGGTGGTGAATCCTGACCGTCCGAATGATGTGGACAATGGTCGTCCAAACCGGCCTAATCGTCCTAACCGACCCCAGAGCGATAACGGCCAGCCTGACCGTCACTGCCCGGAAGGCTCCACACGTCCCGTTTGTAACCAAGGATAATTATACCGATGCCAACAGTCAGTTTTACCGAAATGAAACACGGCACGTCTGCCGATTACGCGTTGCTGGAAGAGCTGGAAAAACCCTATCAGGCCGGGACAGCCCGCCGCCTGCTGCGGGAGTTGGCTTCACAGGCGGAGGAGAGTCTGGCGGGTTACCCGGTGACCCGCCTGGAGCATGCTTTGCAGGCGGCTACCCGTGCCTGGCGGGACGGTGCAGATATTGACTGGATAGTGGCCGCTTTGCTGCATGATATTGGTGACGGTCTGGCGCCGCAAAACCATGACCGTTTTGCGGCGGAAATACTGCGCCCGTTTGTACGTGCCGAAGTGACTTGGGTGGTGGAGCATCACGGTACTTTTCAGATGTTCTATTACGCCCATCATTATGGCTGGGATCAGAATGCGCGTGACCAGTACGCAGATAGCCCGTATTTCCAAAAGGCGGTTGATTTTTGTGAGCGTTGGGATCAGTCCAGTTTTGACCCCGCGTATGACAGCCAGCCATTGGCGTTTTTTGCGCCGATGGTGGAGGAAGTCTTTGCCCGTAAAGCTTATGCCGAGGGTGTGCTGGGGTAAATCCAAAATTTCCTTTAATAGCCGCCAATGATCGTAAATGACCGCACATGATCGCACTTGACCAACGGCGTGAAAATACTACCCTGTTCCTGAAGCTGACCGGGTGCTGGGTGTTTGCCGAAACGAATCAGATCAAGACCGCGTTGAATGCGGTCAGTCTGAGCGGTGTTGAGCAATTACGCATTGACGCTACCCAGCTGGATGGGCTGGATGTCACGGCAGCCTGGCTACTGCACCAGCAGGTATTGGACTGGCAAACGCAGGTGTGGGTAGAGGTCAACGGCTTTCCGCAGGAGTTTCTGGTTTATTTTGTCGGGAGTGAACAGAAAAGTACTGCCGTTAAAACGTCTTGGTGGCGGCGCAGGATCACGGCTGTTGGCAAACAGGTGATGGGTCTGTTCAGCCAGTTTGGCTCGGCCACCACTTTTCTCGGACGCACCACCACCAGCCTGTTGAGCGCCTTGCTGAACCCGCGCCTGTTGCGCTTTCGCTCCCTCTTTCATCATGTCTTTGCTACGGGTATCAGCGCCATTCCCATTACCGCGATGGTCGCCTGCCTGATCAGTATTGTGATTACCTATCAGGGTGGCGGGCAGTTAAAAGCACTGGGCGCGGCCATTTTCACAGTCGATATGGTCGCGGTATCGGTGCTGCGTGAACTGGGGGTGTTGCTGACTTCCATTATGGTCGCCGGGCGTTCTGGCAGTGCTTTTGCTGCCGAAATTGGCCTGATGAAAACCAATCAGGAAATTGATGCTCTACAGGTGATGGGCAATGATCCGTTCATGGTGCTGGTGCTGCCGCGTGTGTTGGCCTTGATGCTGGTGCTGCCGTTATTGACCTTGTTGGCGAACATGATCGCGCTGGGGTCGGCAGCCCTGATTTCACCCTGGCTGCTGGATATTTCGGTGGCACAGTTTTTTGCGCGGGTGGAAAGCAGTGTGCAGTTCGAGACGTTTGCCGCCGGGTTGATCAAGGCACCGTTTTTTGCGCTGGGGATTGCTCTGGTCGGCTGCCGACAGGGCATGCTGGTGTCCGGGTCTTCCGAAAGTCTGGGCGAGCACACGACCCGGGCTGTGGTCGAGTCGATCTCGCTGGTTTTGCTGCTGGACGCGGTATTTTCCATTCTGTTTTACCGTTTGGGCTTCTGACATGGGTACTCTGATTTCCATTCGCGGGCTGATTAACCAGTTCGGTAAACAGCGCGTGCACGATGGCCTGGATCTCGACATTAACCAGAACGAGGTGCTGGGGATTGTCGGTGGCTCCGGGTCGGGCAAATCGGTCTTGCTGCGCACCATGCTGGGTCTGAACCGGCCTTTTGCCGGAGAAATCCAGTTTGACGGGCAGGATATGACGCAACTGTCAGCACCGGCTTTGGTCGCCCTGAAACGGCAATGGGGCGTGATGTTCCAGCGGGGTGCGCTGTTTTCATCGCTGACGGTGGCGGATAATATCCTGTTTCCGCTGCGGGAGTTTTCCGGGCTGACGGCGGCAGAATGTGCGGCGCTGATGCGGATACGGCTGCAGATGGTCGGCCTGAAACCGGAGGTCGCCACCCAATACCCTGCCGAGTTATCGGGTGGCATGGTCAAGCGGGTAGCACTGGCGCGTGCCCTGGCATTAGACCCGGTTGTCCTGTTTCTGGATGAACCGACTTCCGGGCTTGATCCGGTGTCGGCGGGTGAATTTGATCACCTGATTCTCGATTTGCAACGTATTCTGGGTTTGACCGTTATCATGGTCACGCATGATCTGGATAGCTTATTCTCTACCTGTGACCGGATTGCCATGCTGGTCGACAAACGGGTGATTGTCGGCACGCGGGATGAATTGCTGGCGCACCCGCACCCGGAAATTCGGCACTATTTTGGGGGAGTGCGCGCCCATAACCGACTGGCGGGGCAGCGTCCCGGATAGCTTTTCTGCTAGACTGGTTCTGCTAGACCGGTGCTTAAGACGGTGGCCCCACTAACGATTGCGAGGATCATGAATGGAGCGTGATGCACACTATTTTGCCGTAGGCCTGTTCGTGATGGGCATGTTGGTGGCGGGTTTTCTGTTTGCCGGTCTGTTTCAGCGCGAGTCCGCTCAGGAAACCTCAGCGTATGCGGTGCATTTTTCCACGCCCATTGGCGGTTTGAGCACTGACAGTGATGTGCGCTACATGGGGCTGAAGGTCGGTGAAGTGACAGACATTGCCCTGTTGAACGCAGCCGGGCAGGGCGCATTGATCGAAGTGCGCCTGCTGTTGCAAACGGATACGCCGGTAGATACCCACACGGTAGCGATCCTGCGCCAGCAGGGCGTAACCGGCCTGACCTATGTGGATCTGGGGCGGGAGGAGAGCGCTACTGATACCACCCGTACCTCACTGGCTACCACTGCCGAGGGTATTCCGCTGATTCCGGCGCGCCTGTCCGAACTGGATACCCTCTTGACCCGCTTGCCGCTGTTGGAGGACAAGCTGGGTAAAGTGCTGGACAGTGCGGGTGAGACGTTTAACCCGGCCAATCGTGAGAATATCGCCGCCTTGCTAGCCAATCTTAAACAGGCCAGTGATACGACCCCTGCGTTAATGCAGCGCTTGGGCGGGCTGGAGGACAGACTGGGACGGGTGTTGGAGGCTGCCGAGGCCACGCTGGATAAAGATAATCGCGCCCGGCTGGCTGCCATACTGCTCAATTTGCAACAGGCCAGCGCCGACGCCCCTGCACTGGTCAAACGCCTGACGGTGCTGGAAGACAAATTCGGCAAGGTGCTGGATTCAGCGGGTGATGTCCTGAATCAGGAAAACCGGACGCATATAGCCGGTTTGCTGGGTCATCTGGATGTGGCCAGTGCGCAGACGCCCGCCCTGATCGGTAGCCTGCACACCACGACCCAACAGATCGGCCAGCTGGCGGCCAAGGCTGGCACTGGCTTGGACAGTTCCCTGCAAGCGTTGGACAACACCCTGCAGGCGGTGCGGGCGGCGTCCTATCGCATCGACCGGCTGGCGACCGATGTGGATCGTCTGGTCGTGAGCAACGAGCAGCAGGTCAATCAACTGGTTGGGCAGGGCAGTGAACAGCTCAAACAATTGCTGGGTGAGTCGCGTCAGGCAGCGAGGGCGCTGAAAAACCTGAGCGACAGTTTGCAGAAAGAACCTGCGCGTATTCTGTTCCGTCCTGCCCCGCAGGGAGTCGAGTTACCACGATGAAACCCATCTTCACCTTGTTATGTGCGGTGCTGGTTCCCGCACTGTTGTCGGCCTGTACGCCGCTGGGGGTGGATCAGTCGCCAGTGCAGGTCTACCGGCTGGCACCCCGGCTGCCGGTGCAAAGCGCAAGCCGCCCGTTACATGTCTATGTGCCTGAACCGGAGATTGCGCCCCCCTTGGCCAGTGAGCAGATTGTGCTGTTTATGCCCGGCAACCGGCAGGATTTTGTGGCGCACAGTCGCTGGCCGGACACGCTGGGCACTTACCTGCAGGCGGTATTGGTTGAGGAGTTGTCGCGCAGCAATGCGTTTGCCAGTGTGTCTGCGCAATTGATTGAAACCCGTAAAGCAGTACGCTTGCAGGTACGGGTCGCGGATTTTCAGGCCGAATATCCGCCGGATGGTAAAGGGGTAGCACGGGTGCGGGTGAGTATGGAAGTGTTGCTGATCCGGCAAAGCGACCAGCATTTACTGGCGCGTCATCGCTATGAACAGCAACAAGCGGTCGAACTGCGTACCGGGCAGATTGTGGCGGGGCTGGATGCGGCTTTGCGTGTGGTGCTGGTCGGGATATTGGCTGATTTGGCGGGTGGTGATTGAATTTCAAACAGTTGCGGCTAAATAGGCTGCACCGGCAAAGCATTCAGCTCCTCACGATAACTGCGCCACTGCGGTAAATGCTTGTCCAGCAAACGGACAAAACCCTGCCCGTGATTGGGCGCTAACAGATGCGCCATCTCATGCACCACAATATATTCCAGACACTCCGGCGGCTTTTTCGCTAGTTCCAGGTTAATACGGATGCTGCGTAACGCAGGCGTGCAACTGCCCCATTTGGTTTTCATTTTGCGGATGGTGTAATGCGCCACAGAAACACCCAGTGTCTTTTCCCACTTCTTTATCAATGGTTCAAGGTACTGCCGGAGTTGTTCCCGATACCATGCTTCCAGAATGAGCTGCTTTTTTGCCTGCTCTGTTCCGGGGCGAACCTGTAACCGTATGGTACGGTGGTTTAACAGGACTTGTGGCTTGGCGTCTTTTTCAATAATTTCCAGCAGGTAGCGCTTTCCCCGAAAATAATGGCTTTCCCAACCAAGATACTCACGGGGTGCTTCGCGCGCTTGCCCCTGAAATCTTTTTTGCTGTTGCTTGATCCAGCCCAGCTTACTGATCACAAACAGGCGGATATTCTCCAGTTCCATGCCGGTGGGCGCAGACACTCTCACCTTGCCATGCGGGGGATAAACGCTGAGGTGGACGTTTTTAATGGGTTTATGTTTGACCTCAACAGAAAGGTCATTCAGCTGTAAGGTGGCGGTGCTAGTACTCATCTTGCTGTTCAATGATCTTGAATATCCGTTCTACTTCGGCGGGTTCTTTAAGAATCTGCCAGATTGCGCCCTTAATGATCTTTTCTTTGGCTTCTACACCGCGCCAACTGGCTGGCTTCATTCGTCTGACGGTTTCATCAATGGCCAGTGCCAGCGCTTCATCCTGTCCCAGATTATTATACAAGGCACGTTTAGCCGCTGTGTTCAGTGTGTCCGGTGCATGCTCGTCTGCCTGACCTTGCGCCGCCTTTTTTGCAAGCGCTGCCACTTCCTGTAAATACGCTTCGTAAGCAATGGCCTGTTCCTTGCGCCGTTTGACCAGATCGGCCAGCAGTGCTGACATTTTTTCGTAGTGCGCCGGGTCTAGCAGGTGATCTTTAATGATTTTGCTGCGTACATTGTTTTCAATGGTTTCCGCCACGGCTTCCTGATTGTTTCTGGTGCCCTCTGGCAGGTCATTGATCGCAGCCACAATGCCGGACTTAACAATAATATCAATCAGTGGCATATCACCAAACGGGGAAATTACTTTGGCGTTATCCGCTTCGATATAGCTATCCAGCAGGTAACGCATATCCGCTTCATACGACTTCAGATCCAGCACTTCATTACTGGCCAGCTTGATCATGTCGCGTAGCTGGGTGTAGTGGCTCACGCGCTTTTTAATGTGTTCAGTGTCAGCTTCACTATAACCTGCCTCCGCCATCTCATCGGCAAGGTTGGCATAAGCGCGGATAAACGCCGCTACCGCCTGATACAGTGCACTGCGTTTGGTTTCACGTTCTTTGAGGTCATCAGGCATTTCGGTATTGCCACAAAAATAGCGGATATACTCAAGATCACCTTGCGGGGCTGGTACTTTTTCACACACCAGTTCAACCGCTTCCAGCGCGTTATCCAGTTGCTCACGCCCCACCTCCAGCCGGTTTTTTAACAGAATGGCACAGTCTTCCTCATCAAAATCCTCATGATCCAGTTCTGCGGTATAAACCGCCACCGTCTTTTCTACTTTCTTAAACAGGTCTTTGTAATCGACGATATAGCCGTTCACCTTGTCTTCCCCATCCAGACGGTTTACCCGGCAGATGGCCTGAAACAGGCCGTGATCCTGCATGGATTTGTCGATATAGAGATAGGTACAACTGGGCGCATCAAAGCCGGTCAGCAATTTATCCACCACGACCAGCAGCTTCATCTGTGCCGGTTCTTTAATGAAGCGGTGCTTTACCTCATCTTCATAGGTTTCGGTTTTGCTTTTTTTCGGTCTGGGCTTCACCTTAGCCAGTAATTCGGTGTAGGTGTTGTAGATGAATTGCTTGTCGGTTTCAGTGTTTGCGCCGGTTTCTTCGGTGGTAATGTCCTTACTTTGCGGGTTGTAGGACGTGACTACCGCGCACTTGCCGCGCAGGAAAGTCTTTTGGAATAGCTCATAATAACGGCATGCCTCGAAGATACTGGATGCCACCAGAATCGCCGTACCAAACTCTGATTTCAGCCGGGGTTTTCTGCGAAAATCGTGGGTAATATCCAGAACGATTTTGTCCATGCGATTTTTAGAACTCAGCACATTTTGCATAGTCGCCCAATGGCGGTTCAGTAGCGCTTTCTGGAAGTCGTTCAGCCCTTTTCCGGATTCTTCCACCCACTCATCAATCTGTTGCTGTGAGCTGATGCGCTGGTCAATATCCCGTGCCTCGTACACCAGATCAAGTACTACGCCATCCTCAACCGCCTCATTAAATTTGTAGGTATGGATGTATTTACCGAACACTTTCAGACTGGTGGATTTGTCTTTCTTAAGCAGGGGAGTGCCCGTAAAACCAATGAACACGGCATGCGGCAGGAGCGCCTTCATGGTTTTGTGCAGGCGGCCACTTTGGGTGCGGTGGCACTCATCAACAAACACAAATAACTCGCCGACGGTCTGGCTGGGCTGGTTTTTCAGTTCCTTGATGAACTGATTAAAATTGCTCACGTCTTTTTTGCCAAACTTGTGTACCAGTGAACACAGCAAGCGGGGCCTGGCCTGCGCCAGTTGTGACATTAAATCCTGACCGCTGCTGGTACGGTGGATTTGTTCGCCTGCTTCGGTGAAGACCCGTTCGATTTGTTTATCCAGCTCATCGCGGTCGGTGATAATCGCTACCCGTGCCTGCGGGTTATTTTCCAGTATCCATTTCGCCAGCAACACCATCAGGATACTTTTACCGCTGCCCTGGGTGTGCCAGAGAATCCCGCCCTGATAGCGTCGCACATAATCCTGCGCGGCTTTAATCCCGAAGTACTGGTGCACCCGTAGCAGTTTTTTAGTACCGCCGTCAAACAGCACAAAGTCATACAGCAGTTCGATCAGGCGCGTTTTATCGCACATTTTCGCGAGGTACTTATCCAGCTTATACCCCGCGTCGGCGGTTTCGTCTTCTTTCCAGGTCAGGAAGAATTTTTCCGGGGTGCCAATGGTGCCGTACTTCAGTCCTTCGGAGTCATTCCCGGCAAAAACGAACTGCACGGTGGTGAAGAAGTTACCAATAAATTCCGGCTTTTGGTTGACCAGTGACTGGCGGATACCATCACCGATGGATACCCGGCTGTTTTTGAGTTCCAGCACCGCGATAGCAATACCGTTGATGTACAGCACCACATCCGGGCGCTTTTCTTTTTCGCCGTACACGGTGACTTCTTCGGCGATGTAGAAGTCATTGTTGAGCGGGTTTTTCCAGTCGATCAGGTGCAGGGTTTCGGTGTTTTTACCGGCCTCGGTTTTAACCCGGATGCCATAACGCAGTAGCTGGTAGACATCTTTGTTATTGTAATAGAGGTCTTGGGCGTGGTTGTTGGCGGTGCTGTGCAGGGTGTTGAGCGCTTTGTTGATTGGGTCTTCGGTGTAGCCCGCGCCGAGGGAGGATTGTGGCGATCTTGCTTCGACTTCGTCGGGTGCTTTAGCGCTGTAGCTGTACGCTTTGCCGCTTAAAGGTGATCCGGTCGGCCATTCTTTGACGCTGTCGGCGGTTGGGTCTGCCTGATCCCGACGGTATTTGCTGCCGCTGAGGTAACGGCGTAACCACTTTTCTTCGATATTGCTGTTGTTGGCTTCGTTTTCGAGATTGCCGAGATAAGTGTAGCCGAGCTGCTGGCGGAACAGTTTGACCACCCGGTTTTGGGTGGCGCGTTCGGGTTTGGTGACGGCTTCACTCATGGCGCTGATCCCAATTGATGCCCGCATAAATATCTGACAGGTTGAGGGTGAGCAGCAGGCAGGGCAGGCTTAGTGTGTCTTCCATGCGGTCAAATTGCTGCAAATTCCAGTCGCTGCCAGTGCGTATCAACATATCAATCTGTGGTTTGTCTTGTGCCACGATGAGGTAAGCCTGCAATGAAGGGATGGATTGGTAGCTGAGGGCTTTTTCCAGATAATCTTTGCGTTGGGTGGCGGCGGAGGTGACTTCGATAATCAGGCAGGGTTTTTCCAGATAATAGTCATCTTTCTCATCTTCTGCGCAGCCGACGACAACATCGGGGTAGTAGTAGGTTTTGTATTTTTCGGTGCGGACTGTGATATCGGAGAAATAGACTTCGCAGTGTTGGGCGGCGGCGGGGGATTCCATGCGGGTGATGAAGTTTCTGGCGATGCGGTTGTGGCGTTTGCTGGCTCCGGCCATGGCGTAGACGTGGCCATTAACGTATTCGTGGCGGGTGTCGGCCTGTTGTTCGTCTTGGAGGTAGGCTTGTTCGCTGATGGTGGCGTCGGATTGTGAGTTTATGGCGGGCATGGGGTGGGCGTCCTTTCTGGTTCAACAAGGCGGATTTTACCGGTCAGGAGGTTTTGCATCATGCCTTGTTTGAGGGTTTTGGCTTTGGTGAGTTTGGTGTCCAGTTGGGTGATTTCGCTGTCCATGTCGGAGAGGAGGGTGGCGATTCGGGTTTGTTTGTTATCATCTGGCATAGCGATATCAAAAAACTTTACAATATTACCACTAAAATTAGGCTGCCCCCCCTGAGTGTAAGTATTTATAAAATAGTCTTTTTTATACATCAAATAATAGAAAAGAAAAATATTGCTCACATCAGAATTTGGAATAATAGCCAAAACTGCCTGATTAATAGCTGCATGAATCTTGCTCAAAGCCACGACCCCAGCAGTCGCACCGTAAAGCGCAATCAACAAAGTATTTTCGGATACCATTTTTGCAGAAGAGTTATCAAATCCTTCTTTGGTTATAAAGCTATTCACACTTCTAATAAATTTCTTATTTAAGTCGCCGGAAGTTATCCATGCTAAATCACCGTCATAGTAGGAAGTCATGGATGTCGAAGGAGTGCCACCAGAATAAACAGAACAAAAATCCCCCAACTTTTTAACCACCCACCCCTCCTTCAAAACCCCATCCTCATAAGGATTCAGCAAGCGCTGCATCGCCCCTTGTTTAATCTGGCGTTTTTTGGCAATCAGGCGGGTGAGGGATTGAATCCATGCGTCGGCATCGCTTAGGGCGTTGGCGATGGCGGTTTGTTCGGTTTTGGTTGCAGGAAGAGGTACAAGAAATTCTTTTACACCTGACGTTGTGAGGTTTGTAAACACTCCACCATGAGTTGCCGAAGAATCAAATTTTTCTCTTAAAGTGCTTAATTGATGATAAAGGAAGTCATCTTGATATTGATTATTAATATTAACTAATGCCAAAAACCCATCATGAATACATGCGTCAACCCCTAGAAAAGATACAACCCCAACAGTTCCAGAGCAAACAATAGTTAATGTTCCAGCTTTGCATGGTCGGCTTTTTTTAACTCCCTCAGGTGTCAAAAAATCAATTTTTGGGATAACAACTTTTCCATCCCGAGTGACATCTTCTACCATCAGCCGTGGGAAGTTGCCACCATAGAACCTTTTGTCCCCTTTAGGTCTTGGACTAGCGCCACGAATAATCTCACCTATACAGGAAAGGGGCTTCACCTCCCAATCCTCAGGAATCACCCCCACCTCAGTCTGCTTATACCCCTCTGGAATACTCACTGCCATACAAACCCCATCTGTGCCAGATGTTTATTCACCGCCGCCTCAGCCGCTGCCACCTCCCGCGTCAACTCCGGCAAAGGCGTTTCATAGCGCTCCGCCAGTTCCTTCACCCGCTGCGTCAGGCGTTGGCTAATCCGATCCATCTCCCCGTTCACATCTGCCACCATCGCCGCCATCCATTTATCATCCACCACCAACTGCTTGATCTGTTCTTCGCTCAGTGTCGGGTAGTGTTCCAATAAAGCCTCATCCAAAGCCGTTTCCGCGTTTTTAATCGCTGTCTTTTTCGCCGCTTCATCCGCCAGCAGCTTCAGGTATTTTTTCAGAATCTTCTGTTCATCCACACTACCCGCATCACCTTTAAGTGCTGTCAGGCGTGCGCTGACATTGGCCTTGTTCACCTTATCCATCTCAGCAAACACGCCCTCCTCGCCGCCGTGCTCCTCCTCCAGCTCAGTCTTCTGACTTTGCAGGGTTTCCAGCGCCATTTTCAGCGCATCAAGCGCGGCTTGTTCAGCCTTGAAATACCGCTGGATCACTAATGCCTTGGGGATCAGGTCACAAGCCCAGCCCTTATCGACTTCCTTACCCTTGTTATTTTTCACCAGAATCCGGTAAGTGTCCGCCTGCCAGCCATCCGCCGCAATCAGGTAAGCATCATCCTGCATCACCTCCGCCCAATAACTCATCAGGTACTGGTACATATCATAAGGATCAACCAGCGCCTTGCCCTGATAAGTATTCAATAAAGCTTCACTGATCTCAGCAATCAACTGCTTCGGCAGAAAACCGGCTTCCAGTGCTTTCAGTTGCGCGGTGGTGCTGCTTTGCCAACCACTGAACACCTCCGCCATATTCGCCATATAAGTCACAAATTCAGCATGCTCAAAAATCGTGGCTTTAATCGCCTCCTTATCCACCCGCAACGTGCTGTATTCCGCGTTCCGCACTGCTGGCCGGAACAGGCTGGCACGGATACCGGAAAACACCGCCCAATAATCTTTAAGCGCCGCTATATCCGTATTCGGCACATTACCCATCAAGTGCGCCGCAATATCCTGCAAATCTTCCGCATCGGTATTGTCGATATAACGCGGGATATTGAGATTGAATTCATTTTTCCCGATCTCATCCAGCGCCACCATCCGGCTGTAACCGTCAACAGGGGTCTGTTTGTTGAAGACATCAACAATCCGGTGCAAATCCATCTCCCGCAGCCGGTTCTTTGCGCCATCCTTGATAAAGCCCTTACTGGCATCCACCATAAAAATGCCCTTGCGGGTATGCGCATCTTCCTTGTCAATCAGGATGATACAAGCCGGAATGCCTGTGCCATAAAACAGGTTAGCCGGTAAACCGATAATGCCCTTAATCAAGCCCTTGCGGATTAAAGCCTCCCGAATCCCGCTTTCCGCATTCCCCCGGAACAACACCCCGTGCGGCAGGATACACGCCCCTTTACCCCGGCTTTTCAGCGAAGCGACAATGTGCAGCAAGTAGGCAAAATCACCGTTTTTCTCCGGTGGAACCCCGTAATCATCAAAACGCTCGTATTGATCATTTTCAGTATCCACGCCGCTACTCCAGCGCTTGTCACTGAACGGTGGATTGGCCACCACATAATCGAAGCGCCGCAGCCGGTTGACATCAATGAACAAAGGATTGGCCAGCGTATTACCCTGCTTGACTATCGCGGCTGGATTATCGTGCAGAATCATATTCATCCGTGCCAGCGCACTGGTGGCCGCATCTTTTTCCTGCCCAAACAAGGAGATAGACGTGCGAGCCTGATCCGAGATTTTCAGCAGCAAAGAACCCGAGCCACAGGTCGGGTCATAGACGGAGGTAGAGCCGGTGGTTTGCGCGGCATGGATGCCAATAATTTTTGCCATCACCCGGCTAACCTCTGCCGGTGTATAGAACTGACCCTTACTCTTACCGCTTTCGGTGGCGAAGTGACGCATCAGGTATTCATACGCATCCCCCAGAATATCATCACCCTCAGCGCGGTTTTTGCCAAAATCCAGCGCCGGATTCTCAAAAATAGCAATCAGGTTGGTGAGCTTCTCCACCATCTCCTTGCCGTTACCCAGTTTCTCCGGGTCATTGAAGTCCGGCATATTCGACAGCTTGTTGGCATCCGCCAAGGGCTTGATGATCTTCTTGTTAATGTCATCGCCAATATTCGGCGTGCCCTTGAGCGCCACCATATCCGCGAAGCGCGAACCCGCCGGAACCGTTACCGGGTCGTAAGGCGAACCACTGTACTTATCGCTGACGTACTTGATGAACAACAGCACCAATACATAATCCTTGTACTGGCTGGCATCCATCCCGCCGCGCAATTCATCGCAGCCAGACCAGAGAGAGGAATAGAGTTCGGATTTTTTGATCGCCATGTTAGCCCTTTAGCCGTGTGCTGCTTAGAAGTGTGTTGCGTGGTCGTGATGTCATAATACTGTAAAAAATACCGTGTTTTCTCTGCACTAACAAAAAAGCCCCGGAAGTGGTTAATCTTCAGAGGCTTTTGGGTATTTCCAGGCAGCCTGGAACAGTAATTTGGTGGAGGCGGGGGGAATTGAACCCCCGTCCGCAAATCCGCTGCCTAAAGGCGCTACATGCTTAGTCAGTCTTTTGTTTAACCCACATCCCGCCGATTGACAGGCTGGCTTGCAGGCTGGTTCAGATTTAGGTTTTAGCTCCGCCGCCCTGAACGTGCTTTGGTGCGATCTTGTGTTAGATGATGCCTGAAACCCGGTCGCACAAGCACGGATCCGGTCAGACAGCACTACGTCAGGTTATTAAGCTGCGAGCGCGTAAGAGTCGTCGTTTGCGACTATTTTTTGTGACTAGTGTTTAAGTGGTCACCACATCCACTGCATGCTCCCCAGGGTTTGTAATCCACGTCGAAGCCAAGTCGCCCCCGTGAACACCGTTGCTGGTGAAGTACATAGTATATGCTTTGCTTTCCGTGCTGTCATGCAGTTCTTTCTTTCGGTATCATACTGTCTTTAATAAACAGCGATTCGAGTACCCCATGCTGATTCTTCCCGGTAGTCTTGCCTTGTCGGCTTTTCGACAGGATAAATTGTTATCTGCCTTGCAGTCCATCACGCCGGAAGTGACGGCTGTGCAGGCCACTTACCTCCATTTTGCGCGCAGTACCCGCGAATTGTCTGCGGAGGAACACCAGCGTCTGGAAGCGGTGCTGACTTACGGTGAACAGACCGGCAGTAGCAGTGCCAGTGCCACCCCTGAACCGGGTGAAGCGGGCGCATTACAGAACACCCTGTTTCTGGTGACACCGCGTCCGGGCAGTATTTCCCCGTGGTCGAGCAAAGCGACTGATATTGCACATAATTGTGGCCTAAGCACCATCGAGCGTATCGAGCGCGGCATTGCGTATACGGTCATCACCCGTCGCCCGCTCAGTGCCGAGAGCCATGCCCAAATGACTGCTGCCCTGCATGACCGCATGACGGAAACCGTGCTGGCGGATTATCAGGAAGCCATCGCCCTGTTTAGCGTCGCGGAACCGGCGGCGGTGCGGGAGCTGGATATTTCGGTTGATGCCAATGCCGCGCTTACGCAGGCCAATCAGGATTGGGGCTTGGCACTGTCTGCGGATGAGATTGATTACCTGGCCGCCAATTATGCAGAAATGGGGCGTAATCCGACCGATGTCGAGCTGATGATGTTCGCGCAGGCCAATTCCGAGCACTGCCGCCATAAAATTTTTAATGCCGACTGGGTGATTGATAACGTGCCACAGGACAAAACCCTGTTTGGCATGATCCGCAACACCTATAAACACGCGCCAGAAGGTATTTTGTCCGCTTACAAAGACAATGCTTCGGTGATTGAAGGCTTTGATGCGACCCGCTTTGCCCCCCAGGGGGATCAGCACGAATACCATTACAGCCATGAGCCGGTGCATATTCTGATGAAGGTGGAAACGCATAACCACCCGACCGCGATTTCACCGTTTCCGGGTGCGGCCACTGGCTCAGGCGGCGAAATTCGCGATGAAGGCGCGACCGGCAACGGCTCCAAACCCAAAGCGGGTTTGTGTGGTTTTTCGGTGTCCAACCTGAAAATCCCCGGTTATCCCCGCCCGTGGGAACGTGAATTCGGCAAACCCGACCGGATTGTATCGGCGCTCGACATCATGCTCGAAGGCCCTTTGGGTGCGGCAGCGTTTAATAACGAATTTGGCCGCCCGAACATTACTGGCTATTTCCGTACCTTTGAGCAGGAAGTGCCGGGTGCGAAAGGCACGGAGCTGCGCGGCTATCACAAGCCAATCATGCTGGCGGGTGGCGTGGGCAGTATTCGCGCCGGGAATATCGAGAAAAACCCCTTGCCGGAAGGCACGCCGATAGTGGTACTCGGCGGGCCGGCGATGCTGATCGGCCTTGGCGGTGGCGCAGCTTCATCCATGGCGTCGGGCACTAGTGCGGAAAGTCTGGATTTTGCCTCGGTACAGCGCGGTAATCCGGAGATGCAACGCCGTTGTCAGGAGGTGATCGACCGCTGTGTGGCGCTGGGTAAAAACAATCCGGTGCTGTCGATTCATGATGTCGGTGCCGGTGGTATTTCCAACGCGATTCCAGAGATCATCAATGATGCAGGCCGTGGCGGCAAGTTTGAACTGCGCACCGTGCCGAATGCGGAGCCGGGGATGGCACCGATGGAAATCTGGTGTAACGAGGCGCAAGAGCGCTATGTACTCGCGATTGCGGAAGACCGGCTCGACACCTTCCGCCAGTTGTGTGAGCGCGAACGGGCTGTGTATGCCGTTGTTGGCAGCGCCAGTGCTGACCGGCAGTTGTTACTCGGGGATTCGCTGTTTGACAATTACCCGGTTAATCTGCCGATGAATGTCTTGCTGGGCAAGCCCCCGAAAATGCTGCGCGATGTGCATCACCAGACCTTCCACAAGCCGAAAACCGATCTGGACGGCATTGTGCTGCGCGAAGCGGTCGAGCGGGTATTGAGCCTGCCGACGGTGGCCTCCAAGTCGTTCCTGATCACGATTGGCGACCGGACGGTGACCGGGATGGTGGCGCGTGACCAGATGGTCGGCCCCTGGCAGGTGCCGGTCGCGGATGTGGCGGTGACGACTTCGGATTATGTCGGTTATACCGGTGAGGCGATGGCTTTGGGTGAACGCACGCCGATTGCACTGGTTGACCCTCCGGCATCCGGGCGGATGGCGATTGGGGAAGCATTGACCAATATCGCGGCGGCAGATGTTGCGCGGATCGGTGATATTCGCCTCTCGGCCAACTGGATGGCGGCGGCGGGTTATCCGGGTGAAGATGCGGCCTTGTTTGACACGGTGCGTGCTGTTGGTGAAGAACTGTGCCCGCGTTTAGGGATTGCCATTCCGGTCGGCAAAGACTCGCTGTCGATGAAAACCGTCTGGGAACATGCCGGTGAGAGCCGGGAAATGACTGCGCCTTTGTCGCTGATTATCACGGCATTTGCCCCGGTACAGGATGTGCGCCGGACGCTGACGCCGCAGTTGCGCACGGATGCGGGTGATACCGACCTGATTCTGGTTGATCTGGGCAAGGGTAAAAACCGGATGGCGGCCTCCGCGCTCACGCAGGTTTATAATCAGGTGGGGCATCATGCGCCTGATCTGGATGACCCGGATGCGCTGAAAGCCTTTATCGAGGCGATGCAGGAGTTGCGTAGCGAAGACTTGTTGCTCGCGTATCACGATCGTTCGGACGGTGGTTTGCTGGCGACCCTCGCGGAAATGAGCTTTGCCGGGCACGTTGGTGTGACGGCTGCCTTGGGTGATATTGGTGATCATCCGTTGCGTTCTTTGTTCAGTGAAGAACTCGGCGCGGTGTTGCAGGTGCGGCACAATGATACCGATACGGTACTCGCGATTCTGCGTGAGTCCGGTCTGGCGCAACAGCATACCCATGTCATTGGTGAATTGAATACCAGCGATGAATTGATTCTGACCTTTGGCCATGAAGAAGTCTTGCGGATGCCGCGCACTGAATTACAGCAGATCTGGAGTGAAACCAGCTACCGGATGCAGGCGCTGCGTGATAATGCCGATTGTGCGGCAGAAGAGTTTGCACGGATTGCGGATGCCGCCGAGCCTGGCTTGCCGGTGCAGGTCAGTTTTGACCCGAATGAAGACGTAGCCGCACCGTATATTCACACCGGGGTGCGCCCGAAAGTGGCCATTCTGCGCGAGCAGGGAGTCAACGGCCAGCTGGAAATGGCCGCCGCGTTTGACCGTGCCGGGTTCCGGGCGATGGATGTGCACATGACCGATATTTTGAGCGGTCGGGTCGATTTGCGGCAGTTCAAAGGTCTGGCGGCTTGTGGCGGTTTTTCCTACGGTGACGTACTCGGTGCCGGTGGCGGCTGGGCGAAGACCATTCTGCTCAACCCGGCGGCCAGCGAAAGCTTTGCGGCTTTCTTTGCGCGTAGTGATACCTTCGGTTTGGGGGTGTGTAACGGTTGCCAGATGCTCTCGCAGCTGCGCGAGATGATTCCGGGCGCTGCCCACTGGCCACGTTTCTACCGTAACCAGTCCGAGCAATACGAAGCGCGGCTGGCGAGTGTCGAAGTACTGGCTTCACCGTCGCTGTTTTTCCAGGGGATGGCCGGTTCGATGTTACCGATTGCGGTGGCACACGGGGAAGGGCGCGCCGTATTCGATGGCAGCCAGACAGCAGACCAAGTGTTATCTGCCGGTCTGGCCAGTTTGCGCTTTGTGGATAATCGCGGTCAGGCAACGACGCATTACCCGGAAAACCCGAATGGTTCGCCGCTGGGTATCACGGCGCTGACGACTGCGGACGGACGCTTTAGCATCATGATGCCACACCCGGAGCGCGTGTTCCGCACAGTGCAGAACTCATGGCACCCGGACGAGTGGCTGGAAGATGGCCCATGGCTGCGGATGTTCCGTAATGCACGGGTGGCGGTCGGTTAACGGCGGGGCGCAACCATGAATGGACAATGGGCGGCTTACTTTTTACTCGTAACGCCGCCCATTCGCTTCAATCCAGCCACCCTCCCGGCGGCCTTGCGGGTCGTGGTGCGTCCAGTGCAACACGCCACCGCGATTGTTCCAGACATATTCAGCGTGGATCAGCACCTGATCACCCTCCCGAACGGCAGCGCGGGGTGCGAGGTCGATGTTATGCGCGACCAGCAGGGTAATACCGGAGCTGACTTCCACTAAAAACTTTTGATGGCGGTCGCCGTCGTTGTCATCCTTGAGGTTTTTCACGACTTTACCGCCGACCGTTGTCCAGAATTTGGCGTTCGGGTCATCCGCAGCTGCACGAATCCGCGCAATCACCGCCTGCTGATTGCCTTGTTGATTAGCCGCCTGTCCACCGCTACTACTGAGCGTCGGCGTGCTGTTATTGCCTGTATTATTGTTGCCGTTGCTGCCGCTAGTGCCTTGCCCCGGATTCAGGTATTGATACAACCCGGCCAGCACCAGAACAACAATGACCGCGATATTTTTCAGGCCTTTCAGATTTTGCATGCTTTAAGCTTCTTAACCTTTGACTGTTTTACGCAGGTAGCCGATGATTTCTTCCCGCGCTTCTGCGACCACCGAATCCCGATCGAGTGAATCCAGAATCTGTTGGACGGTGAGTTTCGGCCCGGCATCGCCCCATGATTTGCCATTAGAAAGCCAGCGTTCTGCGACACTGCCGACTACCAGTGTACTGTACCAGGCAACCGCGCCTTGGGTAGCTCCAGTGATGGCGGTCGATAGACCCCCGGTGCCCAGTTTCAACGCCGAAGAGGCCAGATTAATCGCCCAGGTGGTGCCCATCAACAGCAGCAAATGGCCAAAGATGGTACGAATCAGCTCACCGGCTTCGCTGCGCGACATCGGCAGGCCATACAGGCGCGAGAGGTGCATGATCATGCTGGCATCAATCGCCGCCGCCGCGATCAGGTCGACTACCGGAATCGGGTTGAGCGCGACCGCTACCCCTTTGCCCAGACAGTACAGGCGGATAGTGGTCATGCCCAGCTCATGCTTGACGGCCAGAATGCGTTTGCCCACCTCATTACTGAGTTCACCGGCAAACAAAGTGGCATTCAGCGCCGCCAGCGTTTTGCCTTCTGATTCGAGTATGTCCCACAGGCGGGTTTTCAGGGCGGTAATTTCGACCGGACGCCCGCGCACGCTTTCCTGCTCATTGCCGTGTTCATCGACGCGAATAACGGTCTGGCGAGTCGACTGGGCGGTGGTGAAAATAATGTTTTCCGGCGGCAAAATACCCTGGGTGCGTTCACGCAAGATCGCGCGTAACTGGCGCTGCTCCTGTTCGGTATAGCGGTCAGCCTTGTTGATGATCAGCAGGGTAGGCCGGTGACTGGTCACCACCGTTTTCAGCGCCCGAAACTCCACGTCGGTCAGGTCACCGTCGACCACAAACAGCAGCAGGTCAGCCCGGTTGGCCACTTCATGCGCCAGCCGTTCACGCTCTTCACCCGCGACTTCATTGATGCCGGGCGTGTCGATCAGGAACAGGCCACCGTCGGCGTGTTCTTCCCATTGCTCCATGCCGGAGGTTTTGGTTTCGCCATGCAACACGCTGACGCTGAATACGTCCTTGCCCAACAAGGCATTCAGCAATGAAGACTTGCCGACGCTCACCCGTCCGAATACGGCAATGTGGATGTGCCCCTGTTCCAGCTTGTCGAGCATACCCTGCACCTGGGTGTAATCTTCATTCAGCGCAGTCCGCACATCCTCCGGGATGCGGGTATCCTCCAACAGCTGACGCAGGCTTTCCGTAGCCAGTTTCAGATGGGCATTACCGGTTTCAGCCTTGCTAGGCTCGGTCACCGGTTCGTCGAGCGTGCCAGCCGTTTCAGCTGTCTTTGCGCCGATACTGGTCGACAACCAGACGGGCAAATGTTTTTGTACGCTCTTCCAGATTTCCACTCAACATCTCCCGAAAAGTCAGTGCGGCGGGTGCCGGTTTCAGGGCGCCACGTTCTTCCAGTGTAAGAGCCACCGAATGCCCCAATGCATCAAAGATCAAACCATAAGCTACCGCGTGTACCAGCCCACCGGCGACGGTGCCAATACCCGGAAAGGCTTTCAGACCATTACCTGCAACCGCCAGTATCAGCGGGATGCTTTTTTTCAGCTGCCCTTGGCTAAAATTGAGGAAACTGTCGATATCCAGCTGTTTGACCGGCACATCATACAGTTTGCACAATTGTTGCACCATCCGCGTGCCAATAACACCCTGAATCACAATATCACTGCCCGGCGTCACAGCCGCCAGTGCGCCCAGCATGGCGTTACGGGTGGAGGTACGAATGATTTTTTCAGATTGCTGGCTGCGGAAAGTCACCCGGCTGCTATCCAGTTTGTGCTGCACCAGACTGAACACACTGACATCGCGCAGCTGCTCCAGCAAGTCCATGCGGCTGTCGATCTCGGTCTGCAAGCGGTGCGCCAACGCGCTGACATCGGTTTTGCGCGGGCGCTGGATAGTTTCTTCCTGCCCGTCTGCGCCAATCCGCAACACTTCTTCGGTGCCGCCCGACTGGATGAACACCACCGCCGGGATGCCGATGCCGGTTTTATCCTCCGGGTCTGGCGTGAAACGGCTCTGGATACGTTCGGTCAACTGGCGTTTCTCCGGGTCGCTATAGAGGTCGCTTTTGTTGAAAGCAATCACCAGCGGTTTGCCAAAGTCATGCAATTCCTGAATATCGGCGTACTGGGTACGGTTCAGATCAGAATCAATCACATAGACCACGATCTGGGCACGCACAGCTTCATCCCGCACTAGTTCGTCGAGTGTGCCCTCGGCCTCGTTACGCCCCGGCAGGTCGGTCAGCAACAGGCGGTCGTTGGCCGGGGTGAGCCAGGCGTATTCCTTGATGTCACGGGTGGAGCCACCCCGCAAGCTGATCTCGACCCCGGCCTCTGGCAGCATTGCCTTGATAATGGAGGATTTCCCGGTGCTGACATCCCCAAAAAACGCGATATTAATCTGCCCGGCCTGTTTGCGCTCCCGCAGCTCCGCCAACTCCGCCCGGAACGCAGCGGTATCCATGCCGCTGGCCTCAATCTGCTCGATTTCAGCTTCAATTTCTTCGGCGGTCAGCGGTTTCTTGCGGGTTTCCTGAGCGTCCGCTTTGCCACCACCCCGCACCAGTTTCACCACCACCCAGACACTCGCCGCCACCACCGCCAGAATCAGGCCGCTGTAGGTATAAAACAGCCAGCCGGGCAGAAGCACCAGCCTGTCCCACAGATCCAGCAGGTTGCGGGTCGCGAAAAACAGGAACAGCAGAAACACCAGCGTCAGAAACAGCACAATGCTCGCCAGCAACAAACGTATTTTACGGGTAATTTTCATGGTCGGGATGTTAGCTTTATTGGTGGCTCGATTCTAGCATAGAAGCGGGCTTATACAGGCGTATAAACAGGCGTATAGATAAATATCAAATCCTGATCCATGCCCTTCGGATCGGTCGCGGTTTCAAAGATTAACAGGTCTTCGGTGGCAATCACACAATGCTCGATGCCGGGTGAGAACGCATAAGTCGCGCCTGTTGTGAGCAGTTCAACGTGCAGGGGCTGATCTTGTGTCTTGCGCCAAATCAATAGCCCGGCTCCCTCTTCGACCCGAATGTGCTCCTGTTTCTGGGTATGCTTTTCCAGCGCCAGATAGCCGCCTTTCCGAATCACCAGATGTTTCTCTACCTGTGGCGGTTCGTGTCGGGAGATAGCTACACCGCCCCAATCGGTGCCGAAGGTGTGCGCTGCACCCTCCTGTATTTTCTGCAGCAGCACCGGAAATTGTGGGTAAGCAAGCGACTGATCAGGCCACTGATCCCAGAGCGCACAGGCAGACTGGCAATAGTGGTTGAATGAGGCTTGTGAACTGAAGGGCGGGAGTGCCTCTAACCCGGCCAGCATTTCCGGTCGCTGCAGCGCTGCCGCCAGCGGGTGGTGGTTGAGCGTAAAGTGTTGCCGGGTACTGGCAGATTTAATGTCAATGTCCATATTATTTTTTTAAACTCTTGTCCGAACGGGTTAGAACGCTGAGTTTAAACCAGCGCGGGCGTTATTTCATTGCCATTCTGCCCTCAACGCACAAACAGGCCAAAAGCAGCACCACAAGGCAAGCCAAATCCGGGTATTTCCCGTAAACTCCCCGATCATTCCAACCGACAACCATGAGCTATTCGCGATGCAAACTCTTTCACCCCGCCTGATCCTGCGTATTTTCATCCCGTTTGCGCTCGGTTATTTCCTGTCTTACCTGTATCGGGTGGTGAATACGGTGATTGCCGGTGACCTGTCCGCTGACCTCGCGATCAATGCCGGGCAACTGGGGATGCTCACGAGTACCTACCTGATTACCTTTGCCGCTTTCCAGCTGCCGCTGGGCATCCTGCTGGATCGTTATGGCCCGCGCAAGATCGAGGTGCTGCTGCTGCTGTTTGCGGCGGGTGGCGCGGTGGTGTTTGCGCTGGCAGAAACGCTGGGCGGTTTGGTGATCGGGCGAGCGCTGATCGGCTTTGGTGTGTCCGCCTGCCTGATGGCGGCGTTCAAGTCGTTCGTACAGTGGTTCCCGAAAGAAAAACTGGCGTTTATCAATGGTTTGCAGTTTACCGCCGGGGGATTCGGTATTTTGGCTGCCTCCATGCCGGTGGAATTTGCGCTGACCCTGACCGACTGGCGGGGGGTGTTTCTGGGGCTGGCGGCCTTGACTGTACTGGTAGCCTTGCTGATTTTTTTTGTGGTGCCTGATAAAGCCATCCCCGCTAATACAGCCACCCTGAAAGATCATGTGAATGGCATCCTGCATATTTTCACCGCCCGCCAGTTCTGGCAGATTACCCCGTGGTCAGTAGCGACCCAGGCAGCTTTCCTGTCGGTGATGGGGCTGTGGGCAGGCCCGTGGCTGCGGGATGTAGCCGGTCTGGAACGTGAGGCGATTGCTTATGTTCTGTCGTGGCTGGCGGTCGGGATTATTGCCGGTTATTTTCTGCTCGGAATTATCGCGGAACGGCTGGCCCGAGTCGGCTTTTCCACCCTGCATGTGGCCAGTGTCGGGATGGTGTGTTTCATGCTGGTACAAGGCGCGATGATTCTGGAATGGACGAGTGCCCCCGCGTTACTGTGGGCGGCCTTTGGTTTTTTTGGCACTTCCGGGGTGTTGGCGTATGCCCACCTCTCCCAGCAGTTCCCTGCAGAACTGGCCGGGCGGGTGAATACGGCGCTGAACCTGCTGGTGTTCGTGTTCGCGTTTATCGCCCAGTGGGGCATCGGCGTGATTATCAACGCCTGGTCGGGGGGCAGCACCGGAAACTACTCACCAGAGGGGTATCGGGTCGCGCTGGGTTTGGTCGCGCTGGTGCAGATCGTGGCGCTGTCTGCTTATTTCCTGAATAAAAAAAGAATGCACTGAATGTCCGCTCGCCAACCTGCCATCAAACCGGACGCCCGCCTCATCGCCAGCTTGCTGCTGGTGCTGATGGCCTTGTTGAATTTCATGCATATCGCCATCCCCGCGCTGCCGCTGTGGTGGAGTGGTGTGTGCGCCTGGCTGGCCTTGGGGCTGTTGCTGGTCTGTTTGCCCGTGCGCATGTTTGGCCAGTTTATGGGGCTGGCGCTGGTCGGGGGATTATTGTTGCTCTGGAGCAGCCTGCAGTATGGGCAAAGTCTGGCGCTACCCCCATTGCTGGAACAGAACAACGGGGTGCTGGTGATGTTGTTCAGCGTCAGTTTCCTGCGGCTGGTGGCGGTGCCGGAACAGCAGCGCCTGCCTTTGCCGCTGGGCAGATGGGCTTTTTTGCAGACCCTGTTCGGGGTGCATGTACTCGGTGCCATTATTAACCTCTCGATTCTGGTGCTGGTGGCCGGGCGCTATCAGGCCAAGCAGGTGCTCAATCGCCAGACCGTTACCCTGATCGGACGTGCTTTTTCCGCTGCCGCCTTGTGGTCACCGTTCTTTGCCGCGATGGGGGTGACGCTCACTTACGCGCCGGGTGCGAACCTGCTGACGACCATGTTGCTGGGCAGTGTGCTAACCGGCGTGTCACTCGGTTTGATTATCCTGCTGGCGGGTGGCTGGCGCTTGCACGGTCTGGATGATTTCCCCGGTTACCCGATGCAGGCGGGCAGCTTGCTGGTGCCGGTGGGTTTGGCGGTAACGGTGCTGGTATTGCATCAGTGGTTGCCCGCTGTTCAGGTGCTGACGCTGGTGTCGATGACTTCGGTGCTGATGGTCTTGCTGGCGCTGGTATTGCGCGCAGACCCGGCAGGCTGGGGTGCTATTCAACAGCATGTTCTGGGGGCTGCGCCCCGGATGGCACGTGAACTGTCCCTGTTTCTGGGGGCAGGCGTACTGACGGTGGGCTTGCAAAGCGTGCTGGCGGGGCTGGATGGCTGGCAACCCTTCCAGACATTTGCCGGGATGGAGGCAGCGCTATTACTGGCCGCTGCCATTCTGGTCTCAATGATCGGCGTGCATCCGGTGATCAGTATCGCGGTGACCGGCCCCCTGTTATTGCCGCTGCATCCCGACCTGAACATGCTCGCGGTGCTATTCCTGTCGATGTGGAGTCTGGGCGTGGTCGCCAGCCCGTTCTCCGGGGTGAACGTGATGCTGCGCGGGCAGTTTGATCTGGCCGGGCGTGATCTGTTCGTCTGGAACATCGGCTATGTGCTGATCATGTGGGTGCTGGTGTCGCTGGCATTTGTGCTGTATGCGGGCTGGTGATGCCGCCTTAGTGCTTAACGACATTCTCACCCCAGAGTTCTTTGGTGCGCGCATCACGCCCACAGCTCAAGCGGTAGTAATTGTAACGGATCGGGTTATTCTTTGCGTAGTCTTGATGGTAGCCTTCGGCATCATAAAACGGAGTGGCAGGCAAAATCTCGGTCACAATCGGCGCAGTAAAAGGTTTGGCAGCCGTAATCGCTGCCAGTGATTCGTCAAATACCTGTTTTTGCGCGTCATTTTGATAGAACAATGCCGTTTGGTAAGCATGGCCTTTATCACAAAACTGCCCGTTGGGATCAGTCGGGTCAATTGTTTTCCAGTAATAATCAACCAGCTGGCGCAAAGATACCTTTTCATCATCAAAGGTAATTTTTGCCACTTCAAAGTGGTCGTCATGCCGTTCGTAAGTCGGGTTCTCCAACGTGCCACCGCTGTACCCGGACACCACCGTCTCTACGCCCGCTACACTCTCAAAGTCTGACTCGACACACCAGAAGCAGCCACCGGCCACAATCAGCGTATCGGTTTTAGCCTGGGCAGGCACTGCCACCGCAGTCAGCAAGGCGGTGGTCAGGGCAGTCTGGAGCAGGTGTTTGATATTCATCATTTTCATAATTCAAGCCTCGGTTCGGAACGGTTTGGATCGGTTTAAATACCTTGGAACCTGATACGTTGTTCAGGTTCAGCTGGATGCAGGTAGCTGTTGCTGCACTGCCTTTTATACACCGGTCTTTTTGCGCCGTGCCGCCTCCAGCTTCTCCGCCGCCTGGTCAATCGCAACGTGATAATGCGGGTCTTCCAGCTGGCTGACTTCGACCATATCACCGGCACGTTCCAGCAGCAGCTTGCATTCCGGGCTAAGGAAGCGCAGGTGCAGTTTTTTGCCTTCCCGCTGATAGCGTTCGGCCAGTTTGTCGATGGCATCCAGCGCAGAATGATCGGCGACCCGTGAATGCCGGAAGTCAACGATCACATCGTCCGGGTCGTCTTTGGGTGAGAACAGCTCTTGAAAATTCTGGACGGAGGCAAAAAACAGCGGGCCTTCCAGATCATAAATCTTCCAGCCTTCCGCCGTTATCCCGGTTTTGACGTTGATGTGTTTGGCATGTTCCCAGGCAAATACCAGCGCGGAGAGAATCACCCCGGCAATCACCGCCACCGCCAGATCCATGAAGACCGTGATCAGTACCACGGTGATAACAATCAGCAGGTCAGCGGGTGGGACTTTACCAAACAGGCGCAAGCTGCCCCATTCAAAGGTACCGATCACGACCATGAACATGACGCCCACCAGTACCGCCAGGGGAATCTGTTCAATCAGCGGGGCGAGAAACAGGATAAAGGTCAGCAAAAACAATCCGGCAGCAATCCCGGACAAGCGCCCGCGCCCACCGGATTTGATGTTGATCATGCTTTGCCCGACCATCGCACAGCCACCCATGCCACCAAAGAAGCCGGTGACGACATTCGCCACGCCCTGACCGATGGATTCGCGGTTGGGGCGGCCTTCGGTCTCAGTCAGTTCATCGACCAGATTCAGGGTGAGCAGGCTTTCGATCAAACCAACCAGCGCCATGACAATGGAATAGGGCAGTACGATCAGGAAGGCATCCCAGCTCCATTCAATCTGTGGCAGATGAAAAGTAGGCAGGCCACCGGCAATCGAGGCCATGTCGCCGACCGTGCGCATCTCCAGCCCCAGGCCAATCACCAGCAAGCTACCGGCCACAATCGCGACCAACGTGGAGGGCAGGGCTTTGGTCAGGCGCGGCAGAAAGTGAATAATCGCCATGGTCATGCCCACGACGGCCAGCATCAGGAACAAGCTCATGCCGCTCATCCAGTGACTGAGGCCGGTCAGTGGGTCTTTGATTTTGAAGTGCTCCAGCTGGGCGAGAAAAATCACCAGTGCCAGACCATTAACAAAGCCAAGAAAGACCGGGTAAGGCACCAGCCGGATGAATTTACCCAGTCTGAACACCCCAAACGCAATCTGGATCAGCCCCATCAGCACCACCGCCGCAAACAGGTACTCCACGCCATGTTCAAGTACCAGCGCGACGACGACCACGGCAATCGCGCCGGTTGCGCCGGAGATCATGCCCGGACGCCCGCCGACAATCGCGGTGATTAACGCCAGAAAAAAAGCGGCATAAACGCCTACCAGCGGGTTAACGTTGGCAATCAGGGCAAAAGCAACCGCCTCCGGGATCAGCGCCAGCGCGACGGTGAGGCCGGACAAGACATCATTCTTGGCATTCTGTGGGGCATGCCGGGCAACCAGATCAAACATAATTCATTCAGCTCAAACGAAGGGTGTGAGGGGCAAGCGCAAGGCTTCACCCCGGAAGAAATCAGGCGAGTCTACCACCGATCAGGACGAGGAAAAACCCGCAGCGGGCGATTAGTGCATAAGCAGGGCGCAGCTTCTATACTGTGCCGTTTTGACAGGAGAATTGCCATGACTGATTTACCCGCTGTTGTTGTTGAAACTGCGCCCCCCGTTAGCGCCAGTGTGATCTGGTTACACGGTCTGGGTGCGGATGGCCATGATTTTGAGCCGATTGTACCGGAACTGGCTTTGCCTTCTGGTTTGGCGATCCGTTTTATTTTCCCGCATGCGCCGTCATTGCCCGTCACAGTCAACGGTGGTTATGTCATGCCGGCCTGGTACGATATTCTGGAAGCCAACATTGATCGCAAGGTCGATGTCAAACAACTGGAAGCCTCGGCAGCGGCAGTCAGCCGCCTGATTGACCGGGAGATTGAACGCGGTGTTCCGAGTGAACGCATCGTGCTGGCCGGGTTCTCCCAAGGTGGCGCGGTCGCGTACCAGACCGCCTTGACCTACCCCAAGCCGCTGGGTGGTCTGCTGGCGATGTCTACCTATTTTGCCACTGCCGCGACGATTAAACCGCATCCCGCCAATCAGCAGTTACCCATCCAGATCATGCACGGCAGTCTTGACCCGGTGGTGCCCGCGTCACTGGGCAAGAAAGCCGCACAGACCCTGACCGAACTGGGCTATGCGCCGGGCTACCTGTCCTATCCCATGGAACACAGTGTTTCGCGAGAAGAAGTGGCGGATATTTCGCGGTTTTTGCAGGAATGGTTATAACATGACGTGAGCGGGCTGCTACCGGCCTGCTTCATGCTAAACTAAGCACTTATTCACTGGCATTTACCGGCATTCACTGGCAGTCACCCATGCAAAAGCACTTCAATACCGCAGGCCCGATCCAACCTGAAAATCATTATCACATTGATCCTCTCCACCGGCTCGACTGGGAGGAAGTACGTCACCTGATTGATACCGGGAAATACTTCGTCCTGCATGCCCCGCGCCAGACTGGCAAAACCAGCACGCTGCTGGCGATGAGCAAGGCTTTGA
>CAXYXY010000005.1:0-151634 GCA_964293125.1 uncultured Thiothrix sp. | reverse complement strand
TACTTTTACAAGTACATGATTATACAGTTAGTTTGGGTTCAGCGGGAATTGCTGGGCCACGACAGTGGTCATATAACCATCAATCTGGCTGAAGCAAACGACGTTGCCCGCTCCCACACAAAACTGGCGATGGGTGAGCATTACCGAACATTGCTTGGACATTTTCGCCATGAGCTGGGGCACTATTATTTCGATCAAATCATTGCATACTCACCGGATAAACATGCGTTATGCAAAAAATATTTTGGTGACGATGAATTAGATTACCAAAGCGCACTGGATAAACATTACAAGGATGGCCCGCCAGAAGATTGGCATGAAGCGTTTATTAGCGAATATGCCACCATGCATCCCTATGAAGATTGGGCAGAAACTTGGGCGCATTATATGCATATCATGGACACGTTAGAGACAGCAAAAAACTTTTCAATTACCGGCTCGACTTCTGGGAATTTGGTTGATGCCGAAGAAGTCGAAGACTTAAAGTTACCTCAGGGTGCACACTTCTTTTCTGCACAAACATCGATTACCAGTATCTTGGATACCTGGATAGATTTTGCCGTGATTCTCAACTCATTAAATCGTAGCATGGGAATGAATGATGCTTATCCGTTTGTGTTAACACAAGCAGTACGTACCAAATTATCATTTATTCATCATGCCATTCATGACAGATTGCATAGGATGCCTGCATTGGTGGAAAAAACGAGTGAAGAAACGAGTTAAGTCAGGATAAGCTTAGCCAAAACGTTGATGCTGGCCGCCGCTAACTTAGCGGCGGATGTTCACCCATACCCATAGGAACAAAGCCAGCAACAAGCCATAGATAAGCCCGCCGCCCAAGCTATAAGCAAACACGGCGCACACCAGCAAACCCACTACCACCGCCGGGCGGTAAGACTTACGCAACAAGCGCCATGCTGCCAGCATGGATGCTGCATAAATAAACACAAATACGCCATTCGTCCATAGCACCATGGCAGCAAATGGCTCATCCAGCACATAAGTAACCACCAATACCCCAGCCGCCAGGCACTGCACCATCAACAACGCAGTGACGGGTATGTGCTGACGGTTTAGTGTCTGCAAGACAGCGGGCAGCACGCCATCATGGCTCAACGACCACGCAAGGCGTGCCACACTGGCTAGATACACATTGACCGTGGCAATTCCGCTAGCAACGCCCAGCAAACCAATCACCCACCGCCCTGAACCACCCAGCAGTTGTTCATAGGCGCTAACCATCGCCAGTGGTGCTTGCGGTGCCAGCATCGACAACCCAGTACAAGCCAGATAAACGCCCCCCACCAATACCGTACCGCCCATGACCGCTGGAATAAAGTCACGCTGTGCATCCTTGAATTCTGGCGCAAGATGAGTGATCGCCTCAATACCAAGAAAACTCCAGATCGCCAGCCCCAAGGCCAGCAACATACCCTCGGCATTACCCGAATGGACTGGGGTAATCTGAGCAGCAGGCGGCGTGATCAATAGCGCCAACAGCATAGCCAGCACCACCCCCGCAATCGCCAGCGTCAATCCCAATTGCGCACGCCCTGAGAGCTGCAAACCCCGTAAATTCAGCCCAAACAGTAAGACAATCACCCCCAGCTGCGCTACCAACGCCTGCAGGGGAGTGAGCACCAGCAGAGGCTTGAGGAATTCAAACGTCATGATCAGAGCGGCGGGTGCACCTAAGGGTACTGCAAACAGGAACATCAGACCGATCACATGGCCATGCCGTTGCCCGAAAGCCTTCTGCACAAAGAAAGCGGGGCCAGCAGCACTGGGAAACTGGCGGCCTAACTGCGCAAACACCAGCGCCAAGGGCAACATCGCCAGCGTTAGCAATCCCCAGGTCAACATCGCGAAATCACCTGCACTTGCAAGCGTCAACTGTGGCAGAATAAATACCCCAGTACCCAGCAGGGTCGTCGCCATTAAACCCATCCCTTGCCAGCGGGTGATCGTTTGATTTAGCCTTGTCATCCTGTTTAATCTCTCGTGGTGAAAAAGCCAGTGTACACACTCTGCCAGCTCCACTCCGTCGCCTCTCACTGGCGTTTTGCGTCTTTTATTGGTGCGCTCGCATCACTTTGCCGGTGGGTCTGAACAATGGACGTTTTTGATCAAAAAATTCTGGCGGCTCTACACGCCAACGCCCGGCAAAGCGTCTCTGCCATTGCGGAACAGGTCAATTTGTCACGCTCTGCTGTATCGGAACGGATCAAACGACTGGAAGACAATGGCGACATCCTTGGCTATCGTGTACTCACCCCACCCAAACAGTTGGCAGTGGTCAAAGCCTTTTTTGAGGTGCGCCACGGCGGCTACCATTGCGAGTCGATCGCCGAGCAAGCCGTTGCTATTGCCGGTGTCCGCCGCTGCTTTGGGATCAGTGGCGACCTCGATTTGCTGATGTATACGGAAGCTGATTCCCTGCAGCACCTGCACCAAATACGCAGCGAGCTGGACAAGATCCCGCATATCGGCAAGGTGGTAACGCACATTGTGATGGGGGAATGGGAAGGATAATCACAGGGTCGGATCAGACCTTAGGTGTTGGGTATTGCTTACATCGGGTGCATCGGGTGCAATGCCTGCTCGCCAAAGCTTACCCCTGCCCAACCATAGCGCATAAACGTCCGGATGTTGGCGTGGTCACTGCCCTCAGGTGTAGCCACTACCTTCCGGTAATGCTCACCGAAACAGGCCAGCGTTTGCGCCGCGCTTAAGCCCTGTAACTGCCCGAAGGCCAATATTTTGCAGGAACCGGCGTTAGTACCCGCTGCGTTTAGCAGGCAATCATCCCCCAAACCATTGCTGAAAGCCTGCGGGGTGTAGGTGTAGTGCGCTTCGATCGTGGCGATTACCGTCGCGAAATCGATAGTTTCGGGGTCGTTGTGTAACTGGGTGAGTAGTTCGTTCAGGGTCATGTAGGATTCCTTGCCGGTTGATTGTTTGCTGGTTGATCGCTTGGGAAGCACTGCTACATTCTGGCCAGCATGCCGGATAAGGGATGGCCGGTAAAATACGGTTAGACAGGTTAGCCAAAAATCCCATCTCGACAATCCGCCCTAAATTCCTTATAGTGCGCGACCCCGCAGATCAACCATTTTGTTGTTGCGGGGCACATTTTACCTGTTAAACCTGATCGTTCTGCTCCGGCAAACATCACCTCTTACCGGACATTTCCAGTGATTACGACCGCTAACATCACCATGCAGTTTGGCGCTGAGCCTCTGTTTGAAAATATATCTGCCAAATTTGACAATGGCAACCGCTATGGCCTGATTGGGGCAAATGGTTGTGGCAAATCGACCTTCATGAAAATTCTGAGTGGCGAGCTCACCCCCACGGCGGGCAATGTCTCCATCCCGCCCAATACCAAAGTCGGGGTGCTAAGCCAGGATCAGTTTGCCTTTGATGGCTACAGCGTGATTGACGCAGTCATTATGGGCGATGCCGCCTTGTGGAAGATAAAACAGGAACGTGAGCGCATTTATGCCCTGCCTGAGATAACCGAAGACGAGGGCATGCAGGTCGCCAGTCTGGAAGTTGAATTTGCCGAGATGGATGGCTATAGCGCCGAAAGCCGTGCCGGTGATATTTTGCTGGAAGCGGGTATTGGTGAGGAGTACCACTACGGCCTGATGGCAGAAGTCGCACCGGGTTACAAGCTGCGGGTGTTGCTGGCGCAGGCCTTGTTTGCGAATCCTGATGTGCTCTTGCTGGACGAGCCCACCAATAACCTCGATATCCATACTATTGAATGGCTGGGCATGGTGCTGAATGAGCGCAAATGCACCATGATCATTATCTCCCATGACCGGCATTTCCTGAATTCGGTCTGCACGCACATGGCAGATATTGATTACGGTGAATTACGGGTTTACCCCGGTAATTACGAATACTTTCTGCAGGCTTCGGCTTTAATCCGTGAACAATTGCTGACCGATAATGCCAAAAAGAGTGCAGAAATTGATGAATTGCAATCTTTCGTCAATCGCTTCTCGGCCAATGCCTCCAAAGCCAAGCAGGCCAGTTCACGCGCCAAAAAGATGGAAAAAATCACCCTGGCCGAGGTGAAAACCTCCAGCCGCATGACACCGAGTATTGTTTTCAAGCAAAGTAAAAAGCTGCACCGCCAAGCACTGATCCTGGAAAATCTGACCCATGGTTATGAAGGTGAAACCCTGTTCAGCAAGGGTAATATTATTCTGAAAGCGGGCACCAAACTGGCCGTCATTGGTGAAAACGGGGTGGGGAAAACCACCTTTTTGCGCTGCCTGATGAATGAACTGCAGCCCAATGCAGGCGTCATCAACTGGTCAGAAAATGCAACGATTGGCTATTGCCCGCAAGACAGTACTGATGATTTCGCTTCCGACCTGACTATTTTCGACTGGATGTCACAGTGGCGCACTGCCCGGCATGATGACCTCGCAGTGCGTGGGATGCTCGGGCGCTTGTTGTTTACGGCGGACGACGCCAACAAACGGGCACGCGTCTGTTCAGGCGGTGAGAAAAACCGTTTGTTGTTCGGCAAGCTGATGATGATGGACATTAACGTCCTGATCATGGACGAACCCACCAACCACATGGATCTGGAGGCGATTGAAGCGCTGAACAACGGGCTGGCAGATTTTGATGGCACCCTGATTTTCGTCAGCCATGACCGGGCATTTGTGTCTTCACTGGCGAATGAAGTGATCGAGATCAAAGATAAAAAGGTCGTGTATTACCAGGGCAGTTACGAAGAATACCTGGCGAGTCAGGGGCAACACCGCCGGGCAGCTTAACGGGTTTAAGCCGGTTAAGCCTGCTCCACCTCAAACCCGACAATGTTCCGATCCACCTTGCTGAACTCCACCCCCAGCAAGTGGATCGGCTGTTGCAACTGCCGGTATTTGTCGGCATACGCCCTGTCTTTAATCTGCTGCAACGCCTTTCCGGCAGGCACCATCTCCACTACCTTGAATTCAAACAAGTACACCTGCTGGTTGAACTTCAAGGCCATATCCAGCCGCCCGTGATGGCTGCAATCCTCGACCGTCAGATCCAGACCGAGCGCCGCAAAATAAGAATAAAACACGCTGGCGTAATAGCCTTCAAAGTTCTGGATGTCGTTGTTGGTATACCAGTGATAGGGGATACTGGAAAAGAAGCTCTGAAACAGCTGCCTCAGGCCAGCAAAGTCATTCGCCAACAACAGTTTTCGTAGCTGCAGACGTTGCCTGACCTGCGTTCCGCCGTCCTGCACCAAGTAAGTCAGCAGGCTGTTATTCAGGCTCTGGTAGACCTCCCGGTTCGGATAACCCAGGGTATAAAAGTAGTTCCCGCCCAGATGCTCCCGCTCTTTGATCGTCAGATAGCCGGTCTGAAACATCAGGGCTTCAACCGACATATTGTCTACATCGAAGCTGGATAGCAGCTCATCGTCGCTACTGAGTTCCTGCAACGCTGGGGTAGCCACGTGCCGTTTGGCGAGTGTTTTTATCAAAAAAGTCGGCGTGCCGGTTTCAAACCAGTAGTTTTTGAACTCACGGCGTTTGAATAGTTGCAGAATATCAAACGGGTTATAAACCCCTTCGCCCAGCCAGTTATAGCCATTATACCAGTCCCGGATTTCCTGCCGATCCAGTCCTGTCAACTCGGGCGCAAACACGCTATCAATATCATTGTCCGTATAACCACAGATAGCTGAATACTCAGGTGACAGGGTAATGTCATACAAATTATTCAAACCCGAGAATAAACTGACCTTGGAAAACTTGCTCACACCCGTCAGGAAACTGAACTTGATATGCGCGTCATAATCCTTGATCGTGCCATAAAACCCGCGCAGGAAATCACGATTGGCTTGGGCGACCGCAGGATCATCCAGCGCATCAAGGATAGGTTTGTCATATTCGTCGATCAGCACCACCACGGGGGAACCGGTTTGTTTTTTGGCTTCCTGGATAAGTGCCTGAAAACGCTCAGGGCACGTCGTGTAGCCTGATTGAAAGCCAAATAGGGCTTCCAGATTATCCAGCTGTGCCATCAGGTTTTTGGCCAGGTAATCAGCCTGTGTGAAGTTTCCGCTGCCAAAACTGAAACGCAACACCGGGTATTTTACCGCCCAGTCCCAGTGTTCATACACCGCCAGCCCTCGGAACAATACTTCATTACCTTCGAACAGTTCTTTCAAGGTATCCAGAAACAGGCTTTTACCAAAACGGCGCGGGCGGGATAGAAAATAATGTTTGCCTTCCCGAACCAGTCGGAGAGCCAAGTCTGTTTTATCCACGTAATAGTGTCCATTTTCCCTAATCTCACGGAAAGTCTGGATACCGATAGGCAGTTCTTTACGGTCGGTCATGGCGGCATTCCTGATTACAGACTGCTAGTTTAGCATGACGGAATAGCTTAGCTCACTTTCCCCGGAATATCCGCCAGCGCCGTCACCACGTCTGCATTTTGTGCCCGATGGCGCAAGGCATGATCCAGCAGCACAATCGCGAGCATCGCCTCACAAATCGGGGTGGCACGGATACCGACACAAGGGTCATGGCGGCCTTTGGTGATGACTTCCACCGCTTCACCGTCCAGATTAATGGTTTGACCCGGAATACGCATGCTGGAAGTCGGTTTGAAAGCGGTATGTACCACGATGTCCTGCCCGGAGGTAATGCCGCCTAGCGTGCCACCGGATTCATTTTGCAGGAAACCTTGCAGGCTGATTTCATCGCGGTGTTCGGTGCCTTTTTGTTCAACACAGGCAAAACCCGCGCCGATTTCCACGCCCTTGGCTGCATTGATACTCATCATCGCATGCGCAATGTCGGCATCCATCCGGTCAAACACCGGTTCACCCCAGCCGGGTGGCAGGCCGGTTGCGACCGTGGTTATTTTCGCACCGATGGAATTGCCTTCCTTGCGCAGGGCATCCATATAGGCCTCCATTTCAGGAACCTTGGCGGCATCCGGACAGAAAAACGGATTATTTTCAATCTCGGTGATATCGACCTGTTCGGCTTTAATCGGCCCCAGTTGCGACAGGTAGCCGTAAATTTCCACACCGAAACGTTCTTTCAGGTATTTTTTCGCAATCGCCCCGGCAGCCACCCGCATTGCCGTTTCGCGTGCCGATGAACGCCCGCCCCCGCGATAATCACGCAGGCCATACTTTTTGTAATAGGTATAATCCGCATGCCCAGGGCGGAAGCGGTCGAGAATATCCGAATAGTCTTTTGAACGCTGATCGGTGTTGTGGATCAGCAGGCCAATCGGTGCGCCGGTCGTTAAACCCTCGAATACACCCGAGAGTATCTGCACCTCATCCGCTTCACGGCGCTGGGTGGTATGGCGACTCTGCCCCGGCTTGCGCCGATCCAGATCAGCCTGCAAATCTTCCACAGACAGGCGCATACCCGGCGGGCAACCGTCGACAATACACCCGATAGCGGGGCCATGACTTTCACCGAACGAAGTAACGGTGAAGATTGTTCCAATAGTATTTCCTGACATGGGCGCGATTGTAACAGGCTCTTTTCCGCTTCGGAACAGGCAGCAGCGGCAGGCGTGCAGATTTCTTGCCACAATCGTTGGCAAAGAGAGATGGTCTTACTGTCTTATGCTGCCTGTTTCAGGCTTACTTTGATATCCAGGTTATTCCAAGGCACATAAACCCCGTCTTCCGCCTGATCAATCAAACCGTTTTCCTGCAAGCGCTTCACGTCACTGTGTACATTGCTGTAATCGCGCTGGAGTAGTTCAGCCAGTTTTTTAATCGACATCGTCCCTTCTGTTGCCAGCCGGGTGACCAGTTCCCAGCGCTTGGGCGTCAGGCTGGACAGCAGTTGATCCAGATTACTAAAGATCAACTTGTTCGGCTCAGCGAGTGATTCACCCCGATCCAACTGTCTGGCATCAGACAACATTTGCTGCATGGCCTGTTCAGGGTCAAGCACCGTAATGGTGAGCGTGTTATTGTTCATTGGCAGCCTCCTTGTTTCGGTTTATCTGCACATCCAGCAAGAAATCCTGGGTGAGTTTCTCAAGATTGACAAAGGTGTAGGGGTATTCGTTTTCCCCAATATGCTTGTGGTCGCCTTTGCCTGATTCATTATCGTAGCCGACCAATCGCTCACCCGCTTTCCCATAGTAATAACGGTACTTGTAACCATGTGGCCGGTCTGGAGTGGCCTTCGGTAGTTTCCACACCACGTATTCCAAAATGGCTTCATCAGGGAAGCGCATTTTCAGATAACTGATACGTTCTGCTGTTGGCTTTGTCTTCATGGTAATATGATACCATAGGTGATTGCACTACCATTCTTATTTTGGATGAATGGCTAGCTGGCCGGAAATCCTCGGCATACCCGAGCTGCTGCACCACCTCCAGCACTTCACTCTCCCGCCCGAAAAAGCGGTCAGCATCTTCCCGCCGGAAATAACGCAAACCCCGATAAGGTTCGCCGCTTAAACGAATCGGCACCGGATTCAGCGTCTGGCTGAGTTGCTCCTGTACTGCCGTCAATAAACCCGCCGGTAATGCCTCCTGCTCTGCATCCCAGACCACCGATTGAATCTGGCGCAGGAATACCGGCAAATCCGCGTAAACCGCTTCCGGCAGTAACACCGGATAGACCGGCAGCCGTTCCTTATCGTCATGCGGTGAAAAGCGGCGACTTAAAGCCGCTTCCACTTCAGCCCCGACCCAGCGTCGTTGTTGCACACCATCCCGCCCGACCAGCAACACAAATACCCGGCAACCCTGCACCGTGTCCTGTATTCTCAACTGGAATCCGATGTCTGCATACCTTCGATACCACAGCCGCAGTATGGATTCCGCCTGCCCACATTGGATATGGTATCCTGTTGCGCCTTGGTGGCTGCATAAAGCGTTATCCGTGCCAGCACCCACCAAATTGACAAAAGTGGAAAAAATCCGCGATATGTCAACAATGTTGCAGTTGCACACTTGGAATTAGCGATAATTCAAGCTATTATTGGCGACCAAGTTATACATATGTCGACAATCCAAACCGGTTAACGTAATCATGTCCCAACATAGGTTCTAACACAGTATGAAGAACACCGCCAACAGACCGCTGTCACCTCACCTCAGCGTCTACAAACCGCAACTCACTAGTACTTTATCCATACTCCACCGGGGCACGGGCGTTGTACTCGCCATCGGCACGATTCTGGTGGCGTACTGGCTGTCAGCGATTGCTGCCGGGCCCGAAGCATTCGCCAATGCCAGCAGTCTTCTCGGTTCCTGGTTCGGCAAGCTGGTGTTATTCGGCTGGACCTGGGCACTGTTTTATCACATGTGCAACGGCATCCGTCACCTGCTGTGGGATTCAGGCTTTGGCTTTGATATTCCTACCACTTACCTCACCGGCAAGATTGTGCTGGTGGCATCGGTGGTTCTGACTGTGCTGTTGTGGCTGGTCGCCTGATGACCACCTGATTACCTTGTGGAGATAAAAAGATGAGTTTGACTACACCGTTAAAAAAAGCCATGGGTCTTGGCTCCGCCAAAGACGGCACGCACCACTGGTGGATGCAGCGCCTGACTGCCGTAGCCCTGGTGCCCCTGACTTTGTGGGTGGCCTTTTCGGTCGCGGCCATGAGTGGGCAGGACTATGCCACCGTCGTGAGCTATTTCAAGGCTCCGTTTAATGTCGCCATGTTTACCCTGTTTCTGTTTGCAGCGTTTTACCATGCATCCCTGGGTATGCAGGTGGTGATTGAAGATTACGTCCACCACGAAGGCGTCAAGCTCGGTGCCCTGATCGGGGTGAAATTCTTTATGGTACTGACCGGCTTTACCAGTATTTTCGCCGTCTTACGTGCTGCCTTCGGAAGTTAAGGATAAGATTCATGTCTGAATACCAATACAAGATTGAACACCACACCTATGATGTCGTCGTGGTCGGCGCGGGTGGCGCTGGCTTGCGTGCCACCTTCGGTATGGCCAACAAGGGGCTGTCCACCGCCTGTATCACCAAGGTTTTCCCGACCCGTAGTCACACGGTCGCCGCTCAAGGCGGGATGTCAGCGGCACTCGGTAATATGGGTGAAGACAAATGGCAATGGCACATGTACGACACCGTCAAGGGTGCCGACTGGCTGGGCGACCAGGATGCGATTGAGTACATGTGCCGCGAAGCGATTCCGGCGGTGATCGAACTCGAACATCAGGGTGTACCGTTCTCCCGCACCGAAGAAGGCCGCATTTACCAGCGCCCGTTCGGCGGCATGACTACCGATTACGGCAAAGGTATTGCCCAACGTACTTGCGCGGCGGCTGACCGTACCGGTCACGCGATTCTGCACACGCTCTACCAGCAGTCCTTACGTCACCATGCCGAATTTTATATCGAACATTTTGCGACTGACCTGATCATGGATGACGACGGCGTTTGCCGGGGCGTGATGGCCTGGGACTTGGCGACCGGTGTACTGCGTATTTTCCGCGCCCAGCAAGTCGTGCTGGCGACAGGCGGTTATGGCCGCGCCTACTTCTCAGCCACCTCGGCTCACACCTGTACCGGTGATGGCAATGGTATGGTAACCCGTGCCGGTCTGCCCCTGCAGGACATGGAGTTCACCCAGTTCCACCCGACCGGCATCTACGGCTCCGGCTGCCTGATTACTGAAGGGGTGCGCGGTGAAGGTGGCTACCTGACCAATGCACAAGGCGAGCGCTTCATGGAGCGTTATGCACCGAACGCCAAAGACCTGGCCTCACGCGACGTGGTCAGCCGTTCGATGACGGTTGAAATCAATGAAGGTCGTGGCGTCGGCCCCAAGGGTGACCATATTCATTTGCATCTGGAACATCTGGGTGCCGATATTATTCATGAACGCCTGCCCGGTATCGCCGAAAGCGCGATGATTTTTGCCGGTGTCGATGTGGCCAAAGAACCTATTCCGGTGCTGCCGACCGTGCATTACAACATGGGTGGCATTCCGACCAATTACCACGGTGAAGTAGTTACCCTGAAAGACGGTAACCCGGACAGCGTGGTCAAGGGGCTGATGGCCATTGGCGAGTGTGCCTGTGTGTCTGTGCACGGTGCGAATCGTCTCGGTTCCAACTCACTGCTGGACATCGTGGTCTTTGGCCGCGCCGCTGCCAACCGCTGCGCAGAAACCATTACGCCGGGCGCTAACCAGCCCGACCTGCCCGCTGCCGGTGTTGCCAGGGTCATGGAGCGTTTCCAGCGCATTCATAACGCCAGTGGCTCATCCACGACGGCTGACATCCGCGACCAGATGCAGCACGCCATGCAAAAACATGCTGCCGTCTTCCGTACCGGTGAATCGTTGCAGGAAGGCGTCGACAAGATGAATACCATTTACGCCAGCTTCGAGGATGTGGGTGTGAGTGACCGGGGTATGATCTGGAATTCGGATCTAATGGAAACCTTCGAACTGGCGAACCTGCTGGATTGTGCACAGGTGTCCGTGCAGTGTGCCCTGAACCGTGAAGAAAGCCGGGGCGCACATGCCCGTGAAGACTTCCCGGATCGGAATGATGCCACATGGATGAAGCATTCACTGGCCTGGCTGGCCAACGATGGTAAAGTCAGTATCGACTATCGCCCGGTTCATACCTATACCTTGACGGATGATGTTGAATACATTCCGCCCAAGAAGCGCGTTTACTAAGGGAGCATCACACCATGGCTGAATTTAAACTGCCTGCCAACTCGATTATTCGTGAAGGCAAAACATGGCCTGCTCCTGCGGGGGCGAGCCGTGTCAAACATTTCAAAGTGTACCGTTACGACCCGGACAGTGGGCAAAACCCGCGTTGGGACACGTTTTCGATTGATCTGGGTGACTGCGCACCGATGGTGCTCGATGCCCTCCTCAAGATCAAAAACGAAATTGACCCGACGCTGACTTTCCGGCGTTCCTGCCGGGAAGGTATTTGTGGTTCCTGCTCGATGAATATCGGTGGCACCAATACGCTGGCGTGCATCAAGGCGATTGAAGACATACCCGGCGACATCACGATTAGTCCCTTGCCGCACATGGAAGTGGTCAAGGATCTGGTGCCGGATCTGACCCATTTCTATGCCCAGTATGCATCGATCAAGCCGTGGATGCAGACCACTACCCCCGCGCCACAGGATCGGGAGCGCCTGCAATCACCGGAAGACCGCAAAAAACTGGATGGCCTTTATGAGTGCATACTGTGTGCGAGCTGTTCGACTTCCTGCCCGAGCTACTGGTGGAACGGGGATCGTTATCTTGGCCCCGCGACCCTGCTGCAAGCCTATCGCTGGGTGATTGATTCCCGGGATGAGGCGACCGGTGAGCGTCTGGATGATCTGGAAGACCCGTTCAAGTTATACCGTTGCCATACCATCATGAACTGTACCAATACCTGCCCCAAAGGCTTGAATCCGGCCAAGGCGATTGGTGCACTCAAACAGAAAATGATTGAACGCCGTTAACGGTTAAAGATCTGATTACCCCTCATTCATCAGGATGAGGGGTGTTACACCCAGTTTTAGCAACCGAGACACTGTCCATGAGTGAACTTTCCCGTTACAAAATGCGCTGCCGCCGTGGCATGAAAGAACTGGATTTCGTCCTTGATCGTTACCTGCAAAATCATTTTCCACAAGCCGATGCTGCCGAAACAATGTGTTTTGATCAGCTGCTTGAGCTACAAGACCCCGTCCTGTTCGGCATTCTGTTCGGACTGGAACCCACCCCTCCCCATTTTCAGGCACTGGCGGCTAAAATTCGCACTGCCCGCCATGAATGACGTGAATAAACCGAGTAACACCGTCATGACCGAAACCAAACGCCAGGAAGAACGGCTGGTGCGTTTGCGCTGGGCGTGTCGGCGCACCTTGTCTGAACTCGATCAGCCTTTAAGTCATTTCCTGCGTACCCACTACTTGTGCCTGCCCATGGAACAACAGTTTGCCTTCGAACGCTTGCTAAGCGCATCTGATCAGGATATTTTGAGCTGGTTAAAAGGCAGCATGCCCCGCGATCAGGGTATCCGGACGGTTCTGGAGCTGATGCGCACCCCGGATGATGCCTGAATGACTTTATCTTAATTTTTGTCTTGATTGAGGAAACATGCATGCCGGAACTGATTGACCTGTCGCCTAAAGCAGCCTACCAGTATTTACAGGATAACCCGGAAAAAAGCCTGTTGGTGGATATACGTTCATCGATGGAATACCTGTTTGTCGGCCATCCGGTGGGCGCGGTGCATATCGCCTGGATTGATGAACCGGATTGGGATATTAACCCTGCCTTCGCCAGTGAAATCGAGCGGATGCTGAAAAACCGCTGCCCGGATTGTGATCCAAAAACCGAAGCGGCTGTCGTACTCAGCTGCCGCAGTGGCAAGCGTACCCGTGAAGCAGGCGCTACCCTGCTGGCGGCGGGCTTCCAGAAAGTATTGCACGTCGATGAGGGTTTCGAGGGCGAGCGTGACGAACACCACCACCGGGGAACTATCGGTGGCTGGCGTTTTCATGGCCTGCCTTGGGAACAATGCTAATAGAAAAACTTGTTTGCGTTTTTTTGTTACTATACGCGCACTCATTGATTTGCGTTCGAAATACGAAAGGAGCCACGCAGCTATGAAACTGAGAACCTTGATGGTATTACTGCTGGCCGGCATCTGGGGTGTTGCTGGCTGGTGGTGGTATACCTGCAAGATCAAAGACTTTTGCAGTGCTGATACCAGCGGTGCCCCAGTAGCCAGTGCTGCTGAAAATACCGATACCGCAAGCAAAACAGAAGCAACCACCGTTACCAGTGCCGATGCCAATAGTGCGCAAGCAGCCACGCCGGTGACGGCTAGCAGTAACGATACCTCCGACAGTGATAATGATGGCCTGCCGGATGTGCTCGAACGCAAACTGGGTTTGGATCCTTATGTCTCCGACTCGGACAAGGACGGGCTGAGGGATGATATTGAAATCGGCAATAATACCGATGCCCCGCTGGATAGCGATGACGATGGCATCATTAATGCCCTGGACAATGATGATGATGGTGATGGTGATCTGACCATCAATGAATCGCCTGACCCGAATGGTGATGGCACGTCCGACGATGCCCGCGACAGTAACGCCGACGGACTCCCGGATTACCTGGACAAAGCCACGGGCTGGGCGATGATGGATGATGATGGCGACGGGATCAGTAATGGCGATGAAAAACTCATCGGCACCAACCCTGCCCTGACCGACTCGGATGGTGATGGCGTCGCCGACGGTATCGAGCTGGTGGACAATCAGGATACGGACAAGGACGGCACCATCGATGCACTCGACACCGACGATGACGGTGACGGGATCATGACCGCCATGGAAAACCCCGACCCCAACGGTGATGGCAGTATCGCGGATGCGGCTGATAATGACCGCGACGGTATCCCGGATTATCTGGATGCTGATTCCAGCGGTGAAGTCATCCTGCCCAAGGAAAGTGAACAGAAACCGGTCGACACTGACCAGGATATGGCGCTTGCTGCAGCAGACCCGGCTAAAACCGGCGATGAGGTAACAAACGACTCTGTCAGTCAAACCGATCAGTCCACCGAAACCACACCGGAGGCTACCGACAAACCGGCAGCAGAAACCGGGGCGGCAACCGAGACAGCAACCGAGACCGAGTCCTCTGCAGATAAGACTGCAGAAACTACAGCGCCAGCTGAACCAGAACCTGAGTCAAAACCCGCAGCAGAACCTGCCAACGCAAAAAAAGACGCGAAAAAGGATGACAAGAATGGTAAAGATGACAAAAACAAGCTGACGGTTGATACGGAAGGGGGTGATGCGCAAGAGGAAGCCGACACCGCCAAAAATGCGGATGAAACAGGCAAAAAGGTCAAAGTGCCCAAACGGATTCGGGCAGCCAAGCTGTACTTCCCTTTCCGTTCGGCAGAACCTGAACTGGCGGATAGTGCAGCTGGCTACATTGATGGTGTGATTGCCTATCTGAATGCTCATCCGGAGACGAAGATCAAGCTGATCGGGCATACGGACAGCGTTGGACGGCAAGCGTACAACCGGAAACTGGGCTTGAAACGTGCCGGAGAAATTCGGGACATGCTGGTCAAACGCGGTGCTGCCAAAGCCCAGATCGAGGTTGACTCGCTGGGTGAGGAAGAACCGATTGCCGACAATGCAACCGATGATGGCCGTGAAAAGAACCGGCGGGTTGAACTGGTACCCCTGAAATAGCTTGGAGGAGTGAAGATCATGCAGAGTTTACAAGACCTGTACACCCACATCAGTACGCGCCATGACATGAGCAATGCGGGCACTGAAATCATTGTGCTACTGCTTGTGGCATTTATACTCGGGTTCCTGTTCTGCTACGTGCAGGGCAGGTCGCACGACTAAAGGAAGCAGACCGTGAACGAAACCACTTACACACTCGGCACTGCTACCACCGAGATTGTCCTGTTACTGGCCGGTGCCTTTGTTATGGGCGCACTGTGCTGTTACCTGCTGAAAGCACTGGGCTTGTGCTGTCGCCGCCCGGCTCAGGATACCCCTAGCCCCCCATACACCCGACAGCGCCCGATGGCCAGCCCGCTTGACGGGAGGAACCAGGAAGGTTTTGAAACTGACTTGCACAGCTTGCTGCGTGGTCGCCGGGATGAAACGACCGATCCAGTCCGGGCACGTCCACCCGTGCCCCCAGTCATGCGCCCAAGCCCGCCACCTGCCAGCAAACCGGCCTCGTTCCAAAGCCGGGTCGATGCCTTCACCGCGCCGGTTGCCAGCTTGCCGGTCAATGCTGTGCTCGATATGCCCGATGACAACCATGTGGATGATCTGAAAAAACTGGAAGGCATCGGCTCAAAAATCGAGCGACTGCTGAATCAGGCGGGCATCAAAAGCTATGCCAAACTCGCCACCATGGACAGGGACGAACTGAAGGCCTTGCTGGAGGCGGGCGGTAGCCAGTTTAAAATGCACGAACCCAAGTCATGGCCGTATCAGGCGGAACTGGCAGCCAAAAATAACTGGGTACGTCTTAAAGAGTATCAGGACTTCCTGATTTCCGGGCAAAACAAGCCTTAGGTGTTAAGGCTTACTGGCCTAATTTGGGGTAGCCCTGTGTAAACCAGAGTTCCAGCTTGCGGAACTCGCTGCGCTCAGACAGTCCTCAGCTTCCATCTGGTTCACACAGGGCTACCCCTCGTGTTCTGGTATAAATCGCAAACAATGACACAGCGGGATGGGATAAAATCTGCCCCATCCCGCGCATGGCTTAAGCCTCTGCCTGTAATGCCGTAAACGCACCCCGCAGGTATTGCACCATCGATACCACGGTCAATACCACCGCCACGACCAGCGCGATAATGCCCAGCGCCCGCATCGGTAGAAAACCGAACAAATACTGGTTATACAGCAGAAAAATCAGCGCAATGATTTGAGCCGTCGTTTTTACCTTGCCGATAAAGGCAACCGCCACCGCATTGCGTGCGCCCATTTGTGCCATCCATTCGCGCAGGGCTGAGATCACAATCTCACGACCGATAATAACCGCCGCCGCCAGCGTGAACCAGATGTCAGCTTCACGCTCAACGATCAGCAGCATCGCCACTACGACCATTAATTTGTCCGCCACCGGATCCAGAAAAGCCCCAAAGCGGGATTCCTGATTCCACTTGCGCGCATAATAGCCATCCGCCCAATCGGTCAAACCGGCAAAACCAAAGACTGTCGCCGCCGCCAGCGGTGCCCACGGTGCATCCAGATAAAACAGGATCATCAACAGGGGGATGAAGACAATGCGTAACCATGTCAGCATGATAGGCAGATTAAAGACCATGAACTTACTGTTCTCCGTTAAATTTGTCATAAATTTTCTGCGCCAAATCAGCACTAATCCCGGGCACCTTTGCCAACTCTTCCACACTGGCGCGTTCAATCGCGCGCAGGCCACCAAACTGTTTCAGTAACACTTGCCGCCGTTTGCTCCCCAGTCCGCTGATGTCTTCCAGCGGTGACTGGGTGCGTGCCTTCTGGCGGCGGGCACGATGACCGGTAATGGCAAAGCGGTGTGCCTCATCCCGGATCTGCTGGATCAGGTGCAAAGCACGCGAATGCTCGGGCAACACCAGTCGTGCGGTGTTTTGCTCGATGATCAGTGTTTCCAGGCCGGGTTTGCGCCCCTCGCCTTTAGCCACACCGACTACCTCGACCCCTTGAATAGCCAGCTCCTGCAGCACCTCAAGCGCCTGTTTCACCTGCCCTTTACCCCCATCAATAAACAGAATATCAGGTAGCTTACCCTCCTGCTCACTTGCCCGACGAAAACGCCGGGTCAAGGCCTGCTTCATGGCGGCATAATCATCGCCGGGCTGGATACCTTCAATGTTATAGCGCCGATAATCGGTTTTCAGCGGGCCATTCGGGTCGAATACCACACAAGATGCCACAGTGGCCTCCCCCATGGTGTGACTGATGTCAAAGCATTCCATGCGTAACGGTGGAACAGGCAAGTGCAAAGCCGCCTGCAAGGCAAACAGACGTTCCTGCATCCCGGCTTTAGACAGCAGCTTCATGGTCAGCGCCTGCTCTGCATTTTTAAGCGCCAGTTCTACCCACTTGATGCGCTCGCCGCGTTGTGGCTGGCGCAAGACGACCTTGCGTTGCTGCTTGAGGGTGAGCATTTCTTCCAGCACCTCAGGCTCGTCCGGCATGGGGGACACCAGTATTTCCGAGGGCACATCATGCCCCAGGTAATATTGTGCCAGAAAATAGGCCATGATCTCACCGGCTTCGACATTTTCATCCGGTAAATCGGGGAAGAAATTGCGGTTACCCAGATTATTGCCATTACGCACCGTGAAGACCTGCAAACTCGCAATCCCGGATTCAAGGTGCAAGGCAACAATGTCCACATTACCGTTACCGCTGTCGCTGGTGACGTACTGCTGTTGTGAAATCTGGCGCAGGCTTTCAATCTGGTCGCGGTAATCAGCCGCCTTCTCAAATTCCAGTGCTGCTGCTGCCGCTTCCATGCGCATGACCAGATCGTTGATCACGTCCTGGCTGCGCCCCTGCAAAAACTGGGTGGCATGCTGGACATTTTGCTGATAATCCGCCGCACTGATCAGGCCAACACAGGGCGCACTACAGCGCTTGATCTGGTATTCTAGGCAGGGGCGCGAACGATTCGCGAAATAACTGTCTTCACACTGGCGAATTTTGAAAAGCTTTTTCATCAGGTGCAGGGTCTGCCAGACCGCGCCCGTGCTGGCATACGGGCCAAAATACTGCCCCGGCAGCTTGCGCGCCCCCCGGTAAAACCGGATAGCCGGGCTGTCATGCTTGCTCGACAGGTAAATATACGGATAGCCCTTACCGTCTTTGAGGCGGATGTTGTAGCGCGGCTTGTGCTGCTTGATCAGATTGTTTTCCAGCAGCAAGGCTTCGGCCTCGGTGTTGGTCACGGTAATCTGCACGCCACCAATCTGTTTGACCAGCGCAAAGATACGCGAATTGGCGACCGTCCCCCGGAAATAACTGGACACCCGGTTGCGTAAATCTTTAGCCTTACCGACGTACAAAATTTGTCCGTCACTGCCGAGCATACGGTAAACACCCGGTTGATGGGGCACTGTTTTCAGGAAATCCTGTGAGTCAAAGGGCGGCAAAGGGTGGTTGCCAGAGTCTGAGGTTTGCATGCCGCCATTTTGCCACAAACCCCTTGCTATCAGCCAGCAAGCAATGCACCCGCTTTTGCAAACACCGCCTCGAACATTGGCGTGGTCAAACGCCGCGTATTGGTGTTATAGCGACTGCAGTGATAAGTGTCCAGCAGGTAAAAGCCTTGTGGCAAAGTATGCAGCGCTGCATGGCCAAATTTGTACTGTGCCAGTTTTATCCCCAAGGTTTTCAGCACCGCAGTATGCGCAATACTGCCCAAAGCCAGAATCACACTGCCCGGCTGCACGCTGTGCAGTTCGGTTTGCAGATACGGGTTACAGGTATTGATTTCGCTGCCTACTGGCTTGTTTTGGGGCGGCAGGCATTTCACCGCGTTAGTGATGCGGCAGTTGATCAGCTCCAGACCATCGTCACTGGACAGGGATTCAGGTCGGCTGGCAAAGCCAAATTTGTGCAGGGTTTGATAGAGTAAAATACCGGCATGATCCCCGGTAAACGGACGACCACTGGCATTGGCACCGTGCATGCCGGGGGCAAGGCCGACAATCAGCAGCCGTGCCGCCGGGTCGCCAAACGGCTGCACCGGTTTATTGTGATAGTCCGGGTATTTTTGGCGTAAATCCTGCAAAAAACCAGCCAGGCGCGGGCAAAGGGTGCAATCAGGGTTAAAGGCAGTCACATCAATATCCAGTCCATACCAGGGGCAAAACGCAAATAAGGGTTAAAGAGTGGCCTAACTTAACACTTTTTCTTTATTGATGTTATGGATGCTGCTATAGATTAGGTGTAAGGTCGTTTTTTATAAATCAAAATTCAGCCCAAGGGGAACAGCATGGATCAGGGGTATCTTTATCTGGAAACCCGCCCGGAGCAGCCGGGTACGGTGCGGCTGCATCATTCGGACACACCCCCCGCCCGCCACGGCGCGGGCTACGCAAACGGCATCCGCTATGTTGCACGATTCAGTAACGGGCTGGTCGCCCAGATGCATGTGCATAACACCCTGAAACGCAAGCTGTTAGATCTCAACACCCGTGTTTATCAGGTCGAACTGGCGGAAGCCATCGCCGCGATTGAAGCGGAAGACCTGAAACATACCCGCGTCTGGATTGACCCCGCGCTCGACACCGCTGTCCTGCAGCAGATCGACATCTTTATGTTGGCCAACCAGCAACACCAGCAGCGCACTGACCGCTTGTTCAAAATTGCCGGGGGCATCGGTATCGCCTTGTTACTGTTCACTTTTATAGTGGGGATGATTCGATGAGTAACACTGATCTTGCCGCCACCCTGCCCCGCTTGCATGATGTACTGCCGGACAATGCCGGTCTGACCCTAGCGGATAAACGTACTTTGGTTGAACAGGCAAAAGTCCTGATCGGCCAGATATATGCGCACTTGCATCTGAAAAAAGCCCTGTATGGCATCGACCCGGTGCAGCGCCTGACCCTGTTACAATACCGGCTGGAAAATGCAAGCGATGAAGTGGTGCAAAGTGAGCTGGAATTTCACCGCGAATTACTGGACATTTTCACCAGCCTGCATGACCTGCATACCAACTATATCCTGCCGATTCCTTATCGTAGCCTGACTGCCGTGCTGCCGTTTCTGGTCGAAGAGTATTTTGACGACAAACAACAGGCGCATTACATCGTCACCAAGCTTACGACCGGTTTCAGTAACCCCGATTTCAAGCCCGGTGTTGAATTACTGCTCTGGAACGGCCTGCCAATTCTGGAAGCTATCCGCCAGCGGGGTGAACATGAATCCGGCAGCAATGCCGCTGCACGCTTTGCGGTGGGCTTGCGTTCCCTGACTATTCGCCCGTTAGCCGTCAGCCTGCCGCCACCCGAACGCCAGATCAACCTGCAATACCGCAGTGAAGACGGCAAAACGCATGATATCCAGTTTGAATGGCTGGTGTTAAGTCAGGGCGCGACAGCCACTTCAGAAAGTGGGACGGCTAGTGCCCGCGCGGCGGATACTTTGCTGGATATTCAACCTGACCCCGCCAACCTCTACCGTGATTTCCTGTTGGGTAACCAGTTGGCTGCCGAACATATCAACCAGTGTCGCAAGCAACTGTTTGCATCCGCCAGTCCTGATACTGATGCTGCTGATATGTCTGAGCGGGCGGCACCGGACACCACCAGCACACCGGTTGCGACCCGCTTGCCCAGCCTGCTCAAGGCAATGGCGGTTGATACGCCCAGCGGCAAATTCGGTTACCTGCGCCTGTTCAGCTTTATGGTCGAAGAGGAAGAAAGCTTCCTGCGTGAATTCACCCGCCTGTTGATCACCTTGCCGCAACAAGGCCTGATTTTCGATGTACGTGGTAATGCGGGCGGCCTGATCACCGCCGCAGAACGCCTGCTACAGTTATTGACTCCACACCGGATTGAGCCGGAAAAAGCCCAGTTCAAAAGTGACCCACTGGTGCGGGAATTATGTCGGCGCAACTCACCCTCACCCATCGTGCCACAAATCGACCTGAAAGCGTGGCTACCTTCCCTGATCCGCGCCCCGGTCAGTGGGGCGATTTACTCCACCGGCCACCCTATCACGACGGAATCAGAAGCGAATAACCTAGGCCAGGTCTATACCGGTCCGGTGGTGTTGATCACCGATGCCTATTGCTATAGCGCAACCGATATGTTCGCTGCCGGTTTCCGTGACCATCAGGTCGGCAAGATTCTGGGCGCGAATAACAACACGGGCGCGGGTGGCGCGAATGTCTGGCAACACTTGCTGCTACGGGTACTCGCCCAAGCACCAGGGCTGGATGAATCGGGCAATCTGGGCACGGTTTTCTCTGAATTACCGCGTTTTGCCGACTTCCGCGTGTCCAGCCGCCGCATGTTACGCACCGGTGAACAGGCCGGGATGCCGCTGGAAGACTTCGGGGTCGAGCCGGATGAACGTCATTTCATGACCCAAACCGACATCCTCGCCAGCAATACCGACCTGATTGCGCATGCCGCCAAACTATTGGCAGCCCAAGCCCGCTACCCGCTGGACGTAACCGTTGATCATAGCCGCTGCGAACTGACCGTTAAAACAGAAGGCATAGACCGGATTGACTGGTATATCGACGAGCGTGCGGGTGGCTCAATCGATGTGAAAAATGACAAGGCCGTGATCAAACTGGCTAAAGCCTCCGGCCAGCGCACGGTGCGTCTGGAGGCTTATGCTAAAGATGGGCGGAATGTAGCGGCCAAGCAGGTGGGGGTGGAGTGTGGGGGGTAGTGGCCTTTTACAAAGATAAACCGGCACCGTGCTTTCTGAGCCATTCCTTCCTTTCCCGGTAATCCGGCAAAATCTTGTCAACCTCATTCCAGAAAGCATCGTCATGGTTCTTGTGATAAAAATGGCATAGCTCGTGGACAACGATGTAATCAATGTCTCTTACACGTCGGGCGTTCATGATTCGTCATCCTCATCCGTATCCATACCGGTTAACAGCGCATCATGGCGATTCTTCGCCAGGTTCATGATTTCAATGGCAAGGCGTTCCCGTTTATCCTTGAGTTCCGGTATGCCGGTCAGGGTCAACGCGGTTTTGATGTCGCTACGGGTACGTTTTTGCTTGTCGGCATTCTTCCAGAAATCAATACTGCCAATACTGTTTTGCAACTGCTCGACAATGGCCTCCATCAACCGTTTCATGTGGGGCTTGGCTGCATCCGGCACCTTACCCTTCTCAAACGCCTGATGGGCGATATGCTCAAAAAACGTGGTGGCTTCCCGGCTCAGTGCTGGTTCAGGCTGTCAATAAAGGTAGCGGACAATAGTTCGACCGGCGGGACTTTGGGATTGATGCCAAGGCTGATCAGGTGTTCGTTGATCAGGTCTTTGACCTTTTGCCCGGCATCGCCCAGATTCAGGCTGGTATCTTTGTAGCGTTCCTTGGTGACACGCAAGATATAGCCGAAACGTTTGGCCGGAATCCGGTAGGGCTGGGCTGCCGGATGCGGCAGGATAATATCCATGCTCATCAGGAATTTTTTCAGGTACACCTCAAAATCGGCACGGATTTTTTCGTTTTTCAGTAATTTGACCGCTTCATGCACCACTTGTGCATCCGCTTCCACCGACGGCAGTTTACCCTGTACAAACGCCTTGATGTTGCTCACCTTGTTGCTGCTAAACAGTTGCAACAGGCGTTGATAGCGCACTGCTGCCAGCTTGGAATGGCACACCACCTGCGCCTTGAAACCATTCGGGAAAATGTTTTCCAGATAATGTTTCACTAGGTCTTTGGCGATGGCCTCGATGCGTTTTTCGGCTTCCAGCAGGTCGCCGGTCGCGCCGTATTTCTTCTTGATCGCCAGTAATTCGGCTTCGGTGCGGTCTTTGAACAGGTTTTCAAACTGTGTTTCAAAGCCATGTTTGTCATTCAGTGCCGCATCCGCCGTCCTGCCTTCATACAGAATCTGCAAGGTGGTGCCGTCTTCCACCGCATCCATCAGGCGGTATTCATCAATGTAGCTGCCAAAGCGTTTATACGTTTTCTTCTCGCCGTGGCGCTCGGTGATCAAGGGCGTGCCGGTGAAAGCAATGCGGGCGGCATTGGGAAAGGCTTCAAAAATGTTGTCGCCCAAGTCCGACCCTTGCGTGCGGTGGGCTTCATCAATCATCAGCACGATACGTTCGGAGGCATTGACCTCGCCGAAGGTTTTGGCGGTGGGAATGGCCTGATAGGTTCCCAAAGCTTCCGCCACCTTGAGCGGCATGGCTTCATCACAGGTCTGGAATTTATGCACCATCACCATATTGATGTCGGAACTGTCGCTGGCGAGTTCAGTGCGCAAGGCTTTGCGGCTCTCAATGGCATTGACCCGCCCGCCGATCAGGGTGGCGGTTTTGCCTAGCTGGTCTTCCAGATCCACGCGGTCATTGATGAGCACGATCTTGTAGTCACTGAGGTCGCTGGCGGCACGTAACAGCCGTGCCACAAACACCATGGTCAGGCTTTTGCCCGAGCCTTGGGTATGCCAGACCACGCCGCTGCGTTCTTCGGCATTGTTGCCGTCGCGCAGGCGCTGCACGATCTTGTTGGCCGCACGAAACTGTTGATAACGGCACACCACCTTGATGCGTGGCCCGGCATCGGTATCCATAAACACCGTGGCGGTGCGCAGCATGTTCAGCAGGTTGGCTTTGTTCAACATCCCGTTGATGAGTTGCTGCTGCGGGTTCATGCCACTGGCGACGCTATCCGGCTGCGGCCACTGGGTTTTCCACGGATAAAAATGCTCTTCGCCGGAAGTGATGGTGCTTGGCGGTGAGCCAGCTTTGACCGTCGGCGGTTGTGTTAATGGCAGTTACGGCTTGTTGGAAGGTTTCAGGCAATAGCCATTGGCGGAAGTGGCGGCGCAGGCTTTGCGCGGGGTCGTGGGGGATTTCCTGACCTTGGTCGATACTCGTCCAGCCCAACGCGGCAAGCTGTTGCAGGAAGGGCTGTTCAACCTCGGTGTATTCGCTCATTTAGTTATTTTCATCAAACGGGTTATAGAGTTTGACGCGGGTTGACTGGAAATCTTTGGTATTCCGGGTGACGAGTATCAGATCATGAATCAGTGCGGTGGCGGCAATTTGTTTATCCAGCGCATTTTCAGGGTGCGGCACACGCAAATGCCCCCATAGTTGGGCTTCTTCTCTGCCAAAATCCAGCATCTGTTCGCTGTACTCCTCAAGCACGGTTGTTAACCAGCGTTCCAGTAGGGTGGCTTGTTCCTGATCACCACGATGGTAAATCAGGTCAATACCCCGGCGTAACTCACCTAGCATAATCACACTGAGATAACAGACGGAACCCTGTGCTTGGGCTTGTGTTACAAACCGCTCCACACCGGGATTCATCCGCTCTTTTTTGCGTAGTTCGCTGATAACATTCGTGTCCAGTAAATACATCAGCTAAACACTTCTGGCACTGCATCATCCTGAATCCGCTCAAAGTCGCTATCTCGACCGACATTTGGCATCTCTTTCAACAGATCAAGGAAGCTTTTCTTTTTGGGGCGCATCAATACTTGTTCCAGAATTTGACGGTGGGCGGCTTCTGCGCTGATCCCCATACGACTGGCGTGTATCTTTAATGCTTGAGCGATTTCATCGCTGATATTTCTTACAATGAGATTAGCCATTGTTGTCACCTCATGCTGATCTTGATGGCTTAATGATAGCATTGCTATCGCTTTCCGTAAATCAGGAAACCTCTCTCAACCTCCCCCTTATCAGGCACGCAGAAGAAACCCCTCCCAACCTCCCCTTATCAGGCACGCAAAAGAAACCCCTCCCAACCTCCCCTTATCAGGCACGCAGAAGAAACCCCTCCCAACCTCCCCTTATCAGGGGAGGAGTAAGAGAGTAGTGTACCTCTGGGCGGTTTAATTTGAGGTTCAAGTTGTTCTCTTGCTAGCTTTAGCGTATGAAAAGTCGCTGTTACCAACCCTATCATGACCATCTTGTTGCATTGGCACGGGTCAACCGGAAAAATCCGACACCTGCCGAGCACAAAATGTGGTCAGAGATTCTGCGCCACAGACAATTGGCAGGTTTCAAATTCCTGCGTCAAAAACCTATTGACGGTTATATTGTTGATTTTTATTGTGCTGCATTGGCGTTGGTCATTGAGATTGATGGTGATAGTCACGCTGATAAGGCTGAATACGATGCAGCACGCACCCGTATTCTCAACGCTTATGATTTGCAGGTTATCCGTTACACCAACGATGAAGTCCTTTTAAACCCACAGAGTATTTTCCTACACTTGGTGGAACAACTTCTCGCCAGACAGCAAATGCTGCCTCTTAGCTCCTCCCCTGATAAGGGGAGGTTGGGAGGGGTTTCTTCTTAATATCAGTTGTTTATAGATATTTTTCCAGCAGATGCTTGTGCCAGATGGCTTTATCGCTTTCTTCATCATCAACGTTGACCAGCACCTTGCCCGTCAACAAATCGTGCATCAATCCCGCTTTTTGCTTCCGCAACTTCTCCAATAACGCCTGTTCAGTGGAAATTTTTGAATCAACCAAATCAAATCTTTCAGTTTCCGACATCATCAGAAGAAACCCCTCTTGTCCCTCCCCTTATCAGGGGAGGGACAAGAGGCAGCGGTATCTCTTCGCTCCTCCCCTGATAAGGGGAGGCTGGGAGGGGTTTCTTTTACACCCTCACGCGGCACAAACAAATCCCCGCGCAGTTGTGCATAGTTTTCCCAATAGTGTTGCAGCTTGTCGACTTCCACCAGCGGAATACCGCCCTGCAAATGGGCGCGAACGTCCTGCGGCTCCGGTGGCGGCGCATTGTCCACATAGCGGCGGATATTGCAGTTGTATTCCTCGGCAACTACCTCGGCGACAGGCACATGCCGCGCATAGGCCGAAATATCCGTACCGGCGCGGTAGGCATAGATAATCTTGTCGATGTCTTCCGGGCGCAGGTGATTTTGCGCCTTGCCCTCACGGTATTCCCGGTCGGCATTGATGAACAGCACACTGTTCCGCCCCTCTCTGCCCGCCTTGTTCATCACCATGATGCAGGTCGGCTTTTTTGCCCTTTTCCGGCATATCCACCGCGAAACACCCCGGAAACTTCATGTCTTTCTTGATGTAGTTCTGGCTGAAAGGCGGATTGGCCACTACGCGGTCAAAGCGTTTCAGCTCGTTGGTTTCATCCAGATGTTGCGGCTCGCGCAAGGTGTCTTCTTGGCGAATATCGGCGTGGGAAATGCCATGCAGCAGCATGTTCATTTTGCAGATTGACCAGGTAGTGCCGATTTTTTCCTGCCCATTCAGGGATAACTCATCCGCATCACCGCCATGTTCGCGCAGGTAATCGCGCATCTGGATCAACATACCGCCGGAACCCACGGTCGGGTCATAGACGCTCATGTTTTCCCGTGGGTCACAGATTTCGACGCACAGCCGCACCACTTCCGCCGGGGTATAGAATTCACCGGCCTTTTTGCCTGCGGTGTCGGCAAAGAACTTGATCAGCCATTCATACGCCGCGCCCAACAGGTCGGGGAATTCAAAGTCGTCATCCTTGAGCGGGATTTTCTCGAAGTTCTGGATGAAATTGCCCAGCGTGTCATCATCCAGCGTGCGCTGCCCGATTTTGCGGTTGAAGTTGATGTTTTTCAGCACATCCTGCAAGGCTTCCGGGTTGGCGTCTTCGATCGCTTCCAGTGCCTTATTGAGGGCGCTGCCGACATTGACCTTGACGTGTTTCAGGGCGGGGTGATGGATGGTCAGAATGGCTTTGTCTTTGTCCGTGATGGTTTCTGTCCAGCCCTCATTCCAGCGAGCTTCTTCCGGTACATAGAAATACTTGCCGGAGTAGTTATCGCGGTCAATCAGAAATTCCTCAATATCCCTGCCTGCCATGCCCTGTGCCGCCAACTCCACCCGCAACTCATGGCGACGCTGGTCAAACAGGTCGTTGACCCGCTTGAGGAACAGCATACCGAAGATGTATTCCTTGTATTCGCTGGCCTCCAGACTACCGCGCAAGTCATCACAGGCCGCGAATAGCAGGCTTTCCAGGCGGGAGAGGGTTAGTTTCATCAAATCATCCTGATCGGGAGGCAAATAAGCGCATCTTAACCTAATACACCCTCATTCGGCACACAAGATCGATTAAGCCAACACCCGTGGCTCCGGCTCCAGCCTAACCCCAAACCGGGTCTCTACCGAAGCAATAATCTCTTGGGCAAACGCCCAGATTTCCGCGCCCGTCGCTGCTCCATGATTAACCAGCACCAGCGCATGGTGCGCATACGTCCCGGCGTCGCCCGTGCGCTTGCCTTTCCAGCCACATTGGTCAATCAGCCAGCCCGCCGAGGTTTTAACCAAGCCATCGGCCTGCACCCAGCCGGGTAGCTGCGGGTGTGCGGCCTGCAAAGCTTGAAACTGCTGGGCAGGAATCAGCGGGTTTTTAAAAAAACTACCGGCATTACCGATTTCTGCCGGGTCGGGCAGCTTGCTCTGGCGCAGCTTAATCACTGCATCGCTGATCGCCAGTGCATTCACTGCTCCCGTCAACTGCTCACGCACCCCGGCATAATCAGTCTGCCAAACCGGGTGGCGCGGCAAGCGGAAAGTAACGGCAGCAATCAGCCAGCGATTCGGTTCTACCGATTTGAAATAACTGTCGCGATAACCGAATTGGCAGTCTTCCAGCCCAAACCGGCGCAGTTCCGCCGTCTGCCAGTCCAGCGCCTGCAATTCATGGAAATGGTCTTTCAGCTCCACCCCATACGCACCGATATTCTGCATCGGCGCAGCACCGACCGTACCGGGGATCAGGGACAGGTTTTCCAGCCCGGCATAACCCGCCGCCAGCGTCCAGCGCACAAACTGATGCCAGTTCTCACCTGCGCCCGCGCGGACATAGACATAATCAGCATCCTGCCCGAGCACCGTGCGTTCTTCGATGCCTACCTGGACGACCAGCCCCGGATAGTCCTTGATAAACAGCAGGTTGCTGCCACCGCCGAGAAACAGTACCGGCAAATCAGGGTGCTCACGCCGCCAGAGCATGACGCTTTTCAAACCGCCGAGCTTGCGTAATACGGTGTAATAACGTGCCTGCACGTCGATGCCGAAGGTGTTTAGTGTTTTTAGAGAGTAGTGTTCGTGTATTTTCATGGGGTGTATTTTATCGGGAGCGGGAGTTGCTAACGTCTGAATTGACAGGCGCTTTTTTAAGTTGTCGCGTGCGGCGTTCCGTTCGGGTGACCAATGCAGCGCGGTGAGCAGAGGCTGTCATAGATATATGCATAGTTCATTTAAGTGCATTCTTAATTAACTATTATTGGTGTGCGGCTTAATTCTTGCCATGCATCCCAATTTTGGATGATATCTGCTGCGATTTTATAGCCTTCACCCTTAGGATGAATTCCATCGTTCTCGCGAAGTGATTTCATGTAGTCGCTGTTTAGCAAAGCGTCGATCATCGACAGGTAAGGGATGTTGCGCGCTTTGCAACTTTCGGCATAAAGCTGATCGGCCTCTTTAATTGATGCATTGCTGAAATAGGTATTGGCTTGAAGGCTCACTGAAAAGAAGGGATTGAATTCTTCTGCAATGGGGAATGGGCCAACAACGATGAGCGGAGCAACTTTCACGAGATCATCAAGCAGCTCATGAAGCATCGATTGAATGGTCTCCATTGATGTGCGCGTAACGTCACCGTCAAATTTACAAAGATCATTCAAGCCAGCGCCCAAAACGATGCCTTTATGTTCGCGATCATCAAGGCGCGAGCCGCACTCGATTTTTGCACGTGCATGAAATTGCGAGAGTGTTTGGGCGGACACGCCGAGATTATAGATACCAAAATCATTAGGCAGGCTTTGCGCTAGTCTACCAACCCAGCCAAGGCGAGCATTGTCGCTATGGCCTTCTGTAATCGAGTCACCAATGAAGCAGATGCGTTTCACCAAGCCTCCTTATTAGTAAAGTAAAAACAATAAACTGAGCTGGGATCGTAATCATGGATGCCATGAGAACGCCCTACACCGGCTCATGAAAATAGTAGCTCTGACATCTGGAGTTACTCCGAACTTGAGTGAGATCAGCTACGATAGTTGATTATAGCAAAATAATAAAGCAGTAACGCGCCTGCAGTCAGTTCCACCCGCTCCAGCTACCGCCAGCGGGCTATTGGCTCACCCGCCTTAACCCTGAATAATGTCCATTTCACTCCCGCCCGGACGCGTGACTCATGCAACTTTCCAATGAAGACAAGCTGCGCCTGAATGTATTGCTGGCACAGCCGCTGCAGGCCATCCGTATCAACGAGGCCACTATGAGCGTGCACGCCCTGACGGACAAGGGCGAGGCGAAGGTGCCGCTGAATCCGACCACCCGCGATGCACAATACCTGCGCTGGGTGCGTGAGTGGCTGTCAACCCGTGTCACCGGCTCGCCGGGGGGTTATCCGGTATTTCTGAAACGCTGGACACGCATGGGGCACGCGCGGAACAATCTGGAGCAGATGCTGTTACTGGGTGAGCCGGAAGCCGTCGCGGCGGTCGTGTACACACCCGGCATCAGTCATGAAATAGCGCGGCGGGCTTGGTGGGCTGACCCGACGACCGATAACGCCCGCCGCCTGCTGGAAAAGCCGGAAGTGGTAGCCGGGGCGCTAGGGCGTGAACTGGTGGATTACCTGCTGGAGTTTCTGCCTTTCGAGGAAGTGCCACTGGATGTCGTCGATACCGTGCGTTTGTGTTTGCAAGGCGAGTTGCTAACCAGTGCCGAACGGCTTAATGTCTGGAAACGTGCCCAGCGTAAAAACACGTTTTATGTCGGCTTTCTCTACGCTGACGCCCGTAAAATCCCGCTGGAACCTGCCACTCACCCGGCTTATCCACTCGTCAGTGAACGCCTGGCGGATCAACTTTCGGCGAACAATCCATTCGCGAATGCCTTGCAGATCAGCCTGTCGGCCAGTGGGCAGGCTTGGTTGCAGGCCTTGCTATTAGCTTTGGATAAACCGGCTGATCAGGAGGTGGTGATTGCGCTGTTTTGTGCCATCCAGAAACGCTTTAACCTGCCCTTCCCGGAAGCACGCGGAATACGCAATCTGGAGCAGGCACAGCAACGCGCCACACAATTTTGTCAGGGCGAGTTTTGCCCGGAGGCAGTGAAAACAGTCTTGGCCGCACTGGATGCTGAACATCTCCCCCTGTTCGAGGCGATGCTGCTGCTGGCACAACTGGGCGAGGACACGCTGAATGTCACCTTTGGCAGCACGGATTCCATCGGTTCAGTGATGCGCAAACGCCTGGAACCGCTCACCCTGCCGATGCTGGCAGCGGTGCGGCAGCTATTGGTTCAGGTATGAGATCAGTTAGGGCTTCTGTTGATACAGGTTTTCCGCTTCCACATAAGCATGCACGGCTTCTGGCAATAAAAACCGCAGGCTCCTGCCCGCTTGGCGTGCGTTGCGAATCGCGGTGGCCGAAATATCCAGCTGGGTCACTTGCAGAAAACGCACCCGCCCAGCCGGTGATTCATTCAGTTCACAGGTGCTAGTCGCCAGCGAATCACCGTACCAGTCAGTCGGGTCAGCCTCTGAACCGGGGCGGCGCATTACCACCAGATGCGCCAGTTGCATAATATCCTGCCAGCGGTGCCAGCTGCGAAACGCCAGAAACGCATCCATACCCAGAATAAAGGCCAGCGGCACCCGCGCACCCAAGTCAGCCCGCACCGAGGTCAGGGTATCGACCGTATATGACTCCCCTGCCCGTTCCAGTTCGCGCCGATCTGCCACAAATAACGGCTCGTTGGCAACTGCCCGTTGTACCATTTGCCAGCGCTGTTCTGCCGTGGCCTGTGGTTGCGGGCGATGCGGCGGTACGCTGCCGGGGATGAAGCGTACCTGCTCCATCCCGCAGCTTTCGGCAATTTCCAGCGCAGTGCGCAAGTGCCCGAAATGAATCGGGTCGAAGGTGCCGCCCAGCACGCCGATCATGTGCGGATATGCCCTTCGCCGAGCACGATGTACTTTTGTGAAGTCAGGCCTTCCAGACCAACTGGGCCACGCGCATGCAATTTGTCAGTGCTAATCCCGATTTCTGCGCCCAAGCCAAATTCAAAACCATCCGCAAACCGGGTAGAAGCATTTACCACCACCGAGCTGGAATCAACCGCCCGCAAAAAGTGGCGTGCCTTGCTGTAGTTTTGGGTCATGATCGCGTCCGTATGATGCGAACCATAATGATTGATATGCGTAATCGCCGCTTCCATCCCGTCAACAATCCGAATCGACAACACCGGCGCGAGGTATTCAGTCGACCAGTCGGCTTCGGTTGCAGGCACAGCCGCAGGCAGAATGTCGCGGGTTTGCTCACAACCGCGTAATTCCACACCCTTCGCAGTAAAACGTTCCGCCAGCGCTGGCAGCACCGCTGCCGCCACCGATTCAGCCACCAGTAAAGTTTCCATCGCGTTACAAACCCCATAGCGGTGTGTTTTTGCGTTTACAGCGACTTCCACCGACTGGGCAAGATCGGCCTCGTCATCAATATACACATGACAAATACCGTCGAGGTGCTTGATCACCGGAATCAACGACTCCCGGCTCACCCGCTCAATCAGGCTTTTGCCACCACGCGGAATAATCACATCCACAAAATCCTTCATGCGCAACAACTCACCCACCGCCGCCCGATCCGTGGTGTCAATCACCTGTACACCCTGCGCTGGCAAACCCGCCGCTTCCAGCCCGGCACTCACACAGGCCGCAATCGCGCGGTTGGAGTGAATGGCTTCGGAACCACCGCGTAAAATAGTCGCATTTCCGGATTTCAGGCACAACCCCGCCGCATCTGCTGTCACGTTCGGGCGCGATTCATAGATAATCCCGATCACCCCCAACGGCACCCGCATCCGCCCGACCTGAATGCCACTGGGCAGGTATTTCAGGTCAGAAATAATCCCGACCGGCTCCGGCAACGTGGCAATCTGGCGCAAACCTTCGGCCATGCCCGCAATCACCTTGTCACTCAAAGCCAGGCGATCCAGCAGCGCCGCATCCAGACCTTTTTCCCGCCCGGCCTGCAAGTCTTTTTCATTCTCGGCCTGCAAACTGGCCTTATTAGCCAGCAAAGCATCCGCAATCGCGTGCAGCGCACGGTTTTTACTGGCCGTATCAGCATTGGCCAACACACTCGCGGCGGCACGCGCCTGCTGGCCAACGGTTTGCATATAATCTGCGATAGTCACGTCAACATTCCTCGGTATTTTTCAGCAAGGATAGCATGAGCGGGGGGATTTCCCCAGATGCGAGAACAGATACCGAGAACACGTGCTATCTGCCTTTAGATTACTTCTCCAGCGTGCTCAACATATATTCCACCATATACGAATAGTCCGCTCTCGACATATTGGCAGTGCCTGCGCGCATGAACATATGCCCTTTACCCTTGGTGACGTTATCGGTCAATACTTCAATATCCGTGCTGCGCCCTGACCAGTCTTCCGGCTTACCCAAGCGGGGCGCTCCAATATCGCCCTTGTCGTGGCAGCTGAAGCAGACCAGATCATAGTTTTTATAGCCCCGCAGCAGGCGCATATGCCGGTCTTTTTCTTCCTGAGTCGCAGTATCAAGCAGCGGGCGAGTCTCATCGTCCGTTACCGAACTCATCATATAGGCAATGATGCTTCTGATTTCGGCTTCTGATTCCAGCGGGCTGTTGCCTTTGGAGAACATGTGATTAGGGCCTTCAATCACCGCCGCGTACAAAGTATCTTCACCCATGCGCAAGCGGTCATGCCAGTCCTCTTTTTGCCCCAGTCGTGGCGCACCTTCTACGCCGGTGTCGTGGCAGGCGTAACACAACTGCCCATACAAATCTTTCCCGGCAGTCAAATCAGATTCCCCCTCGGCTGCGTATCCGGACGTGACTAGCGCATAAGCTCCAAACATGATGGGAATCAATAATTTTTTCATGACGCATCTCCTTGTTCAGGTGGTGGAAACCGGTTGGTCTCCACTATCAAACTCGCACAAAAACGTGCCGGATGATGTGACCTTTGTCAGCTTTAGCAACGGTATTGATAATGAATTTACCTCACCCCGGCTCTTCCCGGCTCTTCCCGGCTCTTCCCGGCTCTTCCCGGCTCTTATCCCTTATCCTCCGGTAATAACCTGCAAACGCTTTCTGGCGTACATAAAATACAGCAGGGGAATCAGGATCAAGGTCAGCAGCGTCGATACCATAATTCCGAAAATCAACGAGACCGCCAGCCCACCAAAAATCGGGTCATCAATGATAAAAAATGCCCCTACCATGGCCGCCAGCGCCGTCAGCACAATCGGCTTGGTACGCACCGCACTGGCATTAATCACCGCCTCTTTCAGGCTCAGGCCAGAGCGCACCTGATCATTGATAAAGTCGACCAACAGGATGGAATTGCGCACAATAATCCCCGCCAGCGCGATCATGCCAATCATCGATGTGGCGGTAAATTGCACACCCAGCAAGGCATGTCCCGGCAACACACCAATCACGGTCAGCGGAATCGGTGACATGATCACCAGCGGTACCATGTACGAATGGAACTGAGCAACAATCAGCAGATAGATCAGGATCATCCCTATGCCATAGGCGATGCCCATATCACGGAAAGTTTCATAAGTGATCTGCCATTCCCCATCCCATTTCAGGCTGAAAAAGTAGGGATCATCCGGTGGTTTGATGAAAAACTGGCGGATGGCATCACCATAGACGGCCAGACTTTTCACCCCTTCAAAGAGCTCGAACATGCCATACAGAGGGCTATCCGTTTTACCCGCCATATCACCCAGCACATAAACAACCGGCAACAAGTCCTTGTGATAAATGGAATGCTCACGTGTCGTCTCCTGTACCGTCACCAGCTCCGACATCGGCACCAGTGCACCCGACAGACTGCGCACCCGCAAAGACAAGACCGAGCTCATGCTGTCCTGCGATTCCGGCGGAAATTCTACCCGGATCGGCACCGCATATTTGATGCCCTGCCCGTGCAAAAATACGACATCTTCACCCCGTAGCACGGTATCAATCGCCGAGACAATCGCATCTTGTGACACCCCGAGCAACGCCGCTTTTTGCCGGTCAATCTGCACAATCAGGCGTTTCTGTGGCGCTTCGATACTGGTATCAATGTCGACAATATCTGCCGTTTCCGTAAACACCTTGCGGACGGCATCTGCCACACCGATCTGTCCGGCATAATCCAGCCCGTAGACTTCAGCCACCAAGGGGGACATCACCGGTGGCCCCGGCGGTACCTCCACCACCTTGACGCTGGCCTGATATTTGTCACCGATGGCCTGCAAGGGGCCACGCACCGCCAGCGCAATCTGGTGGCTTTGCTCGGTGCGGTGATGCTTGTCAGTCAGATTGACCTGAATATCGCCCACATTCGCCCCGGAACGCAGGTAATACTGACGTACCAATCCGTTGAAATTGATCGGGGCTGCCGTACCCGCATACAACTGAAAATCAGTAACCTGTTCGACCGTCTGCAAATAATCCGCCAGTTCGTTCAAAACCCGTGAAGTCTGCTCCAGTGCCGTGCCTTCCGGCATGTCGACCACCACCTGAAACTCACCCTTGTTATCAAAGGGCAGCATCTTCAACACCACCAGCTTGAAAACCGCCAGCGAAGCCGACAGAGAAATCAACAGGGTGATCACCGCCAGCAAGCCCAAACGCCGCTGCCCGCCTTTCCTGTCATCCAGAAACGGTGACATCAAGTGAGTAAAAAAGCGTTTCAGCCTGCTGTCTTCGGCTTCTGCATGCTGGCTGAAGTCGACTTTTGCCAGCATTTTGCCGGTCATCCACGGCGTCACCACATAGGCAACTGCAAGGGAAATCAGCATGCCCATACTCGCATTAATCGGAATCGGGGACATATAAGGCCCCATCAGCCCGGACACAAATGCCATCGGCAACAGGGCGGCTATAACGGTAAACGTGGCGAGGATCGTCGGCCCACCCACTTCATCGACTGCCAATGGAATAACTTCCAGCAGTTTCTTCCCGCCTTGTTGCATATGACGATGAATGTTTTCCACCACGACAATGGCATCATCGACCAGAATACCAATCGAGAAAATCAGCGCAAATAGCGAAACACGATTTAGCGTAAAACCATAAGCCCATGACGCGAACAGTGTCACCGCTAGCGTGATCACGACTGCCGTGCCGACAATCAGCGCCTCACGCCAACCGAGCGCCAGCCAGATCAGAAGCGAGACGGCAATGGTCTCAATCACCAGCTTGGTGATAAGCTTTTCCGACTTGTCCTGTGCGGTCGCACCATAATTACGCGTCACCGTTACGTTCACCCCTTCCGGAACAAAGGTGCCCCGCAGTTTCTCAAAACGCTCAATCACCTTGTTGGCGATGTCTACCGCATTGGTGCCGGGCTGCTTGGCAATCGCAATCGTTACCGCCGGGCTGCGTATACCCGCCTGCAGGCTCTTTTCCATTGCACCTTTTGCAGTGCCGAAGCTGACATAAGCTTCCGGTGTATTCGCACCCCGCTCAATGGTCGCAACATCCCGCAAATAGACCAGTTTGCCGTTATCCACCCCCACCACCAAATCACCGACTTCATCGGCATGGGTGAGAAAAGTCCCGGCAACCACCTGCACTTCTTCGTTATGATTCACCAGTGACACCGCATCCCGCGCCGAATTGCTCGCCTGCAAGGCATTACGCAAGTCTTGCAAAGAAACATGACTACCTGCCAGCCGGGTGCTGTCCAGCAGCACTTTCACCACCTGTTGCGGGCCACCAATGGTATAGATATCGCGTGTACCCGACACCCGCTTCAACTCAGCCTCAATGGCATGTGCCACCTGATTCAGCTCAAAAGCCCCGCTATTCGGGTCTTCCGTCCACAAGGTCAGGGAAACAATAGGGACATCATCAATACCCTTCGGCTTGATCAGCGGCGTGAGCACCCCGAGATTCTGTGGCAACCAGTCCTGATTGGAGGCAATCTTGTTATACAGACGCACCAATGCAGCCGTGCGATCCTGGCCGACCTTGAATTCGACCGTAATGGTGGCCATGCCGGGGCTGGACACCGAATAAATATGATTAATACCTTCAATTTCACCCAAGACCTGTTCTGCCGGCGTGGCAACAAGATCCTCAACTTGCTGCGCACTGGCACCGGGAAAGGGAATGAAAATATTGGCGAAGGTGACGTTAATTTGCGGATCTTCTTCACGTGGCGTCACCAAGACCGCAAACATCCCCAGCAACAGGCCAACCAGCGCCAGTAAAGGGGTAATCTGCGTGGTCAAAAAGCGTTTGGCCACACCACCAGAAAAACCCAGTTCCGGCGTCTCAGGCAAAGAGGACTTAGTCATGCTGTGCCTCCTCCTGCAAAGCAGCTGCCTGTTTTTTCAGGGTAATAACGGCGGCCACCGGATCGAGGATGACACGCTCACCTGCTGACAGGCCTGCCAATATACTCACTTGCCGATCATCCACTCTTTTACCCAACCGAATCTGGCGCAAGGAAATCGTGTCGTTTGGATTCAATACATACACACCGGTTACCTCACTGCGAATGGCGACAGCAGATTTTGGAATCAGTAAGGCTGGGACATCGCCCAACACAAAAGCCACTTTGACGAACATACCAGGAAACAGATTGCCCTGCCCCGCCGCCAGTTCGATGCGCACCTTGAACGCATTGGTTTCCAGGTCGGCATACGGAAAAATGGTCATGGACTTGACTGTCAGCGCTTCGCCAGAATCATCGCGATAAACATGAGCCTGCCTGAACTGGCGCACGCTATTGATCAGGCGCTGCGGCACTTCGACCAGCACCCGCATCTCATCCAGGGAGATACCGCTCATAACCGGCGTGCCGGGGCTAACCGCTTCGCCCAGTTGCACATGGCGCTGCGTCACAATCCAGTTAAACGGGGCGACCAGTGTGGTGTAACCCAGTTGCTCACCGGCCTGATCGACCTGAGCACTCGCCGCATCTTCAGCGGCTTTTGAAGCATTCAGTGCAGCCCCGGCAGCAGAAACAGCGGCAGTGGCAGAACCTACCCGGGCGCGGGCGGCCTCGACCTGTGATCTGGCAGAATCAGCCTGTGCCTGAGCCGACTTGACTTGTGCCTGTGCGGACTGGACGCGCGCGGTCGCACTCCCCAAAGCCGCTTCAGCACGGTCAAAATCAGCTCTCGGGATCAAACGCCGCTGGTTCAGTTCATTGTTGCGGTTGAATGCTGTCTGAGCTTCCTTGCGCAAGGCCTGCGCTTCGGTCAAACCCGCCTGGGCACGCTGCAATTCGGCCAAGCTCTGCTGTGCACCGGCTTGTGCCTGCCTCAAACCGGCCTCGGCTTCTGTCATCCCGGCTTCGGTCTGGCTCAGGCTGGCAGCGGCTCGACGGGTGCCAGCGACTGCTTCACTCACCCCGGCCTTAGCCTGCTTCACGCCCGCTCGCTGATTCTCAGAACGAATGCGGGCAATCACACTGCCACGACTCACCTTGTCATCAACATCGTAAGGCAGATCTTCGATCACCCCACTGGTTTGTGCGGACAGGGTGCTCTGATTGACAGCATCCACATGGCCATCGAGAAGCTGCAACTCCGGCACAGCCTGTAGCGTGACCGTTGCTGTGGCCAGACCGGACTCACTCGCAGTAGCGACCAGCGCATTTGCCAGAAATCCGGCGGCCAGTATCCATTTGTGTACTGGTTTCATGTTTTAATTGCCTTCTAGAATAATATTTGAGTCACTTAACAATCATTATATTAGTTAATCATTAAATTCTAATATTATCAAGCACAACAATTTTAGCTGTTTCGCCATGACGCATCTCCTTGCCCAAATGTAGAAACCGGATCGCTCCTACACCTGCACACTCACACAAAAGCGTGGCGGATGATGTGACCTTTGTCAGCTTTACCACCGATACCCGTGCTACAACAGCCCCCGCTCCGCAAACGACACCACCTGATCCCCAATGATAAAATGATCCAACACCCGCACATCAATCAGTGCCAGCGCATCCTTCAGCTTTTGGGTGATACGTTCATCCGCCTGACTGGGTTCGGCCACCCCCGACGGGTGATTGTGGGCAAAAATCACGGCGGCGGCATTGTGCTGCAATGCTTTTCGCACCACTTCACGCGGGTGCACACTCGCACCGTCAATGGTGCCGTAAAACAGCTCCTCATACTGAATCACCCGATGGCGGTTATCCAGAAACAGGCAGGCAAAAATTTCTGATTGGGCATCCCGCAATTTGGAAGTCAGATAAAAACGTACCGCATCCGGGTCAGTCAGGGCATCACCGCGCTGCATGCGTTCACGCAGATAACGGCGCGACATTTCCAGCACCGCCTGCATTTGCGTGTATTTGGCCTGCCCCAGACCATTCGCCTGACAAAAGCGGGTTTCATCCGCATCAAACAAGGCACGTAAACCCGTAAATTCATGCAATAATTCACGGGCGAGGTCGACAGCGGTTTTGCCCCGGGTGCCGGTACGCAGGAAAATCGCCAGTAATTCAGCGTCAGATAGAGCTTCAGCCCCGCGTAATAACAGCTTTTCACGCGGGCGCTCATCGGCAGGCCAGTGTTTTATCGGTATCATAGTATTTTTTATTAATCACTTATTAATTGCTTATTCGAACTCAATTTATGACATTCTTACCCGGAAAAAACATCCTTTTAGGGATAAGTGGCGGCATTGCTGCCTATAAATCGGCTGAACTCACCCGCCTGCTGGTGAAGGCTGGTGCCCAGGTGCGTGTCTGCATGACAGCGGGCGCTTGTGAATTCATCACCCCTTTGACCTTGCAGGCATTATCCGGCCACCCGGTGCATACCGCGTTGCTTGATCCGGCGGCAGAAGCAGGCATGGGGCATATTGAGCTGGCGCGCTGGGCGGATCATATCCTGATCGCCCCCGCCACGGCTGACCTGATCGCCCGCTTGACCCAGGGGATGGCCGATGACCTGCTGACAACCCTGTGTCTGGCGTCTGCTGCGCCGGTGAGCATCGCCCCGGCCATGAACCAGCAAATGTGGAAACACGCCGCCACCCAGCACAATGTCAGCGTATTACAGGCGCGCGGTGTGCAGATGCTGGGTCCGGCACAAGGTGAACAGGCCTGTGGCGATGTCGGGCCGGGGCGCATGCTGGAACCGGTCGAGATCCTGCAGGCATTAAATTCAAGCCCTCTCGCAAGTCCACGTCCAAGTCCGTTGGCAGGCTGTCACCTGCTGCTGACAGCAGGCCCAACCCGCGAACCGCTTGACCCGGTGCGTTTCCTGACCAACCGCAGTTCTGGCAAGATGGGCTATGCGGTGGCGGCGGCAGCGCGTGATCTGGGTGCGCGCGTCACCCTCATTTCCGGGCCAGTAGCGCTCGATGCGCCCGCCGGGGTGAACCGGATTACGGTTGAAAGCGCCCAAGACATGCTGAACGCCAGCCGTGAGCAGGTAACAAATGCTGATATTTTTATCGCGACGGCGGCGGTAGCGGATTATACCCCGGCGGAGGTGGCCAGCCACAAGATCAAAAAGTCTGGCGAAGAAATTAGCATTCTCATGACGCGGACGGTGGATATCTTGGCTACACTCAGCCATGAGAACCCCGCGCTCTTTTCGGTCGGGTTCGCCGCCGAAACCCATGACCTGCTGACGTATGCACGCAGCAAGCTGGAACGCAAAGGCGTGCAAATGATTGCCGCCAACTCGGTGGCCGGCGGTAAAGCGTTTGATAAAGACAGCAATGCACTGGAAGTCGTCTGGCACGGCGGGGCGCAATCCTTGCCGGAAATGAGCAAGACGGATCTGGCGGCAGCCTTGATGCAACTCATCAGTACCCATTACCATAACTGGAAGCAGCAACACAATGACACACAACCTAGCCCAGACTAAACCGACCATCGAATACCGGATTCTTGACCCGCGTATCGGCCATGAATTTCCGCTACCGGCCTATGCAACGCCCGGTTCAGCAGGGATGGATTTACGCGCCTGTCTGGACAGTGCCTTGACCCTGCAGCCAGGGGAAACCGAACTGATTCCGACCGGGCTGGCCATTCATATTGCCGACCCCGGTCTCGCAGCCGTGATCCTGCCGCGCTCCGGGCTGGGGCATAAACACGGGATCGTGTTGGGGAATCTGGTCGGTCTGATTGATTCGGATTATCAGGGACAGCTGTTTATTTCCTGTTGGAACCGGGGGCAAACGCCGTTTGTGGTCGAACCCGGTGAGCGGATTGCCCAACTGGTGTTTGTGCCGGTGGTGCAAGTCGGTCTGGAGCGTGTCGATGCATTTAACCAGTCAGAACGCGGTGCGGGTGGTTTCGGCCATTCGGGACGTAACTGAGATGCCCGTCGCACGCGGCCTGTTCCGTGCTTATGATGTGCGGGGCATTTATGCGGATGACCTGACTGAGGCCAGCACTACACTGATTGGTCAGGCGATTGGCACCCGTCTGGCCGCCACCCAGGATGAACCGGTGATCCTGCTGGGGCGGGATGCACGCCTGTCCAGCCCGGCACTGGCAACGGCGGTCAGCCAAGGTCTGATGCGCGCAGGCTGCCAGGTGATCGACTTGGGCATACTGCCGACCCCGGCTCTGTATTTCGCCATCCAATCGGGGCTGATCCCGAACGGCATCATGATCACCGGCAGCCATAACCCCCCCAACCATAACGGCATCAAAATGGTGTTAGACGGGCATTGCCTGCACACCGATGCTATCCAGGCGTTGTATACCCGCATTTGCAGCGGGCAACTACGCCATCAACCCACCAGCGGGCAACACGTACAACAAGCGGACATGCTCAAGTATTACGTGAGCACAATCAGCCAGCAAGTCCGTTTGCAGCGGCGCTTGCGCGTCGGGCTGGATTGCGGCAATGGCGCAGCGGCACTGGTGGCGGTCGAACTGTTTACGGCGATTGGCTGCGAAGTTCACCCTTTGTATTGCGAAGTCGATGGCACGTTCCCGAACCACTCACCCGACCCGACTCGCCCGGAAAACCTGCATGACCTGCAGGAGCTGGTGCGTACTCGTGGGCTGGATATAGGCCTGGCGTTTGACGGGGATGGCGACCGGGTGATCGCCGTCGATGGCAACGGGCATATCCTCTGGCCCGACCGGATTCTGATGTTACTGGCACAACAGGTGCTGGCCGAGCATCCGGGGCGAATGGTAGTGTATGACGTAAAATGTACTCATCAGCTGGATGCCTTTATCCGTAGCGCCGGGGGTGAACCGGCTATCTGCATCAGCGGGCATTCCTTGTTAAAAGAATTTATCTGGGCGAATGATGCCGTGCTCGGCGGCGAGTTCAGCGGGCATATCGTACTGCGCGACCGGGGTATGAATTATGACGACGGTATCTATGTGGGGGCACGCCTGCTGGAGGCGCTGTCCTTGCAGCAGGCGACTCCGGCAGCAGTCTTCGCGACTTTGCCCGAAGGTGTCAGCACCCATGAACTGAAAGTACGCTTTGCCTCGATGGATGCTGCCAAGGCCGCCATGGACATCTGGCAGGCTGACCATGATTTGCAGGAGGAACGTCTGATCACACTGGACGGGCTACGCGCAGAATATGCGTATGGCTGGGGGCTGGCGCGGGCTTCCAACACTTATCCGGGGCTGACGCTGCGCTTTGAAGCGGATACAGCAGAACAGCTAAAAGTGATTCAGGATTACTTCCGTTCGGATATAATGCGTCTTAAACTGGCAGATCAGCTGCCTTTCTAACAATAAGCAGCCGCCGCAACTAAATGCAGGCGGCCTTGTCCAATAGCCATATTAAAAAAACCGACAAAACAGGATTTAAGCGATGAATCATTCCAACAGGGCGCTCCCACTTTTTCTGGTGTTATCACTCACGGCCAGCGTATTAAGCGCCTGCAGCAATGCCACCTCCAGCAACGTTTACAACACGACCCAGGCAGGAACACTGCAGGAAGTACAGTTTGGCACCGTGCTCGCCGTGCGTAACATCATGATCCAGCAGGATGCGGGTGAAACCGGGCGCTTGGCCGGTGGCGTGATCGGCGGAGTCGCAGGCAGCGACCTTGGACAAGGTAAAGGGCAAATTGTCGGCAGTGTCGCCGGAGCAGTCGCCGGGAGTGCGATCGGTAGCCTGATCGACCGGACAGTGAAAGCCAAACCCGGCGTGGAACTCACTATCCAGATGCAGGACGGGCGGAATGTTGCTGTCGCGCAATTAGCGGATGAATTCTTTCAGGTTGGAGAGAATGTGAAGATTCTGACCAGTAATGGCAAGGCGCGGGTCACGCATTAGGGCTGGTTATCCTGCTTAACACCACTGTATCCCTTTAATGGAATTAATGCACTAAAGGGATTGCATGTAACTTCTCATTATCGCCCCGGCAGCGGGCGATCTTTACGAATCTCGCGTTGCCAGGCAACCGGATCGTCAATGTGACTAAATGCTTTCAATTCTCGCAATTTTCGGAACCCGTCAAGAATTGCTTTTGTCCGGTCAACATCTTCACCCTTAGATTGATCATCATCCATATCTGGCAAACTTTTGAGATACCCCAGATAGCGCAAAACCTCACGCGCCTGCTTCGGATTAAGTGTCTGCACTTCTTTGCTTAAAATATTCACATATTCCATCTAAACTCTCCGGTCAGCTCTATACCCTCGTATTCTACCCCAAAACTCAACACCCCAACATCACTGCTAAAATCAAGATTCTACCCCAAACCCTAAAACGTTTCTTCCTGCTTGTTTTGCATAAAAAACCCGCTCATCGACAGCACGGTCGCTACCACGGATAGCAAGGTAGCGACCAGCCCCACCAGAATTTCGGTGGCATTCCGCAGCACCCGCACTGTCCCAATCACGCCTTTACCTAACAGGCGCAGGATACCTTTGGTTTCTGTGCCGTATTTCAGGCTGACTTTTTCCAGGCGGCGCAAGTCATCGGTGGTTTCCACATAGCGCAGCATATCGACTGTATCGGCCAGTGAGCTGGATTTGCGAATATTATTGACCCGTTCAGTGGTTTCGCCCAAGGCTTTCAGGGCGCGCGGGTTATACGCTTTCACAGCCGCCTGACGAATGTTGTCCAGACTTTTTTCGGAGCGGGCGGCCAGCAGAAACGCTCTGTAATCAAACACATCCTTGCCTTGTCGCAACAAGATGCGTTGCAGGCGCGGGGTGAGTTTGCCGGTGCGGCTGGCGAGTTTCAGTGCGGATGCGCCCCCTTTAACCGGTGCGACTGAGCCGGAGGTCATTACCGTGGCTGCCGTTAGCCCTATACCGACCCCGGCCAGCGTCACGATCAGTTCATTGACATTGCCCCCACGCTGATGGATGTCATACTGTTCATACAGGTCACGCGCATCACCAATCACCGTGAAATCAGCGGTGACCGCCCCGGCAATCCCGCTGGCAGTCTCTGCTTCGCCTTCCAGAAAGCCGCTCGCAAAGTCAGCGAAGCGCCGCCGTGCCACATGCCAGGGGGTTTCCAGCGCCTTAATCCGTGGCAGGAAGCGCCCCGGATCAAGGGTATAACCAAAGGTATCAGCAATCGCCAGGTACATGCGCGCATCTTCCGGACGGTCATTATCAATCGACAGCTCCACGCGCACCGCCAGCGACTCTGCCGTGACCTCATCGGCCATCAAGGTGGCCACGTCCTGCATCACATCATCATATTGCCAATAATCGAGCACAGCGGTCATACTACTGACCAGCAAGGCAAATGAGATAGCAAACAGAAACAGCCTGAGCATCATGGTGTGTTAATCCCAGCGTATCCCCAATGGATTATTCGGATCGATGCCGTCCATATACGGCAAACGCCGTTCGTTGTTGGTTACCTGATAGACCTTGCCTATCCAGTTACTGACCAGACTTTTGGCTGAGTCATGCCAGGTATTCGGTAACAGCGACAGCAATAACTCTTCTGGAAAAACAGGTAACGCCGTGGCGTTGGCATGAGCAGCCTCCAGCCTCAAGCGGTATTCACCCAAAATCGCCTTCACCTGTGGACGCAGGTAATTTTCGGGGAAAGGCGGGTAATCAGGGCGAGTGCCGTGATACCAGCTATCCACCTCACGCCGGTATTCCTTGAGCAGGCTGATACGGTCATATTCAGGGTGCCCCTGAAAAAATACAAAACGGAAGCAGTCCGGGCTAACCGCCAGATGCACACCCGCTTCTTCACTCTCGGCCAATACCTGCAAACCTGCCGCTTTCAACTCGGCACGATCCACATAATTATAGCGCGAATGCGGCACATCAAAGCGCGTATTCAGGTTATACACCAAGGGGTGGCGCGGCTGGGTCAGCACATGGCTATAGACTCCCCAGCGCTTGAACCCCAGCGGTTTGCGGCGCACCCCATACAGGTGCTGGATAATCGCATGGCTGGCCAGACAGGAACATAACACCGACGTGACGTTCTGTTTTGCCCAGTCCACCACCTCCATCAGACCCGGCCAGAACGGTTCATCCTCCAGATTCGGCTGTACCGGAGTCGCACCGGTAATAATCAGTGCATCCAGACCCTGTTGTTTAATATCGGCAAACTTCTCGTAATACTGGTCGATGTAAGCCTGTGCTTTTTCAGTGCGTGGCAGCGTGTCCAGCGTAAATACATGCATATGGAATTGTGCAATCTGGTTGGACATCCCGACCAGGCGAAAAAACTGGCGTTCGGTAGCCGTTAGCGCCCCGTCCGGCATCATGTTCAGCAAACCGATATGCAGCTCACGAATATCCTGATGGGCAGCGTAATCTGCCTTCAGAATATCCTGCCCTTCGCCCAGCAGGCGCTGGAAGGTGGGCAGGCCGGAATGATCAACCAAAGGCATGACTAACCCTCACCCTGTTGGCGACGAATCGCACTCACTACCAGCTCATTGAAATCATGTTCATTGCGTACCTTTGCCACCTCCTCCGAAGTGACGGTATACCCATATTCACGCGCAATGGATTCATAGCGGGGGATGCGCGAATGGAACAGGCGCGGGAATATCCAGCGGGTAAAATCATCCGGCTCCATTTGTGCCGCATACTGCAAACCGCTGTCCTGCAAATAAATCGCCAGCTGCTCCTGCAAGAAATTCGCACGGTAATATAAAGGCTTGGGATCACTTTTGGCGCGGTCGATCAGCTTCTGTTCTTCGGCAGCCGTTGTCACCTTGATATACAGAATCAGACTGTGCTCGGCCAGCAGTTCCATAATGCCGGGTTCGTCCAGTTCACACAGGCTCCCGCCGACATCATTCACAAAATGGGAATAACCATAAATGGTGTGTGCCTTGTGAATGAACTCGGGTACATCGCGCATGGCAAGAATTTCAGCGCGCCGGTAGGCTGCCTGCCGCCGGATAAATTCATCCAGCGCCACCCCACCCCGCTCCGGATTACCCAGCTTGCCGACAAAGGACAGTACCGGCCCGAGGTCATCGACATGAATGTTGTTGCTGATATAAATCCAGTCCTTGCGCAACAACTCACGCAAGAAAGGGACTTTCATCGCCTGTTCCTTGATCAGATCAAGAATAGGCTCGTCCAGATAGCGTTTGCCAATCCGGTAGTCCCCTGAATAGTGGAACCAGTCATGCTGGCGCAAGGTGTTGGACAAATGGGTTTTGCCCACGCCCGACATCCCGACCAATGTAACGCTTTTGTTTTCCCAGTGTTGATAGGCTTCAGCCGACAGACGCACCGTGTTTCCCCAAGTTTGGTAAAACACTGATTCTAAGCTGCATTGACAGGGAACCCAAACAAAAAAGGCACCTGTTTGCACAAGTGCCTTTTATAGGCAAAGCCGATTGCGATAAAATTAACCTTTACGGCTAACCGTTGTTACTCGGCTTCACTCGGCTTCACTCAGTCTCACTGCCGATAGTCAGTGCTTCTTTCACCAGCGCCTGTTGTTGTGCCTGATGCACATACAACGAGCCAACGGCGGGTGCGGCGGCTGCCGGACGACTGATGCATGTGATGTCGGCGACCTTGTAGGCTTCAAAACGGTGACGAATCACGTCCCATGCACCCTGGTTGACCGGCTCTTCCTGACACCAGATCAGATTATCCATGTTCGGATAAAGGGCAATCACCGCACTCAGTTCTGGAGCCGGGAATGGGTAAAGCTGCTCAACCCGTACCAGTGCCACGTTCTCGATGTTCTGCTTGCGACGTTCATCCAACAAATCGTAATAGACCTTGCCGCTACACATCACCATGCGGGTGACTTTGGCCTTGGCTTCGACGCTGTTGTAATCAACATCATCAATCACCAGCTCAAATTTGCCGTCGGTGAAATCTTCCAGACTATTGGAAGCCAGCGGATGGCGCAGCAAACTCTTGGGCGTAAACACGATCAGTGGCTTGCGGTAATTACGCAGCATCTGCCGCCGCAGCATGTGGAAAGTCTGTGCCGGGGTGGTCGGAATACAGATCTGCATGTTTTCCTGAGCCGCCAGCTGGAAGAAACGCTCCAGACGTGCGGAGGAATGCTCCGGCCCCTGCCCTTCAAAACCATGCGGCAACATCATGACCAAACCGCACAAACGCTGCCACTTCTGCTCACCGGAACTGATGAACTGGTCAATCACCACCTGCGCACCGTTCACGAAGTCACCGAACTGTGCTTCCCAGATAGTCAGGGTCGCAGGTTCCGTGGTGGCGTAGCCGTATTCAAAGGCCAGTACAGCTTCTTCCGACAGCAGCGAGTCAATTACCGTAAAGTCGGCCTGATCCGGTGAAACGTTTTTCAGTGGCACCCATTGTTCACGGCGCTCTTGATGGTGTAACACGGCATGACGGTGGGAGAAAGTACCACGCCCGCTGTCCTGTCCAGACAGACGTACACGGATACCTTGTTCGACCAGTGTGGCATACGCCATGGTTTCGCCAAAGCCCCAGTCCGCCGGTTTTTCACCGCGTCCCATGGCCGCACGGTCTTCAAATACCTTAAGCACGCGGCGATGCACTTTGAAATCAGCCGGGATTTTTTCCAGCCAGCCTTCCGAGAGTGCATTAATGCGCGTAGCGGACACGGAAGTATCCACTTCATCACGCCATTTGCCCTGCAGATATTCTTTCCAGTGGGTCACCAGTTCCGGCAACAAACCTTCGTTGCTGTGAATCTCACCCACAAAAGAATCAACCACTGTACCCGCATCCATCAGGGCGCGGTACTCAGCGATCAATGCGGTGTCTTCTTCCTTGCTTAATGTACCCGCAGCCACCAGCTTGTCCGCATACTGGGTACGGGTGGTCGCCAGATTACGGATAATGTTATACATCACCGGCTGGGTCATGGCCGGTTCGTCGGCTTCATTGTGGCCAAGACGGCGATAACACACCAAATCAATCACCACGTCTTTCTTGAAGTGGTTACGGTATTCGAGCGCCACCTTGGCCGCATAAATAACCGCTTCCGGATCATCCCCGTTTACATGGATAATCGGCGCATTGATAATTTTGGCCGCATCAGTCGGGTAATGGGTAGAACGACTGTCATTAGCTGTACTGGTGGTGAAACCGACCTGGTTATTGATGACAATATGCACGGTGCCATGGGTACGATAACCCCGGGTTTGCGCCATGCTGAAGGTTTCCATCACCACACCCTGTCCGGCAAAAGCCGCATCCCCGTGGATAACGATCGCCATGACTTCCTTGCCTTCACGGTCGCCGCGCCGTTCCTGCCGGGCACGTACCGAACCTTCAACCACTGGGCTCACGATTTCCAGATGCGAGGGGTTGAATGCCAACGCCAGATGCACGGAACCGCCCGGTGTCAGCACATCATTGGAGAAACCTTTGTGGTATTTCACATCACCGGTGTAGTTGCCATTCGAGCTTTTACCTTCAAACTCGTTAAACAACTCGCCCGGTGATTTGCGCATCAGATTGATCAGGACATTCAGGCGCCCCCGGTGCGCCATGCCAATCACGACTTCCTTCAAACCTGCACTACCACCTTGCTGTACCAGTGTGTGCAGCATCGGGATCAGGCTCTCGCCCCCTTCCAGACCGAAACGCTTTTGCCCGACAAAACGGCGATGCAGGTATTGTTCAAAGCCTTCTGCGGCAGTCAGTTGGCGCAGTAAGATTTTTTGTTGGTCAGGTGTCAGATCATCCCGCGCCATGTTAGGCTCGACGCGTGCCTGTAACCAGCGTTTTTCTTCGACATTGATAATATGCATGTACTCGAAACCAATCGTGCGGATATAGGTTTCGCGCAAGGCGTGCAGCATGTTGCCCAAGGTCGGGGTGGCTTTCAGGTTGAAGGAGCCAGGATCAAAGGCAATCCCCAGATCGGTATCCTGCAGACCATGGTGTTCCAGCGTAATCTCGGGCACATCCACATGCGGCCCATAATTACCGAGTGGGTTGATATTCGCCGCCAAATGTCCCAAATAGCGATGGGAGTTAATCAGGCGGGAAACGAGTACCTGAAAACTGCGCCGTTCCAGCGTACTTTGTGGTGTATAGCGATCCGTGGCATGCATGGCTACATCACCAGGCCGACTACTACTGTTCGCAGCGGCCAGTGATCCGGTGCGCTGGTCGATCTGCTCCAGATCTCTGAAATAATTACGCCACTCGTTGGAAAGTGTCTCAGGCGCGTCCTGATACTGTTGGTAGACCTGTTCCAGAAAAACGGCATGTTCGCCATCCAGAAAAGATTCATCCAGGAAACTGTTACCTTGTTGGCTCATCTCGTCCATTCTCCTTCATTTTCTCTAAGAGAGACTGTTTGCTTAACCTTCCAACTGCGGCGTCATCATGATGTTTTTGTTAGGGGCGCAAGTATATCCCATAGGACATGGAATGCCACCTCTAAAATGAGCCGCACCCTGAAAAAACCGGGAAATATCAAGTATTCCGGTTTAGCCAGATCAAACTCGCCATTCTGCCGGTTTGTCCGTCGCGCCGATACGAAAAAAAACGCTCTTTATCGCTGAAAGTACAATAACCACCACCATAGACGGCAGTGACCCCAGCGGCAGCAAGTCGCTGCCTGGCCAGCTGATAAATATCCGCCAGCCATTTGCCCGTAACCGCCCCCGGAACAAACGCTTCCGCCGCCTGTGGAGCATGCGCCATAAAGGCATCCCGCACTTCATCCCCGACTTCAAAGGCTGCAGGCCCAATCGCAGGCCCCATCCAAGCCAGCAGTTCGGAAGGCTCCTCGCCCAGCGCACGGATGGTTTCTTCCAATACCCCGGCCTGCAAGCCCCGCCAGCCCGCATGCGCTGCCCCGACCCGCGTACCAGCACGGTCGCAAAACAGCACGGGCAGGCAATCCGCCGTCATAATGACACACACCGGGCCGAGGCGCAGTGCCACGGACGCATCTGCCCTCGGATAACAAGCCTGATCCAGACCTGTTATCTGATGTACCTGGATGCCATGCACCTGGGTCAGCCACAGCGGCTCAGACGGCGGGTTAAGCAAATCGCCCAGCCGTTGCCGGTTAGCCGCCACCGAAAGACCTTCATCACCGACATGGTCGGCGGGGTTCATGCTGTCAAACGGCGGCAGGCTGACACCACCCTGCCGGGTAGTGCTCACCGCACTCACATGGGCTGGCACTGGCCAGTCGGGGATAATCCAGTCAGGGTGCATAGTCTTCTCATTATTCAAGTTAGTCGGATTCATCGGCTTAATCAGATCGCCTGCTCGGCAACGGTTTACCTATTTCGCCCCCATCCTGCTGGAATAGCTTGCATCTGACAAGAGCGGGGGGAAGCTAGCGGGGATTTCTTGTAGTACAATGCCTGCATGAGTCATCCAAGCAACCCGGCGGCTACCCGTCTGCTCGAACAACCTGTGACCGCACTCAAAGGTGTGGGTGATGCGCTGGCGGAGAAACTTCAGCGCCTCGGTATTTTGCGCGTCGTTGATTTGCTGTTTCATCTGCCGATGCGTTATCAGGATCGTACCCGTGTTTACCCGATCGCCAGCCTGAAAGTCGGGCAGGAAGTCATGGTGGAAGGTGAAATCGAATCGACTGAAGTGGTAAACCGTGCCCGGCGTATGCTGCTTTGCCATATCAGCGATGGCAGCGGCATCCTTACCTTACGGTTTTTCCATTTCAGCAGCGCCCAGCAGGCCAGCATGAGCAAAGGCAGCCTCATGCGCTGTTTCGGTGAAATCCGGCAGGCCGGGTTCAAACCGGAAATCATTCACCCCGAATACCGGCTGGTGAACCGCAACGACCCACCCGCCCTTGAAAATACCTTGACCCCCACTTATCCGGCGACCGAAGGCCTGCAACAACGCAGCCTGCGCCGCCTGATCGATCTGGCACTGGAACATGCCCATGAATTAACCGAATTGCTCCCGGAGGCTCTTGTCCGGCAACATCAGTTTGCTCCCTTGCCGGACTGTCTGTCATTACTGCACCGCCCGCCGACCGAACACGCCAGCCGCCAGCTGCTGGATGGCCAACACCCCGGCCAGCGGCGGCTGATTTTCGAAGAACTGTTAGCGCATCAACTGGGGGTGCAGCAGGCCAGGCACGAATTGCAGCAAGTGCAAGCCCCCGCCATGCCTACGGCTAATCACTATTTTACCCGCCTGTTAAGCTACCTGCCGTTCTCCCCCACGGGTGCGCAAAACCGGGTGATCGCTGAAATTACCCACGACCTGCAGCAAGCCATCCCCATGAACCGTCTGGTGCAAGGGGATGTCGGTTCGGGGAAAACACTGGTGGCGGTGGCTGCTGCCTTGCATGCCATTGCCAATGGGTATCAGGTCGCACTGATGGCACCCACCGAACTACTGGCTGAGCAGCATTACCAGAATTTTTGCACCTGGCTGGAACCGCTGGGGCTGGAAGTGGTGTTTATTGCCGGTGGACAAACCGCCAAACAGCGGCGGCGCAAAGTCGAGAACCTGTTATTGGGGATTGGCCATATCGCCATCGGCACCCATGCCCTCTTCCAGCGTAGCGTCGAATTCCTGCAGCTGGGGCTGGTGATTATTGATGAACAGCACCGCTTTGGTGTCCATCAACGCCTGGATTTACGCGAAAAAGGCCATCAGGGTGAGCATTATCCCCACCAGCTGGTGATGACCGCCACCCCGATTCCCCGCACGCTGGCGATGACATCCTATGGTGACATGGATTATTCGGTGATTGACGAATTACCACCGGGGCGCACGCCCATCACCACCGTCGCCATCAGCAATGAACGCCGGGATGAAGTGATTGAACGCATCGCAGCGGCCTGCGCCGAAGGTCGGCAGGTCTACTGGGTGTGTACCCTGATCGAAGAATCGGAGGCGCTGCAATGCCAGGCGGCGGAAGATACTGCGGTATTACTGCACGAACGCTTACCCGGTGTAGAAGTGGGTCTGGTGCATGGCCGTCTGCATGGTAGCGAGAAAGAAAGCCTGATGAAGGCATTCAAGGCGAATGAGATTCAGCTGCTGGTCGCAACCACGGTCATTGAGGTGGGGGTGGATGTGCCGAATGCCTCGTTGATGGTCATTGAAAATGCCGAACGGCTGGGTTTATCGCAACTGCACCAGTTACGCGGACGGGTCGGGCGCGGCACAGCGGCGAGTAGTTGCGTGCTCCTGTATCAGGCACCCTTGGGCAAAACTGCGCGTAAGCGGCTGGACGCCTTGCGTAATAGCACGGATGGTTTCGAGATTTCGAATATTGATCTGGAATTGCGTGGCCCCGGCGAAGTCCTCGGCACCCGGCAAACCGGCGATGTACGCTTGCGGATAGCCAGCCTGTTGCGTGACCAGCATTTATTGCCAGCCGTGCAAACCGCAGCGCGTGACGTGGTCACGCACTACCCCGAACGCGTCCCGGCTCTCACCCGGCGCTGGTTACAGCAACCGGATGGAGATACCGCAACGCGGTTTTTTCAAAGCTGAAAACCGCTGGCAAGCGCTTAGTTCGGCTCAGTCAAACGCAGGAAGTGATGGTCACCGTCTGCATCCCGGCAGGCCACGATCTGGTAAATCGGGAACAGCATCGCCTGACCTTCCTCAATATACCCAACATCCCCACCGACGGCCAAAGCACCCGGACGCGTCACGCCACAGTGAATGGAACCCAGTTTGTCATACTTGCCGTGTTGCAGGGTAATGGCATCCTCATGCCCGGATAACAGGCTACAATCGTAGGCGCTATCCGCATCCCAGAGCAGACTCGGGCGGCGGTTGCCTGTCGCCAGCGCTTTTCTGACCAGTACCAGCCAGTCGTTTTCTGCGTCAAAGTCGTCTGCACCTGCTGATACTGCGGCATCCAGAATGGCTACCGACCGGTCATCGACCGTACCTGCTTCTGCCGACAAGGGTACAAACGTATAACGCTCCATATCATCACGATGCACCGCCACCTGATAAACCGGGAACAATACCGCCTGACCCTCTGCCAAATGACCGACATCACTGCCCACCGAAACAGAGCCCGGCTTGTTCACGCCACAACGCACTGAAGCCAGCTGCTGGAAATCACCGGGGCGCAGCAACACCGCCTCGTCACTGTTTAACATCTCCAGATCCGCGACCGCATCATCATCCCAGAGTACACGTGTTGCTGTTGCAGCCTGAACAGAAGCAACGGGCTGTGCAGTATCCTCCCCGCTGACTGTGGCGCTAACAACCTTCGCCGCCAAACCTGCACCCGCAGCTAATACCGCTGCTTTGGCTGTATCGACTAAAGAACTATCACTACTGGTCAGTTCGGGCAAGTCAACGTCGAGACTGGGCGCTTTCAGGTCAACGTCGGGTAGATCAACATCAACCTTCGGCAGGTCAACATCAAGACTTGGGGCTTTAACGTCGGGTAGATCAACATCAATACTCGGCGCTTTCAGATCAACGTTCGGTAAATCTACATCGAGGCTTGGCGCTTTCAGATCAACATCAGGTAGATCAACATCAATACTCGGCGCTTTCAGATCAACATCAGGTAAATCTACATCAATATTCGGCAAGTCAACGTCGAGACTGGGCGCTTTCAGGTCAACATCAGGCAGATCAACATCGAGACTGGGCGCTTTCAAGTCAACCTCGGGTAAATCTACAGCGAGACTGGGCGCTTTCAGATCAACGTCGGGTAAATCTACATCAATCTTCGGCAAGTCAACGTCGAGGCTCGGCGCTTTCAGATCAACGTTAGGTAGATCAATATCAAGACTTGGGGCTTTCAGGTCAACGTCAACCTTCGGCAGCTCCGCATCCAAACCAGATGCCTTGGCATCCACATAACGCAGGTCAGTCTCCGCACTGCGCAAGGTCATACTCGGTGTAGTGACTTCCAGGTCGGCAACATTAATGCTTCCCGCTGGTTCATCCAGGTGTGCATCGGCATTTAGCCGCTTGCGTGCTAGCGCAGCACCCGTAGCGGCGACTGCCGCTGCACCGGCAGCAACCTTAGCTGTGCTCACCGTTGCCGATGGAGATGGGGATAGACGCTCAAGGGGTTTACGGTCAGCATGAATAGTCGCTGAGGTTTCATTAGGGTTAACACGCTGCATCGGTTCAGGTTTGCAGAACAGTTTTTTCAAAAACCGACCCAGAAAATAACCTAAGCCAAACGCAATCAACAGTAGCAACAAGGCTTGCAGCAAAAACATGATCATGCCTGTTCCCCTTTGTGGGTGCGTGAAAACCAGCCCATCAGTAGCCCAAACACAAACGCCACCACCAGCCAGATGAACAACTTGGAAAATAAATACATCATAGTGCTCTCCTCACTATCGCTTGATTTCAAATGAAATTCTACGGTTCAGAGCACGCCCTTCTTCCGTATCATTCGACGCAACCGGCTCCGACTCACCGAAACCGACACTCTCCACCAGACGCCCTTCCACGCCTGCACTCACCAAATAGTCCTTGACCGCACTCGCACGCCGCTGACTCAATGCCTGATTATACGCATCATTGCCGACACTATCCGTATGGCCGCCTATCCTGATGCCACGCTGGCTGATCGCAGCGTTACAATCCAGCATCACTTTTACCAGTGCATCCACCACGGGCAGGCTTTCCTGTTTGATAACGGCCTGATTGGTTTCGAACAGGATTTGCTGATTCTGAATAGTGTCATTCAAGCGGGTCTGGCAGGAAGCCACGACCGGGTCAGATTCAACGGGGGTCGCCTGCTTGGTTGGGGCGACCTGTTGAGCCTGAGCGCCACCGACTTGCAGGTGATCGACCAGATTCAGTCCCGAACCCGCCAGCACTGCATTCAACTGGGGCACCAATGCATTATGCGCCGCATCACTGTCCATCTCTCCGCTGATTTCCAGCGTACCCTGTTCAATCGTCAGTTTGCCCTGCTTTTGCGGTAACAAGCCCAACAGCTTACCCGCCGCATCCAGCCACTCGGCGGCGGCAAAATCCTGGCTAACATTCAGTTCATTCACCACCTTATCAGCCCCGACCTGCTGGCTGGCGACGGCCAACAGGCTATCTGCCTGTGCCTGAGCCGGGAGATTGCCCCTTAACACCAGCTTGTCGTTTTCCAGCGCAGCCTGTAAAAACGCCGGGGACAAGGCTTCAACCACTATCTGGTCATTCAGCCGGTCACCAAATAAAGCCTGCGCCTTGCCCAGTACATTCCCGTACACCTCATCAGAATACACCGTGCCACCCAGTTTCACTTCCTCTGCTGACACGTCCAGCGATGCACCCGTCACACCCTGCAATACGGGCAGGAAATCAGCGATACCGGCCAGCCAGTCAGCACTCTCTACCCGTTCGCCCACACTCAGCTGGTTATTGGTTTCCCCGGATGGCCAGACTTTGCCCGCTGCTGCTAACAGGCGCTGAACTTCATCATCCGACGCCAGCACACCCTGCAGCGCCAGCTTACCGTTCAGGGTTTGTAAAGCCAACGTCGGTGCCACCATCGGGGTGATAGCGGTCAGATCTTCCACGACCCGCACCCCCGGCACGCTGGCAGCCACCGCCAGCGCCCGCTCACGCTCGGCCTGGCTGACCGCATTGCCGCTCAACTGCACATCACGTCCGCGTTTGCTGAGATTCGCTATCGCCCAGTCCGCTTTTTCTGCGACCAACTGACTGTTTACCCGATGAGTGAGGTCGTTTTCCAGCGCATCTTCACTTTGAGTGATCATGGCGAAAAACAGCAGCGGCAAACCGGTCAAAGTTAGCAGCCACCACCAAAGACCCGATAAATAACCACAGCAACACGAACTTTTTTTACTCATTATCAATTCCCTAAGTGATGATAAACATGAACTAATCGGTAGTGTAGTCGAACCGGGTACTTAATAAGTTTCATTATGTCCGAAAACTCCCCACACTACCGCAGAAAAGTTTTTTCGCCCATAATCACCCCACTCATACACTCGCACACCCTTGCACACTATGGAACCCGTGACATGCACCAGACCCTGATCGACAGCGCCCGCTTGCGCCAGCTTCCCACCAACACTTGCCTACTGTTTGATTGCCGCTTTGACCTGGCCGATACCGCAGCCGGGCAGCGTGCCTATCAACAGGGTCACATTCCCGGTGCGCATTATCTGCATCTGGATAATGACCTGTCTTCCCCTATCAGCCCTCAGTCCGGGCGTCACCCCTTGCCTGATCCCGAACGTTTGGCGGCCAAACTGGCAGAACTGGGTCTGAATCAGGACACGCAGGTCGTGGTCTATGATGAAGCCAGTGGCGCAGTTGCCAGCCGAGCCTGGTGGCTGTTGCGCTGGCTGGGACATGACAAGGTGGCACTGCTCGATGGCGGGCTGGCCGCATGGACGGGCGAACTGGAGCAGAAAACCCCTGCACTGCCGACCCAAGCGGGTCATTTTCATGCCCGCTTGCAACAGGACTTCACGGTCGATGTGACCCAGCTCAGTCAGCCCGGCCACCCCTGGCAACTGGTGGATGCACGCGCTGCAGAACGTTTCCGGGGTGAGGTAGAGCCACTGGACAAGGTGGCAGGGCATGTGCCCGGTGCCTTGAGCCGACCACTGACTGATAACCTGCAGGATGGCCGATTCAAATCTGCTACGCAGTTACGCGCCGAGTGGCAGACATTGCTCGCGGACACGGCCTTGGATAAAACGGTGCACATGTGCGGTTCCGGCGTGACGGCCTGCCATAACCAGCTGGCGATGGAAGTAGCCGGGCTACGCGGCTCGCGCCTCTACCCGGGTTCATGGAGTGAATGGATTCGTGACCCGGCACGGGCGATTGCACGCAGCTAACCGGCTGGCTAGCGTTCCTAACTGACCTGCGCCGGAGTCAGCTGGAGCACACCCACCACCACGACCAGTCGTTCCCCCCAGTAAACCAGCGGGATGCGGTCACGCTGCCACGGGGGGATACCTGCCGCCTGCAACACCTGTTTGAGTTCAAGGGTATAGCCACCCTGGCGCTGAATACGCTCCCCGCCCTGACGAAAGCGCACGGTCACCGGCAGCGCGGAGGCTTGCAGCAGGGGCAATAAATCGCCTAATACTTGCGGGTCAAGCGCTTGTTGCAAGGCAGGCAATGCCAAGGGCTGCTGCAAATCAGTCCAGACCCTTACCGGTTTTGGATCGTGTGCGCTTAACGGCAGCAACGCATACACCTCATCCCGATAGCGGCGTATTTCACACCCCGCCCAGCGTACACACGGCAGCGCATCTATCCGCGCCCGCAGCACATCGTTCAGCACATGCGCCAGTTTTTTGGCGGATGGCATCGGTAGCTGCAACTGTTGCAACCATTGGCGAATTAACGCTTTCTGCAAGATGGCATCCTGTTGCAACAGGGCAGCAACCGAGAGCGTATTCGTCTGCTCACCCTGCACGGCTAGCAGTTTAGTGGCTAACAACTGGCGGGTTAATTGCCGGCCTTCTGCCTGCCAGCCCGCCGCACGCGCCAGGGTGGCACTGGCTGCTGGCCAACGTGCCTGCAGGCGCGGCAGAATTTCATGGCGCAGGTAATTACGGTCGAAGGCCAGGTTAGCATTACTCGGGTCGTCGATGTAATTCAGGGAATAATGGGCTGCATACGCTGCCAGTTCAGCCCGGCTGACCGCCAGCAAGGGACGCGCCAGCCGTCCGGCATGAAAAGCCCGCATCACCGGCATCGCCGCCAGCCCATCAGCGCCTGCACCCCGCAACAGGTTCAGCAACAAGGTCTCGGCCTGATCATCCTGATGATGCGCCGTGAGCAGGTATTCACCGCTTTGCACAGCAGTCGCAAACGCCTGATAACGCGCCGTGCGAGCAGTCGCCTCCAGACTTTCACCAGTGGGGATTTGTAATTGCAGTTCGACCACTTGCAACGGAATATACAGCGCTGCACATACCGTTTTACAATGCGTTGCCCATGCAGCAGACTCCGCCTGTAAACCATGATCAATGTGGATGGCAATTAGTTTTAGTCGTTTTAAGGCAGGATGTTGCTGTCTCAATTGGGCAGAGGCATGCAAGAGTACCTGTGAATCCAGACCCCCGCTATACGCCAGTCGATAGGCCGGGGCGGGGTATTCGGCAAAAAACGCAGCGAGTGCATCCAGCACCGGCGGCATCGGCACCCCCAGCTGGCTGGCCATCAGGCCTCTTCGTACTGACCGAATCCCAGTAAGCGCTGGTAGCGTCTGTCCAGCAGTTTATCCATGGTCATGCCTTTGAGTTCACGCAAAGCCACATCCAATGCTTCACCCACGGCCTCCGCCGCAGTGGCGATGTCGCGGTGCGCCCCGCCCAAGGGTTCCGGGATAACCTTGTCAATCAGCCCGAGTGAGCGTAAACGGTCGGCGGTAATGCCCATCGCATCCGCTGCATCGGCGGCCTTGTCGGCACTTTTCCAGAGAATGGACGCGCAACCTTCCGGTGAAATCACTGAATAAGTGGCGTATTGCAGCATCATCACCTGATCACCCACCCCAATCGCCAGTGCCCCACCGGAGCCACCTTCACCCACCACCGTACAAATAATCGGGGTGCGCAGGCGCGACATTTCAAACAGGTTACGCGCAATCGCTTCACTCTGGCCGCGCTCTTCCGCACCGATCCCCGGGTAAGCGCCCGGTGTATCAATGAAGGTGATCACCGGCAGCTGGAATTTTTCGGCTAAACGCATCAGGCGCAAAGCCTTGCGGTAGCCTTCCGGACGCGGCATGCCAAAATTGCGTTTGATGTTTTCCGAAGTATCCCGGCCTTTCTGATGGCCGATGACCATCACCGACTGGCCGCGAAAACGCGCCATGCCGCCGATAATCGCCTTGTCATCCGCATAGGCACGATCACCGTGCAACTCCTGAAAATCAGTGAACAGGTGCTTGACCAGATCAAAGGTATACGGGCGTTTCGGGTGGCGCGCCAGCTGTGAAATTTGCCGGGGGGTGAGTTTGGCGAAAATCGAGCGCGTCAGGGTACGGGCTTTCTCTTCCAGCTTGGTGATTTCTTCACTGAGATTGATCTCGGTGTCATCCACAAAGCGCAGTTCTTCGATCTTTGCCTCAAGCTCGGCAATCGGTTGTTCAAAATCGAGAAATTCTGGATTCATTGTTTTCAAATAGTCCTACCCTGCACAAGCCAGCGATTTTAACCCGCCAGCCTGCATAATTCGATGTTTTTATACAAAACTCACGCCTTGATACGATACTCAGCAGAACAGGCATGCGCTACCAAACCTTCACCACGCGCCAGTACCGAGGCAATCTGCCCCAAACTGGATGCACCTTGCGCCGAACAATTAATCAATGACGTGCGTTTCTGGAAATCATACACCCCGAGCGGGCTGGAAAAACGCGCCGTGCGTGAAGTCGGCAACACATGATTCGGCCCGGCACAGTAATCGCCCAAAGCTTCAGCGGTATAGCGCCCCATGAAAATGGCACCCGCATGCCGGATTTGCCCGACCAGTGCCTCCGGATCAGCTACTGACAGTTCCAGATGCTCGGGTGCGATGTAATTCGCGACTTTAACCGCTTCCTGCAAATCCTGCACATGAATCAGTGCACCGCGTGCCTGCAGCGAGGTGGCGATGATGGTTTTGCGCGGCATGTCCGCCAGCAACCGATCAATACTGGCCTGCACCTGTGCGATAAAATCCGCATCCGGTGACACCAAAATAGCTTGAGCATCCTCATCATGCTCCGCCTGCGAAAACAGATCCATCGCAATCCAGTCCGGATTGGTCTGGCCGTCACAGACCACCAGAATCTCGGAGGGCCCCGCGATCATGTCAATCCCGACTGTGCCGAATACCATGCGCTTGGCGGTGGCGACATAAATATTCCCCGGGCCGACAATCTTGTCAACGGGCGGAATCGTCTCGGTGCCATACGCCAGTGCCGCCACGGCCTGCGCCCCGCCGACCGCAAACACCCGATCCACCCCCGCTACCGCTGCCGCCGCGAGTACCAGCTCGTTGACCGCGCCATCCGGCGTCGGCACCACCATAATCAGTTCGGGGACACCGGCCACTTTAGCCGGTAAAGCATTCATCAGCACCGAAGACGGATAGGCCGCCTTGCCACCCGGCACATACAAACCGACCCGATCCAGCGGGGTGACTTGTTGCCCGAGCAAGGTACCGTCCGCTTCCGTATAGCGCCACGACTCCAGCTTCTGGCGTTCGGCATAAGCACTAATCCGCGCTGCGGCCTGTTCCAAGGCCGTCCGCTGTGCGGCTGGAATCGTCGCCAAGGCCTGTTGCAGACGTGCGGGTGGAATTTCCAGTTCCTGCATGCCGCTGACGCTCATGCGGTCAAAGCGGTTGGTGTATTCCACCACTGCCGCATCGCCACGGGTGCGCACGTCTTTGAGGATGCCATTCACGGTCGCGAACACCGCATCATCCGACACGCTGTCCCAAGCCAGCAACTCACCCAACCGTGGCCAGAAATTACCATCCTGGCTACTTAAACGCTCGATCTTCATCGTTTTTGCCTCTTGCCTCTTGCCTCGTGACCACTAACTGCCTATTGCCCCCGGCGCTGGCGGACTGCTGCTGCCAACTGGCGCAACATGCGGTCGGTGTTATCCCAATTGATGCACGCATCGGTAATGCTTTGCCCATAGACTAGCTCATCCAGACGCTTGCCATCGGCTTTCTGGTTGCCTTCAACCAGATGGCTTTCGATCATTACCCCGCAAATCGCCTTTTCACCTGCTGCCATTTGTGCCGCGATATTATCAGCGACTTCCTGCTGGCGGCGGTAATCCTTGCTACTGTTGGCGTGGCTGAAATCGACCATCAGATAAGGTGGCAAGCCTTCCTTGTTTAAGGCAGCGACCGTCGTTGCGACACTGTCCGCATCATAATTAGGCTGTTGGCCACCGCGCAAAATGACATGGCAGTCTTCATTGCCAGCGGTGGCAAAAATCGCAGTCCGCCCTTCCTTGGTCACCGACAGGAAATGGTGCGGACGCAAGGCGGCAGAAATGGCGTTAATTGCGATATTCACATTGCCGTAAGTGCCGTTCTTGAACCCGATCGGGCAGGAAATCCCGGAAGACAGCTCACGGTGACCCTGACTTTCAGTGGTACGTGCCCCAATCGCCGCCCAGCTGACCAGGTCAGCCACGTATTGCGGGCTGATCAGATCCAGATACTCAGTCGCCGCTGGCACGCCCAGCGTGTTCAGATCCAGCAGTAACTGCCGAGCCGTTTGCAGGCCTTTGTTGATCTGGAAACTGTTATCCAGATCCGGGTCATTGATCAGACCTTTCCAGCCGACACTGGTACGCGGCTTTTCGAAATAGACACGCATAATAATGTGCAAATCCTGCGCCAGCTCTGTGCGCAAGGGGGCAAGGCGATTTGCGTATTCAAGTGCGGCATCCACATCATGGATAGAACAGGGGCCCACCACCACCAGCAATCGGTCATCACGCCCATGAATAATGTCCTGCGCTGCCTGGCGGGCATTGAAGACAGTTTCGGTCGCATCATCACTTAAGGCCAGCTCCTGGATCAGTTCATTCGGCGAAATCAGCTCGTGCATGCCGACAATCCGCAAGTCATCTGTTGGGTGTTTCATCGATTAATTCCTTTAATTCCTTTGGTCAAGCGCCGTCTGCAGCTCAGTCAATAATTGCTGGATAGCGTCGTGTTTTAATTTCATTGCGGCCTTGTTCACCACCAGCCGCGAGCTGATGTCAGCCATGTGCTCCAGCGGTTCGAGGCCATTGGCACGCAAGGTGTTGCCGGTATCGACCAGATCCACAATGCAGTCAGCCAAACCGACCAGCGGTGCCAGCTCCATCGAGCCGTAGAGTTTGATAATGTCGACCTGCCGCCCCTGCTCCGCAAAATAGCGGTGCGCGCAATTCACAAACTTGGTCGCCACTTTTAAATTATCCGCCGGTAAAGGCTTGTCGGCGAAACCTGCCACCATCAGCCTGCAGTTGGCAATTTTCAGGTCCAGCATTTCATACAAACCCGCGCCACCGTGCTCCATCAGCACGTCTTTACCCGCCACACCCAGATCAGCCGCGCCATATTGCACATAAGTCGGCACATCGGTCGCGCGGATAATCACCAGTTTGATATGCTCGTGATTGGTATCCAGAATCAGTTTACGGCTGGTTTCCGGGTCATCCAGCGGCTCGATGCCCACTGCCCGCAACAAGGGAACCGTGTCCTTAAAGATGCGCCCTTTCGACAGCGCAATCGTCAGTCTGTTTTTCATGCCTTAGTCATGCCTTATCCATTGACACGCTGGATATTCGCACCCAACGCGGCCAGTTTTTTCTCAATGCATTCATAACCACGATCCGTGTGGTAAATACGATCAACGCTGGTGTTACCCTGCGCCGCCAGCCCCGCCAGAATCAGCGAGGCTGAAGCGCGCAGGTCGGTCGCCATCACCGGCGCACCTTTAATAAACGGCATCCCGGCCACAATCGCGGTATTACCTTCCAGGCGGATGTTCGCCCCTAGACGTTTCAGTTCAGCGACATGCATCATCCGGTTTTCAAAAATCGTCTCGACCACCACGCCAATGCCCTGTGAGCAGGCATTCATCGCCATAAACTGCGCCTGCATATCGGTCGGGAACGCCGGGTACGGGTCGGTGCGAATATCCACTGCTTTTAAAGTGCGGCCACGCATGTCCAATTCAATCCAGTCCGCGCCGGTTTCTACTTTGGCACCGGCCTCACGGAATTTCTGCAAGACCGCATCCAGGGTATCCGGTGCCGCCTTCAGGGTACGCACCCGCCCGCCAGTAATCGCAGCGGCGGCCAAAAACGTACCGGTTTCAATCCGGTCAGGTAGCACGGTGTAATCAATGCCCTGCAGCGCGTCTACCTCGACCCCCTCAATCACCAGTTTATCGGTGCCAATCCCGGTAATTTTTGCGCCCATCTGCACCAGGCAGTTGGCGAGGTCAGTAACTTCCGGCTCGCGCGCGGCATTTTCGATAATGGTTTGCCCCTTGGCCAGCACCGCCGCCATCAGCAAGTTCTCGGTGCCGGTCACACTGACCATTTCCATGACAATATGCGCACCCTGCAAACGTTCTGCCCTGGCGCGGATATAGCCATCCTCGACCACGATCTGCGCGCCCATCGCCTCCAGACCGGTGATATGCAGATTCACCGGGCGTGAACCAATCGCACACCCACCGGGCAACGACACTTCCGCCTCGCCAAACCGCGCCAACATCGGCCCCAGCACCAGAATGGAAGCGCGCATGGTGCGCACCAATTCGTAAGGTGCGACATAATGCTCGATAGTGGAAGTGTCAGTATAAATATTGTTGTCTTCGTCAAAGCGCACGGTCACGCCCATGCCTTCGATCACCGAAGCCAGCGTCACCACATCCTTCAAACGCGGTACATTACGGATGGTCATGGGGGAATTCGCGAGCAATGTCGCCGCCTGTAAAGGCAACACCGCATTCTTGGCACCCGAAATCACCACGTCGCCCTCCAGAGCCACCCCACCTTCGATCATGAATTTCTGCATTTTGCGCTAGTCCGTCTGCTTGCTGTCAACAAAAGGAAGGCATGATAACGAAAAAACGCAGTGCATTCATAGCGGATTAGTGCACGCGGGGTGGAAAAACGGGTTTTGTGGGGTTGCAAGGCATCATCCGAGTCATGGATGTGTTGATGTGTGGTTGATCAGTTACAAATCACGCCACCAGCCTGAAATGTGTTTCGATCTCATCCCAAGGCACATACACCAAGCCCGCCTCGTCCTTCTTGACCAAGCCCAGTTCCAGCATAGACTTAATATCCGTATGAACGTTTTTATAGTCACGCTTCAGCAACTGCGCCAGCTGGTTAATATTCTGCTTGCCCTGCTGCTTGAGCACGGTCAGCATTTCCCAACGCTTGGGGGTAAAAGTGCGGCTGAATCCGGTCATGCTTTCAAAGCTCAAACGGTTGACCGGCTGGGCGGGTTTGCCACTTTTCCATACCTGCATAAAGTCGTGCAGCGCATCCTCAGCCGAACCAATGTATACCATCAGGGTTTTATCGTTCATTACGTCTGGCCTCCCGCATGTCATGCAAAAAATCCTCAACCAACTGGTCAAGGGTAGTGAAAGTATAAAGGTACTCCTGACCCGCAATATGCTTGTGATCACCTTTGGGGCGCTCATTATCGTAACCCACAATGCGTTCCCCATCCTTGCCATAGAACAAACGATACTTGTAGCAATGCTTGCTACCCGGCACAGGCTCCGGCAACTCCCAGATCACCAATTGCTGGATAGCGCCATCATCGAATACATGTTTACTGTCAAGAAGGTTTACGGCTTTCATTATGGCATTATATGCCATGGTCTATCGGCAAATCCACCTCCATTTACCAACTCAGCCAGACGCTGCTCCGCTGCCTACTGCTCTTTGACCTGGGCAGGTCGGAAACCGATATTGAGGTCACGGTAGTCCGGCGAGTTGTTGTTGCGGTAAGCTGAACGCAGGTACTGCGGGGAGTTGTACCATGAACCCCCGCGCAACACGCGGTGGCTGCCACCGTCAGACCCCTTCGGGTCACTGACTGAACCCTTCGGGTAATCGCCATACCCATCATTACACCACTCCCACACATTGCCGTGCATCTGATACAAACCCCAAGCATTGGCAGGTAAAGATTTCACCGACACGGTCTGACCAATATTCTGACCAAAGTTCGCCTGCTGAGCATTAATAGACTGTCCGAATGAATAAGGCGTGACACTGCCTGCCCGACAGGCATATCCCCATTCAGCCTCGCTTGGCAGACACAAATTCAACTCTGGCACCTGAAAATTGAGCGCTTCAAAAAACTGTTGGGTGTCCTCCCAACTAATCTGTTCAACCGGATTATCGGCATTATCTTTAAAATGAGATGGGTTACTTCCCATCACCTGTTGCCACAGCGCCTGCGTACAGGCGGTATCCGCCAGCCAGTAGCCTTTAGTCAGTTTCACCTGATGGCGGGTTTCATTAGCACGTCGACCCGGCTCACTATCCGGCGACCCCATCCAGAACGTGCCCGGCGCTATCCAGCGAAAACGCTGCACCACGCCACCAACCTCCAGATCAGCGTAGGAACCGTAGTTGTCATCACCCGCAGTGCTTGCCCAGGCAGGCCGAGAAATCCCCCTCAGTCCCCCTTTTGCAAAGAGGGAGGCTGGCGTCGATCTCGTCGCAATGACGGGAGTGACGGCCACACTCCCCTCCTTTGCAAAAGGAGGGGCTGGGGGAGGATTTTCTTTCCGGGCGACTGGCATCCCCACCCGATGCGCCACCGCTCCCACCAGCAATGCCCAATCCCGCACCCCACAAAAATCCAACACCTGCAAATGCCGCAACCACAAGGGATGCCGCACCCGTTCCGCCAGCAACGGTATCACCGGAATCCCGATTTCCTCCGCCATGCTTACTTCGTTATGCACCCACTTCGAGGTACGCGCTTTTTCAGAAACCACCAGCACCAGCACATCACTGGAATCGAGTTCAAATTCCAGCTTGTGATACCACACATCCCCCGGCTTCAGGCCGATCACATCCCGAAACACCTCATACCCGGCGGCCAGCAATTGCTGCTGCACTTCTACAGCGAGATTTTCACCGTGGCTACCGTCGCGGGCGTAACTGATAAAAGCTTTGGGCATGAGCAAGACCGGGGTTGAACAAAGGATGCTGAATTAATAGCAGATTGCGCAAGGAATGGGAACCGGAATGACGCCACCACACACTTGACTAAACCGATAAACACTATTACCTTAGTACTATAAAAAACAAACCATTATACCGCCAAAGAGATAGAGCCACCCAAACTGCCTCTGGAGGAATGACCTGTGTTTACTAATGCTACCCTCGATGAAATGTTCCCACGCGCCGAACCGGTTATGCGTGCGCCTTTGCCCAAGCTCAAGACCCCTGCGGTTTATGACCGCATCGAACGCCATGCTGCCGGGAAACGGCTCAAACTGACGCCCGCCCACCATGAAGTGATTGAGTTCATTCTCGATTTTTACGAACACTGCGACGACTGCGAAAATGCGCGGGCGTTAGCGGACATGCTGCAGGATGAATTCACCCCGCAAGGTGGCCGCCGCTATCTGTATAAACTGTTTCCTGAGGGACCACTCAGTACCGTCCATGAACTGGCTGAACTGCCTGCCCTGAACCACCAAAGCGACCCGAGTTTCGGCACTCGCTTCTGATCTACTCCCCTGCATAATATGCCAGATTAACAAACAACTGATTTACAACATCGGTTGTTTGTTTACCACTTTGGGTATGCCAGTCAGATATTACTTGCATGACCTAACAGTTAGTTTTATACCTACATAACAAAAAATAACAGGCGTGGTGATTCGCCTGATCATTAATAAAAAAAAACGGATAAAATGATGGCTAAACCAACCATGAAGACTTGGCTGCACGGCACGGTGCTGGCGGTGGGCGCTTGGGGAGCGACACCCGCCGCTGCCGAATATGCTGTTTACCCGCCACAAGACAACGGCTATCGGCTACAACGCGCCTCTTATCAGCAACCACAGGCCTGGAACGACAATATCAGCCTGCCACCACAAATCCAGCCGTATGACCCCAACAGTCAATATGGACAAGCCCAACAATACGGACAGCCCCAATCATACGGGCAATACCCGCAAAACAACGCCCAAGTCCCACAGAATAACCTACGCTATCCCCGGCCAGCCCCGCAGAATGACTACCAGGTTTTCCAGAATCAGGACTGGCAAGCCAACCGACCGGTGCCAGCGCCTGCGCGCCTGAGTGCAGAACGGCGGGCGATTCTGGATGCGGCTTACCGTGCGATTGGCACCACCTATGTCTGGGGCGGCAATTCACCCCGCGAAGGCTTTGATTGCAGCGGCCTCACCCGCTTCACGCACAAAAAAGCCCAGCACAGCATCCCGCGCACTGCCGCCGAGCAGAGCAAAGCCAGCCGTACCATCAGCCGCAACCAGTTACGCCCCGGTGACATGATCTTTTTCAAAACCAGTGGCAGTCAGGTGAATCATGTCGGCATCTATGTCGGGAATGGCAATTTTATCCATGCTGCATCCGGTGGCGGCAAAGTCACTCTGGATGACCTGCGCAAGAATTACTGGCAGCAGCGTCTGGTGAAATACGGCACTTTTCTGGCATAAGCCATGAACCCGCCAGACCGTCAAGCAGACTCATCTATTGATAATCAGGACGAAACCTCTGTTTTCAGGCTATAATCGTCCTGACGTGACAAGACCGTAACAAGACAATTTATACAATCAAAACTGGAAGGAGAAACCTATGGGACTGTTTGATTTTGCGGCCAATATTGGCAAGAAACTGTTTGGCAAAGATGATGACCCTGCACAGAAACTGGCAGAACACATCAGCGGTGACAATCCGGGTGTAGATAACCTGCAAGTCGCCGTGGTCGATGGTGTGGCCACCATCAAAGGTGATGCAAAATCACCCGAGGCACTGGAAAAAGCGATCCTGATGGCCGGGAATGCCATGGGCATCAAGGAAGTTCAGGCGGCGGAAGTCACCGTTGCGGGTCAAACGGCTCAGCTGGGTGGTGATGACGAGTTTTATACCATCGAAAAAGGTGACTCTCTCTGGAAAATCGCCGATAAAGCCTATGGCAATGGTGCTAAATACACTGCCATTTTCGAAGCCAATCGGGAAGTTATCCAAGACCCGGACAAGATCTTCCCCGGTCAAAAAATTCGCATTCCCAAGTCACTTTAAGCCCCAGTCCGGTCAAGAGGAGCCGTTATCGCATGGACATGAGCCATATCTGAGTCATGTCATTTTCATTGCTCTGCCCGTTTGACAGGTTAAAAAGCCACCCCTAGCGGTGGCTTTTTACATTCAGGGCAATCACTGCCAGCAATAACAAAGCCGCAAACAGGTTGTGCGCCGTCGCGATGGGTAGCGGCAAAGCCAGTACCACATTCAGAATCCCCAAGGTAACCTGCGCGCCGAGCAAGACCAGCAACGCTATGGGCACCATCCCCAGTTTATGGCGGCGACTGAACAGCAGCCACAGCGCCAGCGCACCTACGAACAGAAAAACCACCAGCGCGCCCGCACGATGGGTCATGTGAATCGCGGTGCGGGCAGGATTACCCAGAATACCGTATTCATAATCCACGCCATCGGTCATGTGCAGTGAAAAGCCTTCGGCGAAATCGGCAGCAGGCCACAGAGAACCGTGACATTCAGGGAAACTGGTGCCGCAGGCTACCGCCGCATAATGGGTACTCGTCCAGCCACCGAGCACAATCTGCCCGACGACCAACAGCAGGGCAATAGCCGCCAGTGCTTTCAGACCTGCACCGGCGGGCTGATCATAATTATTGCGCTGCACCGGCGCCTGTTTTAACCACAGCCACCAAATCAGTGACAGCGTGGTGAATCCTCCTAGCAAGTGCCCGGTGACAATAACCGGGCTCAGTAATAGCGTGACCGTCCACATGCCCAGTAAAGCCTGGAAAATAACGGTGCATAGCAACAAAAAAGGCAACAGGATTCCCTGCCTCAACTGCTTTCGAAAAAACACGGTCACCAGAAAAATGGCCAGAATAAACAGACCGAGCGTACCGGCGACGTAGCGGTGCACCATCTCTGCCCAAGCCTTGGCATGCTCCAATGGGCGGTCGAAACCTGGCTGGGTCACTACATCCGGCACGGTCAAATGACCATAACACCCCGGCCAGTCCGGGCAGCCCAAACCGGCATCCGACAAACGGGTGTACGCACCCAGCACAATAACGACCAGAGCCAGCAACAAGGTGGCGGTGAGCAGGGAACGATAAAAACTTTGCATGACAGGACATCTCGCAACTTAAAAAGAAGGGTCAAAGATACTGGTTAAGCGCCTCACGAATTTTCTCCTCGCTGAGCGCGCCGCGCAGGGTCAACAGGATATTGCCCTTTTGATCCAGCAAATAATGACTGGGCACTACGTTATTTTTTGGAAATTGCCGGGCAGCGACGCCGTCCAGATCCAGCGCAAGTGGCAGCTTCAGGTTTAACTGGTCACGCATGCTCAAAATCATGTCGGGTGGGTCATAGGCCACCGAAATACCGACAATGTTGGCACGTCCCTGATACTCCGCATGTAATTTATCCAGATACGGCATTTCTTTCATGCACGGCTGGCAGGATACCGACCAGAAATTTACCCAAGTCAGGGCTTCACCCGGCAGTTTCAATTTTTCACCGCTCAACGTGGGCAGCTCCATGGCGGCAATCTGCACCGGGCGGTTGTATAAGGCAAAACCCAGGCCTAAGGCGAATACCAACGCCAACGCCAAACCGCTCAGAGCCTTGCGCAGCAAGGGTTTACGGGCTGTGGTGCGTGTATCGGTGTGTTCAGGTTGCGACATAAAAACGGTACTCAATGGGATAGGCAAACAAAATCAACGATAATCTCTGTTCGCGCCCTTATAAACAAAAGTGGCCACAAATACAAATTTACCCGCAGCCACATAGCCCAAGTAGCTTACTTGCAGTCAGTTCAATCCTGCCTTTATGATGGTCGCACACATTGATCACAGGCAGGCAGCATGCGCCCTACTCAGCTTAGTTCCGTACTCGATAAAGAATTCATGGGTGTCCGGCAAGGCCACCACACCCCCGTTATGCTTTGGGGGCCACCCGGAGTGGGTAAATCACAGATAGTCGCCCAAGTGGGAGCCCGCCATCAGGTGCCCGTGATTGATGTGCGCTTGTCACAAATGGAACCCAGCGACCTGCGCGGTATCCCGTTTCGTGCCGGTGCAGGCGTGGAGTGGGCTATTCCCTCCATGTTGCCAGATGCCGAGCGGCACGGTGAACAAGGTGTCTTATTTCTGGATGAAATCACGTCCGCCGTGCCCAGCGTCTCTGCTGCCGCTTACCAGCTGATACTCGATCGTCGTCTGGGTGATTATCAGGTGCCAGCGGGTTGGGTGATTTTCGCCGCTGGCAATCGGCAGGGTGATCGCGGGGTGACTTACACCATGCCGGCCCCGCTGGCGAACCGTTTTTCGCATTTTGAAGTAGACCTGAATCTGGACGACTGGGTCGCCTGGGCTTACCAGAACCGGATTGACGAACGTGTTATCGCTTTCTTGCGTTTTCGCCCTGAGCAGTTATTCAATTTCGACCCAGCCCATAACCCGGTCGCCTTCCCGACCCCACGCTCCTGGGAATTTGCGCACCGCGCCCTGCAAAAGTTTGCCCATTCACCCGGCCTGCTACTCGGTAGCCTGCAAGCCTGCGTCGGCCCGGCGGCGGGCATTGAGCTGAAAGCCTTTATTGACAGCCTCGACCAAATGCCTGATCTGGATGCGATTTTGCGCGGCGAAGACATTAAAGCCCCCCAAGAAGTTGATTTGCAATACGCCGTCGCCGCCGCCCTGACCGGACGCGCCATTCGTGCCCGCCACACCCCTGAAGCCAGCGTCATATACGGGCATATACTGAATTACGCGCAGGCCTTCCCGCTCAAGGAAATGGGGGTGATGCTGGTGTCCGACCTGCTGCGGGCGGTGGGCGATGATATTTTCAGTATTCCTGAATTTGCCCGTTGGGCAGAATCCATTGGTGATATTTTATTGTATGACTGAACAAACCCGACTCTCTCCCCTTGAGCACGCGGCCATCATCAACAAACTGACTGCAGCGCGCACGCGCCTGATTCTGGACAAACCCTTTTTGGGCGCACTGGTGTTGCGCTTACCCTTGCAGGCGGCTCATCCTGCCTGGTGCCCGACCACCGGCACCGATGCTCGCAAATTCTATTACAACCCCGCTTATGTGCAGGAATTGCGCCCGGACGAGGCGCAGTTTGTGCTGGCACATGAAGCGCTGCACTGTGCCCTGTCCCATTTTGCCCGTCGCCAGCATCGCGTCAAACACCGCTGGGATATTGCCTGTGATTATGCGATTAATCCGATTCTGCTCGCCGATGGCCTGACGCCGCCACCGGGCATCCTGATGCTAAAAGAATATGCGGGTATGACGGCTGAGGAAATTTACCCCCTCATCGCCGATAACGATCTGTCAGAAACGCTGGATCAGCATCTGTATGACAAAGAGGACAATCCGGCAGAAGGCGGGCAAAGTGCGCAAGACGAACCGTCTGATGCCGAGACTGACCCCGGACAGGGCGGCAGTGATCGCCCACCGCCGCCGCTCAACCAGCAGGAAGCTGAAGAACTGGCCGTGCAATGGCGGCAACGGCTGGCCGGAGCCGCGCAACAGGCACAACAGGCGGGCAAGCTGAGCGGTATCCTGCAACGGCTGGTGGAAGAATTTTTGCAGCCGCGCCTGCCGTGGCGCAGCTTGTTGGCGCATTATATGAGTGCGGTCGCGCGTGACGATTACAGCTATATGCGCCCCTCAGCACGCCGGGGCGGAGATGCTATTTTCCCTACCCTGAAAAGCCAGCAGATCAATGCCGTGGTTGCACTTGATGTGAGTGGCTCAGTCACGCCGCGTGAATTGCGGGAATGCCTGTCGGAAATCAACGCCATCAAAGGCCAAGTGCGCGCAGCCATCACTTTGCTGGCTTGCGATGCAGCCATTGTTGAAGGTTTTCCGTGCCGCTTTGAACCCTGGGAAGAGGCTACTTTGCCCGAAAAAATAGCAGGCGGCGGCAATACCGACTTTCGCCCGGTATTTGATTGGCTCGCCCGGCAAGATCAGGCACCGGATCTGCTGATTTATTTTACCGATGCACAAGGCCTGTTCCCGGCTGCCATGCCTGCTTATCAGGTGCTTTGGCTGGTAAAAGGCCGCAGCAGCGTTCCGTGGGGTACGCGGGTGCAATTAAACTGAAAAAGCTTTAGCATAGGCGTTTTTCGTCCAGAGACCCGCCATGCTCAGTTATCGCCACGCCTTTCACGCGGGTAATCACGCCGATGTCCTTAAACATGCCAGTTTGAGTTTGCTCCTTGCCAGCTTCCGGCAAAAAGACAAGCCTTTTATCGTGATCGATACCCATGCCGGTGGGGGTATCTATGATCTGGAGGCTGAACGCGCCCAAAAAAATTCCGAATTCAAAAAGGGTATTGCCCGTTTGTGGCCAGAACGCGCCCAGTGGCCTGAGCTGGCCGATTATTTCCAGGCAATCGCTGCGCATAATGTCGATGATACCCTGCGTTTTTATCCGGGTTCGCCGGATATTGCCGCCCAACTGACCCGCCCGCAAGACCGACTCGCCCTGATGGAGCTGCATAACCGCGAGATTGATGACATTCGTGCCCATCTCGGCTGGGACAAGCGCGTCGCTTTGCACCACCGCGATGGCCTGGAAGGCTTGGTTGCGCTAGTGCCGCCCACTCCCCGCCGAGGCCTGGTGCTGATTGATCCCCCTTATGAACGGCATGAAGAATATCGCGAAGTGCCACAGGCGGTGCAAAAAGCCTGGCAACGCTGGCCGACTGGCACCTATGTCATCTGGTATCCGCTGTTGGCGATTGGCCGCGACGGGAGTGCGGTCATGCTGCAACAAATGAAAAGAGCCCATTATGGCAACCTGCTCATCGCAGAAATTGAAGTGGATTCGCAGCATCCTGAATTCGGTATGCATGGCTCCGGACTCGCCATTATCAATCCACCGTGGCAACTGGATAAACAGCTGGAAAGCATTCTGCCCCGCTTGAGCAAGGTGTTGCAGGCGGGAGCCAGACCGAGCTGGAAAGTGGAGTGGCTGACGCGGGCGGATTAATAATCAGTGCGGATCATGGGAATCACCACTATCAACGCTTGGCATAAAACCTGCATGCTAATGCCTGATGACCGACAAGAGTGCCTTATCATGCCCCAATACCTGACTTTACTGCTCACTAGTGCTTGCCTGCTGCTCTCTAAGGGTGCATACGCGCATAACATCCCGTTCGTACACCCGGAAACAAGCACTGAATTAGTGCATGTCGGGATGCATCTGTTGGTGTGCTTGCCATTGCTGACGCTTGCTTTTTTTCTGGGTCGCTGGTTGCTGCGCGCCAAAACTCGTCGCAGCCCATTTGTCCGCCTGCGCCTGCGTTGAGCACGGGATGTTGACGGCTAGCGCGGCTCTACCCGCCCCTTCCGGCTGGCAGGCGGAGCTGGAACTGGGTTTCAGTGCTAGCTCGCGTGCGGACAAAACCGTCTTGTCTAGCCGCCGCCAACGCGGGCCACTCGCCATCCAGCGCCCGTTTTACCCGGAAGGTGATGTTTGCCATGCCTATCTCCTGCACCCGCCCGGTGGTGTAGTCGGAGGTGACCAGCTGGCCATCAAGGTGCAGGTCGATGCTGCCGCCAGCACACTCTTGACCACTCCCGGCGCGACCAAATTCTACCGTTCTGCCGGGCAACAGGCCGCGCAACACCAACAGTTCACAGTGGCCGGTACGCTGGAATGGTTACCGCAGGAAAACATTTTCTTCCCCGGCGCGCAGAGTACGCTTAGCAGCCATATTGAGCTGGGCGCCGATGCGCGTTATATCGGCTGGGAAATCCACTGCCTGGGTCGCCCGGTCATTAATGAACGTTTCGAGCACGGCAGTTTGCGCTTTAGCACCCACCTGTACCGCGACCAGCAACCACTGTTTATTGACCGCTTGCGCATCCAGAGCCAACAGGATTTAGCGGGCAAGGCGGGCTTGCGTAATCAGCCGGTGATGGCGACTTTGTTAGCCACCCCGGCCAGCCCGGCAGTATTGGAAATGGCCCGTGAAGAGTGCGCTGCGGTAGGTTTGCCCCATTATGCGGGCGCCACTCTGATGAACGGCGTGTTGATCGTGCGCTACCTCGGCAATAGTACGGCGGCAGCGCAGGCTTTGTTGCGCAGCCTCTGGCAACAGATCCGCCCACTGGTCACCGAACGTGCGGCGATCACCCCCCGCATCTGGAATACTTAAGGAGTAAACATGGAACTCACCCCCCGCGAGAAAGACAAGCTGCTGCTGTTCACCGCCGGACTGCTCGCTGAGCGGCGTAAGGCCAGAGGCGTGAAACTCAATTACCCGGAAGCGATTGCCCTGATCAGTTGCGCGATTATGGAAGGCGCACGCGATGGCCAATCGGTGGCGGAAATGATGGATTACGGGCGCACCCTGCTCAGTCGTGACGACGTGATGGAAGGCATCGCCGAGATGATCCATGACGTGCAGGTCGAAGCGACGTTCCCCGATGGCACCAAACTGGTGACCGTGCATGACCCGATTGTTTGAAACCGCGAAGAAAATCCCCCTCAATCCCCCTTTTGCAAAGGGGGAGGCAAGAATGTGTTACATCGTCCTACCCCCCTTTGTAAAAGGGGGGCTGGGGGGATTTTCTTCACAAGGAGCCACACCCATGATCCCCGGACAACTGATCGCCGCCGAGGGCGATATCGAACTCAATGCGGGCCGCGCAACGCTCACCCTGACCGTGGCCAATACCGGTGACCGCCCGATTCAGGTCGGTTCGCATTATCACTTTTTTGAAACCAATAACGCACTGGCGTTTGAACGCGCACCCACGCGCGGTTTTCGCCTGAACATTCCAGCGGGTACTGCCGTGCGTTTCGAACCGGGTCAAACCCGCGAAGTGGAACTGGTCGCGTATGCCGGGAGCCGTGAAGTCTACGGCTTTCAGGGCAAAATCATGGGCAAATTATAAGGAGGTGTGACAATGGCACGCATCAGCAGACAGGCATACGCCGAGATGTACGGCCCGACCACCGGGGACAGATTGCGTTTGGGCGACACCGAACTCTGGATTGAGGTCGAGCACGACCACACTGTCTATGGCGACGAAGTCAAATTTGGCGGCGGCAAAGTCATTCGCGATGGCATGGGTCAATGCCAGCGCAATGACGCCGAAGTGGTCGATCTGGTGATTACCAACGCGCTGATCCTCGATCACTGGGGCATCATCAAAGCGGACATCGGCATCAAACACGGGCGTATTAGCGGCATCGGCAAAGCGGGCAACCCCGACACCCAAGCGGGCGTGAATATCGTCGTCGGCCCCGGCACCGAAGCGATTGCGGGCGAAGGCCACATTATCACTGCCGGTGGCATTGATTCGCACATTCACTTTATCTGCCCGCAGCAAGTGGAAGATGCACTCATGTCCGGGGTCACCACCCTGCTCGGCGGTGGCACTGGCCCGGCTACGGGGACTAATGCCACCACCTGCACACCCGGCATCTGGAACCTGCAACGCATGCTGGAAGCGGCGGACAGCCTGCCGATGAATCTCGGTTTTCTCGGCAAAGGTAACGCCAGCCTGCCCGCCCCGCTGCGTGAACAGATAGCAGCAGGTGCGATTGGCCTGAAACTGCATGAAGACTGGGGCACCACCCCCGCCGCCATTGATAACTGCCTGACGGTGGCGGACGAAATGGATGTGCAGGTAGCCATTCATACGGACACGCTCAATGAATCCGGTTTTGTCGAAGACACGCTGGCGGCGATGAAAGGCCGCGTGATCCACACCTATCACACCGAAGGCGCTGGCGGCGGACACGCACCGGATATTATCAAGGCAGCAGGCCAAGCCAATATCCTGCCCTCTTCCACTAATCCGACCCGGCCTTATACAATTAACACGGTAGACGAACACCTCGACATGCTGATGGTTTGCCATCACCTGTCACCAGCGATTGCGGAAGATGTCGCCTTTGCGGAAAGCCGGATTCGCCGCGAGACCATCGCCGCTGAAGACATTCTGCACGACTTAGGGGCGTTCTCGATGATTTCTTCCGACTCGCAAGCGATGGGGCGCGTCGGCGAAGTCATTACCCGCACCTGGCAAACCGCGCACAAGATGAAAGTGCAACGCGGCAGCCTCGCCACCGACCCCGCCCGCCACGACAACTTCCGCGCCAAACGCTACGTTGCCAAATACACCATCAACCCGGCGATTACCCACGGCATTTCCCACGAAGTCGGTTCGGTGGAAGTCGGAAAGCTGGCCGATTTAGTGTTATGGAAACCGGCCTTTTTTGGCGCAAAACCCAGCCTGATCCTCAAAGGCGGCATGATCAGCGCCGCGCCGATGGGCGACCCGAATGCCTCGATTCCCACCCCGCAACCCGTACACTATCGCCCGATGTTTGGGGCACTCGGCAAAGCCAAACATGCCACGACCATGACCTTTCTCTCGCAAGCAGGTTACAACGCGGGTGTGCAGCAGCAACTCGGTTTGCAAAGCCTGATTGGGGTGGTAAAAAACTGCCGCAGCATCAGTAAAGCCAGCATGATTCACAACGACTACCAGCCGGTGATCGAAGTGGATTCGCAAACCTATCAGGTGCGTGCCGATGGCGAATTGCTGATCTGCGAACCTGCGAGTGAATTGCCGTTGGCACAGCGTTACTTCTTGTTCTGATCAACTTCTTTGTGGGTGGGTGGTAGACTGTAGATTCATTGCCGCCACCCTTCTTTGCATCATTGCTATTTACGCAAAAAAAAACAGATTGCCATCTCTATTGCTACTTGCTATTGTCCTCACGTCATCACTGAGGATGTAGAAAATGTTACTCAAAAACATTGTATCAGCCAAAGCAGGTTATCCGTTTCGGGGGGCAATCACAGCGATACCCAACGCATCCGTGCGAGTGGTGCAAATGAAAGATACTTTCGTGGATCAATCCATTGAGTGGTCAGCGTGCATTTGCACTGAACTACCTAGCCAACGCTCAGCAGATTTTTTATCAGAAGATGATATTTTGTTTGCAGCACGCGGTACGAAAAATTATGCCGTATTAGTCGATGCTGCGGCTGCTAACTACCAAGCCGTAGCTGCTCCCCACTTTTATGTATTACGTCTTACCGCCCCTAGCGTGTTACCTGCATTTTTGGTGTGGTGGCTTAACCAACACCATAGCCAGCAGTACTTTCAACGTGAGGCCGAAGGCAGTGTGACCAAAAGCATCCGCCGCAATGTGCTGGAAAATACTCCTATCGTTGCGCCTTCGTTGGGCAAACAACATGCGATTATTGGTCTTTCCAATACATTGATGCAGAAACGGCAACTAACTGAGCAACTACTGCGTAATGGTGAACGACTAATGAATGCCATTGCCAATGACTTGTTACATCACTAAGGAAGTTTAATTATGGACAAGGAACATCAGTTGTTTGAGCAGTGTAAACACCTAGATAACGACGGCGTTGAATACTGGTCTGCGCGTGAGCTTTCCAAACTGCTTGAATACTCAGAATATCGCCACTTTCTGCCGGTTCTCAATAAGGCTCAAGAGGCTTGTCTAAATAGTGGATATCCTGCCCCTGACCATTTCGAGGATGTCCTCGCAATGGTCAAAATTGGATCAGGAGCGCAACGCAAGCTCAATGATGTGAAGCTGTCCCGTTACGCTTGCTACTTGGTTGTTCAAAATGGCGACCCATCCAAGCCTGTCATTGCCGCAGGGCAAACATACTTCGCGGTGCAAACACGGCGGCAAGAGCTAGCGGACGATGACGCATTCAAGCGGCTTAAGGAAGATGAGAAACGCCTGTTTTTACGCAACGAACTCCGGGAACACAATAAGCAATTGGTTGAAGCAGCCCAACAGGCGGGTGTGGCAACTAACTTGGATTTCGCCATTTTTCAGAATCACGGTTACAAAGGGTTGTACGGTGGGCTTGATCAAAAGGCTATTCATGCGCGTAAGGAGCTGAAGAAAAGCCAAAAAATCCTCGATCACATGGGGTCAACCGAACTGGCAGCCAACCTGTTCCGAGCCACGCAAACAGAAGAAAAACTAAAGCGTGACAATGTGCAAGGTAAGCATCACGCTAACCAAACCCATTTTGCAGTGGGTAGAAAAGTTAGGCAAACCATTGAAGAACTGGGCGGAACAATGCCAGAAAACCTGCCTACGCCAGAGAAGGCGATCAAACAATTGGAAACTGACACCAAAGCATTAGGCAAAAAGGATCAATAAGCGCATGAACGATACCATCAGCCAAGACAGCATCAACAAAGCCCTGTGGGCAGCCTGCGACACCTTTCGCGGTACGATTAGCGCCGACACCTACAAAGATTTCATCCTTACTATGCTGTTTCTCAAGTACATCTCGGATGTCTGGCAGGATCATTACGAGTGCTATCAGGCCGAGCACGGTGACGAGCCGGAGCTGATCACCGAAATGATGAAAAGCGAGCGTTTTGTGTTGCCGCCTATCGCCAGTTTCTACGCCCTGCATGAGCGTCGCCACGAACCGGGCAACGGTGAGCGCATTGATCAAGCCTTGCACGCGATTGAGGAGGCCAACGGCACGAAACTCAAGGATGCAGGCAAAAGCGTGTTCCAAGACATCAGTTTCAATACCGACAAACTGGGCGAGGAAAAGCAGAAAAACACCATCTTGCGCCACTTGCTGGAAGATTTTGCCAAGCCAGAACTCAACCTCAAACCCAGTCGCGTGGGGACGCTGGATGTGATTGGCAATGCCTACGAGTACATGATCAAAAACTTTGCTGCCAGTGGTGGGCAAAAGGCTGGCGAGTTTTATACCCCGCCGGAAGTTTCCGATTTGATGGCGGAGCTATTAGAGCCGCAACCGGGTGACAGCATTTGTGACCCGGCGTGTGGTTCGGGGTCATTGCTGATGAAGTGTGGGCGCAAGATCGTCGCCAACTTCGGCAGCAAGCAATACGCGCTGTACGGGCAGGAGGCGATTGGCTCTACCTGGTCGCTGGCGAAGATGAATATGTTCCTGCATGGTGAGGACAACCACAAGATTGAATGGGGCGACACTATCCGCAACCCCAAGCTGCTGGATAAAAACGGCAACCTGATGCTGTTTGACATCGTGACCGCCAACCCGCCGTTTTCACTGGACAAATGGGGGCATGACGACGCGGAAAATGACAAGTTCAGCCGTTTCCGGCGCGGTATTCCGCCCAAAACCAAGGGCGACTATGCGTTCATCCTGCACATGATCGAAACGCTGAAGCCGGATACCGGGCGCATGGGCGTGGTGGTGCCGCATGGGGTGTTGTTCCGGGGTTCATCCGAGGGGCAAATCCGCCAGAAGCTGATTGAGGAAAACTTGTTGGATGCGGTGATCGGTTTGCCGGAAAAGCTGTTTTACGGCACGGGTATTCCGGCGGCGATTCTGATTTTCAGGAAGAGAAGAGACCCCACCCCAGCCCTCCCCTTGCCAAGGGAGGGAGTAAGAGAGAAGCAGGAAACTCTTGACTCCTCCCCCTGGCAAGGGGGAGGTCGGGAGGGGGTCTTGTTCATTGATGCCAGCCGCGAGTGCAAGGCGGGCAAGAACCAGAACTTGCTGACGGCGGAGAATATCCAGAAGGTGCTGGAAACGTACCAGACCGGGAAAAGCGTGGAGAAATACGCCTACCTCGCCAGCCTTTCCGAAATCCGCGAGAACGATTACAACCTGAATATCCCGCGCTATGTCGATACGTTTGAGGAAGAGGAAACCATTGATTTGATGGCGGTTCGGCGCGAGCGGTTGCAACTGCAACAGCAGTTGGCGGCGTTGGAAACGGAGATGGCGGGGTATTTGGAGGAATTGGGGTATGAATAGAAGAGACCCCACCCCAACCCTCCCCTTGCCAGGGGAGGGAGCAAGAACCCCACCCGACTCTCTTCACTCCTCCCCCTGGCAAGGGGGAGGTCGGAAGGGGGTCTCTTCTTACACCCAACCCTCCAGCCTCAACAACTACCCCCAATACAAAACCCGTCGTCAAGAACTGCGTAGCCAACCCACGCCCGCCGAACACCATCTATGGCAACACCTCCGCAAAAACCAGCTAGGCGTAAAATTCCGCCGCCAACACGGCATACACCACTACATCGTCGATTTCTACTGCCCCGAATGCGACTTGGTGATTGAAGTCGATGGCGAGATTCACACCAGCGAAGATGCCCGTGAATACGACCAAGAACGTGACAACCTGCTGAAAAGCTGCGGCCTGCAAGTCCTACACTTCAGCAACCACCAAGTCCTACAAGACACCCCAACCACACTAACCCAAATCCAACAAGCACTCTCTCTTTCTCCTGGCAAGGGGGAGGCCGGGAGGGGGTCTTCTTCTAACTCTGATAAAAAAATGAAGGCAATGTGATCATGGAAGAATTCACCCCCGAACAGTTACTGGAACAGCTACGCGAACTAGATGAACCCCCCCGCATTGAAGCCAAACGCGCTAGCGAGATCGGTGCTTCCGTCATGCAGACCGTGTGTGCTTTCGCAAACGAGTTAGGTTTAGGCGGTGGTTATCTACTTTTGGGCGTAGCTGAACCTGATGAAACCCACGCCACATTTCAGGTGGTAGGGGTTTCTGACAGCGATAAGTTATTAAACCAGTTGCAAAACAATTGCCGTGAACAATTTGAACAGTCGATTCCCATCAAGGGAACACCAGTCCTATTGGAAGGTCAGCGTGTTTTGATTGTTTTTGTCCCAGAATTAGAACCCGCTGCCAAACCGTGTATTTTCAAAGGTAAATTTGATAGCAAGAACAAACGGAAAACAGGCGTGTGGCGGCGTGGGCTGAACGGTGATTACGAATGCAGTCAACAAGAATTAGAGCCGTTATTACTGGCTAAGAGTGGCATGAGTTTTGAGCAGATTATTCCATCTGATGCGGAATGGGATGACCTTGACCCTGCTGCTATCGCGCTGTATCGCACCCTGCGTAGAAAAGTTCGCCCCCATGCGGAAGAATTGCAAGTTGATGACCCAGAAATGCTACGGGCGTTAAATCTGGTTAAACGGCAAAACGGTGCTTATGTACCCAATGTCGCGGGGTTGTTGTTGCTGGCTAAACCATTAGCATTGCGCCGTTTGTTACCCGCCGTGCGTGTGGACTATGTACGCATACAGGGGACGCAGTGGGTAGAAGATCCTGAACAACGTTTCATGACCACGTTTGATCTTCGAGAACCCTTATTGCGCTTGATTCCAAAATTGGAAGCGACCATTTTAGACGATATGCCCCGCCACTTCCGTTTGAAAGAAGGCGACACGCAACGTTCGGATCAGCCGTTGCTACCACAAAAAGTGGTACGTGAAGCCATCATCAATGCAGTGATGCATCGCGATTACCAAGTCAATCAACCCACCTTGGTAGTGCGCTACAGTAATCGGCTGGAAATTCGCAATGCAGGTTATTCGCTCAAGCCAGAGGTCGTGTTGGGGGAAATGGGGTCTAAACTGCGTAACCCGATTCTAGCCGCCGTATTGTACGATCTGGATTTTGCCGAAACCAAAGGCTCAGGTATCCGCACGATGCGGCGTTTGCTGGAGCAGGCAGGCTTAAGTGCGCCTGTGTTTACGAGTGACACGTTGACTAACCAGTTTTCAGCCATTTATCTGTTACATCAATTGCTGGGCGAAGAACAACTGGTTTGGTTACAACAATTCAAGCACTTGGCATTGTCTGACAATGAAGCCAAAGCCCTGATTTTAGCGAAGGAAACCGGTGTTGTAGACAATGCAAGCTTACGCGCCGTGACCGGGCTGGATACCTTATCAGCCAGCCAAGTACTGAGAAAGTTGAATCACCAACGCCAGTTACTCTCACAAGGTGGCGCAGGTTCATCCACTTACTACGAGTTATCCTCAACCTATGCTTTGCCATCGGAAACGAATAGCAGTGATAACGTGGAAAATGGAAGTAGGCTAGACCCAAATAGAAGTGAGTTAACCTTAAATGGAAGCGGGCTACCTCCCGCATTAGCCGCCGAGTTAAGCCAACTGACCGCCAAATCACGGCAGATTCGTCGACTCATCCTCTGGCTATGTGCGCTACATTCCTACAAGGCAGAACAACTAGGTGGGCTTTTGCAGCGGGATGTCAGTTCTCTCAAGACAAAGCACCTTAACCCACTGCGAGAAAAAGAAGGTTTGCTTGAATACCGTTATCCCGAAGTGACCAGTCATCCAGAGCAGGCATATCAAACCTCAGAGAAAGGGCGGCACTGGCTCAAAGAACAGGGCATTGAACTATGAATCCCATGCCAAAATTCCAAGAAGAATACAGCGCCAAACTCCCCGCCTTGGCACTGTTGAGCCAATTGGGTTGGTCATTCCTCTCCCCACAACAGGCAGTCATTGCCCGCCACGGTCACTACGATCAGGTGGTGTTGCGTGACATCTTGCGCACCGAATTGCAAAAACGCCGTTTCATTTTCGCGGGGCGTGAACATGCCCTGTCGAGCCACGCGCTGGATAACCTGATTGCCGAAGTGTGCAGCCCTGCCCTCAATAAAGGCTTGCTGTCTGCCAACGAAAAGCTTTACAACCATCTGCTATACGGCATTTCCATCACCGAATTTGTCGACGGCAAAAAAGCCAATCCAACCATTGCCCTGATCGACTGGCACGACCCCGCCAACAACCATTTCAGCTTTACCGAAGAATTCAGCATCACCCGCGCTGGCGGTGTCGACTCACGTCGCCCGGACATCGTGTGTTTCGTCAACGGCATTCCGCTGGTAGTCATCGAGGCCAAACGCCCCAATGGCAATGCGAAAAAAGCCCCCACCATCGACGAAGGCATTTCACAAAGCCTGCGCAATCAACGCCCCGACGAAATCCCGCACCTGTTCGCTTACAGCCAATTATTGCTCTCCATCAATGGCACAGAAGGCCGTTATGGAACCTGCGCCACCCCCACCAAATTCTGGTCAACATGGCGTGAAGAAGACATCCGTGCCGCCGAAATGCACGCCATCAAAAACCGCCCGCTGAACGCACTGCAAACCGAACTCCTGTTTGTCCACCGCACTGCTCAGGATTGGGCATGGTATCAAGCATGGTGTGCCGCTGAATTGGCAGTGACCGGGCAAGATCATCTGCTCATCAGCCTGTTACAGCCGCAACGCTTGCTGGAAATGGTGCGGTTTTATACCCTGTTCGACAAAAAGGTGGGTAAGATTGTCGCTCGTTACCAGCAAGTATTTGCGATTAAACGCTTGATCGAACACCTAACAGCGCAAAGAGACCCCACCCCAGCCCTCCCCTTGCTAGGGGAGGGAGCAAGAAATCAGCACGGCACTCTTCACTCCTCCCCCTGGCAAGGGGGAGGCCGGGAGGGGGTCTCTTCACGCGGCGGCGTGATCTGGCACACCACCGGCTCAGGCAAATCCTTCACAATGGTGTTCTTGAGCAAGGCACTGATCCTGCACGATTCCCTTAAGCAATGCCGCATTCTGGTTGTCACCGACCGGGTAGACTTGGAAAGCCAGCTCAGCAAAACCTTTAGCTCTGGCGGTGAGTTAGCCAGCAAAAAAGACAAAGAAGCCGCCATGGCAACCTCCGGCAAACGCCTTGCCGAACAGATTGGCAAAGGCACGGAGCGCATCATGTTCGCGCTGATCCAGAAATTTAACAGTGCCACCAAACTGCCTGAATGCCTCAACCCCAGCCCCGACATCATCGTGCTGATCGACGAAGGCCACCGCAGCCAGGGCGGTGAAAACCACATCCGCATGAAGCAGGTATTGCCCAAAGCGGCGTTTGTGGCCTTCACTGGCACGCCCTTGCTAAAAGACGACAAGACCGAAGGCAAATTCGGCAAAATCATTCACGCCTACACCATGCAACGCGCGGTGGATGACCAGACCGTCACACCGCTGTTGTACGAAGAACGCATCCCTGATCTGGATGTCAACGCACGCGCCATTGATAGCTGGTTTGAACGCATTACCGAAGGCTTGACTGCCGAACAAAAAACCGACCTGAAACGCAAGTTTGCCCGAAAAGGCGAAATCTACAGCGTGGATGACCGCATCCGCCTGATTGCGCTCGACATTGCCAACCACTTTGTAAAAAACATCGACGACGGATTGAAAGGCCAACTGGCGTGCGACAGCAAAGCCTCCGCCATCAAGTACAAACAATACCTCGATGAAGCCGGTTTGTTTGAATCCGCTGTGGTCATGAGTCCGCCCGATACCCGCGAAGGCAATACCGATGTCGACGAGGCGGCACTGCCCGCTGTGGCTAAATGGTGGAAAGACACTATCGGTTCAACCGATGAACAAGCCTATACCAAAGCCATCATTGAGCGTTTCGACAAAGACGAGACGTTGAAGGTGCTGATTGTGGTAGACAAGCTGCTGACGGGTTTTGATGAGCCGAAAAACACCGTGCTGTATATCGACAAACCCTTAAAGGAGCACAACCTGATTCAGGCGATTGCGCGGGTGAACCGCTTGCATCCGCTGAAAAAGTTTGGCTTGCTGATCGACTATCGCGGCATTCTGGCGGAGTTGGATACCACACTCCAGAAATATCAGGATTTGGCTTCGCGCACCCAAGGTGGCTACGACATCACCGACATTGCGGGTTTGTATAGCCAGATGAGCACCGAATACAAACGCTTGCCGCAGCTTTACAAAACCTTGTGGGCAATTTTTGCCGAGGTTAAAAACAAGCATGACATCGAGCAATTGCGGCAGGTGTTAGTGCCAAAAATGGTTTATGTTGAAGAAGACCCCACCCCAACCCTCCCCTTACCAGGGGAGGGAGAAAGAAGTCGGTGCATCACTCTTATCTCCTCCCCCTGGCAAGGGGGAGGTTGGGAGGGGGTCGACTCTTCGCAAGGGGAGGGTTGGGGTGAGGTCAACTCTTCGCAGGAATTAGTTGATGCCAACCTCAAAGTACGCGAAGACTTTTACGAAGCCCTAACCGCCTTCGCCAGTTGCCTGAAAGTCGCCCTGCAATCCGCCACCTTCTTTGCTGATACCAGCTTTAGCGATACTGACCGCCGTCATTACAAGGAAACCCTCCAGCAATTTTCCAGTCTGCGCCAATTGGCAAAGCAGGACGCTGGCGAAATCATCAACTACGACGAATACGCCGCACAGGTAAAAAAGCTACTGGACAAGCATGTGGTTGGCGTTGACATCAAAGAGGCCAAAAGCGTTTACGAAGTCAACAAAATGGGACAGAAGCAAGCCCCCGAAGATTGGAGTACGGAAAAGACCCGCAATGAAACTGATATTATCAAAACCCGTGTAACGCGCATGATCGAGCAGGATTTGCGCGATGACCCTTACGCGCAGGAGGCTTTTTCCAAACTGCTGCGCCAAGCCATTGCCGACGCCGAAAAGCTGTTCGACCACCCGCTCAAGCAATACCTGTTATTCCACGATTTCGCCGCACAAGTGCAACAGCGGCGCGTACCGGATATGCCCGATGCATTCGCAGGCAACCACCATGCACAGGCGTATTTCGGCGTGTTCAAACAGACCTTGCCGGAAGTGTTCACTGCTGCTGATCAAGCCACACAAGACCAATGGGTGCAACTGGCCTTCGCGCTGGATGCCCATGTGGAACAATCCGTCGCGGAACATTCTATCAACCCGCAAAACATTGAAGCCGACATCCGCAAAAAACTACTGCCATTGCTGTTCAAGGAATGCAAAGCGATTGGCGGCGGCATGGATCAGGCGAAAGCGATGGTCGAGCGAGTGGTACAAATTGTTCGCGTTGGCTTGAGTGGCGTGTAAGCGGATGCTTCAGTTTAGTTATGGTGATGAACACATTACGTTTGAGCGTTTGCCGCGTAGCGAAGGCATCCAGCGTATACTGATTAAGGTTCACCCTGATTGCCGGATTGAAGTCGCAGCACCCGCACAAGTGGACGATAGCGAAGTGCTGGCAGCAGTGAAAAAACGCGGACGCTGGATTTACCAACAACTGCGTGATTTCCGCCAACAGTCAGCCTACATAACCCCAAGGCAATACATTAGCGGCGAAAGTCACTACTATCTAGGCAAACAATACCTGCTGAAAGTGCTGGAAGACCCTAATGCCATGCCACAGGTCAAACTGTTGCGCGGCAAGCTGGAAGTTACGCTACGTCAGAAAAGCGCGGTAAAGGTGCAACAACTCCTGAACGACTGGTACAAGGTGCGTGCCAAGGAGGTGTTTGCCAAACGTCTGGAAGCAATGCTAGAACAGACACTTTGGGTCGTGGAACGCCCGCCGTTGCGCATCCTTACCATGCAAACCCAGTGGGGCAGTTGTTCACCCCAAGGCAGGCTGACTCTTAACCCGCATCTGGTCAAAGCACCCAGAGAGTGCATTGATTATGTGATCTTGCATGAGTTGTGTCATCTTGCCGAGCATAACCACAGCGAACGCTTCTACCGCTTACTGCATCAGGTGATGCCCACTTGGGAAACGATAAAGGCTAGACTGGATGCAAGGGCGGGGTGTTATGTGTTGGCATGAAAACTGCTCTGTGAATCTGCAAACGTTATATTTCCTCTATTAGGTCGAGTAATGCTTAAAATTGAACGTATTCTAGATAAAAGCAAGGTACCACTTCGCCAGTCGCACCTATCGCTAACCTTGCCGCACGAACGCCGCATCATCAGCCGCCAGCGCGTAACGTTGGATGATGGCAGCGATGCAGGCTTGTTTCTGCCGCGTGGTTCCAGCCTGCAACACGGTGATTACTTGCAAGGCGACAGTGGCGAGCTGATCCGCATTCAAGCCGCGCCTGAAAAGGTTTCCACCCTGTATTGCGATGATCCGTGGCTATTGGCGCGTGCTTGCTACCATCTCGGCAATCGCCATGTGCCGGTGCAAATCATGCAGGGCATGATCCGCTACCAGCACGATCATGTACTGGACGATATGTTGCACGGCTTGGGTTTGCATATAGTAGTGGAACAAGCGCCATTCGAGCCGGAAGCCGGTGCGTATGGTGGTGGGCATTCACACTCGCATTCGCACGGTCATGAACATTCCCATGAGCACTGATCTCGCGCTGCTGCGGCTGCTGCATCTGGTTAGCCCAACCTTGCCGATTGGTTCGTTTACCTATTCGCAGGGGATTGAATGGGCGGTGGAAACCGGCTGGATTCAGACCGCCGCCGACTTGCAGGACTGGCTGACCGACCAGTTGCAGCATGGCATGACCCAGCTGGATGTTCCCGGCTTGCAGCGCCTGTCGGCTGCGATTGCGCAAGGCGATGAGGTGCAACTGGCCTATTGGATTCACACCTTAAATGCCTGTCGGGAAACCAGCGAACTGCTGCTCGAAGAGAAAAACCGGGGACGCGCCCTGACTGATTTACTGATTGCGCTGGAAATACCCGGTGCTGCCGAGTGGAAACCGCTCCTGAGCCAAAGCCAATCGGCTGCGTTTGCACTGGCGGCACGGCATTGGCAAATTCCGCTGGAACATGCCGCTTATGGTTATGTCTGGAGCTGGCTGGAAAATACGGTGTTGTCAGCGGTGAAAATCATCCCACTCGGACAAACCCAAGGGCAAAAAATCCTGCACCAGATGACCGCACTGATTCCGGAGGCGGTCAGCCGGGGCTTGCAAATAGCGGATGATGAAATGGGCGCGTCCCTGCCTGCGTTGGCGATTGCCAGCAGCCGCCATGAAACCCAATACACACGACTGTTTCGGTCGTAACCCTAAGTCGTAACCCAACAAGAGAAAAGGAGAACATAATGTCCAACCCCTTACGTGTAGGTGTCGGTGGCCCAGTCGGTTCGGGTAAAACCGCCTTGCTGGATGCATTGTGCAAAGCCATGCGCGCTGATTATGAGATTGCGGTGGTCACTAACGACATTTACACCCAGGAAGACGCACAGTTCCTGATGCGCAGCGAAGCCCTCCCAGTAGAACGGATCATCGGGGTGGAAACCGGCGGCTGCCCGCATACGGCGATTCGTGAGGATGCTTCGATGAACCTCGCAGCCGTGGAAGACCTGCAAATCTGCTTCCCTAATCTTGATATAATCTTCATCGAAAGTGGCGGCGATAACCTGTCAGCGACCTTTAGCCCGGAACTGGCCGACCTGACTATTTATGTGATTGATGTCGCCGAAGGCGAAAAAATCCCGCGTAAAGGCGGCCCCGGCATTACCCGTTCTGACCTGTTGATTATCAACAAAATCGACCTCGCCCCCTATGTCGGTGCCTCGCTGGAAGTGATGGAAGCCGACAGCAAACGAATGCGCGGTGAACGCCCGTTTGTCTTTTCCAACCTGAAAGAAAAATACGGCCTGCAGACGATTATCGATTTCATTGTGCATCAGGGGATGCTGCAAACGCGCCCAAACCATGATCTGAATCATCTGAATTAAATCAGCAGCCCAGTACCACCATGGGATGATCTGGTCTAATAATCCCGCGCACCAGCAGAGGTACGAAACGCTGGTCGCGGAAGATCAGGGCACGGCATCCCCAAAATAGCAGCCAGTTAAAAGCCCGTACTGACCCACAGAATTCGAATGAGGAGTGATATTGCTTTAGTCATCCGCCACTACATTCTGGCGCTGCACCCCTAACCCCTCAATCCCCAGCTCAACCACATCACCCGCCTTCAGATACCAGGGCGGATTCTTCCCCAAACCCACACCCGGCGGCGTACCGGTGGAAATCACATCGCCCGGCTGCAAGCTCATAAACTGGCTAAGGTAAGACACCAGAAAAGCCACGCCATAGACCATGGTTTTGGTCGACCCGTTTTGCTGGGTTTCGCCATTCACTTTAAGCCACAGGGACAGGTTCTGTGGGTCAGCCACTTCATCCGGTGTCACCAGCCAAGGCCCCAGCGGGCCAAAATGATCACAGGATTTACCCTTAGTCCACTGCCCCATGCGTTCCGCCTGAAAAGCACGCTCGGACACATCATTCGCCACACAGTAACCCGCCACATAATCGAGCGCATCCGCCTCAGTCACATACTTGGCATGTTTGCCAATGACCACTACCAGTTCGACCTCCCAGTCGGTTTTTTTGGAGGTGCGCGGAATGATGATCGGGTCATTCGGGCCACAAATGGCCGAGGTCGCTTTCATGAACACAATCGGCTCGGAAGGCACTTGCGCCCCGGTTTCAGCCGCATGATCCGAATAATTCAGGCCAATACAGATAAATTTGCCTGTGCCCGCCACACAAGCCCCCAGCCGGGGCGAACCGGCCACCAGCGGCAGTGTCGCTAAATCCAGTGCCTTGAGCGCAGCCAGATTGCCCAAAACCGCACCCGCCAGATCCGGCACCTGCCCGGACAAATCGCGGATATGCCCATCAGCATCCAGAATCCCCGGCTTTTCAGCGCCCGGCTCACCATAACGTACCAGTTTCATGCTTTAGTTCCTCACTGTAAAAAGTCTTCAAAAAACCAGGCGGCAAACTCATGGCGACCATTCAGGCCGGCCTTGCGGTAGATACCGGTCGCCTGTTGACGCACGGTTTTTTCCTTGGTGCTGCGCACACTGGCAATCTCATCGAAGCTTAAACCCTTCAGCAATAACGCCGCAACCTCCTTTTCACTGGGCGTGAACTGCCAGTCGTCAAACTGCCGCTGGATCACCTGCATGTATTCCTGTCCGGCAGCGCGCACCTGTTCCCGCGAAGCCGAGAGATTCGCGTGGGTTTGCTTTAACTGTTTGCTGACTTCTTCGAGATCACGCCGCCGCCGGATGAACTCGCGCAGCAACAACGCAATCCCAAAGATGGACACCACGACTACGGCAAGCTCCACCAACAAATGCCAGGTATCCGTACCTTCCGCATAATCGGCGACCAGATCCATGCTCGTCATCACCGTGATAACCAGCAAAAGTGCTACAAAAAATAATTCCTGACTGCGTAAACCAAACATAATGATTACTTCCTTCCTTGCCTGAAATCCTGTTTAGGGCATTTATCATATTGCATTTTTTTGTTTTTGGGAATAAATTCCCAAATATGAAATCTATTTTGCATCCCGTCATCCTGCGCATTCTGCGCCCGCTCATCCGTATCCTGCACCGTAAAGGGGTGGCTTACGGAGAATTTAGCCAATTGGCGCGGACAGTTTATGTGGAAACCGCCGAACAAGCCTTGATCCATGCCGGGGAAAAAGCAAGCACTTCGCGCATTGCCATTACGACCGGGCTTACCCGCAAGGAAGTGGCGCAGTTAAGGCAACGGGATGCTGATCTGCCGATTGACACCCGCCGCTATAACCGGGGTACACGGGTTATTGCCGGCTGGATGAATGACCCACTGCTTCAGGATGCACAGGGACAGCCCATCCTGCTGCCCTTATCCGGCAAAACACCCAGCTTCGAACAGCTGGTCAAGCAGCATAGTGGAGATATGCCCTATGGCGCGATGCTCAAAGAGTTGTTACAAAATGGCATCGTCCAGCTGACGGCAGCGGGTACGCTGGAATTGCTGAGCGGTGCGTACATTCCTGCCGGGGATGAAACCGAACAGCTGTCCATTCTTGGCGAGGATGTCAATCTGCTGATCACCACCATTGATCACAACCTGCAGGCAGCCGCTGGCGACCGGCGCTTTCAGCGCAAAGTCAGTTATAACAATTTGCCGGAAGCCGCTGTTGACCAGTTTCGGCACATGGCACGTGAAGACAGCATGGCGTTGCTCATCAGGTTTAACCAGTGGCTGGCAGCACATGACCGTGACAGTAACCCGACGGTTGAGGGCAACGGCCAGTTCCGTGCCGGGGTCGGTATTTACTATTTTGAGGAGGATACCCAAACATGATGCGTACACACCTGTTGATCAGCCTGTTAATCACACTACTGCTCAGTGCCTGTGGCGGCGGGGGAACGACCATCGCAGAAGGTGGCATTGGCGGCACCGGTATTTCAATGGGGCCTATCACCGGTTTTGGCAGCGTGTGGGTGAATGGCGTGCGTTATCAGGTTGACCAGGCCGACTTCTTCCGGGACGGGCAGCGGGTCAGTGGCCAAAGCGAGTACCGGGTAGGCGAAGTGGTGACTGTACAAGGTACGGTCAATCCCAATGGTAACACCGGCATCGCTAGTCAGGTCACCTTCAATCGCAACCTGCAAGGCGTGGTCACTGCGGCTGTCGGCACTACGTTGACGGTACTCAATCAAACCGTTCATACCAACGGACTGACGGTTTTGCACGGCTTTACCCTGCTGGCTGATCTGAGTGTCGGTAATGTGGTGGAGGTTTCAGGGCAACGCAATGCGGCGGGCGAGCTTTATGCCACCAGCATCCGCCTGCAGCAGACCGTGTTTACGCCCAACCTCTCGGTGCAGGCACTGGAGGGGCGCATTACAGCGGTCGAACCCAGCAGCCAACACTTCACGCTGGCCGGGCTGAGCGTGGATTATGCACAGGCCGAACTCTACGGACTGCCCGATGGCCTGCCTGCTCAGGGCATGTATGTCAAAATCAGCAGTAACCACCCGCTGCAAGGCAAGAACCTGTTGGCCGCCCGTGTCACCGGGAGTATGGAATATCCCCGGTATGCGGCGGGCACTGAGCTGGAGCTGGAAGGTTTGATTACCCGTTTTACGGATACCCGTCATTTTAGCGTGAATGGCCAGCCAGTGGTCACAATGGCCAGTACCCAGTTTGAAGATGGCCGTGCCCGCGATCTGCAACTGAATGCCACGGTTGAAGTGGATGGCTCTATCAATATGGAGGGCGTGCTGGTGGCGGAAGAAGTTTCTATTCGCCAAGCGAATAATGCAGATATCCGTGAGCTGGAAGGCAGTATTACCGCACTCGATCCTGCCACACAGACCCTGACCCTGTTGGGTAACCGCATCGCCGTCAATCAGAACACCATTCTGCTGGAAGAAATCAATGACCAGGAAACTTCGCTGCGCTTTGCTGATCTGCGGGTGAATGATCGCATTGAAGTCAAAGCCCGCCAGCGCAGCGATGGCACAAACAGCAGCCTGCTGGCATTACGGATTGACCGCGAGGCACCCGATAGCACTGAGCTGGAAGTCAAAGGTATCGCCACGCAGATTGACCGCGTCAATGGCACCTTGCAGGTACTGGGCGTGCAAATAACTACCGATCAGCAGACTGAATTCAACGGCGCGACAGGCAGCACAGCACGCGCTCATTTCTTTGCGGCACTGGTCGCGGGCGCAAGCATCATCAAGGCAGAAGGTCTGCCACTCGGCAACGAACAGATGCTTGCCATCAGCATCAAGCTGGACGACGACGATTGAAGCAAAAAAGCCCGGCAGTATCAGTGCCGGGCTGACTCTACCTACCCGTTTTGGGTAAGCACTTTGAAAATGGAGAAACCCATGAAAACAACATCGCGACTCAGCCTGCTATTGGCCGCAGGATTACTGATTTCCGCCTGTGGGGGCGACGGTAATGCCAACGCCTCTGAGCATGATAGCAATTCCGGGAACAATGACAACGTTCCCGACACACCGGCTACTAATACCGGGGTCACACTCAATGGCACCATGGTGCCGGATGGTGCACGCCTGTTGGCAGCACAATGCTTTCAGTGCCACGGCACCGATGGCCGCTCGCGAACCGGTATCGATAGCCTGCTGGGGGAAAGTGAAGGCGAGATACTGGAAGAAATGCGTGAAATGAAGCAGAAAACCAAAAGCGACATCATGCATTCACAAGCGAAAGGCTATACCGATGCGCAAATCCGGGCAATCGCTGCTTATTTTGCCAGTTTTTCTGGCGGCAACACTACAGCAGAGGGGGATGGCGATGATGAACATGAAGATGATGATTAATCACCGCACTCTCCTTATCCATCTGCCTGTATCCGCCCACCTGAACCGGAGCGTATTCTCATGAATCATTTCTCACGTCGTCAATTTTTACAAAGTCTTGGTCTGGGTGCAGCGGCCATCGCCACCCCGGCCATAACACCAATAGTGCACGCGGCGACCACCCGCCCACAGGTATTGGTCGTGGGTGGCGGGTTCGCCGGAGCAACCGCCGCCAAATACCTGCGGCACTGGTCAACTGCGGTTGATGTCACCCTGATCGAGCCAAATGCCCAGTATTACTCACCCATCCTGAGTAATCTGGTACTGAACGGGCAGCGTAGCCTCAAACAAATTACTTTTGGCTACAACGTGCTCGCCCAGAAATACGGCGTCAAGGTCGTGCGTGACCGGGTCGCCGCCATTAACGCTAACCAGCAGACGGTCAAACTGGCCGGTGGCCGTACCTTGGGTTATGACCGCCTGATCCTCGCCCCCGGTATCAGCTTTAAAGCAGTCGCGGGTCTGGATACGACCAAAGTGCCCCACGCCTGGCAATCCGGTGCACAGGTACAATTATTGCGGCAGCAACTGCTGGCCATGCCCGCTGGCGGCACGGTGGTCATGAGTATTCCGAAAGCCCCTTATCGCTGCCCGCCGGGGCCGTATGAACGTGCCTGTGTTATTGCGGACTACCTGAAACGTAACAAACCCCGTTCCAAGCTGATTGTGCTGGACGCCAACCCGGACATTATCGTCGAGCGTGATACGTTTAACGACGCTTTCACCCGGACTTATGCCGGTATTGTCGATTACATTCCCAATGCTGAATTACAGGCGGTCGATTCCGGCCAGCGTATTGCCATGACCAGTTTGGGTGATTACCGGGGGAATGTGTTGAACGTGATCCCGCCACAACAAGCTGGTGCACTGATTCTCAATAACGGGCTGGCTAATGATGCCTCGGGCAACTGGGCCGATGTTGATCCGCGCAGCTATGAATCCAGTGCCCAGACGGGTATCCATGTGATTGGTGATTCGCAAGGTACTGGCCAACCCAAAGCGGGTCATATTGGCAATGCCGAAGCCAAAGTGTGCGCGGATGCGGTATTGCGCCTGCTGGCGGGCAACGCACCTTATGCGGCACCGATGACCAACTCGGCCTGTTATAGCCCGATCAGCTCAGATACCGCCTCCTGGCTGACGGCTGTGTATGCTTATGACCCAGCCACCAACAGCATGAAACTGGTGCCGGAATCATTCGGAGCATCCAAGGGTGCCAGCCAGTCGAACTACCGGAAGATGTCCGACTGGGCAAACAGCCTGTTCGGCGATACCTTCGCCTGATCCCAACCCTTTCCACCTGAGCCGTTAAGTGACGGCTTTTCCAGTGGCTTTACCCTTAGGGTAGAGACATTGGGGAAGCCGTAATTTTTTTTGACTACTCAGCCCGTCTAGCTCACCCAGCCAGATTAACACAATCCAAGTCATTAATTATATTAAATAAAAATCATATAGGACAAATATCCCATAGACATCCTGCATACGTCCCACACAACAGCTCATCCCAAAGATTCTGCCCTGTTCGGGTCATTTGCCCACTGTTCCTACCCCCATCCCGACGGCATAGTAGAGCCCGTTACAACCACTTTTAACCATGACTCAAGGAGTTTTACCATGATGAAACAAGTTACTTTAGGCGTAATCGCTGCCACTGCCCTGTTTGCCCAAGCTGCTTTTGCTGAACCTACCTGCACGACCGAGCCACAAGACAAATGGCTGAGCGAAATGGACATGCAGAAGAAGATCGTCAATGACATGGGCTATGTGATCTACAAGTTCAAGACATCGGATCAAGGCTGTTATGAAATCTACGGCATGGGCAAAAAAGACGGTAGCGAAACCGACCTGGAAAAAGTAGAAATTTACTTCAACCCGGTTGACGGCGCGATCGTTGAGAAAAAAATCGAGGACTAAACCATGAACTCAGCACCTACTGACATCAAAATTTGGGATGTATTTGTCCGCATGTTTCATTGGTCAGTCGCGACCTTGTTCCTGCTGGATTTCTGGGTGCTGGAAGATGGCGACCCGCCCCATGAGTGGGCGGGTTATGCCCTGCTGGTACTGGTTTTAATGCGCGTCGTCTGGGGATTTATTGGCTCGCATCATGCCCGTTTCAGCAGCTTCTTCCCGACACCCGCGCGCGTCAAACAGCATCTGATTGACCTGAAAGCCAAACAGATTGACCCTGCCGAAGGCCATAACCCATTAGGTGGCGCGATGGTATTGTTGTTGTTATTCATGTTGATACTGGTGGGTGTCTCCGGCTGGATGCAAACCTGGGACAAGTACTGGGGTGAAGACTGGGTCGAGAATTTACACGAGACCTCTGCTGAAATCACCATGATTCTGGTCGTCATTCATGTGGCTGCTGTCTTCATTATGACAAAGTTGACAGGCATTCCGTTATTACGCACTATGCTGACGGGAAAACGTCCAGGGCAACCAATAGACAAATGAACAATGTACAATGACACCAGTTTTATCCCACAGCGCTATCGTTCGCTGCTGTGGGTTCTCTTGCCTTTCTTGCTGATTAGTTTTCTGACTCGGTTAGGCTTACTGATTTTTGAGGGCGATAGCAGCAATTTCGCCCCGCTTCTGCTCCTGAAGATTTTCGGGACAGGTTTTTTCAACGATCTGACAACCGCTACTTATATCCTGATCCCGTTCGTACTGCTCGCGCTGGTGTTGGGCGATGGCCCAAAACGGCGCAGCTTGCACGGTATCATCGGCACTACTTTACTCGCATTGGCGATTTTTGGTTTTCTGTTTACCGCACTGGCAGAAGGCACCTTCTGGAACGAGTTTTCCTCGCGCTTTAACTTCATTGCGGTCGATTATCTGGTTTATACCCGTGAAGTGCTGGGGAATATCTGGCAGTCCTATCCGGTCGGTTGGTTATTGGGCGGGATCGGCCTGATTGCCCTGTTACTGCTCAAATTATTCTACCGCCCTTACTGGCAGGCCGCGAGCGCTGAAGCAGGCAGGCTGCCGAAACGTCTGTTGCTCACAGTGCTGTTGCTGGCTTTACCTGCCGCGAGTTTCCTGCTTGATCATGATCAGCTGCGCGACAGCTTTGCACAGCCTTCCGCGCGCGAATTGGCCGGGAATGGCTATCATGAATTCATGCGTGCTTTCCGGGCGAATGACCTCGATTATTTCCAGTTTTACAAAACCCTGCCCGAAGCCGAAGCCACCGCCCGCCTGCAGCAGGAATTCAGAGAAGGCCAACCCGACCTACAGTTTACGCCCGGCGAGATGCCCGTCACCCATGCCGTCACCCCGCTGGCGGCACCGGCCAATAAACACGTCGTGCTGATCTCGATCGAGAGTCTGGGCAGTGATTTTGTCCAATCTTTTGGCGGTAAAGCAGGGCTGACCCCGAATCTGGACAAACTCGCCCAGGACGGACTGATGTTCACCCAGCTCTATGCGACCGGCTTGCGCACCGTGCGCGGCCTGGAAGCGATCACCCTGTCGATCCCGCCCACACCCGGCCATGCCGTGCCCGTGCGCGAACACAATACCGGCCTGCAAAGCCTGGGTAGCGTGCTCAAACAAAATGGCTATGCACCCTTTTATATTTATGGCGGTTACAGTTACTTCGACAACATGGAGAATTTCTTCTCCGGGAACGGTTATACCGTGATTGACCGCACCCACGTCGCCGCCCAAGACATTCACCACGAAACCATCTGGGGCATCGCTGACGAAGACATTTTGCACCATGCCATTGGCGTGATGGGTCAACAGGCGGCTACTGGCCAAAAAGTGTTTGCGCACATCATGACCACGTCCAACCACCGCCCTTATACCTACCCGGACGGACGCATTGATATTCCATCCGGCAGCGGGCGCGATGGTGCGGTCAAATACACTGACTGGGCGATTGGCAACTTCATGCAGGAAGCCCGCCAGCAACCCTGGTTTAACGATACGGTCTTTGTTTTCGTGGCCGACCACACCTCGCATGGGCGCGGACGTACCGACCTGCCACCTGAGCACTACCAGATTCCGATGATATTCTATGCACCCGGTTTTATTCCGGCCAAAAAAATACCTGATGTCGCCTCACTCATTGACCTGGCACCGACCTTGCTCGGTTTGCTGAATGTGCCTTATACCTCCGAGTTTTTCGGCCAGGATATTCTGCTAACTGATAACCGCCATCCACGCGCCTTCATGGCGAATTACCTGACCGTCGGGTATCTGGAAAATGGCAAAGTGGTGGAGCTGATGCCCAAGCAAGCGACGAGTATTGTCGATGCCGTGAGTGGCGAACTCACACCCAGTACGCCGGAAGATGCCGGGTTGATCAAGGACGTGGTCGCTTATTACCAAACAGCAGCCAATGAATTGCGCCAGTTACATGCGCGTTAAACCGTCATTTCGTGGCTGGCAACGCCTGTTCGCTACCGCCAGTGGCTGTAGCCTGCTGCTGTTGTCCCCGTCCCTATTGGCGGCTGAAGTTACCACCGGTGCGGAGGTCAAAGCGCCCGTGCCCGATGCGTCTTGCCGCAGCTGGCAAGCGCAGGATGCGGAACGCCCGGACTTGCGGGTGGGCGATATCCGGATTGTCACCGGCGATATTTTCGACCCGGAGCAGGACAAGGAAAACCGCTGGTATAACCGTGTCGCTAACCGGGTGCACATCAAAACCCGGGACGAAGTGGTGGCACGCCGACTGCTGTTCAAAACCGGCGACCCGCTGAATATGCGTATCCTGGCTGAGTCAGAACGTCTGTTGCGGGCTTATAACTTCATTCAGGATGCACGCGTGCAGGTCGAACAGATCTGTGGGCAGCAGGCACACATCAGCGTGCAGACGACCGATAACTGGACGCTCACGCCGGGCTTGAGCTTTGGCCGGTCGGGTGGGAACAATTCCGGTGGGGTCAACCTCGAAGAACATAACCTGTTCGGCTGGGGGAAAAGTGTGAGCCTCGAATACAAGCAGGATAGCCAGCGTACCCAGACCAGCCTGTCTTACAAAGACCCGCAATTCTTGGGCACCGAACAACACCTTAACCTGATGACCCGCAGCAATAGCGACGGTGAAGGCTATCAACTCGGCCTGAACCAGCCATTCCAGCATTTTGACAGCCGGGAAGCCTGGGGGCTGGAAATGGCCACCAACAAGCAGGAAACGCCGGTTTATGCTGAAGGCGAAATCGTGCACAACATAGGCGAAGACACCCAGAGCGCTAATCTGTTTTATGGCTGGTCTGCCGGGCGGCATCTCGATCATACCCACCGCTATCAGATTGGCTGGCGCTATGATCGCCGCCGCTATTTCGCCACCGACACCCAGACAGAAACACCCGTTACTGATCGACTTTCCTACCCCTGGTTTGGCTATGAGATGGTGCAGGATAACTATGCCCAGCGCGAGAACTTCCGCACCATGGGCAAAACCGAAGACATCGCCCTCGGCTACCAATTCAAGGCCAACGCCGGGTTCATCAGTAAACAACTCGGGGCTGATGCGAATTACCTGAAACTCGGCACCCATTACAGCCGGGGCTTCAGTGCGCCCAAACACCTGGGCTTGCTGGCACTGGATGTTGACGCCTATCTGGGCAACGGCATTCATCAGGGTGCACGGACGACACTCAACGGTGAGTGGAACCACTTTATCGGCGAAAATGGCAGCTGGCACCTCAACGGCGCTTTCACGCTGGCGGACAACCTGCAGCCCGGCGAACAGGTCTTACTCGGCGGTGATAACGGCCTGCGCGGCTATCCTACCGGCTTCCAGACCGGAGATAAATCGGTTCATTTCTCGGCAGAACGCCGCTTCTACTTTAACTGGTATCCCCTGCAAATGGCAAAAATCGGCGCAGCCGTATTTGCGGATGCCGGTACGGCCTGGGGGCAAGGCAAAGACGTGGAATGGCTAGGTGACGCTGGCGTGGGCTTGCGGATTGTCCCCACCCGCTCCAGCAGTGGCAAAGTACTGCATATCGACCTGGCCATGCCGTTTAATGCGCAGGGGAAGGTCGATAATTATCAGGTATTGGTCGGGACACAGGTTGGGTTTTAGGCGAGGATCGACGCCCCCCTTCACCTGCAACGCCATCGGCGTTTGCAGGTCATCACGAAAGCTCTTACAATGGTAATACATTTCGTATTACACGAGGAAACCTCTCATGAGCCTATCCATTCGCTTAGACAAGTCGCTGGAAGAATCCCTGCGGCGACGCTTACAACAGGATGGTATGTCCCTGTCAGATTTTATCCGTGACGCCATCCGTGAAAAACTCATCAAGGAAACGGACAAACCCAACCCTTACGAGTTAGGGCAACATCTGTTTGGGCGTTACGGCAGCGGGCGCGACGACCTCAGTACCCACCGTAAAGCCTTGCTACGGGAGAAACTGAATGCGAAATGCAAAGAAGCACTTTACCAATGTATTTTGGGGTGAGTAACTGGCTATCGAATTCAACGCTACTGCACACAGCGGCATGCTGCTGATACCGGAGGCCTACCGCCAGCAGTGGGAAGGTTTACCAGTAAGGGTTATCGTATTACCTGCCAATAAAGCAGCGATGCCTGAGCCACTGTTTGCCTAACCCAGAATAGACGCCCCCTTCACCTGCACCACCACCCGCATTCCCTCCGTCAATTCCAGCAATACCGCCGATTTACGCGTGATCTGCGCCAGCAGGCTCACCTCGCCCACCGCCAGCCGCAATACCGTATAGCCCTGCTCATCATCCACCCGCCCGACAATCACCGCTGGCAGCAGGTTCATGCCACTCACCGAAGGCGGCGACTCGCGCAGCACACTCACATCGCGTGCATAAATCCGCAAACGCACGGCAGTCCCCAGCGGCAACGGTGCGGAGGGCACACTCAACTCACCGCCCGAAAACCGCATGTGCATCAACTGAAATTCGTGTTCATAAGCGCACACCGTCGCGGTCAGTACGCTGGACGCACGTTGCCCCAGTGCCAGCGGAGAATCGAGCCGGGTCAGGGTATCCTGCAACTCACCGGCGGCAATCACCCTCCCCTGTTCCAGCACCACCAGGTAATCCGCCAGCCGCGTCACTTCCTGCGGGGAATGGGTGATATACAAAATGGGAATATCCAGCTCACGCTGCAAACGCTGCAGAAAGGGTAGAATTTCCTGCTTGCGTTCCGGGTCCAGCGCGGCTAGCGGCTCATCCATCAACAATACCCGTGGGCACACCGCCAGTGCCCGGGCAATAGCCACCCGCTGGCGCTCACCCCCTGATAACCTGTCCGGCTTGCGCTCCAGCAAATGGCCGATCCCCAGCAACTCAATCGCCTGCTCCAAGGCCACCGGCTTCCGCACCTGAGCGCTGCGCTTGCGCCCGTACTGCAGATTGGCATTCACGCTCAGATGCGGGAACAGACTGGCCTCCTGAAACACATAACCGAGTGGACGCTTGTGCGTCGGCAGCCAAAAACCACGCTCACTGTCCTGCCAGACCTCCCCGTTCACCCGCAGATAGCCACTGTCTGCCCGTTCCAACCCGGCGATGCACCGCAACAGACTGGTTTTGCCCGAACCGGATGCACCGTAGAACACCGTCACCCCGCGCCCCGGCAAAGCGAGTTCGACATCCAGCTGGAACGCATCCAGCTGGAGCTTGAAGTCTGCCCTGATCTGCTGGTTCAACGCCGCCCCCAAGGATTCGGATTAAACGTATACAGCAGCAGCAATACCACAAACGAAAACAGCAACATCCCCCCGGCCAGCCAGTGCGCCGGTGCATATTCCAGCGCTTCCACGTGGTTATAAATCTGCATCGACACCACGCGGGTTTTGTCCGGGATATTGCCGCCCACCATCAACACCACGCCAAATTCACCGACCGTATGCGCAAACCCGAGGATCGCTGCCGTTAAAAACCCGGAGCGCGACAAGGGCAGCACCACCGTAAAAAAGGTATCCAAAGGACTGGCGCGCAGCGTAGCCGCCACTTCCAACGGGCGCGTCCCGACCGCTTCAAACGCGTTCTGCAACGGCTGGACGACGAAGGGCAATGAATAGAGCATCGAGGCCAGCACCAAGCCACTAAAGGTGAAGGTCAGCGTACCCAAACCCAGCCAAAGAGTCAGCTGCCCCAAAGGCCCGTGTGGCCCCATCAGCACCAGCATGTAAAATCCGAGTACCGCCGGGGGCAAGACCAGCGGCAAGGCGACCATGGCACCGACTACGCCTTTCCAGCGGGCAGTCGTGCGCGCCAGCCACCAGGCCAGCGGCGTCCCCACCAGCAACAGACAAACAGTCGTGACGCTCGCCAGTTTCAGGGTCAGCCAAATCGCGGCCAAATCGGCAGCACTTAGCATGTGCACAGGCCACACAACATATCATCAAACATAGTTAAACATAGTCAGGGTGTCGGGATTTTAGGTATCGGAATTTGATAACCATAATCGCGAATAATGGCTTGTGCCGCCGCACCCTGCAAGAACTCTAGCAAAGCATGTGCTGCCGGATTGTGCTCACCTTTTACTAACAACACCGCATCCTGTTGAATCGGCGCATGGTACTCCGCCGGAACAATCCAGCCGGAACCGCTGCCCATCTTGCCCTGCTCGATCACTTGTGCGAGGGCAATAAACCCCAGTTCTGCATTACCACTGGCGACAAACTGCTGGGTTTGGGCAATGTTGTCACCCTGCACCAAGCGCTCCTGCCAGGCCGCACTCAAGCCCAATTTCTCCAGAACCTCGCTGGCAGCCAGCCCATACGGTGCCAGTTTGGGGTTGGCCATCGCCAGGTGCTTTATATCCGTGCGCGTTAGCACCTTGCCCGCTTCATCCACCAGATCGGTTTGTGCCGACCAAAGTACCAAAGTCCCGAGCGCATAAGTAAAACGACTATCGGGCAGCGCCAAGCCCGTTGCAATCAGCTGTTCAGGCTTGTCAGCATCTGCCGACAGCAACACCTCAAAAGGTGCGCCGTGCGTAATTTGGGCGACAAACTTGCCGGATGAAGCAAACGCCAGTTTAAGTTCATGCCCGGTTTGCTCAGTAAACAACTCAGCCAGCACCTGCATCGGGCGGGCAAAATTGGACGCCACCGCGACCTGCACCTCGCCCGCCGTCACCGCTCCTGCCAGCAGGCACAGCCAAAGCCCGCACCAACCGGATAACTTGGCTAGAATCGCCCTATTCAAGGGTCTGCGCTTCATGTTGTCTGCCCTTCCAGCGGGGTGGCGGTATCCAGCACTGGCGCTGTTTTTGCAACCACAGCCCGCACCTGTTGTTCCGCATACAAGGCCAGTTCCCGGCGCGAATAATTCTGGCTGGGCACCGGCGCTAAAAAGCTGATCTCGATATGCACCGCCGGTTCGCCAATGATCCCCCACAAATTATTCAACAGGGTTTGTTTATCCAGATACGCAACCATCGGGTGATGTTCGCCAGCAGCGTTCAGATAGCGCACGGCGACCGGCTGCACCAGCGCACTCGCATCCTGTGCCCCGGCAAAAATCCGGGCATGGAAGCGGCGTACATCCCGCCCGTTCGTCGTGGTGCCTTCCGGGAACACCAGCACGTTGCCAGTCATCGCGAGCCGTCCCGCAATCGTTGCGGCGGCCCGTTCGGAAGCGCCCGACCCGCCACGTTTGATGAACAGGGTGCCCGCACTGGCTGCCAGCCAGCCGATCACCGGCCAGCGGCGCACTTCTTCCTTCGACAGGAAATAAATGGGCGCACTCCCACCCAGTAAAGGAATATCCAGCCAGGAGACATGATTAGCCACCAACAGGCTGCCTTGCGGGGCAGGCTCCCCCACCACCGTCACCCGCCCGCCCACAATGTGCACAATATTCCCCAGCCACCAGCGTGCCGCGCGCCGATAGCCAGGGTCAGTGGCTGGCTTGCGCCGAATCCCGGCAAACCAGGTCGTTATCAGCATACCCGTGCCGATATGCGTCAATAGCCTTGAAAACCGCACCGCACGCCTGATCTGTTTCATCCATTTTTTCCTGAAATTAAGTTACCCATCATTATTAACCAACGCTGACTGAATGCAAGCATCACGGCAAACAGGCAGGCATGTCAGACCTGCCAAACCTGCGAAATCTACCCATCAGACATCGTGATGGGTAACCACCACCGACTCATCAGGATCGACCCCATAGACCGTCATAAAAGTCAGTAAAATCAGGTTCGCGGCCTTATTGAGCATGGTTTCATCACGAATCGTCATGGTTTGCACATACGCGGCATTGGCTGGCTGCCACCCCAGCAGGGTGAGTGATTGTTGTTGTGCTGTCATCACAACACCTGCCAGAATCGGGTTTGAACGGGTCTCGAAAGACACAGAACCATCCCGGTTGCGTTGCAATACTATACAGGATGGCTCCTCACCCGGTGCGGTGAAAATAACCTGATTGTTACCATTCCAGCGGGCGTTAACCAGTCTTTCTATCCAGAAAGTAAACAGACTGACTTGGTCGTTGATCCGCGAGTCAACCCGCTGGCCAGCGCCCAATTGCACCGTCTCATCCAGTTGGGCTAAAGCTTGCTGAAGCTCACTCATGCATTTTTCGGGATCGGCCTCATAATCCAGACACTGCAGGCGGGACAATTTGTATTTGAAGCTTCCTTTGGGAATGGTCGCCTGAATATAGATGGGAAAAATAGTCTTTGCATGACTCAGCGCTGTGTTAAATTCGTTTTCGACTTCTGCCGATTTGACCGAATCAGGCGACAGCAGAATCACAAAAGCAGTCTGAGCCTGAATGGCAGCGGCAATGCTTTGATCCCATTGCTCACCCGCCCTGATTGATGAGGTATCCAGCCAGACATCATGTTGGCGCGCCTGCAGTTCATGCGCAATTTGTTGGGCAATAAGCTGATTTTTTCTTGAATAGCTGATAAAAACACTGGTCATGTGACGATTCCTTTTGGCTAGTTGATCCCGTTGACCCCAGCACCCATTATCTGGTTTTTCACCTCGAAAGGCATGTGACAGACGGGCATTTATGTTCGGTTAATCTGTTAATTGCCCTTCTGTTGCTCCCCCTGTAACAAATCTGTCATATTCACTGTGCTACCCTACGTGCACCCGATGTTCAGCTGGTTGGCAGGATGAAAAAACAGCATGAAAAAACAGATACTGTGTGTTGAAGATGAAGTGGCGATCCGCCAGATGATCCGGTTCGCACTGGAACGCGAAGGCTATACCGTGCTTGAGGCGGAAACTGCCTTTGCCGCACGGGAAATGGTGGCCAACCAAACACCCGACCTGATGCTGATTGACTGGATGCTACCTGATCTGTCAGGCCCGGAGCTGATCAAGCGTTTCCGCAAGGACGAAGTGACCCGTGAAATCCCGATCATCATGCTCACCGCACGCGCCGAGGAAGAAGACATGATCCAGGGGTTAAGTGTCGGTGCGGATGATTATCTGTCCAAGCCGGTCTCGCTGAAAACCCTGAATGCCCGTATCAAAGCGCTGTTCAGACGGGCAGAAGGCTTTAACGCCCGCCAGCTGCTGCGGGCTGGGCGTTTGCTGCTGGATCAGGATGCGCATCAGCTGAGTATTGATGACCAACCCGTCCATCTCGGTATCACCGAGTACCGCTTGCTGGAGTTTTTCATGAAGCACCCCGGACGGGTGTATTCACGCGCACAGCTGCTGGACTTCATCTGGGGGCAAAATACTTACATTGAAGAACGCACCGTCGATGTCCATATCCTGCGCTTGCGGAAAGCCTTGAAATTGCAGGAGGCCGACGCCTGTATCCAGACCGTGCGCGGCGCGGGTTACCGTTTCAGCGAGGACACAGCGGTTGAGTCATGATTACTGGCAGGTAGAAATCCGCCGTCTGCTCGGCATGGGCTTGCTGGGTTTGATCCTCGGCTATCTGAGTGGTTATTGGCTACTCAGCCTGTTACTGGTGTCACTGGCTTATATTGGCTGGACGCTGTTTAAACTGCGCCAGTTGCAATACTGGCTGGTCAAAGGCCAACCGGCACACCGCATGCCCGACAGTGACGGCGCGTGGGAACAGATTACCTACCTGATTCACCGTGCCCGCCAGAAAAGTGAAACCCGCAAGCGCCGCCAACTGGATTTGCTGGAACGCTTTAATAACATTATGTCGGCACTGCCGGATGCCGCCATCCTGCTGAATAACGAGCATGTTATCCAGTGGAGCAACCGCGCCGCTCTGGAACTGTTGGGCATAGACAGTCGTTCTGATCATGGCCAGCGGCTTGATAACCTGATTCGTACCCCGGAAATGGTGGCCTTTCTCAAAACGGCTAATGATCAGGAAATCCGCATACTGTCCCCCAAAAACCATAGCATTAATGTACTCGCCCGCCTGTTGCCGGTGCAGGATAATCTTTACCTGCTCAGTGCCCGCGATATTAGCCAGCGTATTCACTTGCAGGAAACCCGCAAAGCCTTTTTTGCGAATGCCTCCCACGAACTGCGGACACCGCTGACCGTCCTGAGCGGTTATCTGGAGCTGTTTGCCAGCGACCCTGCTTTGCCGGCGCACCTTGCCCCCGCCGTCCAGCAGTCACAAGGCCAGGCGGAGCGGATGCAACAAATCATTCATGACATGCTGGCACTCGCCCGGCTGGAAAACGACGAACAACGCCGGATGATTGAAACCGAGCTGGATGTCCCTGAGCTGTTCTATAGCGTAGTCAATGCCATGCAGGACACCATCAGCGTCTCCCATAGCCTGCAAATCGACATTGATCCGACGCTGAAGATTCGGGGCAATGAGGCTGACATCGTGAGTATTATCACCAATCTGACTGAAAATGCGGTCAAACACACTCCCGCAGGCACCACCATCCGCCTTGAATGGCAACGCAACCCGAAGGGACTCGCTTGTCTGGTGATCGAAGACAATGGCCCTGGCATTCCCCCGCAACATATCAATCACCTGACCGAACGCTTTTATCGGGTAGACAAAGGTCGCTCACGCGATAAGGGCGGCACCGGCCTGGGGCTTGCGATCGTCAAACACGTGATGTTGAACCATAACGGCACGCTGGACATCAGTAGCCAGCCGGGCAGAACCCGCTTCACGGCCTGTTTCCCGGCAGAGCGGGTCGTTACCTAAAGTGCTTGCTGTGGTTTGCTGATCGCTTCGCTGTGCGTGAAGACCCGGTTTTCGGTATCGGTAATCGTGGCGGTCAATTTGCCAGCCTTGTCCGGGGCGAAATAAAACTGGAAATTGGGATTTTCGCTAATTGAAATATCGGTTTCAGCAGAAAAAACCACTTCATCATTAAATTTCACCACCACCGACTTCACATAATCTGGCGGAATGAACAGGGTGGTCACCTGATCTTTTTGCAAGCCGGTGATATTCGGGTGACTGATGGCCAGTCGTGCCTGCACGGGTTGCACTGCCGACATCCGCAGGGAATCCTGTGAGTGGGCGGGCTGATCGAGCAGCTTCATGCGGATTTTGCCCATCCGCTGCATGGCACTTTCCAGATCAGTCCCCACCGGCGCGGAGCAACCCCCGCTGGCTTTGACGAAATGGCTGGTCATATATAACTGGTTATCATTGGTTTCAGCCACCACCCGCACCGGTGAATAGGCATCAACCCGGATGCGTAATTCCATGTCTGCCCGGCCACTTTTCGGCGTCAGGGTGAACTTGCCTGCCAGCGGACTCGGGTTGTTATCAATGATCAGATACAAGGCTTTAATAAAGCGCTCAGGCGTCTGCGGAAAAGCCGCTTTAATACTGATCGGAACCAGCGCCCCATCCTCTGCCCGTACTGGCGCAGTCAGCGCAATCACATCCTGTTCAGTGGCAATCGGTCTGTCCTGAAAATAGAAGGTCTTGAGCCGGGTATTCCAGGCCGCATCGACCTCGGCATCAGCTGCCCAAGCGGGTACCGGCAGGAAAACCAGTGCTAACAGCACACTCGCCCACCAGAAAACGGTACGCTCGGATAATGAATCAGTCAGGGTCTGCATGGATGTCCTCCTCATCCTGTCACCGCCCGCGAAATAAAAGTTCTACTCCCACTCCAGCTCGGCGTACAGGTATGAAATATTACGTTTATGGAAACTCGCCGCCATCGGCCAACGGGCGGCCTCTGCCTGGCCGATGTTGTCCAGTGCGGCGGCCAAGCCTTTACCTTCTTCAATCCAGAGACGCACGGCGGCACGCATGTCCACCAGATAGTCACGTTCGGCAGTCAACGCTGCCTGCAACTCAGGCAGCGTTTGGGTGGGCAGCCCATGACCTGCTATCACCCTCTGCAGCGGCGGCTGCAAGGTGTTGTCCTCCGCCAGCCAGTCATCCAGCAGTTTAATCCAGCCATTGACATTACCACTGCCACCCATCACCGGAATATGATCATGGAACAGCAAATCCGCCAGCCAGTAAGTACCGGTTTTACTGTCAACCACGATCAGGTCGTTATCCGTATGGGCAGGCGGCATGGCTTGCAGGCGCAGGGTACGCCCACCCAGATCAAGCTCCAGTGTATCGCTGACTTCTCTATCCGGATAGACCATGCCCGCCTTCTCGGTCACCGTATCACCTGATGCACCTGCACGGCGCAGATAAGTCTCACCCAGTAATAACATGGCGCGTTTCAGGTGTGAATGGCCGACGAACTCAACGCCAGGTTGGCGAAATGCGGCGTTACCGAGTATGTGGTCGGGGTGGACGTGTGTGTTGATGACATACTTTATTGGCAGGTCGGTCAGCTGCTGAATGGCACACGATAAAGCCAGCCCTTCCGCATAACTGCCACCGCTATCGATGACTGCCACCACCTGTTCGCCGATAATGAAACCGGTATTGGCAATCTCATGGTCAGTAAAAATCTCACCGGGGTGACTGTTCCGCAGATAAATTCCGGGGGCAACCTGACTGACCGCTGCAGAAGTGACTGCCACAGATTCCTGGCAGACAGGCAAGTCGGTAGCCCAGCCTGTGCCGCCGTGCAAAGCACTCCACACCAGCAGGATAGCCAAGCAGCTTCGTGGGACGTAATGCATCAAACCCCGGCCTCCCTTCGGTAGTACTAACGCAGTATTGACAAATATACAAATACTCTGTTGCACAATGCATTAGATATTGACAACAATGAACATTCATTCTAACCTAACTAACGTTAACAAATCAAACGCGCACACGCACTAACTGACTGATACCAAAGTGTTATTTTTCGAAAATAACCACTCCGGCCTATTTGACCTGAAAATATTTTCGTCAGATCACATTAAAATGACTTGTCCATAACATTAAGAACTACAAAATCAGCAGGTTATCCAGCGAGTCATAGTCAAAGATTCTGTTTTGTCTGTAGCGAGAATCCTGATTTACCCTGATTTTCGCATTGTTTTTCCATAGGAGGAGAGAGAGATGAGATACCTACCAAGGTTGATGGCCATAGCTGCACTGGTTGCCTGTGCCCTGCCGATGAGCACAGTTCAGGCTAATGATTCCGTTAAACAGGCGATGGCCGACCCGAACAACTGGGCTATCTGGGGTGGTAACTATGCGGGTAACCGCTATAGCACGCTCAGCCAGATCAATAAGGATAACGTCAAGGAACTGCGTCCGGACTGGACTTTTTCTACCGGTGTCTTGCGTGGCCATGAAGGTGGGCCGATGGTGATCGGCGAAACCATGTTTGTGCAAACGCCTTTCCCGAATAAAGTCTTTGCCATTGACCTGAACGACCAGAGTATCAAGTGGCAATACGAACCCAAGCAAAACACCGATACCATCCCGGTCATGTGCTGCGATACGGTCAACCGGGGTCTGGCTTATGCGGATGGCAAAATATTTCTGCAGCAAGCGGATACCACGCTGGTCGCGCTCGACGAGAAAGACGGCAAGGTTTTATGGAGTGTGAAAAACGGCGACCCCAAACGCGGTGAAACCAATACTAACGCGCCCATCGTGGTCGGCGACAAAATCATGACCGGCATCAGTGGCGGTGAGTTTGGTGTACGTGGCTTTATGGTCGCCTATAACATTAAAGACGGCTCGCAAGCCTGGAAATGTTATAGCACCGGCCCTGATGCTGAAATGTGCATGGATCCGGAAAAAACCACAGCATGGAATGGCACTGACGGTGGTATCCAGCCTGTAGGCAAAGATTCCAGCCTGAAAACCTGGAAAGGCGACCAGTGGAAAATCGGTGGTGGCACAACCTGGGGCTGGTATTCGTATGATGCGGCCACCAACCTGGTTTTCTATGGCACCGGTAACCCCAGTACCTGGAACCCAACCGTCCGCCCGGGTGACAACAAATGGTCGATGTCCATTATGGCACGCGATGCCGACACCGGTGTGGCCAAATGGGTTTATCAGATGACGCCGCACGACGAGTGGGACTATGACGGTGTTAATGAAATGCAGCTGGTCAAGAGCAAGTACAACGGCAAAGACATCACTGCGCTGGTGCATTTTGACCGTAACGGTTTTGCTTACACCCTCAATGCCGAAACCGGCGAAGTCCTGCTGGCCGAGAAGTTTGACCCCGCTGTTAACTGGGCTAGCCATATTGACATGAAAACCGGTCGTCCGGTTGTGGTTGCACAATACAGTACCGACCAGAATGGCGCTGATGTCAACACCAAGGATGTCTGCCCGGCTGCGTTGGGTACCAAAGACCAGCAGCCTTCTGCCTTCTCGCCCAAGACAGGCCTGTTCTATGTGCCGACCAACCACGTCTGTATGGATTACGAGCCATTCGAAGTTGAATACGTCGCCGGTCAGCCTTATGTCGGTGCAACCCTGAGCATGTTCCCGGCCGGGCGTGTGATGAAGAACGGCACTACCCATCTGGGTAATTTTATTGCCTGGGATGCCGCCAGCGGCAAGATCAAATGGTCGCTGCCTGAGCCATTTTCAGTCTGGAGTGGTGCATTGGCGACTGCGGGCGATATCGTGTTCTACGGTACGCTGGAAGGCTATCTGAAAGCCGTTGATGCCAATACCGGTGAAGAGCTGTATCGCTTCAAAACACCGTCCGGCATCATTGGTAACGTCAATACCTGGAGCTTCAAAGGCAAACAATACGTGGGTGTATTGTCTGGTATCGGCGGTTGGGCAGGTATCGGCATGGCCGCAGGTCTGGAAGGTGATACAGACGGCTTGGGTGCGGTGGGTGCTTACAAGTCACTGAGTTCTTACACCCAACTGGGTGGCGTTCTGACTGTGTTTGCCTTACCTGATTCAGCCGTCACTGCACAAAAAGAAGCTGCAGCAACAGGCAAGGTAGCGGAACTGAAGCAATAAAGGCTGTTTGAACAGCTTTTGTTGAGATTCGCAAGCTGTCTCAATTGCCCATCATGCCAATTGCCCATTACTGTTGAACAGGGTGGGCGATTGGTTTCGGTGTCCAACCAAGGTGACTTATGACCTCTAAAAAATCGGCATGTTCCAGCGTTTTTGCACCCCTGCTATGTGCCAGCCTGCTCGCAGCCACGGCGCTGAGTGCGGTAGCAGACGATGATCCTCCGGCAGCCCGCACCCACCTCAAGGTGTGTGCTGATCCTAATTACCTGCCCTTTTCCAACAAAGACCTCAGTGGTTACGAAAACCGGATTGCCAGCCTGATCGGTGAAGAACTGAAGATACCGGTTGAATACACCTGGTTTCCACAGCGGCTGGGCTTTATCCGTAATACCCTGCGCATGGAAACAGACGAGGGTAATGGCTATCTGTGTGACCTGGTGATCGGGGTACCCAAAGAATTCGAGATGGGGATGGCGTCCAAGCCTTACATGCAATCGACTTATGCACTGGTGACCGTGTCCGGTGGCAAACTAGCCGATTTGGCAGAGCCGGGGGATTTGTTCAAATCCGAGCGGGATGGCGTAAAAATTGGCGTCACTGAGCGCAGTCCGGGTGCTGCATGGCTCGCCAAATACGGTAAATACCTGTACATGGAGCCTTATATCGCCCAATCAGGTGACCCCGACGAATACCCCGGTAAACCGATGTACGATGATCTGCTGGCCGGAAAAATTGATGCCGCCATTGTGTTTGGCCCAACTGCCGCTTACTTCGCCAACCGTCCGGCGGGTGACAAACAGTTTAAGGTACTCCCCTTGCAAACCGAAGCAGGCGTGCGTTTCCATTTCGCGCTCGCGATGGGTGTGCGCTTTGGAGAGGACGAATGGCGTGACCAGATTAATCAGATTCTGGAAAAAGATGCCGACAAAATCCAACAGATTTTAAAAGAATACCATGTGCCACTGGTGAACGATGCCGGTGAGTTACTGCCTTCGTGAGCATGATCACCATGCCCCTTTCAAATTCGCAAATTCAATTGACTCAGGAAAAGCGTATGAACCTATTTAAAACAACCTTCACCGCTACCTTGGCAGGCCTGCTGCTAATAGGCAGCCCTGCGCAGGCCGAGCACCTGCCAGAACGCCATCATATTGAAGAAAGCGTCAGCCTGAGTGCACCCGCTGACAAAGTCTGGGCTATTGTCGGTAACTTTGATGATCTGGGCAAATGGCACCCGGCGATCAAAAGCAGCTTCATGCACACCCCGATAACACGCGTGCTGGATCTGGGTGACGGCAAGCGTCTGATGGAAGAACTGGAACATAAAGACGATGCCGCCATGACTCTCAGCTATCGTATCGTCGCCATGAGCACGGTCGAAACCATTGAAGTTGGCGGCAAAAAAGTCGAGAAAAAAGTACTGCCTGTTAATACCTATAGCAGCACCTTGAGCGTTGCCGCTGACGGCAGTGGTAGCAAGGTGACCTGGAGCGGTGATTTTTATCCTGCATGGCTGGCTCACACACCCGCCCCTGCCGGAATGGGCGATGATGACGCGGTGAATACGATTAAAGCGGTTTACCGGGGTGGCCTGGATAATCTGGCGAACGTACTGGGTGTAGCGGCGGCTCCAGCAGCAGAACCAGCGGCAGCAGAACCAGCAGCAGCAGAACCAGCGGCAGCGGCTCCAGCAGCAGGTGAAAAGGTGTATGCCAGCCATGTACAATGCTCTGGCACTGAATGCAAGGCAGATTCCTATTTAATCAAGGGGATGCGTGCCTTTAGTCAGTGTCAGGTTTGCCACGGCATTGACGGTAACGGCAGTACCATTGCACCGAGCTTGACCGTCAAATTGCGGGAACTCGATCACGCTACTTTCATTGATCGCGTTAGCAATGGCTATCAGGGGCAAATTGGTGTCATGCCTCCCTGGAAAGATAATCCCAATATCATGAAAAACATTGAAAACCTCTATGCTTACCTGAAAGCCCGTTCTGACGATGTCATTCCGGCCGGTAATTTGCAGAAGTTCTAAATCAATCGTCTTTAAACATGCAAAGCAGAAAACAGGCAACCCTTATGCAAGCTGCGTCAACCAACAAACAACGGATAGCAATGTCCCTGCAATGTTTGCTGTTATCATGTCTGCTGCTCACCAGTCTGTTTGCACGGGCGGCAGATGAAACTTTTTCATCTGCCAACACCGCCCTGTTTGCCAGTAACCACCTGCAAAACGTAGCAGTGGGCGATACCCTCGTTTATGATTTTAAGCAGAGTGCACCAGAACAAACCGCTATCCAGGACACCATCACCCTAACCATGAAAGAGCAAGCGGGACACCGGCAGTTAAAGGTCGATTATCTGAGTGGCGAACGCCAGCGCTGGGTGCCCGAGTTTGATGATCCCAGCGGTAATCCGGTGTTGATGCTGTTCCTGCAAAGTGATATTACCCAGCTGGAACAGCTCACCGGTGGACAATGGCGGCATTTCCAGAAATACATCAAACTTGCGCTGGAAAAGCCGGAAACCACGCTGGAAAGTGTTGATATAGAATTCCACAGCCAACAGCTGAAAGGCCAAAAAATCAGTATCCAGCCCTATCAGGACGACCCGTATCGCGACCGCTTCAAAAACACGGCTTATCTCCGTAAACAATATGACTTTATCCTGTCCGCTGCGATACCGGGCGGTATTTACAAAATCAGTGCCTACGTCCCGGCGGAGCAGAACGCAAAACCGGAACCGCTGGTGATAACAGAATTACAGCTGCGTTAAGCCTTGGCCTGAAGCAGCGGTATGAAAGCAGCATGCACTACCTGAGAAATAGCCGTGCATGTTTGGACACACCCAAACCCAGGAGAGAATAATGAAACAAGCCAGCAAATGGACAAAACCCAGCTTCAAAGAAATGCGCTACGGTTTTGAAATCAACCTTTACATCATGAATCGCTAATACCAGGGTTCAGGATGTAAGCCGCAGCGTGTCACTGCTACACACTGCGGCCTTATACTTTGGATATGCCCATGCACAGATGTTCCCTTTCCCTGTCAGCCTTATTGTTTCTGGTTGTTCTGGCCGGCTTTTCACCAGCAGCCTATGCCGCGCGTATTGCAGTACTGGACTTTGAGCTGAATGACCTGACACTCGCCCCACAAACCGAAGCTGAGCTTGTCCGTACCCGTTCAATCAAGCCCGCACTGGAGACTGCCTTACTGGCTGCAGGGCATACGATTGTACCGGTCAGCAGCAAGGCTCAGGAACAGGCTGATCGGGGCTTTGGCTATCTGTTCGAACACAGCGATGTCGCCGCCCAACTAGGACAGTCGTTACCGGCTGATTATATTCTGGTAGGGCGTTTGCACAAACCCAGTTTTCTGTTTGCCTATCTGATGCTGCATCTGGTCGATGCCAAGAGTGGCAAACTCGTCGGTGATTATATTGCCGAGGCCAAAGGTGCTGGCAATCAAGCCACGCTGCGTGCCGTTGATGTGCTGGTTGAATCCCTGCATAAAGTGCTGCCTGCCGCTGCAGAAAATACCGCTGCCCCGGCGTATATCCCCCTGTCAGCCGTACTCTATCGCCAGACCAGCAGTAAGCTCTTTGCAGATGTGATCGCTGATTTGCTGTTTGCCATCAGCCAGAATAATTTTCGTTTAACCGAGCACGCAAAAATTGGCGAGGCGATTGCCGAACGCGAATCCATCCACTTCCCACAATTGGCCGTTCTGCATTTTTGTAACCTGACTTATGCCCGTGAACTGATCGAGAAAAAACCGGAGTTTGCCGCGCGCATGCCCTGCCGGATTTCGGTACGGCAGGACGGTGACCGTGTGATCGTCGAAGCCTTGTTATTGCCGGAAGATGCACCCGAAATTCACGAATTTGCCCAAAAGATTAACCAGATTTTACAACAGATTGTTGATAGTGGCGTGAGCTGATAAAAGCAGGACACTCACCCATTCATTCACCCCTCAAACCAGAAGAAAAGGATAAGCAAAATGAACCGTACAACCGGCTTAGGTATTGTCAAAAAATCACTGACCACCCTGCTGTTATTCGGCTGTCTGGTGGGTATCAGTGGCGCAGCCAATGAAGACAAGCCCAGTGAAAACAAGGCCAGTGAAGCGCAAGCACTCGTCAACGACTACCCTACCCAGGCACGGGTAGAATACGTGTTTGGCTGCATGCAACAACACGGCGGGGAAAACTATGACTCCATGTATGGCTGTGTTTGTGCTATCGACAAAATTGCTGCCCGCATTCCTTATGCCAATTTCGTCGCTACCACCACCTTGAACGTGATGATGCAGACACCCGGGGAAAAGGGCGGGCCTTTCCGGGATGTAAAAGGCGGACGTGAGGCGGTACGTGAGTTCAAAAATTTCATGAAAACAAGCGAAGCAGATTGTGGCCTGAAAGTACGCAAACGCCCCGGCACCGAGGCGCCAAAGTCCTGATAGCGGCATAGCGGCTAGCGGAAGTCACTGCCCAGCTGCATCCGCTGTGCAGTATCGACGCGCAGAAAACTGCCCTGCCGGTACCAGTCACCCAGCACGATCCGTTGTGCTGGTTTGTCATTCAGTAGAAAATCATGCGTAGCCGGGCGATGGGTATGGCCATGAATCAGGCGCTGTACGCCATAGTCCTGCATCACTGCCCGTACTGTTTGTGGGTTCACATCCAGAATCTGTTCCAGCTTGCCTTGCGTGCTTTCCTGACTTTGCAGACGCATGGCTTGTGCCCGCTGCAGGCGTTCCGGGATACTCAAACGCATGACTTCCGCTTGCCATCGCGAGTCGCGGAACAGTTTACGCGCCTGCTGGTAATCCACGTCATCTGTGCACAGGGTATCGCCGTGCATAATCAGGGTCGGTGTGCCGTACAAGTCAATCAGCTGCTGCTCAGGAAGTAACTGACAGCCACTGCGTTGGGCAAAATCCTCACCCAGCAGAAAATCACGGTTACCATGGATAAAATAAACCGGCACGCCACTCTCAACCAGTAACTGCAAAGCAGCGGTGATCGTTAGCACCGGCTGCCCGGCGGGAGTATCCAGCACATCATCACCAATCCAGTATTCGAAAAAGTCGCCGAGGATATAAAGCGCATCCGCCTTGCCGCGAATATGTTCAAGAAACTCAAACAGGAGCAGGACACTGGCAGGACGGGCTGGCTCAAGGTGCAGGTCAGAAATAAACCACGTTGTCATACACAAACTCCACTGTTTTCGTTTAAATTATCCAGAAGGCCGTTTTACCACCACCACCCTGCACCCTGCGCACTACAAATGGTCTAAACCACTGCTTTATGCAGCCAGGTATTCGGGTGCCTGCATTTCATTCAGGCGGCTAAGCGCGCGCGCAAATTCAAATTTCAGCACCTGCCCCTGATAAAGATCCTTGAGCTTGCTGTCCGTAGACATGATAAGGCGCACTTTCTGGTCGTAGAGCTCATCAATAAAATTAAGAAATCGTCTGGCCGGATTTTCTGTTTCTTCGTTCAACACCGGAATATCGGAAATAATAATGGTCGGATACCGTGCCGCCAATGCAATATAGTCACTGGTGGAACGCGGGCCATCACACACGGTATTAAAATCCAGCCAGATGATATTTTCAGCCATCTTCTTCACCGGCAAGGAGCGTTGGTTCAGGCTGATCGCGACATTACTTTGCACTTTGCCGGTCGCAATCGCTGCAAAACGCTGCTCCAGTTCCGGGTCAGAATGGCTGATAGTCTCTGCCTGTTGGTCAATGGGCACTGCATGCAGCATGCGATAATCAATCCCGTTATCCAGTTCAATCACCTGCAGATTAGTCTTCAGTAACTCAATCGCAGGCAGGAAACGCGCACGCTGCAAACCGTTTTTATATAAATCATCTGGTGGGCGATTAGAAGTAGTCACGATAGTGACATCATGCTGCACCAGCCCCTCCAGCAGTCCGGCCAGAATCATCGCATCACCGATGTCCAGCACATGAAACTCATCAATACAGAGTAACTCGGTGTCGCTGGCCAGTTTTTTTGCCACCTGCTCCAGCGGGTTGGTGTGCTCATTGCGCAGTTTGCGCAACTCTTCGTGCACCAGCAGCATGAAATGGTGATAGTGATAGCGCGACTTCTCAACGATCGGGACGGCATGAAAAAACTTGTCCATCAACCAGGTCTTGCCCCGGCCTACCCCGCCCCACAGATAAGCCCCTTTGACCGTCACGAGGGTGCGCGGCTCCGGCTTGGAAAAAAAGCGAAAACCCCGACCCGGTGGCGGTGGCTTGGGATTCGCCAAACCCTCCATAATCCCCTGCAAGGTCTGGATGGCATGTTCCTGCACCGGGTCGTGCTGGATTTTTCCGGCCTCTATTTCCTGGTGATAAAGTGCAAGCAAAGTCATTAATGGTTTCATAATGTTTGATAAACCCCTGCATTGTCGACAATTGCCCGAGTATCTGTCAATCATTCCCCTGTTCAAACCCTGAAATTCACCTTTATGCCGACAAGTGCAGGAATCTTGCAGCCCGGCATGTCATGGTGCGTCAAGATATGGCAATATCAAGCTCTTGAGTCACCGGGCATAGGTTAAAACACATGCAATACAGAACCGAAATCGACGGTTTACGCGCACTGGCGGTGCTGCCAGTCATTCTTTATCACGCGGGCTTCAGCGGGTTTAGTGGCGGTTTTGTCGGTGTAGATGTGTTTTTTGTGATTAGCGGCTACCTGATCACCTCGATCATTTTCACCGAATTACAGGCAGGCAGTTTCAGCCTCAGCGGGTTTTATGAACGGCGTGCCCGCCGTATCCTGCCAGCCCTGTTTCTGGTGCTGGCCTGCTGTTTGCCGGTGGTATGGTGGCTGTTGTTACCGCATGAACTGGTCGCTTTTGCGCGTAGCCTGCTGGCCGTGGTGCTGTTTGTATCCAACCTCCTGTTTTGGCAGGAAACCGATTATTTCGCGACCGACGCCGACCTGATCCCGCTCCTGCATACCTGGAGCCTCGCCGTCGAAGAACAGTATTACCTGTTTTTTCCGCTGCTACTGCTGCTTTGCCGGGCATGCGGCAAGCGCGGGTTAATGGCCTTGCTCGGCCTGATTGCACTGGTGAGCCTCGCGTTCAGCGAATGGGGCTGGCCGACTGATCCTGCCGCCAATTTTTACCTGATTCCAACGCGCGCCTGGGAGCTGATGCTGGGTGCACTGGCCGCGCTTTACCTGCAGCAGACACCCCCACAGGCCGGGCTGGCACTGACAGCGCGCTGGGTGGCCGAGTTACTCAGTGCGCTGGGTATTTTCTTGATCCTGCTCGCCGTGTTTATGTTTGACACTAGCGTGCATTTTCCGGGTTTATATGCACTGGTACCGACCTTGGGCGCGGTCTGCATCATCCTGTTTGCGTCACCCGCCACCCTGGCGGGCAAACTGCTGTCCCTGCCACCTCTGGTCTGGGTCGGCCTGATTTCCTATAGCGCCTATTTGTGGCACCAACCGCTGCTGGCCTTTGCCCGCATCCAGTATTTTATAGAACCGGATCAAAGCTTGCTGGGCGGTGTCGCCCTGCTGTCATTGTTACTGGCCTGGCTAAGCTGGCGTTTTGTTGAAAAACCGTTTCGTAACAAGCAGGCCTTCAGTCGCCCGCAAATTTTCATCCTGTCTTTGCTGGGTAGTGCTGCCTTCGCAGTAATTGCCTTGATTCTGGTCATGGCGGATGGTGTGCCTGCACGTTTCAGCGACTAAAGCGGAACCTGCCACACCCGGCAGGGTCTGACTGTTAAAGTATCCATCCATGACCCATACTAACAAGGGGAATTTATTCTATGTCCATGCCTATGCTGTTTACAGGCCTGTCCAACTACCTGCCAGCCATCGTTTTGGCAGCCAGTGCCCTGTTATCAGGCCCGGTATCCGCCGGTGCAGTGCAGGACGCGCTGCTCAAGGATTCTGATAATGTCGCCGGGGGTGAATATGTGCGCTCTCGTTACTTAAAGCTGGTGAAACAGCCATTTGACCGCAGTGACTCACGCAAGAAAGCCCTCATTATTGGCGACAGCCATGGCCAGGATTTCCTGAATGCCCTGCTGGAAAACAATGCACTCGCCAATTACCAAATCCGCACCCGCTACATCCCCAACATTTGCCAAATATACCTGGGCGATGAAGATGTAAGCAGTTTCATCGAGGCCAGAAATGCGCCGCTGTGTGCCGAGTCCGACACCTTGCAACAGGCGCGGACACAAATTGCCGAGGCCGATCTGGTTATTCTGGTCGCCAGCTGGAAAACCTGGTCAGCAGAACGTCTGGCTACCACCCTGAAAAACCTGCAACTGGCCGACACCCAAACCCTGCGCGTGATCGGGCGCAAGAGCTTCGGTAAAATCGAAGCGCGTAAATACCTGCGCCTGCCAGACAGTCAACTGACCGAGTTACGCAACAGCGTAGATGCACATCAGCAGGCAGTGAACCAGATCCTGCACACGACGCTTGACCCGGCCATTTATGTTGACCTGCAGCAACTGATCTGTGCCGCCGAGGATACCTGCCCGGTGTTTACCGACAAATTGCGCCTGATTTCGTTTGATGGCGGCCACCTGACGCAGGATGGCGCGCGCTATGTGGGTGAGCGTCTGCTGCAAAGCGAGTGGTTTAAGGGGCTTTAGGCCAACTTGGGCTGATGAATTTTATTAGCCCGGAACCCCATGAACGGCCTTCAACAAGGCCGTTCATAATGCACTGACCTGAAAGTGGCCTACGGGTTACTCCGTCTTCACCCCTTGCAGGTAGAGTGTTTTCAGCAAAGTCACCCGCTTCAGGTTAACATCCGCATCGCTATACCCCACCCGTGAAGCCGAGCGCAAGTGCAATAGCTTGTTTGTAGGGTCAAGACGTACTTCCAGATCATCCACAAAGCCGAAGAACGAGGACGAGAACGTGGCTGCCAGATAATCCGTGCCTTCTTTCTGGATTTCCCCACCCATCTGCCCGCTAATAATCGCACTGAGCGTAGCCAACGGATTAGCGTCTGTTTTATCGACTGTCAGCGGCTCAATGTAGTGCCCTGTGTCGTCCCTGCTTTCACTATTGACGCAATTGGGGGTGTCCGGGCAGGCGGACAGTTTGCCATCCATCAGACCCGTTGCCTTCCCCGTTTTTGAGAGCAGGCCAAAAATGAAAAACAGAATGATGAAAGCGGCAGCCAACACCAGCAGGACGACAAAAAACTTTTTCATAACGACCTTCAGTAATAGTACGATAAAAAAACAAGCAGATGCCCACATGATTCTGCAATGAATCGGGCGCTGCTGTCCAGTAGCCCGATGACACCCATCAGACCCGGTTTTTATCACAGCGGTTCATCTCAAAACCCCCGGCAGGCCTATACAATAGGCGCGACTTACTTATAATCAACAAAAACAGACAACACAGACAACACAGACAACACAGACAACACAGACAACAAGGAGAAGTGCATGGCGACGGGCTATCTGATGATGGATTTACTCGGTACCGAACTCAGTCGGGAAGAACAGGAACTGTTGCGGCATCCAGCCGTCGGTGGGCTGATTTTTTTTGCACGTAATTATCAAAATGCCCAACAGTTAATCGATCTGGTCAAAGCGGTGCGCCAGGCGGCTGATCGCCCCTTGTTGCTGGCGGTTGATCATGAAGGTGGCCGGGTGCAGCGATTTCGTGACCAGTTTACCCGCCTGCCTGCCCTTGCACACCTCGGCCAGCGCTACGCCGATGACCCGGTGGCTGCCTGCCAATTGGCCAAACGCCACGGCTGGCTGATGGCGGCGGAAATACGGGCGGTGGATATTGATTTCAGTTTTGCCCCGGTGCTGGATCTGGATTACGGCGTGAGCAGCGTGATTGGTGACCGTGCTTTCCATCGTGAGCCTGCGATTGTGGCTGATCTCGCCAGTGCTTATATCGCAGGCATGCGGGCAGCCGGGATGGCCGCTACCGGCAAGCATTTCCCTGGCCACGGTTTTGTCCAGGCCGACTCACACCTCGCGATTCCGCGTGATGCGCGCCCACTGGCGGAGATTATGGCGGCAGATATGCTGCCTTTCAGCACCCTGTTTCAGCAGGGTCTGGATGCGGTGATGCCAGCACACATTATATACGAGCAGGTCGATAGCCAACCCGCCGGATTCTCCCGGATCTGGTTACAGGATATTCTGCGCGGGCAGTTAGGTTTTGAGGGTGTGATTTTCTCGGATGACCTGAGCATGGAAGGCGCAAGTGTGGCCGGTGGCTATGCCGAACGCGCTGCCGCTGCGCTGGATGCCGGGTGTGACATGGTGCTGGCGTGTAACCAGCGCGCCGGGGTGATCGACATCCTTGAGCATGCCCGCCCAGAGGTATCCACTCTCTCGGCGGAACGTCGGCAGCGCATGTTGGGTAAGCCCTTCATGCACCGTTCTGCCTTGCTGGAAGATACTGTTTGGCAGCAAACGGTAGAGCAAATCAGTGCCATGACATAAAAAGTGCAGGCAAGTCCAAGCCTGTCAGATTTTTAGTCTACACTCTATCCAGCTCAAGCAAAAAACAGTATAGACACCGTATAAGAACAGTAAGAAATACGATAAGCCACACAGTAGAGAGGCAAGGACGGCTATGGCGAACAAGCTTTTAATCATATTGCATAATGCTTCCTGGAATGATCCGGGGCTGATGGCAATCCCGCTTTTTCAGGCTTCAGTTGCAGCCGCCATGCAATATGAAGCGGAGGTTGTCCTGTGTGGGCATACGATAGAGCTGGCCAAACTGGGGGTTGCCGCGTCGGTACATGCCGAAGGCGCAGACGCCAGAAGTGTCTATGATTACATGCGTGACGCCGTGGAGGCCGGTGCTGCGATCAAGGTCTGTTCGCCACCCGCCGGTTTGACGCTGGATTCGATGATCCCGGAGATTCAGGAACTGGTGGGCTCGGCCTATATCGTCAGCGAAGCCATGGATCCGGATACGGTCACCTTTACCTATTAAAATTTATTAGCCGGTTGATGCTAAAATCACAACCATTCCATTCCATTCCATAACTACTAAAGGACTCAGGGCATGAGCGGAAAAAAAATCGACTTTGCCGTTATCGGTGGCACCGGCCTGACTGAAATTGAAGGCCTGCAGGTCATTCATCGGGAAGTAGTACACACACCCTATGGCCAACCGTCCGGGCAGATTACCCACGGCATGATTGGTGAAAAACGGATTGCCTTTCTCGCCCGGCACGGTTATACGCACAATATTCCACCGCACAAGGTGAATTATCGTGCCAATCTCTGGGCTTTGCGCAGCATTGGCGCACAAAAAATCATTGCCGTGGCCGCCGTTGGTGGCATCACCGCGCGGATGGCACCCGAAGCACTGGTGATTCCTGACCAGATCATCGATTACACCCACGGGCGTCCACACACCTTTTTTGAAGAAGGCCTCAGTTCGGTCACGCATGTCGACTTCTCCTGGCCCTATTCCCCCGAATTACGGCAGGCGTTGCTGGATGCCGGCAAAACTGCCGGTCTCCAGCTGATTGATGGGGGAACTTATGCCGCCACGCAAGGCCCGCGTCTGGAAACTGCCGCCGAAATCCTGCGCCTGGAACGGGACGGCTGTGATCTGGTCGGGATGACTGCAATGCCGGAGGCTGGGCTGGCGCGTGAGGCGGGGCTTACCTATGCCAGTTGTGCGGTAGTCGCCAACTGGGCGGCGGGTAAAAGCCCGGCTGAAATCAGCATGGACGAAATTCACCAGCATCTCGCCGTCGGGATGCAACAGGTGCGTACTTTGCTGAAAACACTGGTCTGCTGATTGTTGAGTACCCATACCGCCAGCACGGCGAACAAGGAACCACCCGCCAACTTTCAAGCCGAACTGCTGATTCAACTCACACCTTCACGCTATCTGTTGGGGTTTATTGTCGTCACGCACAGTCTGGCCGCACTTATTGTCGGTTGGATGCCACTGGCGGTGTTCTGGAAACTGGGGTTAATCAGCGTTATTGCTGCCACCGGGGGGTATGCCTTGCTGCTGCACAGCGGACGCCTGCCTCAACGCGGGTTACGCTGGCTCAAGTGGCGTGAATTTGGCGGCTGGGAAGTGATGACGCTGGCCGGTGAACACCTGGGCGTCGTGTTACAGGATCATAGCTTCAGCAGTTATTACCTGAATGTGCTGCATCTGACCAGCCGTCAGGGGCAGCGCTTTGTGGTGATCCTGTTAGCGGATAATTGCCCGCCTGCACAGGCTCAGCTCTTGCGGCGCCGTTTGCATCTGTTACCCAAAAAATAAACCCTCCGGCGCAGGGAGGGTCAAGATGGATGTTATGACTCTATTTTATTGATTAACTAAAGTGTCGATGGAAAGAATCAGCACTGCTTAGCTGGCAGCATCCTGAACAGGCGTATCTTCCTCTTCAGCCTTGTCGTCAGTTGCACATTTGTTTTGATCACTCGGTTCGCAGGTAGCCGCAGGCTCTTCTGTTGGCTTGGCGACTTCGACCACGGGTTCAGCGACCACCGGTTCAGCGACCACGGGTGGCGCTACTTCAACCACCGGTGCAGGTTCGGGTGCCTGTACCGGTGTAGCGCCCGCCAGGGCAAAACCGGACAGCGTTACAGTCAGCGCAGACAGCAAAGAAATGATCAATTTTTTCATGGTATATTCTCCAAATTGTTTATGTCGGTGAAGATAATGTCTGGCACGTTCCTGCGCCAGTAGGGGTTTGGGCTTGTTCGAAGATGAACGATCCTTGTCCACCTTACTGAATGCAAGCTTAATGAAATTAACGCGCCAGTCCGACTGACGTTGACAGAAAGCGTAATATTTTTTCATTTTTTTCGTTTTTCTTTAACCGCGATGAGCCTAATGCAGCCACTTCAACCCCTGAAAATTCCTCTGTTTGGCAAAAACCTGATTCAGGCCAGCGCCGGTACTGGCAAAACCTGGACGATTTCACTGCTGTACGTGCGGCTTATTGTTGAGCGTCTGCTCACTGTCGACCAGTTATTGGTGGTGACCTATACCCGCGCCGCCACCGAAGAGTTGCGTGGCCGTATCCGTGCCCGCCTGAAAGAAGCGCTGGCGGCTTATGAGCAACCTGATACAGCCACTGCCGAATACCGGGACTTGTTCGACGACAACCCGCCCAGCGAGGAGCGCACCTGGTACTTGCGCCGTGCCTTGTTGAGTTTTGATGAGGCTGCCGTGTTTACCATTCACGGTTTTTGTCAGCGCGTGCTGCAGCAACATGCTTTCGAGGTCGGTCTGCCGTTTGAGAGTGAACTGATCAACAGCGAAGCCGAGCTGCAACTCGCCTTGACGGATCAGTTCTGGCAACAGCGTCTGGTACAGGCCAACGCGCTGGATACCGCTGTGCTGAAAGCGCACAAGCTGACCCCGGACAGTTTGCTGGCCGATATCAGCACCTTTATCGGCAAGCCTTACTTAGAGCCGAAGAAAGCCGCGCATATCAGCCCGGAAGACTACCTGCAAGCGAGTCAAACTCACGCCACCCTGCGCCTGGCTTTGGAACAGAGTTGGCTGGAGCATAAAACCGAGGTGCTGGACACGCTGCTTCATTCCGGCCTGAGCAAAGCCAGCTACAAGGAAGCCCAAATAACAAAAATGGCGCGGGCACTGGATGCCCTGTTTGCAGGCGAGTCGCCCAAGGATTTGAACAACAAGGATCTGGACAAAGAGCTGCTAAAATTCACCCCTGAACAACTCGCAGCCAAAACCAATAAAGGCAAGCAAGCACCCGAGCATCCCTTTTTTGCCCAAGTCGCCCGCTTTCTGCCCCACCACACGCACCTTGCCAGCATTGAGGAAAATGCACTCGACCAGTTACGTTATGACCTGTTGCTCTGGCTGCGAACACAATTACCCGAGCGCAAACGTCAGCAGGGGGTACTCGCCTTTGATGATTTGCTGGTGAATCTGCAGGATGCGCTCGCAGCACGTCCGGGTCTGGGTGATCTGCTGGCCAGCCAGTACCGCGTGGCGCTGATTGATGAATTTCAGGACACAGACCCGGTGCAGTTCCAGGTATTCAAACAGATTTATCAGCACAATGACGGGCAAGTGTATTATGTGGGCGACCCCAAACAGGCGATTTACAGCTTCCGGGGTGCAGACATTTATACCTATCTGCAGGCGGCTGATTCCGTCGCACCCGATCAGCAATACACACTCGACCGTAACTTCCGTTCACAGCCGCGCCTGCTGGCGGCATTTAACCACTTGTATGCACCCTCGGCTGACCCGTTCCGCAACCAGCGGCGCATTGACTATGAACGGGTCGAAGCGGGCGGGACGGTAAGCGGTGAGCTGGCGTGTACGCCTGCGCTTGCTCCCTTGCGCCTGTGGGATTGGGACGGTAGCCGCCACACAGACGAAAAGGCTCCCGGCAAACCGCTGGTATTCACACAGGTCGCTCAGGCGGTCGCCGCTGACATCGCCCGCCTGCTCGCCGAAGGCCAGCAAGGCACCGCGCGCATTGCCGGTAAAGCGCTCACCAGTGGCGACTTTGCGGTGTTGGTACGCAGCCACAAACAGGGGCGCATGATCAAGGAGGCTTTGCAAACCAACGGCATTGCCAGTGTCCAAAAATCACCACTGGGCATTTTCCAGACCGCCGAGGCCGCTGAATTGCGGGTGGTGCTGGCTGCCATCGCCGAACCGGGCAATATGCTCAAGGTGCGCCGTGCGCTGGTGACCGAGTTAATGGGGGGAAACGCCGCCAGTTTGCTTACGATGGATGCCGAACAGGAACAGCTGGATAGCGAACTGGAAGCGTTTTACAGTTGGCACCAACTCTGGCAGTCCGCTGGCTTTATGCGCATGTTCCGCACCTGGATGGACAAGCGGCGGGTGCGCAACCGCTTGTTGACTTATCTCGATGGCGAACGCCGCCTGACTAACCTGCTGCATCTCGGTGAGTTGATCCACACCGAAACCCGCCACCGCTTTCAGGGGATGCAGGCCACACTGCGCTGGCTGCAAGGTCGCGCCCGTGAAAACAGCGAGGAAGAGCATCAGTTACGCCTCGAAAGTGATGAAAATCTGGTGCAAATCGTCACTATCCACAAAAGCAAGGGGCTGCAATACCCGATCGTTTATTGCCCGTTTTTATGGAGTGAAAAAGAACAGCCCCCCAGTGGCAACTGGTTTGCCTGGCACGATGCCAGCACCCGCAGCAGCTGCCTGCAGGCTGGCAAGGAAGGCCTGGAGCAGGCGCGCCTGAGCCGGCTGGAGGAAGACCGCAGCGAAAACCTGCGCCTGTTATACGTTGCGCTAACGCGGGCACAGTACCAGTGTACGGTGGTGCTGGCCAGTGGCGAAATTGCGGGCTTTAATTATGCATCCGCGCTCGGCTGGCTGCTGTTTGGGCATTTGCCGGAGGCGGATAAACTGCTGGGCACCAAAAGCAGCCTGCCCGCTGCCGAACGCCAGCAACAAATGCACGCCGAACTCGCCAAACTGGTCGCCAAGGCCACCGGCACCATTGACTGGCACAGCCTGCCGGTTGACTCCGACCCCGCCGACTACCACGCACCCGCACCTGAAAAACCGCTGCGCTGGCGTGAATTCCAGCGCAAGCTCCCGCCGATAGAGCGGATCGGCAGTTTTAGTGGCCTGACCTTCGGTAAACATGATGAACGCCCCGATTATGATCAAAGCGGCCAGAGTATTGAGCTAAGCGCCCCGCGCGCTTATGCGCAGGATCTGGCCGTCTTCCCCGGCGGCCAACGCGCGGGTGTCTGCCTGCACAAGATGTTTGAACGCGCTGATTTCTGCCTGCCACTGGCTGCACAAATGCCTGCGATCATCGAGCGCAGCCTGCAGGAAAGTGGGTTTGACCTGAGCTGGGCACCCGCCGCCCAAGCCCTGCTGCAACGCGCACTCGACACCCCCCTACTCCCCGCCGCGCCACCCCGGGCAGCGCTGACCTTAGCGGACATACCCAAAACACAACGCCTGGATGAAATGGAGTTTTATTTTCCGGTCAGACACCTGAAAGTCAGGCTACTGCAGAAAATCCTGCTGCATTACCTGCCGGACGACTGGGAGGCTATCCGTGCGGCGGTCATGCAATTAACATTCAATGACCTGCAAGGTTATATGAAAGGCTTTATCGATCTGGTGTTTCAGGCAAACGGCCAGTTTTATATTGTCGATTACAAATCCAACTGGCTGGGCGATAACGCAGAAGATTATGCACAGGCGAGCCTTGCCAATGCGATGGCCGCTGCGCACTACTACCTGCAATACCTGATTTATAGCGTAGCCGTACACCGTTATTTAAAACAGCGCGTCCCCGATTACCAATGGGAAACACACGTCGGCGGGGTTTTATACCTGTTTCTGCGCGGCATGCAGCCTGATTCCGGGCAAATGGGCAATGGGGTGTTTTTTCATAAACCCTCGGTGGAACTGATTGATGCGCTGGATGGGCTGATGGAGCTTTAGAGTCATATCGATCAACTGGTTAGAGTATGGCCGAAAATTGCTGGTCTGGTGCGGGTCTCTGGGGCAGAGCCATATACCTTGCAAAATGAAAGACAGAGTTTTAAATTACAAGGTATGAAAAGACATTTCACCTCCTTCGTTAATGAATGGCTAGGCCTGTTCCCTTGTGTCACCCTGACAGGGGTAAGGCAGTCCGGCAAAACCACCACATTGCGGGAGCTGCCGCAGCCATGGAAAATATACGACCTGGAGGCTGCCAGCGATTACGATATCGTGGCACGTGGCTCTGACTTGTTTTTCCGCCTGAACCCAGATCAATGACCGCTTCCACAAACTATGGATGCAGATAAATTCAAGGCTGTTGGGCACCGTTGCGATTAAGGGTCACCGCGTACACCGAGGTCGTCGCGGTAATAAACAACTGATGTTTCGCCCGTCCGCCAAAGCACACATTTGACACCAGCTCCGGCACTAAAATCTTGCCCAGCAACTCACCTTGCGGACTAATGCAATGCACCCCGTCGGCGGCTGATGACCAGATATTGCCATCAGTATCGATTCTGAAACCATCCGCACAGCCCGGCTCAATCACATGAAACACATCACCGCCGGATAAACCACCGTCCGCCGCCACATCAAACAGGCGGATATGGCGTTCAGCCTGTGCATCAAATATCAGACCGGTATCCGCAACATACAGCCGCTTCTCGTCCTCACTAAACGCCAGACCATTCGGGCAGGCAAAATCCGTCAGCACCGCCTGAATATCGCCATTGGGATCAACCCGATACACATTGCAGGGCAGTTCCTGCTCCGCCTGATAGCCCTCATAGTTAGTCATAATTCCGTAATGCGGATCAGAAAACCACACGGAACCATCAGAGTGCACCACCACATCATTCGGCGAGTTCAGGCGTTTACCCTGATAACTATCCGCGAGCACTGTTATTGAACCATCCCATTCTGTGCGGGTTACCCGGCGAGTACCATGCTCACAGGAGACCAAACGCCCTTCACGATCCCGCGTGTGACCATTAGCATAATCAGAGGGTTCACGGAACACACTGATACCAACACCCGGCGTCCAGCGCATAATCCGGTTATTCGGAATATCCGAAAACAATAAACAATTCGCATCACCAAACCACACCGGCCCTTCGACCCAGTCAAACCCTGTTGCCAGCTGTTTAACCGGCGCATTGCCCAGCACATAAGTTGAAAAACGTGGGTTGAGAACTTCAAAAAATGACATATATCCCTCCGTAATTTATCAAGGGTGTTAGATAAGGGTTCATCGAATAGAAAAGTGGATGCATCGCGCACCATCGCCCGTCCCTTTCCTCCGAAAAGATGTTACCGATAACATAATACATCACTCCCTCAGGCGCAACTACTTAATGCTATCTTTGACAGCTTCGGGCAAGCTCACATACACTATTGAGCAGGGAAGCATCAGGGCGATTTTATCCGACACCCAATCTGCGCTCACCCTGCTTTTCAACCTAACAAAGGCTTATAAGTTATCGCTAACGTAAACGTTCACCGTAAGCAATAGCGGATAGCGTAAGGAGAAACATGACACGGAGAAAACCCCCCACTATGTCAGATGTTGCGCGCCTCGCCGGCGTGTCCTCCATGACGGTGTCACGCGCATTACGCCCGCATACCTCTGCTTCTGATAGCACGCGCAAGAAAATACACGAGGCCGCTGACCAGTTGGGCTACATTCTGGACAGTACGGCTGCCGGATTATCTTCACGCAAAACCGGTTTCGTCGCTGTCACTATCCCCTCGATCAATAACTCTAACTTCGCCACCACGATCCGGGGGCTAACTGAAGGACTACGCGATTCTGGTTTGCAGGTTTTGTTAGGTTTTACCGACTATAACGTGCTGGAAGAGGAACGCCTGATTAAAGCCTTTCTCAAACGTCGCCCGGAAGCGGTGGTGGTGACCGGCGGTGTACACACTGAGCGCTGTCGCCGCTACCTGTCCGCCAGCGGTGTGCCGGTGATTGAAATCTGGGATTTACCCGCCTCACCGATAGAGCATTCCGTCGGCTTTTCTAATGCCAAAGCCGGACGCATGATGGCCAAATACCTGGCCGGTCAGGGCTACCGGAAAATCAGTTTTATTGGTGGCAATACTGACCGCGATATCCGTGGCTCGGATCGCAGGAAGGGTTTTACTGAAGTGCTGGATGAATTAGGCATCGACACCGGACGACTCTGGGTATCAGATCACCCTATTATCAATATGGGGCAGGGGGCAGCCGAAATGAACGATTTACTGGATAAATACCCCGACACGGATGCAGTGATGTGCGTGTCCGACTTATCCGCCTTCGGCGCGATGATGAGCTGCGTCCGACGGGGTATTAAAGTGCCGGATGACATTGCGATAGCCGGTTTTGGTGCTTATGACCTGTCTGCGAATGCGGTGCCACAGATTACTACACTGGATGTGAGTGCTTACCGGATCGGTGAGGAAGCGGCAGGCGTGATTGTGCGGCAGTTGTATGGCGACGGGGGCGACAGGGACGATGAATCTGCCCCGCAGTGTATTGAGATACCTATTCAGTTGATTGAGCGTGAGAGTACTGTGACCCGATAGAAGCCTTAACAGCAACCCCAGGAATTAAATAATGCTATTTGAACAAAAACCACACCTGACCCACCAGGCCGTCATGCTCATGCTGGCAGCCGCCATCGACAAAGCCGAAGCCATCGGTCAGCCACAATGCATAGTCATCGTCGATGCATCCGGTGAATTACTCGGAGAAATCCGCATGAGCGGTGCTAAATTCCTCAGCCGGAAAAGTGCACGTGCCAAAGCCTTAACCAGCGCTTCCGTCGGCAAACCCTCCAGCGAAATACCGGAAGCCGTGCGCCCGGCGATTGCCGCCGCCACCGAAGGCTGCATCACCGGATTATCCGGCGGCTTACCGATCTGGTTTGAGGGCAATTTATTAGGCGGCGTGGGCGTAGGTTCAGGTAGCGGTGAGCAGGATATTGCCGTCGCTGAAGCAGCACTGGCCGCTATTAACGCAGGAGCAACAGCATGATTATTGCACTATTGGGAACCGGTTTAATGGGTGCGCCGATGACGCGCTGTTTGCAGGCCGCCGGACATGAGTTGCATGTGTGGAATCGCAGTCGTGAGAAAGCTGACGCGCTGGCTGATATTGCCACGGTATACGCCACACCGAACGCAGCAGTGAAACAGGCTGAGGTGGTGATTAGCATGCTGGCGGATGGTGCGGTTACCCGTCGGGTGCTGGAGGAGCAGGGGGTTATTAATGACGCACCGGAACAGGCGATTATTATCAATATGGGGTCGGTGGAGCCGGAGTGCGATATTGCGCTGTCGGCACTGGCTGCCAGCCAGAACAAACGCTATCTGGATGCACCGGTATCGGGGGGTGTGAAAGGTGCGACTGAGGCAACACTGACTCTGTTTGTGGGCGGTGATGCTGAGGTGCTGGAGGCTGCCCGTCCCGCTCTTGAAGCCATGGGACGACCGAATTTAATTGGTCCGGCGGGTGCGGGACAGACTGCGAAACTGGCGAATCAGTTGATTGTGGCGATTACCATCGGCGCGGTGTCTGAGGCGTTTAAGCTGGCGGAAAGCGCGGGTTGTGATCTGGCGGTGTTGCAACAGGCGCTGCAAGGGGGCTTTGCGGATAGCACTATTCTGAAACAACATGGCATGCGGATGGTGAAGCGTGACTTTACACCGGGCGGGCGTTGTCAGTCACAGTTGAAAGATCTGCGTAATGCACAGGCTCTGGCCGGGAAAATGGGGCTGGATTTACCGCTGTCTGATACCATTGAGGCCGGATTTAAAAGTCTGGTGGAGGATTATGACGGCGCTGAACTGGATCATTCGGCTTATTACCTTTGGCTGGAACGGAAGTCAGGCCAACAGCCAGGATAAAGCGGTCACCGCTCATTTGCATAACAGTATGTAACAGCATGGCTCCATCGGCCATACTGTTATGCATTGTGTATCAGGCCGCCGCAAACACAATCTGCGTTTTCATCGCCTGCTGCCGGTCATTAGCAATCGTAAATGCTTCAAGCGCCTGTTCTATCGGCAATGAATGCGAAATCAATGGCTTGACATCAACCCGCCCCGATTTCATCAGACTCACTGCAATCTCAAACTCTTCATGAAAACGGAAGGAGCCACGAATCTCTAATTCTTTCGCCGTAACCGCCATCATCGGCACCGGCATATCACCCCCCAAACCCAGCTGCATAATCACGCCACGCGGACGCATCGCAGGAATCGCTCCGGCTAAGGCATGATGTGAACCGGTGCACTCAAACAGCACATCAAACCTGCCTTTACCCACACAATACTCCGCCAAACCATTCGGTGTGGTTGCCATATTAACAACCTTATCCGCGCCCGCTGCTTTCGCGTATTCCAGGGCATTGTCCACCAGATCTGTCACCACAATCTCCGTCGCACCGGCACTTTTCGCTGCGACCACCGCCAGCGCACCAATCGGCCCGCAACCCGTGACTAGCACACGTTTACCGAGTAACTCACCCGCACGTCTGACGGCATGCAAACCCACTGAAAACGGTTCAGCCATCGCCGCTTCACCCGCCGTTAAACCGGTGGCATCCACGCATTGTTTGGCATCAACAATCAACTCTTCCTGAAAGCCGCCCTGAATGTGCGGGAACGGCATCGCAGAGCCATAAAAACGCATATTCATACAATGATTACGTGCGCCTTCATCACAGTACTCGCAATCACCGCAAGGACGCGACGGACAAATCGCCACCAACTGGCCTTTAGTCAATCCGGTCACACCTTCGCCCATTTCCTCAACAAAACCGGAAAACTCATGCCCCAGAACCATTGGTTCTTTCAGGCGCACCGTGCCGAAACCAGCATTGTTGTAGTAGTGCAGATCCGAGCCACAAATACCACCACTGGCCACTCTGACCCGCACTTGTCCGGCTGCCGGCACCGGCGTATCACGTTCTTCGATCCGTAAATCTTTTGCATCATGTATCACTAAAGCACGCATAATTATTTCCTTAGGTTACGGGTGTTAACAGCTCGCGTCCTGCAAAATGCGCGAGTAAATTATTACGCACCAAATCACCCATAGCCTCACGGGTTTCTACCGTGCCGGAGCCTTGGTGGGATTGCAGCAACACATTATCCAATGCAAAAAAGCGCGGGTTGATGACCGGCTCACCTTCAAACACATCTAAAGCCGCCGAACCCAGAGCGCCACTTTCCAGCGCATCCAGCAAAGCTTCTTCATCAATATTCGCGGCACGGCTGATATTAATAATCATGCCGGTGCTGCCCATTGCTGCGATAACATCTTTATTCACAATGTGGCGGGTTTCTGCATTGGCAGCCAACGCCACGAATAAGAAATCAGAAGCTTCAGCCAATGCCACCGGGTCAGGTATAAAATTCCAGTCCGCTGCGTCCGGTTTGGCGCTACGGCTGGAATAATTGATTTCCATATCAAAAGCTGCCAGGCGTTTTGCTATCTCAAAACCAATCCGCCCTAAACCCAACACACCCACACGTTTACCATGCACCCGTGTGGTCAGACCGTAGCCACCTTTCGCCCACTTGCCCGAACGCACCCAGTCAGAAGCACCGACCACTTGACGTGACTGCGCCAGCATCATCGCCACCGCATAATCCGCCACATCACCAGTCAGTACATCCGGCGTATTGGTCATGGATAAGTTTCTCGCTCTCACCCTGTCCATATCGACACCGTCATAGCCCACGCCATAAACCGCGATCATTTCCAGCGCAGGCAAAGCCTCAATCAGCGCACCCTCTACGCGCAGATCACCCCGCGTTCCGATGGCTTTAATATTAGCGGCATGCTCTTTTAAAAAGGCCGCTTTATCTTCGACTTCAAAAAAACGGTGCATGACGAAGTGTTCGTTTAACAGTGCTTCATCCCGTCCGGAGTAAGCACCTAACTGAAGAATCTCTGGTTTATTCACGCTGTTTCCTCTGACTAGGTTGACATTCATAGTGTTATCGATAACATTATTAAATGCAAGTAACGCGCATGAAAAGGTTTCACACAAGCATGAAAGTTGCTAACGCGAACTTTCACAGTAATTATCCCTGAGCCTCGTCGCTATGCGCATTCTGTGGCTCTGAAACTTTCGAGGAGTGGCTTTTGAATACCAAAACAAACATTTTTGACCTGTCGGGCAAACGGGCATTGATCACCGGTTCGAGTCAGGGCATCGGCTACATGCTGGCCAAAGGGCTGTCCGAAGCGGGTGCCGACATCATCCTGAATGGACGTGATACCGTAAAGCTGCAACAGGCAGCGGACGAGCTGGCCGCATTAGGTATAAACACCCACCAACTCCCGTTTGATGCAACGGATCATGCCGCCGTGGCCGAAGCGGTCAATGGTTTTGAAGCAACCATCGGCGCGATTGATATTCTGGTGAATAATGCCGGTATGCAGTACCGCACGCCGCTGGAAGATTTTGATCCCGCTGATTTTGCGCGTTTAATGAACACCAATGTCACTTCCGTGTTTAACGTCGGACAAGCCGTGGCGAAACACATGATTAAACGCGGTGCGGGAAAGATCGTTAATATTGCCTCCGTACAAACCGCACTGGCACGTCCCGGTATCGCGCCTTATACCGCATCCAAAGGGGCTGTAGCCAACTTAACCAAAGGCATGACAACCGATTGGGCAAAGTACGGATTGCAGGTCAATGCGCTGGCACCGGGTTATTTCGATACGCCACTGAATGCAGCCTTGGTGAGTGATCCTGAGTTCAGTGAGTGGTTATGCAAACGCACACCAACAGGCCGCTGGGGACAACTGGAAGAACTGGTCGGGGCTTGTGTATTCCTGTCCTCCGGCGCCTCCAGCTTTGTGAACGGACAGACACTGTTTGTTGATGGCGGAATCACTGCGTGTATCTGAAGAATACCCCACGGCTGATTATTGTAATGGGCGTGTGTGGTAGCGGAAAATCGACCATAGCCAAACAGTTAGCGGAAGCCATGAACGCCTCTTATCTGGATGCTGATCATTATCATCCGCCCGTTAATGTAGCGAAAATGAGTCGCGGCGAGGCTCTGAATGACGAGGATCGCTGGCCGTGGTTAAAAAGCTTTGCACAGGCGATGGCCAGCCAGCCTGCTTACTGTGTGGGCGCTTGTTCGGCGCTTAAAAAAGCTTACCGGACTTGCCTGACCAATGCAGCTAATGAGGCGATTTTGTTTGTACATCTGGATGGTAGCAAAGAACTACTGATGCAACGCCTGTCAGCACGCACTGAGCATTTTATGCCGACGACATTGCTGGATAGCCAACTGGCAACACTGGAAATTCCCGATGCTGATGAGCCTGCAATAACCGTGGCTATGAGTGGCACACCACAGCAAATCATTGCGCTGATACAGCAACAAACACAGTAATGAGGGATAAATAGCATGACGAATAAAGTAGCACTTATCGGTGCAGGTGTAATGGGTGGAGCGATTGGCGCCCGTTTGGTTGAAACCGGTAACAGCCTGACGGTGTTCGATCCGGATCGGAAAAAGGTCGCTGCGCTGACTGATTCAGGTGCCGGTGCTGCGGCAACTGCTGCTGAGGCGGCGGCACAGTCTGACTTTGTGATTCTGAGTCTGAACTCACCCGGGATTGTTGAGAGGGCGGTATTTGGTGACGCTGGTGTTGCAGCGGGTGCAAAAAAAGGCACATTGATTATTGATATGTCATCCATCGATCCGGCTGCCACGCAAGCCTTTGCAGCACGTGCTCAGGAACAGGGTTTGCGCTGGATGGATTGTCCTTTGTCCGGTGGTGCGCCAAAAGCTTTATTGGGCACACTGGCAGTCATGGCCGGTGGTGATGCTAATGACTTTGAAGATTCAAAAGTGGTGATGGATCACCTGTGCAGTAACTACACATTGATGGGTGCTTGTGGTGCCGGGCAAACGACCAAGCTGATTAATCAGGTGCTGTGTGCGCTGCATTTTGTGGCGGTGGCTGAGGCGACAAAACTGGCACAGGCTGCGGGTGTTGATGCGGCGAAAATTCCGCTGGCACTGGCGGGTGGACGGGCTGATAGCGCGATCTTGCAGGAGTACATGGGCAAGATGGCCAGCAGAGATTACCGCCCCACCGGACGTATTGATAATATGGTGAAGGACTTAAATGGCGTACAGGATCTGGCACGTGCGACGAATACGGCGATGCCATTGACGGCGGCTTGTGCAGAGATTCACCGCTTGTTTATGAGTGCAGGGATCGGAGATATGGACAACGCGGCGCTGATGAAATTTTATGATGGGGATATGGGGTAAACCCATCACTGCCTGATCCGGAATCAAACCGCTGGTATCCGCGCACTCCCACCGCCAGACATATAGTTTTTCTGAAAATGCCGCTTGACAAGCACAGCTATTTATTCGTTAATGTTATCGGTAACATTAACGAATTACATCGTTATCATCCTAATCCGGGAGGAGCGCGTGGACGGTTTAGTTTTTGAGGAGGTAAGCAAATCATTCGGCGGAACCTACGCACTTAGCGCCGTTTCAATGGATGTGCAGCGTGGTGAAATAGTTGCCCTGCTGGGTGAAAATGGTGCCGGAAAATCCACGTTGATTAAAGTCCTCGGAGGCATCCACGAGGCCGACGCTGGCACCGTTTCAATTGATGGTATCCGCTACCAGCATAAACCGGGTGCCACCAACGTAAAGCAAGGTGTCGCATTCATTCATCAGGACTTAGGGCTGATTGAGTGGATGAGTGTCGCTGAAAATATCGCATTAGCCCAAGGCTTCAATAAACGTCACGGACTGATTGACTGGTCGGCTTGCGAAAGCCGGACGGCTGAGGTGTTGGCGCGGGTGGGTTGTCACTTCAGCCCGACCCAACGGATAAGCTCGCTGACCCGTGCGGAAAAGTCCCTGGTCGCAATTGCCAGAGCGCTGTGTGTGGAGTGTGATTTTTTAATACTCGATGAACCAACTGCCAGCTTGCCATTGAGTGATGTGCGCATGTTGTTTGATGTGCTTAAACAGCTACGCGACCAGGGCGTCGGAATGATCTTTGTCTCACACCGCCTCGACGAAGTGTTTCAGATTGCTGACCGCGTTGTTGTTCTCAGAGACGGTCAGGTGTCAGGTACCTGCCGAGTCTCCGACACCACCACTGAAGCACTGGTTGACCTGATTGTTGGTCATAAACCGGTCAGCTTTAAAAAATCAGTCGTTGATCCTGCCAGTAAAACGGTATTAGACATTAAGCAGTTAACGACGGATAACATTGGCCCAATCGACTTCACCTTACGCGCTCACGAAATTTTAGGCTTAGTCGGGCTGCGTGGAGCCGGGCAGGAAGAAGTGGGCCGGTGTCTGTTTGGCAGCAAGGCATACGCTGGCAGTATCACCTTACTTGAAAAACCTTACCAGGCGGGCAACCCCGCCCATGCGATGCAATCAGGTATTGGCCTGATTCCCTGTGATAGATTGACTGAATCCATCACCCCATCGCTGTCCATTCGTGAAAATATTTTTATTAATCCGGGTGCTATTGGTCGCAGGCTGTTCTCCTTTTTAGGCACACAAAAGGAGCGGCAAGGCGCGTTTGACATTGGTGAGACCGTCGGGCTACGACCTAATGACCCGGAGCTTGCCATCGAGTCATTGTCTGGTGGTAATCAGCAAAAAGTGATTGTCGGGCGCTGGTTACAAAATAAAAATAAAGTGTTGATTGCAGAAGACCCCACCGCAGGCGTAGATGTGGGTGCTAAAGCTGAAATCTATACCCTGCTTAACTCAATCTTAGGTACGGATGTTGCCGTGCTGGTGATCTCAACTGACTTTGAAGAAATCGCCAATATTTGTAATCGTGCCATTGTGTTCAACCGTGGCCGGGTGATCAAAGAACTATCCGGCGATGAGTTAAGTATGGAGTCCTTGATTCAGGCCGCTTCCGGATCAGAATCTATCTCTCCTGTTACCACCCAACGCGAGGCTTCATACCCGTGAATTCCATCAAATCAACCGCCCTCGAACCGACCAAAGATGAGCTGAAAGGTGTCTCTATATTGGGTAAGATTGCACGCATTGCACCTGTTTATGGCTTGGTTATCCTGAGTATTTTTCTGATTGCATTATTTTCTGTGTTGCTGCCGGATACCTTTCCTACCCTGTTAAATGCACGTTCCATCATTTCAGATAAAGCCATTATTGCCCTGATATCGCTGGCCGCCATTATCCCGATGGTAACGGGGAAGATCGATTTAACCGTGGGCTACGGTATCGTACTTTGGCACATTCTGGCCATCAGCTTACAAACCCTCGGCATACCCTGGCCCATCGCTTGCCTGATCGTATTAGCACTCGGTGCATTCTTCGGCTTTTTAAATGGCATGCTGGTAGAGGTGGCAAAAATTGATAGCTTCATTGCCACGCTGGGTACCGGAACCGTGCTTTATGCCACCGCACTGTGGTACACCGGCGGGCGTCAGGTAGTGACAACGCTCCCTGAAGGTTTTCTATCCCTGAATGGCACCTTTGTCTTCGGCTTACCGATTACTGGTTTTTACGTAATCGCCATTGCTTTTGTGCTATGGATTGTTTTGGAATACCTGCCCATTGGCCGATACATGTATACCATCGGTGCCAATCCTAAAGCGGCTGAACTCAATGGTATTCCTGTTCAAAAATTTGTCATGGCTGCGTTCATCGCTTCAGGCACACTGACCGCCGTCGCAGGGATTCTGTTGGCCTCTAAATTGCGTATCGGCCAGGCCAGTGTCGGACTTGAATACCTGCTGCCCGCACTGGTCGGTGCATTCTTAGGCTCCACCACCATAAAGCCCGGACGCGTTAATGTCTGGGGAACGATGGTCGGCGTCGTTATTCTTGCCGTGGGCATCTCAGGCATACAACAGTTTGGTGGCTCCTTCTGGGTCGAACCCATGTTTAATGGGGTAACCTTGCTGGTCGCGATTGGTATTGCGGGGTACGCACAACGCAAGCGAAGCGGTGCCAATGTTAAAAAAACCTAAAGTTCGTTACATACAATACACCAAGGAGAAAATCATGTTCATCAGAAAGAAATTAACCAACGCATTACTACTGGCCGCAGTGCTGGCTTCCCCTGCCGTTTTTGCTGACAAAATGGCGGATGCAAATGCCTTTTTGGAAAAGTACGCCTCACAGCAGGATAAATGGGATGGCCCGACCACATCACCCAAAGCCGCTACCGGTAAAAGTATTGTGGTACTGGCGGCAGATATGAAAAATGGCGGCATCTTAGGAGTCACTAAAGGCATTGAAGCAGCAGCTGAAACATTAGGCTGGGAAGTGCGCACACTGGATGGAGCAGGCTCTATCTCCGGGCGAACCGCCGCTTTTGGTCAGGCGATGGCACTTAAACCCGATGGCATCGTTATCAACGGGTTTGATGCGGTTGAGCAAAAACCGGGGTTGGAAGCAGCACAAAAGGCTGGGATTCCAATGGTCAGCTGGCATGCCGCTTCGGCGGTCGGCCCCATCGATGATCTGGGTATTTTTGCCAATGTAACCACGGATGCGATGGATGTTTCAAAAGCCGCAGCACTGTGGGCGTATGTCGATGCAAAAGGTGAGCCGGGTGTGATTATCTTCACTGATTCAACTTATCAGATTGCCATTGATAAAGCGGATCGCATGAAGGAAGTGATCGAAGAGTCAGGCGGTACGGTACTGGAGTATGTGGATACACCCATCGCTGAAACCTCACAACGTATGCCACAGTTAACCACCTCGCTATTGCAGCGTTACGGTGCGAAGTGGACTCACTCGCTGGCCATTAATGATTTGTATTTTGACTTCATGGGGCCCTCACTTGCCGCAGCAGGCATCAAGGGCGATGGCGCACCCATTAATGTTGCCGCCGGTGATGGTTCTGAGTCTGCTTACCAGCGTGTTCGCACTCAGCAGTACCAGGCCGTCACGGTAGCTGAGCCTTTGACGTTACAAGGCTGGCAGTTGGTTGATGAGTTAAACCGTGCCTTTGCGGGTGAAAAATGGTCTGGCTATGTTTCACCATTGCATGTAGTGACACCTGCGAATATTGCCTTTGATGGTGGCCCTAATAACTCATTCAATCCTGATAATGGTTATGAAGAGGCTTACAAAACAGCCTGGGGCGTGAAATAAGGCATCCTGTTATTTGAGAGGATGTTGGTGTGAGAAACGGGTAGGCTATGGGGTTGTTATAAGTCCATAGTCTGCCATGCCTTGACCTTTTTCAACAATAAAGGTGGCGTAGGGAAAACTTCCCTCATCTATCACTCAGAGATATGATCCCATGGGACATGATAGTTTACCCCTTCACACACAGCACCTGCTTCAACGTATGCATAATCTCCACCAAATCACTTTGCGCTTCCATCACCTTTTCAATCGGCTTGTAAGCCGACGGCGTTTCGTCGATCACGCTGGCATCAGTCCGGCATTTGCAAAATGCTTTCATCGTTACCCAGCCGGTGCGCTCACCGCGCTTTTGCGTGGCTGATAACAGCGGGTATGAATGGGTGGCTGCAACGCGATTTCGCCCGCGAGTGGAACGAAAGCCTGCGCGTCAAACATGCCGAGCCGCTGGGGGAAGATGAAATTCGGCGGATGTTGGAGGAGGCTGACCGTGGCTGATTATTCCTGTTGTGGTAGGAACAATCTTGCATCCGGCTCTTAATACGCTATTATTCCTTGAATAGCAGGAACAATGGTGACTGAATATGGCAAGACCTCTGACCCCACTTCCCACCCCGGAACTGCTGGGGCAATTCATCCGAGCTAAACGCACTCAGTCCGGCTTGCGGATTGATGATGCCGCCGCATTACTCGGCGTTGCTAAGGATACCTTGAGCAAGCTGGAGCGCGGACATTCTGGTGTGCAACTCGGCACGCTGTTGCAAGTGCTTAATGGCCTTGGTATTGGGTTAAGGGTGGAGCCGTGGACAGAAGGTGAAAGCGATGACTGGGTATGAAAAACGTCCATCGAGGTGTTGAATATGCAAATCACGCTGGAGATACCCGAAGATTTCGGGCGTGACACGCTTCCCGAACTGGAAAAGCAAATCAAGCCGGAAGCAGGTATTGCACTGTTTCACGCAGGAAAAATATCCGCTGGATTCGCTTGCGAGTTTGCAGGTGTAGACCGTTACAGCTTTTATGATGAGTGTGCTAAACGCGATATTCCGGTGGTTAACTACGATCCCGGCGAACTTGAAGCGGAGTTGGAATATTTGCGTGGGGTATGATTATTGTTGAGTAACTCGATAAACTCTTTGAAGTCGCGTTGGAACATCGGTACGGAAGCTCAGGTAGGATTGACGAAGCATTTCAACAGCATCCAGACGTTCAGCGATAGGTCGCGAAATCCAATATTGGTAGTCGGATGGTTGATCTAGGTTGGTGGTGACATGCACCACCTTCCTGATCATACGGGGTTCGCTGGTTGCTGTAATATCTGCCATTAGTGGGTCATTTTAATTGGCCATTAACAGTTATGCTCAATTATAGCATTCCTCACCCCTTCACACACAGCACCTGCTTCAACGTATGCATAATCTCCACCAAATCACTTTGCGCTTCCATCACCTTTTCAATCGGCTTGTAAGCCGACGGCGTTTCGTCGATCACGCTGGCATCAGTCCGGCATTCCACCCCAGCGACGGCGCGTTTATGCTCATCCAGCGACACGCGGCGTTTCGCTTCAGTGCGTGACATCACGCGCCCCGCGCCGTGGCTGCAACTGCAAAAGCTTTCGGCGTTACCCAAGCCGCGCACGATGTAAGACTTCGCCCCCATGCTGCCGGGGATGATGCCCATTTCGCCCGCCCGCGCACTCACCGCGCCTTTGCGTGTTACCCACACATCCTGCCCGTAATGGTGTTCCTTGCGGATGTAGTTGTGGTGGCAATTCACCGCTTCAACATCGGCAGAAAACGGTTTCGGCAACACCTCGCGGATTGCTTGCAGGGTACGGGCCATCATCACTTCGCGGTTGGCTTGCGCGAAATCCTGCGCCCACGCCACCGCTTCGACGTAATCGCGGAAATGCTCGCTACCTTCGGGGATGTAAGCCAAATCCTTGTCCGGCAGGTTAATGAAATAGCGTTCCATATCCCTTTTTGCTTGCGCGATGAAGTGCGTACCGATCTTGTTACCGACCCCGCGTGAACCGCTATGCAGCATCACCCACACGCTCTGGGTTTCGTCCAGACACACCTCGATAAAATGGTTGCCGGTTCCCAACGTTCCCAAGTGGCTCAGGTTATTGGTATTTTTCAGGAACGGATGTTTCTCGCACAAACGTTGAAAGCCGTCGCTCAAGGTCAGCCATTTATTCAGCACATCATCGGGCGCATCACCCCAGCTTCCGGGGTCACGTTGACCGCGCAAGTTTTCACCGCGCCCGTGCGGCACACGGCGTTCGATCTGGCTGCGCATCGCCTCCAGTGAATCGGGCAAATCGCTGGCTTTCAAGGTGGTTTTCGCCGCCATCATCCCGCAACCCAAATCCACACCGACCGCCGCCGGAATCACCGCGCCAAGGGTCGGGATCACGCTACCGATGGTCGCACCTTTGCCCAGATGCACGTCGGGCATCACCGCAATCCATTTATGGATGAAGGGCATCTGCGCCATGTTCAGCACTTGCTGTTTGGAGTTGGCATCGAAGGGTACGCCTTTTGTCCACGATTTAACGGGGGCGTGGCCTGCTTCGTGGAGGACTTCGTAGTTGCCGGTAGTGGTCATGGTGTTTTCCTTGCTTGCGTTATTGTGACTGACGCGATAGTTATAGCAAGGGGTGTGCCAGCGTTGCTTTTTTATTTCTATATTATTGATATAAAACGATTAGCATCTGATTTTGCGTAAGCGCAATGGTCGTGCTATTCAATAGTTTCTATCTATATAGATAGTTATCTATCCCAATAGCCATGCGACGGGTACGGCGGTTACTTCACCCCATTGCTGAATCCGTGGATCGTTGGAAACAACCAGCGCATGTAACAAAGGTTTATCCAGCAATTCCGCCAAGTTGTGCAAATGCCTTGCATCGGCGGCACTGACACGTCTGGAGGTTTTCACTTCCAAGGCGATGTAACCGTTTTCCAGTTCGAGCAGCAGGTCAACTTCGCGCCCATCCAGAGTACGCAAGTGGAAGCAATCGACAGGTAAAGCGTAGGTTTTGATTTGCTTGTAAACCTCGGCGATTACTGCGCTTTCAAACTCCTGCCCCGTCAAGGTGCCACTGCGGTTGAGTAAAATCCGTTGGATACCGGGGTCAAGAAAATGCACTTTTGGGGATTTATTCAGGCGTTTATTGAGGTTGCGAAACCACGGCGCAAGCTGGATCACCTGATAGCTGATTTCCAGATAGCCGATGAAACGTTTGGCCGTGACGCTCGAAATACCTGCCTGTTTCGCCAGTTCGCTGACATTGAGCAATTGCCCGGTTAACGCGGCAAGGGTTTTCTGGGCACGCACAAACGGTTCGAGTTCGCGCAAATTGCCTAAATCACGCACATCACGCTGTAAATAAGTACGGATGTAATCCTGCAACCATTCACGTTTCTCCGCCTTATCTACCGTGCTATCCACAATCGCAGGCATCGCACCGTATTCCAAATAATCTGCCCAAGCATTTTCGGCTTTGGCATAACGGGTATCGGTGAGTGGCATACCTTGCAAAATACCGGCAGGTTCACCCATTAGCAGACGCACCAGCCGCGAAGGGATGATGATTTCGTCGTAGGCCGTTGTTTGCCGCTCCGGTAAGGTGAGTGGGTAAAGCTCAATTAAAGCGGCACGTCCCGCCAGGCTTTCACTGACCTTTTCCAGCAACAATATCTGGCTAGACCCCAGCAGGATGTAGCGGGTGTGAGGATATTGGTCATAGGTGGCTTTGACCGAATCCAGCAACGCGGGCAGTTTTTGCACCTCATCCAGAATCACTTGCGGGTAACGTTCCTGCCACTGCACGGCAGCAAGGCGGGCGTAATCCGGGCGCGTGATGGGGTCATCCAGCGACAAGTAGGTATAATCGGGAAACAGGGCGCGTACCAGCATGGTTTTACCCGTTTGACGTGCGCCGGTGAGCACGGTAATGCGCCCAAAGCGTGAAGCGGCTTTGTGTTGCAGGCGTTGGGTAATGACTCGATTATGCATAATATAATGATATGGGCGTAAAATTGATAAGTGAAGTATAGAATATTACGCCGATTTTAATGCAAAATGATACATTGTCCGTTCCATCCTCAAGGAATCCATGAATATTGTCATCGGCATCCTCGGCTCGCGCCTTGACCACCAAGGCTTAGGCAAACGCCGCCATTCACGCTGGCGGCCTTCCATCGGCATCCTCATGCACCCCGCATTTCCGGTGGACGAGTTCGTGCTGATCCACCACGCCGATGAGGCTGAGTTAGCGGGTCTTACGCTGCGTGATATGCGCGAACTTTTGCCCAACATACGCCTGACGGCCTACGTGGTCGACTACGCCAACCCGTGGGATTTCGGCGAAGTTTACAGCCAGCTTCACGCATTCACCCGCCAGCAGCGTTTCGACCCGGAGCAAAACAACTACTACGTGCACATCACCACCGGCACGCACGTCGCGCAAATCTGCCTGTTCCTGCTCACCGAAGCGAACTACATTCCCGGCAAGCTGTTGCAAACCTCGCCGAGTGAGGAGGGCGTGCAAGGCAAGCTGCAAGTCATCGACCTCGACCTGTCGCGCTACGACCAGATTGCCAGCCGCTTTGCCCGCGAAGCACAAGAAGGCATCGCCTACCTGAAAAGCGGCATCGAAACCCGCAACGCCGCCTTCAACAGCTTGATTGCACAACTCGAACAAGTGTCGATCCGCTCCTCTGCGCCGATCTTGCTCACCGGCCCCACAGGTGCAGGCAAGTCACGCCTCGCCAAACGCATTTTCGAGCTGAAAAAGCAGCGCGGGCAGGTCAGCGGCAAATTGGTGGAAGTGAATTGCGCCACCTTGCGCGGCGACAACGCCATGTCAGCCCTGTTCGGGCATGTGAAAGGCGCTTTTACCGGCGCACTGACCGCCCGCACCGGCCTGCTACGCGAAGCCGACAAAGGCTTGCTGTTTCTGGATGAAATCGGCGAATTGGGGCTGGATGAACAGGCCATGCTGTTACGCGCCATCGAAGACAAAGTATTCACCCCCTTCGGCAGCGACCGCGAAACCAGCAGCGATTTCCAGCTCATTGCCGGAACCAACCGTGACCTGTTCCAGCGGGTGCGCGAGGGTAAATTCCGCGAAGACCTGCTGGCACGTATCAACCTGTGGACGTATGAATTGCCCGGCCTCCAACACCGCCTCGAAGATCTGGAAGCCAATATCGAATACGAACTCCAGCAATTCACCCGCAAGGTCGGGCACAAAGTCAGCTTCAACAAAGCGGCGCGGGAACAATACTTGGCGTTTGCGCATTCACCGCGAGCGACTTGGCGGGCGAATTTCCGCGACCTCAATTCCAGCATTACCCGCATGGCGACGCTGGCGAATGGCGGGCGCATTACCGAAGAAGGTGTGACCGGGGAAATCCAGCGCCTGCGTTACGACTGGGGTAGTTTCCAGCAGGAAACGCCACCGGCAGACGAGGTGCTGGAAGGCATCGACCATTTCGACCGCGTGCAATTGGCGGAAGTGCTGCGGGTTTGCCGTGCCAGCAAAAGTTTGGCGGAAGCGGGGCGCACCCTGTTTAACATCAGCCGCACCCAGCGAGCCAGCAACAATGATTCGCACCGCCTGCGGGTTTACCTGCAAAAGTTCGGGTTGAGTTTCGCTGATTTGGCGTAGGTATAGAATGTGCGTGGTATCTTTCCAAGCCAGATTCAAGCGAGGATTTCAAAATGACAGTGTTTACCATTACCGGGGAAGTTGATCCCTTTTTGCACGTTTCCATGCAGCAAGGCGACAAGATTTATTGCGAATCGGGCGCAATGGTGATGATGGAGGCCAATCTGGAGCTAAAAGGACGGATGACCGGCGGGCTGGGTAGCGCCTTGATGCGGCGTTTTACCAACGGTGAGTCTTTGTTCCAGCAACATATCGAAGCGGTGCGGGGTGACGGTGATTGCCTATTATCCCCTGCGTTACCGGGCGGCATGGAAGTGATCGAGGTGGGGAGCACCCAGTATTTGCTCAATGATGGCGCGTTTGTCGCCGCCACTTCCGGCACGGAAATGAAAGTGCGTACCCAAAGTCTGGGCAATGCCTTGTTCGCGCAATCTGGCGGCTTTTTCGTGATGGAAACTGCCGGGAAGGGTCAAGTGGTGGTGTCGGGCTTTGGTTCGATGTTCTCGCTGGATGTAGAGCCGGGTAAAGATTTGGTTATCGACAATTCCCACGTGGTGTGTTGGGACAGCACCTTGCGTTATGAGTTGTCGGTAACGACCAGCAGTTCAGGCAGCGGGCTGGGCGGCATGTTAGGTAATCTCGTCAACAGCGCCACCAGCGGTGAAGGTATCGTGTTACGTTTCAGCGGTCGCGGTAAGGTGTTTGTGTGTTCGCGTAACCCTGCGGCCTTCGCCAAGTTGGTGAGTAAGGGGATGACGGCATGAACAAGCTTACTGAAAAGCAGGCACAGTAAAAAAAGTCATGATAAAATTATTCATTTCCCGAATTCTGGACAGATTTTGATGGCTGAAGGCAAAGCTTCCCTGACTTACCGCGCTGCGGGAGTCGATATTAACGCAGGTAATGAACTGGTGCAGCGCATCAAGCCGCATGCGCAACGTACCAAACGTCCCGAAATGCTCTCAGGTCTGGGTGGATTTGGTGCTTTGATGGCGATACCCTCGCACTACAAGCAGCCGATTCTGGTGTCCGGCACGGATGGCGTTGGCACCAAACTAAAGCTCGCGCTCGAAACCGGCATTTATGACAGCATTGGCATTGATCTGGTGGCGATGTGCGTCAATGACATTATCGTCAGTGGTGCCGAGCCGCTGTTTTTCCTGGATTACTATGCAACCGGCAAGCTGGACGTGGATGTTGCGGAGCAAGTAATCAAAGGGATTGCGGATGGTTGCCTGCAAGCAGGTGCTGCACTGGCGGGTGGCGAAACCGCAGAAATGCCCGGCCTCTACCGTGAAGGTGATTTTGACCTGGCCGGTTTCTGTGTCGGCATCGTGGAGCGCGACAAGCTGATTGACAATTCACAGGTGCATCGCGGTGATGTGCTGGTGGGTATTGCCTCCAGTGGCCCGCACTCCAACGGCTATTCTCTGATCCGCAAGATTCTGGAAGTCAGTGGCACCGCGCTGGATAGCCCATTTGGCGAATCCACACTCGGCCAGACCCTGATGGAACCCACGGTTATTTACACCAAACTGATCCTGAAGCTGCTCAAGCATCATGAGCTGCATGCCATCGCCCATATTACCGGCGGCGGCCTGACCGAAAACCTGCCACGGGTCTTGCCTGCTTTCACCGCAGCCCATATTAAACGTGACAGCTGGACACGGCCTGCCATTTTTGACTGGCTGCAGGAAAACGGTAATGTCGATGAGGCAGAAATGCTGCGCACCTTCAACTGTGGCATCGGCATGGTGCTGGTGGTGCCAGAAAAACAGGTGGAAGACTTGCTGACTACCTTCCGCGTCGATCATATCCAGGCGTGGGCTATCGGTGAAATTGTTCTGACCGACACGGAAGAACCTGCGGTACATTATGTCGACTGACGGTGACAGCCTGAAGCGGATCGTTGTCCTGATTTCCGGCGGTGGCAGCAACCTGCAAGCGATTATTGATGGCTGTGCCAACGGTGCCATTCATGGCCGGATCGTTGGCGTAATCAGCAATCGTCCGGGTGTGTTCGGGCTGGAGCGTGCCCAACAAGCCGCTATTCCGACGCAAGTAATCGATCATCACGCTTATGCAGATCGTGCTGCGTTTGATACTGCCCTGCTAGCGGCCATTGATAAAATTGGCACAAATAACACCCGCCCACCGGATCTGGTGGTGCTGGCGGGTTTTATGCGTATCCTCACCGAGGACTTTGTCCGGCATTATCACGGGCGCATGCTGAATATCCACCCTTCCCTGCTCCCTAACTACAAAGGCACGCACACCCATCAGCGCGCGCTGGCTGACCAAGCCACCGAGCACGGTGTCAGCGTGCATTTTGTCACGCCGGAACTGGATGGCGGCCCGGTCATTCAGCAGGCACGGGTGCCGGTACTGCGCGATGATAGCGTCGAAACGCTGGCTGCGCGGGTACTGGTGGAGGAACACCGCCTTTACCCACAGGTGATCGACTGGTTTTGCCGTGACCAGCTACGCCTCACCGCAGAGGGCAAGGTCTTGATGACCGCCTGAATCCGGATTCCCACCTGTTAATGAGAATTACTTGCATCCCTGTCGACACCCTTTGATAATGCAAAACTTTCTCATTACTTCTCCTTAACCGGTATGGATAACTGCGTTGACGCATAAAGCCCGTTTTACTCAACGACTCCCCGCGCTGGGCTGGCATGGCCTGTTGCTAGGCATGGGGCTGCTGTCTGCCTTGCCTATTCTCGCCGTATTTGCCTTTATCTTTGTTCCGGCAGCGGATGTCTGGCAACACCTGCTGGAAACCGTATTAGCCGATTATCTGTTGAATACCTTGTGGCTGAGTCTCGGTGTCAGTGTGGGTGTACTGCTGCTCGGTATTCCGGCGGCATGGCTGAACAGCATGTGTGAATTTCCGGGGCAACGCTGGTTTGAATGGGCGCTGTTGCTGCCGCTGGCGATGCCTGCGTATATCATTGCTTACACCTATACCGGCATGCTTGATTTTGCAGGGCCGGTGCAAACCCTGCTGCGTGATCTGACCGGCTGGGGCTATGGCGATTACTACTTCCCGGAAATCCGTTCACTGGGGGGAGCGATCACCATGCTTTCACTGGTGCTGTACCCGTATGTTTACCTGCTGGCGCGGGCGGCCTTTCTGGAGCAGTCAGTCGGCGTGCTCGAAGTCAGTCGCACGCTGGGGGCAGGCAGTCTGGAAAGCTTCCGGCGGATTGCGCTGCCACTGGCACGCCCGGCGATTATCACCGGTCTGTCGCTGGCGTTGATGGAGACACTGGCTGATTTCGGCACGGTGCAGTATTTTGGCGTTACCACCTTTACCACCGGTATTTTTCGCACCTGGTTTGGCCTGGGGAATAGCGCGGCTGCCGGGCAACTCGCCGCCTTGCTGATGAGCTTTGTGTTTATCCTGATCCTGCTGGAACGCTGGTCGCGGCAGAAAGCGCGGTATCATCACACCTCCAGCAAATACTCACGCCTGCATAAATACCCCTTGCGTGGCGGACGAGCGCTGGCAGCGGTGCTGGCTTGTGGTCTGCCGGTATTGCTCGGCTTTCTGATCCCGGTGATTCAACTGCTTTACTGGAGTGTGACGACCGCCTCACACAGCTTCAATGCCGAATTTATGACCCTGCTCTGGCACAGTCTGTTGCTGGCGGGCCTAGCTGCGTTATTCGCCTTATTGCTGGCCTTGTTGCTCGGGTATGGCAAGCGGATCAAGACGGGCTTAAGCGTGAATATTGCGACGCGGGTGGCGGCGATGGGCTACGCGATTCCGGGAATGGTGATTGCCATTGGGGTATTGATTCCCTTCACCTGGGCAGACGCGCAGCTGAATCATTGGAGCAACGCATGGTTGGGCAGCTCAGTGGGTTTATTGCTCAGTGGTAGCCTGTTCACCTTGTTATTTGCGTATAACGTGCGTTTTCTGTCGGTATCGCTGCAAACCGTGGAGGCGGGTTTAGGCAAAATCCGCCCGTCGATTGATGAGGCCGGGCGCTCGCTGGGGCTGGGCGCGTGGAGTGTGCTCTACCGTTTGCACTTGCCCTTGATGAAAGGCACCTTGCTCACCGCGATCCTGCTGGTATTTGTCGATGTGCTGAAAGAATTACCTGCTACCCTGATCCTGCGCCCGTTTAACTTCAATACGCTGGCGGTACGTGCCTATGAAATGGCCTCGGATGAACGGCTGGCCGATGCTGGCTTACCGTCGATCATGATTGTGGCTGCCGGGATTATTCCGGTGATTTTACTCAGCCGGTCGATAGGCCGGGCACGCGCCGGGGAGGCATGAGATGGGCAAGCTGGTACTGGATCAACTGGATATGCACTACGGCCAGACCCAGGTGATACACACCGTCAGTTTCAGCGTAGCAGATGGCGACATCGGCTGTCTGCTCGGCCCCAGTGGCTGCGGCAAAACCACTTTGCTGCGGGCGATTGCCGGGTTTGAACCAGTTTCACAGGGTAGCATCCGCCTGAATGGCCAAGTGATTAGCGCGGCGGATACGCATATCGCACCGGAGAAACGTCATATTGGCATGGTGTTTCAGGATTACGCGCTGTTCCCGCACATGAGCATCGCCGCCAATATCGCCTTCGGTATTCGCCAAGCACCGCGCAAGGAACAGCACCAGCGCGTACAGGATCTGCTGGAGCTGGTCAGCCTGCCAGGGTATGCCAAACGCTACCCGCACGAACTGTCCGGTGGCCAGCAACAACGGATTGCACTGGCGCGCGCCCTCGCCCCGCGTCCACGCCTGTTATTACTGGATGAGCCATTTGGTAGCCAGGATGTGGAACTGCGTGAATCGCTGGCGCGGGAAGTGCGCGAAATCCTGAAGCGTGAAGGCAGCACCGCCATTCTGGTCACACATGACCAGCATGAAGCCTTTGCGATGGCGGATCAGATTGGCGTGTTACAGGCTGGCCGCTTGCAACAGTGGGGTCGGGGTTACGAACTTTATCACCAGCCCACCAACCAGTTTGTCGCCGAATTCATCGGCCAGGGTGCCTTGATCAACGGCAATGTCATCAATGCCAACACGGTTTCAACCGTACTCGGCACGGTGCACGGCAAAGTACCGACCGCTTGCCAGACTGATCACCCGGTGGCCGTGCTGATCAGGCCGGATGATATTCAGCTCGTGCCCGAGGCCAGCCGTAAAGCTATCATTGCGGCGCGCGTGTTCCGGGGTGCGCAATACCTGTACTCACTGCAACTGGCGGATGGCAAGCAAATCCTGGCGCTCACCCCCAGCCATCAGATTCATGAAATCGGTGAGACGGTGTGCTTTGAGCTGGATATGCAGCATTTGGTGATTTTGGAGCGGGTGGGGTAGTTTTGTTACGCGAACTCGCCCTGCCTTTCACCCACCAATAATGTTATTATCGGGTAACTGGCTACCCGCCACAACCACGTGTGAACCATGCTTATCCTGCTTGTTGAAGACCATCGCCTGCTGGCTGAAACCATCAGTGACTACCTCGCAACGGAAGACATTGAAACCGATTACGCTGCGAATGGCTTACAGGGGCTGGAACTCGCCCAAGGCCAAACGCACGATGCCATTATCCTTGACGTTAACCTGCCGGGGATCGATGGCTTTACCCTCTGCCAGCGCCTGCGGCAGGATTTCAGTATCGACACGCCCATCCTGATGCTGACCGCGCGTGACCAGCTGGAAGACAAACTGACAGGCTTTGAACACGGTGCAGATGATTATCTGGTCAAACCTTTTGATAACCAGGAACTGCTGGCGCGTCTGTACGCACTGGTCAAGCGCCACCGAGGTGAAGTGACCAGCAAGCGCAGTCAGCTGGGTGATCTGACTCTGGATACCGGCACCCAGCAGGTATGGCGAGCCGACAAGGAAGTGATCGTCTCGCCTACCGGCTTTCGTATCTTGCGGATACTGATGCGTGAAGCCCCGCACATCGTCAGCCGCGAAGCGCTGCAACACGAATTATGGGGCACCACCCTGCCCGACACCGATGCCCTGCGCAGCCATATCTACAACTTGCGCAAAGCGCTTAACCCGCTAGCCGGTGAAGCAGGCGATGACCTGATTCAAACGGTGAAAGGCGTGGGTTTAAGGCTAACGCAGCAGTGAGTGAGGTCAACCCGCCACTTCCACCACCTCCACCTGTTCCCCATCCGTCACCAGCACCCACGCCGACAGATCCCTGATGCCTGCAATCTCCGGCAACTGCAGATAGCCCTGCACCTGTGCAATCCCCTCCTGCTTTCTGGCTTCCCAGCCATCCACCGCATCGGCTTTTTTGCCTTTCTTGCAATACTTCAGCTCAATCAGATGCTGATGCGGGATGTTCAGCGGCTTGCGCTCCAGCAACAGAATATCCGGGTATTTGCGGTTCATTTCGCGCTCGCTTTGCACGAAATAAATCTGGGTCTGGTACAGCAGGGTCAGCAACAACACTTTGATATGCTTTTCATCCATCTGGATGGCATCGCGGTTGGACAGCAGTTGCAGGGCACGCTGCATCTCTGTCACTAACGGCTGGAGGTCGGCATGCAAGGCCAGTTGCTCCACTGCCAACAGTAAAGCGCGATCCGGGATGCTGATCTGGTTGCGCCGTTCCAGTTCGACCTTGAAATACTGGAAATACAACTCCCGCATCACGTGATTGGGGATCACGAACACCTCCCCGATCAGGCTGCCGCGTTGCAGGGTAATGAAGCCCATATACGCCAGCAGGCTGATGAAATCCTCGCGGGTAAAACCCTTGTCGAAGTCGAATTTCTCCACCTGCCGCGCACTGACTTCCCCCTGATTGAGCAACTCGTCCAACACGGCAAAATTGGCATCGCGGTCGCCAATGCTGAACAGTTTCATGATCTTGCCGTAATCGGAGGCAATGTTGGCGTCCAGCATTTTTTTCGGATACAGGCAGCGCTTGTGGTCAAAGTTCTTAATGAAATACAACAGCATATTGGCGTTGTAGACTGTTTCGGGGGCATCAAGGTTAAAACGATAGCCGTTATACCAGTCACGGGTGTCTGCCAGCAGTTGCTCTAATGGCAGCCCGCATTCCTGCACCAGCGGCTGCAGCAGGGTCGAGACTTCTGCCTCGGTAAACCCGATGGCCGCATTAAAATCTTCGTGCAGGGACAGGTTCTGGCCAATATTGAAGCCGCTGGTCATGCTGTCGAGCATCAGCGGCGTGACTCCGGTCACAAACAGGCGGTCAAGCGTACCGCGCTGGGTCGCAGTTTTCAGCACTTCATAAAAACTGCGTACAAAGCCACCCTTGCCCATGATGCGCTGGAATAGCGCCAGGTCATCCGCCAGGATGCTGTTGGCGAAATGGTCGTATTCGTCAATGAGCAGCAGGAACTTGTGATCACCCAGCAGCTCAACAAACTGTTGCATCTTGTCTGCAGGGGAATGTTTGTCCCGGATGGCGGCTTGATAGCTGTCAGGATAATCATAACGACGCAGGAAGGTTTGCAGGTGCATTTCCAGCTTGCTGGAAAAACGCTGCAGGATGGCACCATGCCCACCGTCGGTATCAATACCGCTGAAATCCATGAACAGCACCGGATAGCTATTGCGCAGCGGGGTGGGATGCTGCCCGATATGCAGCTCACCAAACAGACTGTCAAACTCGTCCCGGAAGGCCACATCGTAGTAATGCTCCAGCATGGACAGGAACAGACTTTTGCCGAAACGGCGCGGGCGTAACAAGAATATGTACTTGCCAACCTCCTCCAGCTGGGAGATGTAGCGGGTCTTGTCGATGTAGACATAACCACCGGTTTGGATGGTCTTGAAGTTACTTTCGCCGTAGGGGATTTTCAGGTTCATAGGGTTGCCACTGGCCGTGCTGAGGTTGGCAGTTTAGCACAGATCAGCGACCTATCGCGTGGTAGTCTTTTCCTGCATCAAATGAGGTCAACCCGCCACTTCCACCACCTCCACCTGTTCCCCATCCGTCACCAGCA
>CAXYXY010000004.1:0-153879 GCA_964293125.1 uncultured Thiothrix sp. | reverse complement strand
AAAGACGCTTATATCCCCGACCTGAAGGACGGGGCTTTACGCGAATCTTGGTAACCGGCGGCAACGTGCCCAGCGTGCTAATGAACTGATTTTACTGCAACGCTACAATGAGCTGGTTTTGCTGCTTGAAAACGTGAATAGCGAGCTGTCATTACTGATGGATGAGCAGCGCGCTTTACTGAAAGAACAGCGGGATTTGCTACGTCTGTTGCTACGCAGCCGACCAGACAGATAAAACCTCTGCTGGCCAGCCCGGCGGTTCACTGCAAATGGCAGCAGAATTCTACCCGCGTACCAGACCCAGCGTCGTCAGGGTTTCTTTACGGACTTCGCGCAACAGTTCAGGGTTGTCAATCAGCGATTGCCCATAGGAAGGGATAAGCGCTTTCATTCTTGCCTGCCATTCCGGCGTAGCCAGTTGTTCCTTAAAACATCTCTCGATCACCTGGATCATCGCGGGTACCGCAATCGATGCGCCAGGCGATGCACCCAGCAGGGCGGCCAAACGACCATCAGCCGAGCTGACTACCTCAGTTCCAAATTCCAGTTTGCCACCCGCTTTCGGGTCTTTCTTGATGATCTGTACACGCTGCCCAGCGGTAGCCAATGCCCAGTCTTCATTTTTGGCTTCCGGGTAATAATCACGCAATGCCCTGACCCGTGAATCCTGATCCTGGAGCACTTCCTTGATGAGATAACGAATCAGGTCAAGACTGGTCAGACTGACCTTGATCATCGGCCACAGATTGCCGGGTCTGATTGAAGTAATCAGATCCATAAAAGAACCCTGCTTGAGGAATTTGGTAGAGAAACCGGCAAATGGCCCAAACAGCAAGGCATGCTCACCGTCAATCACGCGCGTATCCAGATGAGGCACTGACATCGGCGGTGCACCAATCGAGGCCTTGCCATACACTTTAGCCAGGTGTTTTTTCACGACACTCGGCTCACGGCAGACCAGCCATTGCCCGCTCACCGGGAAACCACCGTAGCCATGACCTTCTGGCACACCCGCTTTTTGCAACAGTGGCAAGGCACCGCCGCCAGCCCCCAGAAACACAAAATCCGCAATAATGATAAAGACTGAGGATGAAGCCAGATCCTGAGCAATGATGCGCCATTTGCCATCCGGGCGCTGGTACAGACCCGTGACGGTATGCTTGAGCAACACACTGACATCATCAAAACTTTGCAGGTAACCGACGAGGCTACGTCCTAAAGAGCCAAAATTCACATCCGAACCATGTTTGATCCGGGTAGCTGCTACTTTCTGCTCCGGATCACGCCCTTCCATCACCAATGGCATCCATTCATGCAGCACAGCATGATCCTCGCTGTATTCCATGCCCTCGAACAGGTGATGCTTGCCGATCAGATCATAGCGTTTGCGCAGGTAATCCACATTGTCCTGCCCCCAAACGAAACTGATGTGTGGCGTTGGGTTAACAAAACGAGTAGGTTCAGGCAAAGCTCGCTGCTTGACCAGTGATGACCAGAATTGCTGGGTAACTTCAAAAGAAGCATTGATGCCATAGGCCTTGTCTGCGTTGACGGTGCCGTCAGGGTTTTGCTGGGTGTAATTCAATTCACAGTAGGCAGCGTGGCCGGTACCCGCATTATTCCAGCCGCTGGTGCTCTCCTGAGCAACGTCTTCCAAACGCTCGACCATGCACATACTCAACTCAGGGTTAAGCTGTTTTAGCAGCGTCCCCAAGGTGGCACTCATTATCCCCGCCCCGACAAGCAAAACATCTACGCGCTTAATGGCCATGACACACTTACACCCCAGACAACGAAAGAGTGAATAATAGAGTGTGAATCGCGTAATTTCTACTTATTATGCGGCTATTTTTTACCCAATTGTCGACAATCCATGCCATAGATACCCTGAAAGCCAGCTGGAATGCGGCATTGCAGCATTTTGGAGAAATTGAGTTTTTTTCAACCAGCCCCATCAAGACAGGCAATCAGGCACTTTCTGCGAGAGTCCTGCTATAGCTTGATAGTCATGGTCTCACTTTATTAGTGCACAGACAGTTCATCCTGAATATCTTTTACCAAAAAACCGGAATTTTGTGGCAGTACTTTTTGCACCCGTCCCCGTTAAGCACCCACCAGCCCATCAGATTGTCGACATTCAGTCCAGTATTCAGAATCATTGGTTCGTCTGCTATAATCACCGCTCCGCACATCACCCAGTCATAAACCATGAAAATAGCCAATCTGATCAAGGCCTTTTGCCTGTTGTTACTCTCCACACCGATAAGCGCAGGCGCAGCCAGCAATTATATCGGCATTAACACCAATGAAGCTGTCCATTTTGACGCCAGCCTGCCCTTTGTCGACCTGTTCCGCACGGCTGAGCCATTCCGTGAGAACCGGGAGTTCACTCAAGGGAATGTCAGTTACGACGCCAATGGCTGGGTCAGCAATTTGAATGGCGGTCAAGCCGGCACCTGGTTTGTACGCTGGATGCCAGCCGCAGCACTGCCTAGAGGCAATTATACGGTCAGCTATGACGGGGCTGGCAGTATCCGCTATGAAGAAGGCGCGCAACGCGTCGGGCAAGCCCCCGGACGGGACACCATCACCCTGAGTCCCAATGCAGATAATGAGATTTCTGCCGCTCTGGTCATCGAGAAATCCGATCCGGCCAATCCGATCCGTAATATCCGCATTACCCTGCCCGGCGGCGTCTGCCAAAATAATTACTTCCAGCGGGTGGATGCCGCCAAGCAGTGCGGGGGTGCCCCGTTCCTGCCGTTTGCCACCCAGTCTGCTCAAGTGATCTTTAATCCGGACTACCTGACTTTCATGCGCCAGTTCCGTACCATCCGCTTTATGAACATGTCCGGCATCACGCGCAACGAGATGCAAAGCTGGCAACAACGCCCGAACATGCAAGAGGCGACCTGGGGCGGCAAAGAAGGCGAACGCGGCGTGCCCTTGGAGGTCATGGTCTCGCTAGCGAATATACTGAACGCGGATGCCTGGTTCAACCTGCCGCATCGCGCCAATGATGATTTTGTGACCCAGTATGCGCAGTACGTCAAAAACAACCTGCGCCCCAACCTGAAAGCCTACGTAGAATACACGAACGAAGCATGGAACAGCGTGTTCAGCCAGGCGCAATACGTCCAGCAAATGGGTGCACGCGCAGGACTGGACACGGTGCCGTTAAATGCCGGTCTGAAATACTATGCAAAACGCAGCAAGGAAATTTTCCAGATCTGGGAACAAGTCTTCAGTGACCGCCAACGCCTCAGACGGGTATTAAGCGGCTGGGCGGGTAATCCGGCTACCACACCGTTGATACTCAAGTCATTCAATGTTTATGAGTCAACTGATCTGTTTGCGCTGGCTCCCTATTTCTATGCCGATCAGGACGCGCTGATGCAGGCACGGGACGTCAATGGCATTTTTGATCTGGTGAATGGCAACCAGCGTTATTCGATCAACCAGACTTTAAAGCTGCTGGATCAGCATGCCTTGTTTTTGGAGCAGTATGGCATCGGTCTGGCTGCCTATGAGGGGGGGCAGCATTTGGTACATTACGGAACCAAATCGAAAAAAGATCATCCTAACCCACTGCTGATTGCTGCCAATCGTGACCCGCGCATGGAAAAAGCCTACATTGAATTACTCGATGGCTTCCGCAAGGCAGGCGGTCGGCTGTTTATGGCGTTTTCCTCGCCCCGTGCCAATGCCCACTACGGCTTTTGGGGGGTCAAGGAGCACATCAACCAGCCACCGGCAGAAGCGCCTAAATACCGGGCTTTGACACGATTTTAAGCATCAGTTAGGCTATGCCTCTGCCGGCGTGTTTTGACCGTCCGGCAGGGGCAAATGATCAAACCAAATCAAATCAAAATAAAACCAGGTAAGGAACAAGCAGGAAATGGCCAATAATTATCAACCACAAACGGCACAAGACTGGGACTACACGATCAGCAATGACAGTGCAGTAGCGCTCCAGCAAACCGATATATTTTCAGCGCCCTTTTTAATGGGTAATGTCGGGGCACCTTTCGTGATCGGGCTGGCCGTCGGTTACTTCGCTAAAAAAGTTCTTAAGGTAGCCCTGTTTCTGGCCGGTGCAGCCATCGTTGGCTTGTTCGCTGCCGAATACTACGGCGTAGGCACCGTTTCAGACAGCGGCCTGCAGTCGGCGGCTGACGCGGCAACGAGCATAGCCCGTGAATCAGGCGGATACCTGGTTGACCGTCTGTCACGCATCACCAGCAAAGGTGTGAGTGCTGCTGGCGGGTTCTTTATCGGTTTGAAATTCGGATAATTTTTCTTGGCTCCGCGCCGACGCAAGCACTCAAACCCTGCGCCGCAACCATCCCGTCAGGCTGATACGATCACGTTTGGCGGGTAACACTTCATGATAAAAACAGTCGCTCAGAAACAGTACCAACCTGCCTCCCTGCGGTAAAATATCCCGATAAACATCCGCAGCGGTATACAGGCGCAATTGCCCACCGTCGTCTGGCTGCCAGTCTGCATTCAGGTAAAGCATCAATGTCACCAAGCGTGCCGAGGTGCCGCGAAAGTTATCAACGTGCTTATGGTAATAACTACCGGGTGGGTAGACGGCGAAATGAACTTCATGATCGAACGCCCCCAATAACAGCGCACGGTTCAAGTTCAAGCGTAACTGCTCCAGAAAAGCCAGATAATCGCCCACTGCCCCCGTCTCGCCCTCATCCAGCCACAATACCTGATCACTGCGGATGGCGGTATTCACGGCCTGAGCCTGCCCCTTGCCAATACCGGCAGCATGGAATTCACCCTGCTGCCAACGTGCCAATGCCTGTGCACGCAAGCTGGCTACCTGTTCGCCAGGCAAGAAATCATCGACTACCAGCCAGCCTTGCCCCTGCAAAGCGCTGGCTATGCTCTCGAATAGACCTAGCTGATCCGACTCAAATCCCACTAGCACTTTAATCGATGCCTACATGCCGCTGATCATACTGATCATCACCCCGGCAGCAATCGCTGAACCAATAACCCCGGCGACATTCGGCCCCATCGCATGCATCAGCAAATGATTATGCGGGTTTGCTTCCAGCCCCAGCTTGTTGGAAACCCGTGCCGCCATCGGTACTGCGGACACACCGGCTGAACCAATCAGTGGATTGATCGGCGTTTTTGAGAGTTTGTTCATCAGCTTGGCGAGCAACACACCACTGGCAGTACCGATACAAAAGGCAATCGCCCCCAGCAACAGAATACCCAGCGTTTCCCAGCTCAGGAATTTCTCGGCACTCATTTTGGAGCCAACCGCCAAACCCAGAAAGATGGTCACGGTATTGATCAGCGCATTCTGGGCAGTGTCACTCAGGCGATCCACCACGCCGGCTTCACGCATCAGGTTACCGAAACAGAACATACCGAGCAAAGGGGCAGCGGTCGGCAGGAAAATCGCGACCAGAATCAGCAGCAGTAAGGGGAATACAATTTTTTCCGTTTTGGAAATAGGCCGTAACTGTTCCATTTTGATGGCGCGTTCTTGGGGTGTGGTCAGCAAGCGCATAATCGGGGGCTGGATGATCGGCACCAGCGCCATGTAGGAATACGCCGCCACTGCAATCGGCCCCAGCAAATCAGGTGATAATTTACTGGTGACAAAAATCGCCGTCGGGCCATCCGCCCCACCAATAATCCCGATGGAGGCGGCATCATTGATACTGAACTCAAAAATACCCAGTGTACTTAAGGACACCGCACCCAACACCGTGGCAAAGATACCGAACTGCGCCGCCGCCCCGAGTAACAGTGTTTTCGGATTGGCCAGCAATGGCCCAAAGTCGGTCATTGCGCCCACGCCCATGAAAATCAGGAGTGGAAATACGCCGGAAGCAATCCCGACGTTATAAATGTAATACATCATGCCGCCGGGGCTTTCCAGATGCCCCAGCGCATCATAGACCGGCGCGGCCTCAAAACCGGCACCGGGAATATTCACCAGCAAAGTCCCCACGCCGATCGGCAACAGCAGCAGCGGTTCAAATTTTTTGCTGATCGCGAGGTAAAGCAACAACAAACCGACGACCATCATGACCGCCTGCCCGGGCATCATTTGTGCAAGGCCTGTATCCAGCCAAAGCCTGTATAATTGATCCATGATCTTGCCCCTAAGCCAGAGTTACCAAGGTCGAACCGACCGTGACTGCATCACCTTCCTTGACCATGACCTCAACCACTACCCCGTTTTTCGGAGCACTAATGGTGGTTTCCATCTTCATGGCTTCCAGAATGATCATCACTTCACCGTCTTCCACTTCCTGACCCGGTTCAACCAGTACCTTAAAAATATTACCGGCCAACGGCGCCGGGAACGGTGTACCACTGCTGGCAGGCGCTTTATCGCCCGCCGCTGCATTCCCACCCTGCACCGGCACAATCCCGGTAATATCGCCGCCATTACCCACCGTAACCGTGTATTTGGAGCCTTCTACTTCCACCGTGTAAATTTCTTCACCCGCCTCCGTCGTCGGTACGCTGCCTTCCTTGCCGGTCGGAACCGGTTCGAAAGCAGCCGGATTGTTCCGGTTTTCCAGAAACTTGAGGCCGACCTGCGGGAACAGGGCGTATGTCAGCACGTCATCCATCAGCTGCTCGCCGTCCATTAGCGTGATGGACTTTTCTGCCGCCAGTTGTACCAGTTCTGCTTGCAGACGCTCGATTTCAGGCTCCAGCAAATCGGCGGGGCGACAGGTAATCAGGCTATCCCCGGCCAGCGCTTTTTCCTGCAACGCGGCGTCGACTGGTGCAGGCGTCGCACCGTATTCACCGCGCAACACACCCGCTGTTTCCTTGGAAACCGACTTGTAACGTTCTCCCGTGAGGATGTTCAGTACCGCCTGCGTCCCTACAATTTGCGAGGTCGGTGTCACTAGCGGGATATACCCGAGGTCTTTACGCACCCGTGGGATTTCTTCCAGCACCGCATCCAACTTGTCTTCAGCACCCTGTTCACGCAACTGGCTTTCCATGTTAGTCAGCATGCCACCGGGTACTTGTGCCACCAGAATGCGCGAATCAATCCCGCGCAAAGAACCTTCAAACTTGGCGTATTTCTTGCGGACTTCACGGAAGTAAGCCGCAATTTCTTCCAGCAGCTCCAGATTCAAACCGGTATCGCGGGCAGATTCCTGCAGAATGGCCACCAGTGATTCGGTGGGTGAATGCCCATAAGTCATCGACATGGACGAGATGGCGGTATCGACCGTATCGATCCCGGCCTCAATGCACTTCAGGTAAGTGGCCGTTGACAGGCCCGTGGTCGCATGGCAATGGACGTGAACCGGCACCTTGACCGTCTTTTTCAGCTCACTGACCAGCTCGTAGCCAGCATAAGGCTTGAGCAAACCCGCCATATCCTTGATGCAGATCGAGTCCGAGCCCATTTCTTCCAGACGTTTGGCCAGATCCAGCCAGAGTTGCAGATTGTGCACCGGACTCAAGGTATAGGACATCGTGCCCTGGGCATGCTTGCCGACCTTGCGCACGGCTGCAATCGCCGTTTCCATGTTGCGCGGGTCATTCATCGCATCAAATACCCGGAACACATCCACCCCATTGACCGCCGCCCGCTCAACAAATTTTTCGACCACATCATCGGCATAATGACGGTAACCCAGAATATTCTGGGCGCGGAACAACATCTGCTGGGGGGTGTTTGGCATCGCCGCTTTCAACTGGCGAATACGATCCCACGGGTCTTCACCCAGATAACGGATGCAGGAATCAAACGTCGCTCCGCCCCAGGTTTCTACTGACCAGAACCCGACCTGATCCAGCTTTCCGGCAATCGGCAGCATATCAGCCAACCGCATCCGGGTAGCAAACAGTGACTGGTGAGCGTCCCGCAGGACAACATCGGTTATACCAAGGCGCGGGTGATTCAGCGTGGGTTCTACTTCACTTGTTGGGGTCATGACCTGTTCTCATCAATAGCAGAGGCAAACAACAAAATCGCTGGTACACAGCGACACAGCGGCGAAACTATCCGGGTTGCGGGTGATTGTTAGAGCGGGCGCTGGCGATGTTGGTCGACAGCCGCCTGAATAATCTTGAGTGTCAGCGGTGATACGCCAGTGTCTTTGCGCAAGGACTTCTTTTTCGGGGCAACAGGCACTTCCTTTTCGGGGAACCAGCGCTGGATAACGGCAGACATACCGGCAGTGGCGTAGATCAGCAGTATCAGAAAGGTGAAAACTACGCCCATCCCGTACAACATGAGGCTCAGTCCCTGGTCAATCAGAGCATTATCCATGATTTTGTCCCACTGGTAGTTATACGAAATTCGCAGGTCTATGAAAGTAGTTAATGGCTAACTATTTGCTAGCCATGTAGCGCCAATTCACAAACTGACGCGCGAAAACTATAGCTAAACACAGGTATTGTCAATCAATAGCCCGATTTATTCCTGCGTCAGCGTCTCATTATCTTCCCTGATTTCAGTGCGGATCGCACGCATCACCGGCAGCATATTCTCGAAGACTTCCAGCAGACTGGGGTCAAGGTGCTGACCTTTCATCTCGTTCATCAGCGCCAAGGCCTCCGACTCAGGCATTGCCTTTTTATAAACGCGCTCATGCACCAAAGCATCATAAATGTCGACCACCGTGGTAATCCGCGCAGCCAGTGGAATAGCTTCACCCGCCAGGCCAAGTGGGTAACCGCTACCATCCCAGCGCTCATGATGGTAATGGGCAATGTCAGCGGCCATATCCAGCATCTGAATCTGGGTGCCCTGCAACATGGTCGCGCCGATAAGCGTATGACCTTTCATGATGGTGAATTCTTCATCGCTCAAAACACTGGGTTTACGCAAAATCCGGTCTGGAATGCCAATTTTACCAATATCATGCATCGGCGCTGCAATCCTGATCGCATCAATAGACTCCTCACTCCAGCCAATCGCCTTGGCAATAGCGGCGGCATACAGACCGATACGCCGTACATGCGTGCCGGTTTCTTCATCACGGAAACTGGTCAGGCTCACCAGTTTGATGGCAATTTCTTCTTCTCGCCGCCGAATCTGCAAGGTACGCTTGCGCACCTCCATTTCCAGCATTTCCTTGTCGAGCAGACCTTCCCGCAGTTGCTGCAACTGTTGTTGTTCCCGCCAGTATCTTGCCCCCAGATTCTGCAATAACAACACAGATTGCCCATCCAGCCACAACGCACTGGCTTCCAATGGCAGTTCTTTCTCCAAAGCATCCAACTCCAGCCAGGATCCGGAGGCCAGCGGCGTTGACTGTCGTGTATGCCAATGCTGTTCGGCTTCTTCTTTAAAACATTCCAGATAAGGAAATGTCTCCATCACCGGGTAGCTCGTCTTGTGGGCAGAACCGAAGAAAAACAGTAACCAGTCGGGCATCCCCGACTGCAAACGAAATGTGCCACCCGGCTCGCGCGTAAACACCGCCATGTCCAACGAACTATAAACTTCACCCAGCAAAGCATTCATGTTGTTCCCCCCGGAAACATTTTTTTATTGTCATATCGCTTTTTAGCCAGCAGTTACCCTACCCGGCATTATTTTCTGACCAGCTGCTGCGCCAATGCTACAAACATCTCCTCGACACCCGTATCTTGCTTGGCACTCGTCTCCAGAAAGGGATGCCCCAGCCGCATCAGCGTCTGAATGTGCTCACTGCCCAGCACCCATTCAGCCTTCATGTCGCTTTTATTCAAGGCAAACACCACTGACAGATCAGCCACCGTATCCATCGCCCTCTGATAAACAGACAAAGCCGTATCAAATGAATTTTGCCGGGTACCATCAATCACAATGACGCAGCCTGCCAAGCCACGCAGATAAGTGGGGCGGATCGTAGAAAAATCATCTTCACCGGCAATGTCCCAAATCATCAGATTAAGATCGGTTTCGTCGACTCGAATGAGTTTCTTGTCAATCTTGACGCCCACGGTCGTGTGGTACTTGTCGCTAAACAAAGTATGCACATAGCGCTGTACCAGGCTGGTTTTGCCGACAGCAAATGACCCTAGCAAACAAATTTTCTTCTGAATCACGTTGCACCTGTCGAGTTAAGGTTTCAGGGTGTCGCATCGGTACGGTCAATAAATACTGACCTGATAACGGACACTGCGCTCATTCAGGCGGGCAGCAGCCTGATTACTGACAAACAGGACAGCAGCAGGCACGCCACGTCTGACCAGCTCGGCATGCATCAGCTCTGCCCTCTCTCTGGCCAGGCGTGCATTCACCGCGCTTGTCCCTGTTTCATCCACCGCACCCATCATCGTAATTTGCACCATCCTCCCCGCCGCGCGCGCGGTGGAGACCAGCTGCATGATCAGTTCAGCCACCTGCCCGGCATGGGTATCAGCCCCGGTTAGTGCAGAATCACCCTTGGCAAACTCAAAGTGTGACTGCTCTATCTGGGTACGCAAAGATTGGATACGTTCAGTGCTGGCGGCAATTCTAGCAGACTCTGCCGCTGCTTTGGCAGCAAGTTCAGCCGCAAGTTCGGCCTGAGCCGCATCATGCACGCGCAAAGTAGACGCATCCAGCTGTTCAACCCCCGGCAACAATGACCAGCCAAGTTCCAGTTTCTGCCGCCAGATCGAATCGGCTTCTCCGCTAACGACCAGCACGCCGTCTTGCAAACGCCATTCAACCCCCGCCGGAGCCTGCAATGCCCGCTGCACCCGCGCCTGCACCAGTGCCGGTTCCATCGACAAATAGAGCCTTACTGAAAATTCATAAACAGGCTCACCGGCCTGCAGGGGCGGCAACACGGCGGCAGGGTCACGCGCCAATGGATCGCGGAGCAACTGGATACGCTGGCCGCTGGCCGTTTTTTCCGTATCAATAACCACCAGACCGGGCTCGGCCTTGAGCGTAGCCAAAGCAGTCTGCCAGACCAGTGTTTGCTGGTACTGCAGATAAGCCCAGTAAACACCACCCGCCAGTAATCCCGCCAAGAGCAGGTACACCAGCCAGGGTGTCCGCTTGGCAGGTTTCTGCACCTGACTGCTCAGGCAACGCTCCAGCAAAGGCCGAATTCTGGCAAATGGCGCGCTGTCACCCTGATAGTGTTGCAGGGCAGTGCCCATCTGCCGGTGCACCTGCTCCTGAATATCACTGATCTGCACATGCAAGTCAGCAGGGGGATTACCGCGCACCACTACCGCCAGGACAGAATAAGGCCCCTGCTCCACCAGTACATTCAAATCACCCAGGCGCAAGTCATTGAGTGCATCATCGCTACCTACCGCGAAGGAATCATGAATGAAATCCCGAATCGCGGTCAGCATGCCGGAAATCATGTCCGGATCACGGGTGATGGCCTGCGGCGATACCACATGCTGCAACAACAACCCGGATTCACGGTGAATCAGGAACACTTGCTCGACCTGATACAACAGCGTTTTCAGCAGCACCACTTCCGGGTAACTGTGCCCGGTTCGCCAGGCATCGAACCGCCAAAGCAGTGACCGGGGCGAGAGGCTTTGCTCCAGCAACTGGTTAAACGTCTCCAGTGTCTGTGCCAGCACTTCATTAATCGACTTGCGGATAGCCGGCCCCATCACCGGATAAAGCGCGTTCGCCAGACGCTTCGGGTCATTTTCGATCGAGCGCGTCAACGCCTGCTCTACGGTCGGGGACAACACATCCGACAGGGAATCATCCTGAGCCGCACGCGCAGCCAATGCCTCCGAAATAACAGCGGCCACATGCTCGCTGTAACGCTGTTTGTCTGCAAAGGCCTGACTGACCTTGACCACCTGCTCATGGTCAGCACTCTGCAATAAACGCCGCAGCAACGCCAGCTGCTGGGCGCTATCCGTGGCAGAAGCCGTCTCACTCTCAGTCTTGATCACGACCGTAACTAACCTGCGGTACTCTTCTCATCATCAAACAGCTGCTTGGCCATGCCATTCAGAATGGCAGCCACCGCTTTGCGATCCGCCTTTTCTGCCTGTAACTGATCGACCGTCTGCTTGACCTGCGCCAGAATATCAGTGCGCCAGTGTGCAATACGCTGCTCCAGACGCTCGACTTCCCGGCTCATGCGCGCATGCAGCTCCTGTCGGCCTGCCTGTTCGGCCTTGTCCTGCTCTTCCAGTGCTTTGTAGTGTTCACTGAAGGTCTTATTGACCACTGCCATTTCTTCACGCCGGCCTTTGGCTTCCTCTTCCAGCAATTCCTTCAGCACACCCACTTCATCGCGCAAGACGGCAAAGCGCTTTTGGGTATCTTCATTCAAGGAATTAACCGAAACACGGATCAGACGCTCCAGACTGGCCTGTTTGCGCTCTACCTCGCGCAGCTGTTCGCCAAACAGGATATTGCGCACCGTATCGAGACTATTGTCTGCTGATGGCTCACGGAACATCCCGATACCGTTCACTATGTTATTGACGGTGGCATTAGTGGGTGCTGACTTGCCGGGGTCTTTATCATTTTTTGCTGCACTTTGGACAGGTGCAGAGGGGGTGGTTTCAACGCTACTCATCACATCCTTCTTCTTTATTAGTTACCCTACATTATTTTATTAATTTAACGGCCAAACATACTAGCGTGCTAATTTTTCAGACTGGTGGAAGCAGGAGCAGTGAAAAATGGACATACCCTACCCCCGGTTTTTAGCAGGAAGCAAAGCATGCCCATTAGAGGAGACTGATTATGCGGCACCCTCCGGGATGGCAAAGGCACCTGCCGGGTGCTCTGCCGGATCCATCGCCCCAGTCATGATAGCAACGCCTTCCGACATGGTATGAGTGCCAGGGCGAATCACCGCATGGCGTTTGCCCAAGCGGTGCACGTGAATCCGGTCTGCGACTTCCCAAACATGTGGCATGTTATGGCTGATCAAGACCACCGGCATCCCCCGGTCACGCACATCCTTGATCAGATCAAGTACGCGCCGCGATTCTTTTACACCCAGTGCCGCTGTCGGTTCGTCCATGATCACTACTTTACTGCCAAAGGCCGCCGCACGCGCCACCGCAACCGCCTGACGCTGGCCACCGGACAGGGTTTCGACCGGCTGGCGGATACTTTGAATGGTCAATAAACCCAATTCAGACAGTTTTTCACGGGCAATCCGCTCCATTTCCTTGTGATCGAGCATATGAAACCATTTACCCATAAAACCGGGCTTGCGCAGTTCACGCCCCAGAAAAAGATTGTCCGCGATATTCAAAGAAGGTGACACGGCCAGATTCTGGTAAACCGTTTCGATACCGGCCAAACGGCCTTCCATCGGGCTTTTGAAATCGGCTTTTTTACCATCCAGAAACACCTCACCGACATCCGGTGGTGCAGCGCCGGTCAGGGCTTTGATCAGGGAAGACTTGCCTGCCCCATTGTCCCCAATCACCGCCAACACTTCACCGGGGTACAAATCAAAATCGGAATGATCCAGTGCGGTCACACGTCCATAACGCTTGACCAGATTACGCCCCATCAGAATGGGTTCCAGTTTTTTCGCAGTCATGATTAAACCCTCCTGATCCACTGGTCAACGGCTACCGCAATAATGATCAGTAAACCAATCGAGAATTCCTGCCACAGCACATCCACCCCTGACAAAGCCAGGCCATTGCGGAACAAACCCACCACCAATGCACCAATCAGTGTACCGATAATGGCACCGCGCCCGCCAAACAGACTGGTGCCACCAATCACTACGGCGGTGATACTGTCGAGGTTAGCCGATTGCCCGGCCTGCGGGCTGACTGAGCCAATCCGGCCAATTAGTGTCCAGGCCGCCAGCGCACAAATCGCACCCGCCACCACATACACTGACAGCAACACCTTGTCGGTATTGATCCCCGCCAACTGAGCCGCCCCCGGATCATCACCCGTTGCGTAGACATGCCGCCCCCAAGCAGTGTGGTTGAGTGCATACCACATCCCGGCAAACAGCCCGAGCAGGGTAATCGTGCCGGTCGTGAAGCGGGCACCATAAAACTCAAAAGAAGTCCCCATGAACTGCAATAACGGTGCCTGAGCCGTAATATCCTGGGAACGAATGGTTTCACTTTCGGAATACCAGAGGTTCAGCGCAAAGAAAATGCTCCAGGTGCCCAAGGTAGTAATAAACGGTGGCAAGCGCAAGCGGGTAATCAGGTAGCCATTGATACCCCCGCACACTGCACCGGCCAACAGACCCAGAATCAGTGCCAACTCTGCCGGTAAACCCATATTCACTGCGGTGCGCCCCATGATCACCGAGCACAGCACCATGATGGCCCCGACCGAGAGGTCAATCCCTGCGGTTAAAATCACCAGTGTCTGCGCCACACCAATCATGCCGATGATGGTAACTTGCTGTACCACCAGCGACAGGTTAAACGGGGCTAAAAAACGCTCCCCGATAATCAGATAAAAAATGGCAACCGCGATCAACAACACAAAAGCGGGGGCAGCCGTCGGATAATTATGCAGAAAACGCTGCAAGCGTTCTCCCATGCTTAAATGTTCGGGTTCAAATGACGCAACCGAACCGCCCGCTTTGGTAGCGACCGCCTCAAAATCGGCTTGAGCCATGCTGGGATCTCCTTATGAAGCGGCTTGAACAGCCGAGCTTCACTGTCTTGCTTGAAAAGAATCCAGGTAACAGGACTGCTACCTGGAGATTGTCGGCTTACTGCTTAACTAAAAATTAGCCCCAGCACTTTTCAGCACCGGCAGCAGAATCAAGCGACTCGACGCCTTCTGCTGGTTTGTCAGTGATCAGCTCAACACCCGTGTTGAAGAAGTCCAAACCTTCAGTGTTAGCCGGCTTTTTGCCCGACTTGGCAAACTCAGCAACGGCTTCCACACCCATGGAAGCCATCAGCAGCGGGAACTGCATGGAAGTCGCGCCGATCACACCGTCTTTTACGTTAGCCACACCGGGGCAACCACCGTCGACTGATACGATCAGCACCTCTTTTTCCTTGCCCACGGCTTTCAGTGCTTCATACGCACCGGCGGCGGCTGGTTCGTTAATGGTGTAGACCACGTTGATGCCTGGGTCTTTTTGCATCAGGTTTTCCATAGCCTTGCGGCCACCTTCTTCGTTGCCATCGGTGACATCATTGCCCACGATACGCTTGTCGTCTTCATCACCCATTTTTTTCGGGTCTTTCAGATCAATGCCGAAACCCTGCAGGAAACCCTGGTCACGTGCCACATCGACCGTGATGCTGTTCGCATTCAGGTCGAGCAAGGCAATTTTCGCATCGGCTGCTTTGTCACCCAGCGTTTTTGCTGCCCATTGGCCAATCAGCTCACCGGCCTTGAAATTGTCGGTCGCAAAGGTAGCATCCGCTGAATCTGCAGGATCCAGTGGCGTATCCAGGGCAATCACCAACAGGCCTGCTTCACGGGCTTTCTGGATAGCGGGCACGATCGCATTGGAATCGTTCGGTGTAATCAGAATGCCTTTGGCACCCGCAGCAATCAGGTTTTCTACTGCTTGTACCTGAGAGTCGTTGTCGCCGTCAATTTTGCCGGCAAAGCTACGCAGTTCCATGCCCAATTCTTTGGCTTTGGCTTCCGCGCCTTCTTTCATTTTCACGAAAAACGGATTGGTATTAGTCTTGGTGATCAAGCCAACAATCATGTCTTCTGCCTGGGCTGCCGCTGGCAGCATTAAACTGGCGGCCAAGGCCAAAGCGATTGTATTACGTTTAAACATAGTGGTTCTCCTCCAAATGATAACAATGACGGCCATGCTGGCCTTGTCGTGACGCCTGCCAGTAAAAGCATATACTTTTCGCTCGAATGCTGATACTGCCTGACAAAAGACTACTCCTGATTGGTTTGCCTGTCAATAATTAATTCAAATTGATTTATTAAAAAAAAAAGACTACTCTTTCTTTACATGATACCCGTGCACTAAAATGCCAGCGTTCACTATGCTGACCCAAAAGGATGAGACCATGAGAGCGAGGGCAAAACAACAAACCGGCGGCAGCAATCTGGCAGGCATCGCCCAATATAACGAGCGCCTGATCCTGCAACTGATACGCCGCGCGGGCAGCCTGACCAAAGCTGAAATTGCGCGCCTCACTCACCTGAGTGCCCAAACGGCCTCGGTCATCATTAATCGCCTGATTGAAGAAAAACTGCTACGCAAGCAGGACAAACGCTACGAAGCTGGCAAGGTCGGCCAACCCGCCATACCGATTGCACTCAACCCGCAGGGCGCTTATTCACTGGGTGTGAAAATTGGCCGGCGTGGTCTGGACATCATGCTCATCAATTTTACGGGCACCATCCTGCAACGTATCGACCATACGTATGATTACCCTGATCCTGATTTTATTTTCCCCACGATTGAACGGGCGATCACCGATTTAACAGCCTCGCTGAACAGCTCCCAAAGCAAACGCCTGCTCGGTGTGGGCATTGCCGCGCCCTATGCACTGGGCGGCTGGCAAAAGGAAGCGGACATTCCTGAGGACATCACTGCCCGCTGGAACCGGATCGACATTAAAGAAACCATTCAGGCTGGCCAGAACTTTCCGGTCTGGCTGGTCAACGACGCGACCGCCGCCTGTATCGCCTCCCTTGAATTTGGCAATCCGGACAAATTCAACACCTACCTGCATATCTTTGTCGGCACCTTCATTGGCGGTGGGATTATTATGAACCACACCCTGTATGGCGGCAGTTTCAACAATGCCGGTTCGATTGGTTCGATGCCCCTGCCCGCCAGCTATGCGGCAGAAACGATCGACAATAAAACCGTACAACTGATTAATTGCGCTTCACGCTACCTGCTCAACAACCGTTTCGAGCAAATCGGGCTAGATGCTGATACCGTGATAGCGCAAATCGGGCGAGGTGATACCGGCAACTTACCGCCGGAAGCGCTCGCCATTTTCCAGCAATGGCTGGATCAGGCCGCTCCTGCCATTGCCTATGCGATTATTGCATCCATCAGCGTCATTGATTTTGAAGGTATTATTATTGATGGCCTGCTACCCCATTCACTCTGTGCAAAGCTGACCCAAGCGGTGGCAGTGGCTATCGGTGAACTGGATGTGGAAGGATTAATCCTGCCCAAACTGGTAGCAGGCACGATAGGTAATGATGCGCGGGCGCTGGGTGGGGCATTTTTACCGTTTTATACCAGCTTCACACCCGATCGCAGCATTCTTATCAGCGGTGCAAACAATCCTTTCAAGGACTTTTGACGATTTTCGGACATTAACGCACCCTCCTGAACATTTCCCGCCTGTCTGCCGACAGAAACCTGCAAACCGACATAATATCCTTTATAATCTCGCCCGGTACGGAGGGGGTTAGCAGGCGTGTGTTGAATAGCAGGCTTTACTGTCGCCCAGCCAAAGTGACCATTCGCCAGAAGATTTGATGCATTCGCTGCCAGATCGTCTACAATTTGACACCTTCTTTTCAATTATTTGTTGATTCAATGAGCTCAGTACGCAAAGGTATCATTCTCGCAGGGGGTAGCGGTACCCGTCTTTATCCCCTGACCCAAGCCGTCAGCAAACAGCTGATGCCCGTCTATGACAAGCCGATGATTTACTATCCGCTAACCGTCCTGATGCTGGCAGGTATCCGTGATGTGTTGATTATTACCACACCCCACGATTCCGCCCAGTTTCAGTACCTGCTGGGTGACGGTTCACAATGGGGTATCAACATCCAGTATGCCATCCAGCCGCAGCCTGAAGGTTTGGCGCAAGCGTTCCTGATCGGTGCAGACTTTCTTGGCAACTCGCCCTGTACCTTGATCCTCGGCGACAATATTTACTACGGTGAGGGGCTTTCCAGTCGTCTGCAACTCGCCGCGCAACAAACCCACGGCGCCACCGTATTTGCTTACTATGTCAAAGACCCCGAACGCTATGGCGTAGTCGACTTCGATGCGGCAGGCAAGGCGCTGAGCATTGAAGAAAAGCCGGAAAAACCGCGTTCACATTATGCGGTTACCGGCCTGTATTTCTATGACAATCAGGTCGTCGACATTGCCCGCAGTGTGCGCCCTTCCCCGCGTGGTGAACTGGAAATTACGACCGTCAACCAGCTTTATCTGGATAAGCAGCAGCTGCAGGTCGAGATGCTTAAACGGGGTACTGCGTGGCTAGATACCGGTACTCATGCCTCGCTCCTGGATGCCTCCAACTACATTCGCGTGATCGAAGAACGGCAAGGGCTGAAAATTGCCTGCCCGGAAGAAGTCGCCTGGCGCATGCAGTATATTGATGACGAACAGTTGCTACGCTTGGCCGAGCCCTTGAAAAAAAGTGGCTACGGGCATTACCTGACCGATCTGATAAAGACACCCTAAGACCTTGAGCATCTAATGAACATCATCCCCACCTCCATCCCTGATGTGTTGATCATCGAGCCGCGTGTATTCGGTGATGAACGCGGGTTTTTCATGGAAAGCTGGAACCAGCAGGCTTTTGCGGCGGCAGGTCTTGACCTCGAATTTGTTCAGGACAATCATAGCCGCTCCCGCCAGGGCATCCTGCGCGGTCTGCATTATCAGCTGGAAAATCCCCAAGGCAAACTGGTTCGCGTGACCCAAGGTGCCGTCTTTGATGTCGCCGTAGACATCCGGCGTTCCTCACCGACCTTCGGTCAATGGACAGGCATCGAATTATCGGCTGAAAACCATCGCATGTTCTGGGTGCCGCCCGGTTTTGCGCACGGCTTTTATGTCCTGAGTGAATCGGCAGATTTCCAGTACAAGTGCACCCGTTTCTATTCACCCGCACATGAACATTGCATTCACTGGGATGACCCGACCTTGCAAATTGACTGGCACCTGCTCGATGGTGAATCCCCCTTGGTTTCGGCCAAAGATGCGGCAGGTTTGAGTTTGCAAGCGGCGGAGGTGTTCGCATGAGCCAACCCTTGAAAAACGTCCTGATCACCGGTGCCAACGGCCAGTTGGGTTATGAGCTACAAGCCACCTGCCCAAGCGACACCCGTATTATTGCCACTGACAGTGGTACGCTCGATATTACCGATGCCGCACAGATTAAAGCAGCCATCAAGAGGCATCACCCGCAGTGCATTATTAACGCAGCGGCTTACACGGCAGTAGACAAGGCTGAATCTGACCCGGCACTGGCTTATGCGATTAACGCCGAGGCTGCCGGTTTACTGGCGGCGGCGGCCACTGCGCATGGCATCAAACTGGTGCATATCTCCACCGATTTTGTGTTTGATGGCAAACAGTCCAGTCCTTATACGCCAGACAGTGCGACCGCGCCACTGGGTGTCTACGGAGCCAGCAAACTGGCGGGGGAACAGCAGGTGCAATCTAATGCAGCCGATGCACTGATCATTCGTACCTCGTGGCTTTATTCCGCACACGGGAATAACTTTGTAAAAAGCATGCTGCGTCTGATGCAGGAAAAAGAACGCTTGGGCATTGTCTATGATCAAGTGGGTTCGCCGACCTGGGCACGCACTCTGGCTCATACAACTTGGGCACTGATCGGGCAAAATTCCAGCGGAATCATGCACTGTTCTGACAATGGCGTCGCCAGCTGGTATGATTTCGCGCTGGCGATTCAGGAAGAAGCGCTGCGCACCGGTTTATTGACCCAATCGATCCCGGTCAATGCCATTCGCAGCAGCGCTTACCCTACTCCGGCACAACGCCCTGCTTTCAGCGTGATGGACAAACAAGCCACCGAGCAGGTACTGGGCAAGCCGCTACCCTACTGGCGAGACAGCCTGCATGCCATGCTGGCAGAATTGAAACAATTGACGGTAAGTGCATGAAAACACATCATACCCCCCAAAATTTGCTGGTCACCGGCGGTGCCGGCTTTATCGGTACCAATTTTGTACACCATTGGCTACAGGCTTATCCAGACACCCGTCTGACCGTACTGGATGCACTCACGTATGCCGGTCGTTATGAAAATCTGCAAGCCCTCGAAGGTCAGGCCAATTTCCGCTTTGTAGAAGGCAATATCCTCGACCAAACTTTGGTCGAACAATTATTGCGCGAAGAAAATATTGAAACCATCGTGCATTTTGCCGCCGAGTCACACGTTGACCGCTCCATTTACGGCCCTGACGAGTTCCTGCGTACCAATATCGATGGCACACACAGCTTGCTGAAAGCGGCCAAAACCGTCTGGTTGGATGAAAAAACTGGAAAAACTGCGTATACACACCGTTTTCATCATGTTTCCACCGATGAAGTGTATGGCACCTTAGCGGCGACTGATCCGGCGTTTACCGAAACAACACCGTATGCGCCCAATTCACCGTATGCCGCCAGCAAAGCTTCGTCGGATCATATCGTGCGCGCTTACCAGCACACCTATGGCCTGAATACAACCACCAGTAACTGTTCCAATAATTATGGCCCCTACCAGTACCCGGAAAAGCTGATTCCCCTGGCAATCGCCAACCTGTTGCAAGGCAAACCCGTACCCATCTACGGTGATGGCCAGCAAATTCGTGACTGGCTGTATGTAGACGACCACAATCGGGGAATTGACCTGATTATTCGCCACGGGCGCACGGGTGAGACTTATAATATCGGTGGCAACAATGAGCAAGCCAACCTGCAGCTCATTCATACCCTGTGTGCGCTACTGGATGAACGTTTCCCGGATTCGCCACAGGTACCCCACCAGCAGTTGATCACTTATGTCACCGACCGACCGGGGCACGACCGGCGCTACGCGATCGATAACCGCAAGATATGCGCTGAACTCGGCTACGAACCGGCGGAAACCTTCCAGACGGGTCTGGCCAAAACGCTGGACTGGTACCTGCAAAACCCCGACTTCCTGCAAATGGACGGTATTAAACGCGCTGGCTCCCATGCGGAGAAAGCGTAATGCTTTGCAAAATTTGCGGCACTGATGCTGAGCATACAACGTACCAGGTGCGGGAAATGATGCTGGGCCTGCGTGATGAGCATGAGTACTTTCAGTGCAAACAGTGCGGCTGCCTGCAGATTGCGCATGTCCCGGAGAATCTGCCCGCCTATTATCCCAGTAACTATTACTCGTATGATGCACCCAAAAGTGATAACTGGCTGAAGCGTCAACTGGTGCGTGCCCGTGACCGCTATGCAGCAACCGGGCACTCACTGCCCGGCCACTTACTCAGTCTGGCCATGCCCAATAGCAAACTGAATACCTTGCGCCCATTGCACTTACATCCTGGCTTCCGTTTGCTGGATGTAGGCTGCGGCGCGGGTCACCTGCTGTATTCACTGCAGGCAATGGGCTTTACCCAACTACTCGGCATTGACCCGTTCAATGCCGAAGATATTCAATACCCGAATGGCCTGCGTATTGAGAAACGCGATATTTTCAGCGAACAGGGACAATGGGATGCGATCAGCTTCCATCATTCGTTTGAACATCTGGCTGAGCAACAAAAAACCCTGCAGCAAGTGCATAAACTGCTGGCTGACGACGGCATGGCGTTGTTGCGGGTGCCCACCGTGTCGTCCTATGCCTGGCAACATTATGGGGTAGACTGGTCACAACTGGACGCACCCCGCCATTTGTTCCTGCATTCGGTCGAGAGCATCAATACCCTGGCTGCACAATGCGGTTTTGTGGTTGAACAGGTCGTTTATGATTCCAACGCCTTCCAGTTTTGGGGCAGCGAGCAGTATGAACAGGACATTCCACTCCGCTCGGAACGTTCCTGGGCAGAAAACCGTGCAAATTCACCCTTTGACGACAAACAGATTCGTGGCTTTGAACAACGTGCCCGTGAACTGAATGCGCTCAATCAGGGTGATCAAGCCGCTTTCTATCTGCGCAAACTGACGCAGTCATGAAGCCATCATGAAACAGAAAAAAACCAAACTGTTTGCCATTTCCTCACCCGGTGGGCACTGGATACAGCTGACCCGTTTGTGTGCCGGTTTGGAGGCTCAGTATGAAATCGTCTATGCGATGCCGGACAAACTGTTCAAAGCCAAACAGACCCAAAAAGTCTATTCGGTGGTTGATGCCAGTGCCGACGATAAATGGAAGTTGATTCCTTGCGCCTTGCAGGTAGCCTATATCCTGTTGAAAGAGCGGCCTGATGCGATTTTATCTACCGGAGCGGCACCTGGGGTAGTGGCGATTATGCTGGGCAAGCTGCTGGGTATCCGCACCATCTGGGTAGACAGTATTGCCAATGTACAGAAAATTTCGCGCTCGGGTGAATTGATCAAAAAACGTGCCGACGTGTTTCTTACCCAGTGGGAACACCTGAGTGACCCGCATAACATTCAGTTCAAGGGTTCGGTACTATGATTTTTGTGGCGGTGGGCACCCAGTTTGCGTTTGACCGGCTGATACGCTGTGTGGATGAATGGGCAGTCATTGCCGGGATTGAAGTCGTCGCCCAGATTGCGGATGGCAAATATACGCCGCGTCATGCCCGCTGGGAACGCTTCATGACGACTGATGACTTTAATGCCACCCTGCAAGCGGCTGACCTGATTATTTCCCATGCGGGCATGGGCAATATTATTACCGCACTGGAAAACCGCAAACCCATTATTGTCATGAACCGGCAATATGAACTGGGTGAACACCGCAATAATCATCAGGCGGATGGCCTCGCCTGGATGGCCGAGCTCAGTGGTGTTTACACTGCACGTACTTGCGATGCACTGCAGATCTTGCTGAACAGGCATCAGGAGTTAGCAGCCGATAAGCCCATCAGCCTGGAAAAGCGCCAACACCTGATCGCCTTCATCGACCAGGCGATTCGGGCATGAAACTGAATAATCCCTCTCTCTTGTGGCAAACTGCTTTTTCGACTATGGCTCGTTTTGCCGGGGTCGGCTTGAATTTTGCCGTAGCGATGGTCATTACGCGCAATCTGCCGGTCAGTGAAGCAGGCATGCTCTTCATGCTGATGACTTTGGTAACGGGTATTTCCCTGTTTAGCCGGGTCGGTGTCGAGCAATGGCTGGTCAGGGATGTGGCTGCCTTGCCGGAAGAAAACCTAAGGCCTGCCCAGGTCAGGCATTTGCACAGTGCTTACCGCGTACTGGCATTCAGTACGGTGGCCTTTATCATCCTGTGGCTGGTGAGTAGCCCTGTTATCAAACAAACCCTGTTTGATAGCGAAATTCATCTCCCCTTACTGTTGCTGGCCGCGCTGGGCATTTTCTTTTTTAATCTGGTGATGGTGAATTCGGCCTTTATGAAGGCGACTCACCACATTTCCGAGTCATTGCTCATTCAGAATGCACTACCCGCTATCACCATGATGCTAGGCATTCTCATTTTCTGGCCGATATTCACCGAGAATCAGAATTACCTGTGGATATACACGGTATCACTGGCACTGGCCGGGGCACTATCCTTTGTCTGGCTACGCCCCTGGCGACGCACCTTGGTTGACAATCGCAAGTCCGAACCGCCTTACCCATTGAAAGAAGTGTTGAACCATGCCTTGCCGCTGGCACCGGTATCGTTCTTTTCTTTCATGATGCTGTGGACCGATACCCTCATGACCGGCTTGCTACTGAATAATGAAGACGTGGCACTCTACAGTGTTGCCGCCCGCCTTTCTTTTGTCAGCGGTTTTTTCCTGGGTGCACTGGATGCGACCATCTACCCGCGCCTGTTACGCACGCAGAAACGCAACCCCGAACAACTGAAACGCTTCTTCTGGTTGTCCACCCTGTTGGTAGCCGGAATCTTGGGCGCGGTCACCCTGATGCTGGCCGTTGCGGGCAAGTCGATACTGGCGTTATTCAGCCCCACTTATGTGCAAGCCGCCGCTACCCTGCTGATCTTGTTATTAGCCCAACTGGCGCGTGGCATGAGTCTGACGTTCTCCTTCATGTTCATCATCCAGAAGCAGGTCAGCATTCTGAACACGCTACTTTTTCTGGCGCTGATTGTAAATATTGTCGCAAACCTGTTTTTTATCCCAAAATACGGTATCGAAGGTGCAGCGGCTGCCACGCTCATCGCCAACCTCGCCTTGACCGGTGGTGTCGCCGTGCTTTTTCTGAAAAAACGCTTATTAAGCGACTATGATTAGATCACCATGCTAAAAATCATCGCTGTCCTGTTCGTTATCTCCATTTTTATCCCTGTTGAGTTTTTCGTAATGGCAGGGAGTGTGCGCATCGAGGCGTACCGCATCGTCCTCGGTCTTGCACTGATTTATGCTTTTTTCAATCTGAACAAGGTCATTGAGCAGATTGACCTGACGGATATTTTGCTGTTTGCCCTCATCGGCCTGTCTTTTGCCAGCTTTTGGTATAACCATAGCCTGCAAAAAGCCATCGAATCCACCGGCCTCTATACCATAGAAACACTGGGTGCCTTTTATCTGGCACGCCTGTTTATCACCACCCCCGAACGTTTTTTCCGGATGAACCAGGCCTTCATCGTTGTTTTGGCAATTCTGACCCTCACCACCCTGTATGAATCGCTGGCGCAACACCGCATCCTGCATGAAATAGCCGAACGCATTACCGGCAACCAATCACTGGATTATCGGCTGTACACCCAGGATTACGTGCGTGCCAATATCATGCGTGCGACCAGTGTGTTTGCCCATCCGATCCTCTACGGCACACTCACTGCGATGTTTTTTCCGTTTGCCCTGATGCTTTACCTGCGCCAACGGAAAACCCGCTATTTTCTCAATTTAGCCGGGCTGGTCATTTCCATGATCATGACGCTGTCATCCGCACCGTTACTCTCACTGATTTTCCAGGGCTTTACCGTACTGCTGGTTAAATTCTGGGACAGTGCCCGCCGCTTGTGGATTGCCCTGTTTTTTGGGGGTCTGGCGGGTGCCATGCTCTTGAATGCCGCATCTAACCGGGGCTTCTTCGGCATCCTGATTTCCTACCTGACGTTTAACCCCAATACCGGCTATTTCCGCATGCTGCAGTGGGAATACAGTATGGACGATATTCTGGATCATCCCATTCTCGGTATCGCCCATAATGACTGGACACGCCCTTACTGGAAAGAGTGGATGGGTGACAGCATCGATAGCTTCTGGTTATTAGTCACGCTGCAGCACGGTATTTTCGCGGCTTTACTACTGTTTATCGCCTGTTTGTACGCGGTCTTCAATACCTTGAACCATGTGCACCGTCACCACGACTCAGAGAAATGGATGGTAGTTGCCTGGTTATTATCATTCACATCGCTGATTTTAATCGGCTTTACCGTCGATTATTTCGGCAAGCTGCAACCTATGCTATTTTTTACCCTAGGTGCAGTGGGCTGGGCAAAATACTACAGACGCGAAGCGCAGGAACAAGCGGTACCCACCGTTGCCACACCCCCAGATTCCCATCCGGCGCAAGAGGAGATGCTGCGATGAAGCCGCGTTTTGTTAGTCAGAAAGTATTTTTATGGATTATCGAATTTCGGCATGGACTGCTCTGGATTTACAATTGGTACTTACGTTCTTTTTATGGCATGAAACTGGCACCGGATGTCAGGATCTCACTCAAGGCACGCATGGATAAGACGAATCCACAATGCATAGAAATCGGCTCGCAGACACTGGTCGCGTTTGATGCCATTATTCTGTCGCATGACTTCGCCACCGAGCGCCATGCAGGCAGCTACCAGCAAATAACGCAGATTGGCTCCAAATGTTTTATTGGTTGCGCTGCGATCATCATGCCCGGCGTGAAGATTGGTGATGAATGCATAGTTGCCTCTGGCAGCGTGGTCACCAAAGATGTGCCCGCACACTCCATTGTCGGCGGAAACCCCGCCACTGTCTTGCGCAGTGGCATTCACACCCGAGCCTTTGGCCGTCTCATCAGCGCTGAACCAGCGGAAGTAGACGCATGAACACACCGCTGCTCAGCATCATTCTGGTTTCTTACAATACCGCCGCCCATACCCTGAAGGCGCTGGCATCGGTTGTCGCCGAAACCAGTAGCCCGTATGAAATCATTGTCGTTGATAATAATTCCAGTGATGATTCAGTCGCTGTGATCCGTGCACAATTCCCGGATATAACGCTCATTGAATCCGGCGATAACCTTGGCTTTGCCGGTGGAGTTTGCCTGGGTGTTGCTCAGGCGCAGGGTGAATACCTGCTGTTGCTCAACCCGGATACGATTGTTTTACAGCAAGCGATTGATAAACTGCTGCAGTTTGCCAAAACAACACCGGCCAATGGCATCTGGGGTGGCGTCACCTTAAACAACGACCTGTCGCTGAACAGCCAGCATGCCTGGTCAAAGCCAAGTTTTACTTCTTTATTGTTCAGTGCACTGGGGCTTAGCAAAGCGTTTAGCCGCAGCTGTTGGCTGAACCATGCCAACTATGGTTGCTGGCGACGAGATACCGTCAAGGAAGTAGATATTATTTCCGGCTGTTTTTTCCTGACCAAACGCACTGTCTGGGATGAAACCGGCGGCCTTGATCCCACCTTTTTCATGTACGCTGAAGAAGCTGATCTGTGTCTGCGTGCCAAGGCCAAAGGCTATCAGCCGATCGTGACACCGGATGCACGCATCATTCACCATGGCGGCGTCAGCCATACCCGTTTTTCAGGCAAGTTGATCAAACTCCTGAAAGGCAAGGTCGAACTGATCAATCGCCATGTCAGCACCTGGAAACGCCCGGCTTACAAGTTCCTGCTTTATCTTTATGTGCTGAACAAACACTGCCTGCACTTGCTGCTCAAGCCCAACTCGGAACAGAGCCGTGAGTGGAGTATCGTATTTGCCGAACGCACCAATTGGCTTAAGGGGTATCATTAATGGCTAGTATTATTGTGCCCGCCCATAACGAAGCCAATGTCATTCGTGCCTGTCTGGACAGCCTGCGCCAACAAGCCGGGGTTGACCGGATTATCGTCGCCTGTAATGGCTGTACCGACGATACGGTCAGCATTGTACGCACAGAATACCCTGAACTGACTTGCCTTGATATTGCCACCCCGTCCAAAGTCAATGCACTCAATGAAGCGGAGCAACTGGTCAGTGAATGGCCGGTGTTTTACATTGATGCCGATACCCGCCTGTCTGCAGGGGCGATTGAAATCATTACCAAAGGCATGCAGGACGAACAGTTACTGCTGGCGGCTCCTGAGCCGGTGATTGACACCTCGCAGTCATCCTGGTGGGTTAAACAGTATTACAGAACATGGCTGTCACTACCGTATATCCGCGATGGCGTAGTGGCAACCTGCAGTTTTGTTATTTCTGCTGAAGGTCGCCAGCGATTTTCAAATTTTCCGTCTATTATTAATGATGACGGCTTTGTACGTTGTCAGTTCAGCTCTGCTGAGCGTGGCAACGTACCAGGAGCCAAAGTATATATAACGGCACCCCGTGACCTGAAATCATTAATTAAAATCAAAACACGGGCACGACTGGGAAACATGCAATTGGCCGCTTCCCAGCTGTGCACAACAGTAGAGAAAAAACCTTATTCACGCATTTTGCTGGGTAAATGGCTCAGCCGTGAACTGGTTCCGGTCAGTATTTACATGGCCATTGCAACCGTCATTCGCCTGCGCGCCAAAGAGCAGTTTAAAGATCTTGAGAACTACCGTTGGGAGACTGACAAATCCTCCCGGCAAGAGAGAGCAACATGAAGCCTGTGCAATTATCGCGAAAAATGACACATTTGTATTTTTTTTACTACAAAAGCACGCAGATTACGCTATAGTTAGATGCATGAAGGTGGGTGGCATGAGTGTCAATAATCCGCCTCAAATTAGTTTTGCTTGTATAACAAATGGTTAATGCAATAAACTCTAGCGAACAATGAAACAAGACATCCCCAAAGACTGTTGTTTTTTCGCAAGAAACCGAATAACCCCAGCAAGCATTTTGACAATAAAATCCTGTGACAGTCTGGAAATACTGTCCTGAGGATAAGCATTTTGTGGATGGACGACTCTAATGGTAGATAAAAAAATCAGCTCTGAACTCATCTACCGCAGCACGGATACTCTCATCATCCTGAGCATTGTGCTGCTTGCCTCACTGTATTCAAGCGATTACAACCTGGAAGGCTATCTGGCAACGGGCTTGGGTGCCGGGCTGATCTTCGGGCTGGTGGGTCGGTTTACTGACATCTATACTTCCTGGAGTGGGCGTCCGTTTTTCCGTGACGAAGCGATGCGTATCGTAGTCACCTGGTTATCGACTTTCTTCATCCTCGTATTCATCATTTTTGCCGCAAAGACCTCCGCCCAGTTTTCGCGGATTGTCCTGATTGGCTGGCTGTTCAGTACCCCGGTTTTACTGATCATCAACCGCTATCTGCTGCGCACCCTGCTCGCCCACCTGAAACGCATGGGTATTCACAACCATAACATAGCGATTGTGGGGGTAACGGAATCCGGCCTGAAATTTGCCAATGCCATCCAAAAGCAGCCGGAGTCTGGTTTGCAGGTCGCAGGCTTCTATAGCATTGATCATGAAACCAGCCAGCTGCCAGGCAACTATGCACACATTGGTGACATGGAAGACGTGATTGAAGCAGCACGCATGGGTGTCTGGGATCAGATCTACCTTGCCTTACCCCCTGAACAAAAAGAATTTGCCACCCGCCTGATCAGTCAGTTGTCAGATACCATTACCCCGATCCGCCTCATCCCGGATAACTTCACGCATTCCCTGATGCATAGCAAATACCTTGAAATTGCAGATACACCCGTACTCTGTATTTATGATGCACCACTCTCTCTGCAAAATGCCTTCATCAAACGGGCAGAAGACCTGCTGGTCGGTTCCCTCCTGCTGCTGCTGGCCTTGCCGGTGATGCTGGTGATTGCCATCGCGATCAAACTCACTTCACCCGGCACGGTGCTCTTCATGCAATCGCGCCATGGTTTACGGGGTGAAATGTTCCAGGTTTGGAAATTCCGTACCATGACGGTCTGTGAAAACGGCAGCCATATCAAACAGGCCACCCGCAACGATTTGCGTATTACCCGTGTCGGTGCTTTTTTGCGTAAAACATCACTGGATGAACTGCCGCAGTTTTTCAATGTACTGCAAGGACATATGTCTATCGTTGGCCCCCGTCCACATGCTATCGCCCACAATGAAGAGTATAAATCCCTGATCCCCGGGTATATGATGCGGCATTTGATGAAACCCGGCATCACTGGCTGGGCACAGGTCAATGGCTGGCGGGGTGAAACGGACACCCTCTACAAAATGCAAAAAAGGGTCGAATGCGACATGGAATATATTCGCTCATGGAGCCTTTGGCTGGATCTGCGCATTATTCTTGTCACCGCATCGAAGACACTGTTTGACAAAAATGCTTACTAAGAACAAGACTGGATTTGTGCTGCCTTGAAGCTGGATCAACTCACTTTCACGCGTTATCTGGCAGCACTGACCGTTGTCTTCTTTCATTTCGGGCAAACGGCTTTTCCGGCCAGCCATCCGCTATGGAACCCAGTCGTGGCTGCCGGCCCAATTGCGGTCAGTTATTTTTTCGTGTTGTCTGGCTTCATTATGGCCGTGGCCTATTACGCACCTGACAGACCGCTGGCCAAAGGCAAATACTGGCTGGCGCGTTTCGCACGTATTTATCCGGTTTACCTGCTGGCGCTCTTGTTAATGATTGCAGCCAATCTGAAAACGGATGGCAGCTCGCTGCTGACCGTGACTCTCAGCCTTAGCATGCTTCAGGCCTGGCTGCCCGGCTATGCCATGACCCTGAACTCTCCCGGCTGGTCGCTTTCAGTGGAGGCATTTTTTTACCTTTGCTTCCCCCTGCTCCTGCTCGCCGTAAGAAAATACTCACCGCGCAAGCTACTATTGATCACGCTGGCTTGTTGGGCACTGACCCAAGTCGTGCAAATTTATCTGCATAACCTGCCGGTCTATGCAGACAAAACCCGGCTGCATGAATTCATTTTCTACCATCCCCTGATGCATCTGAGTACATTCATGCTCGGTTTGCTGGTCGGCGTTTTCTTTTGTGACGGCCAGCTGAACTGGCTGCAAAATCGCTGGAATGGGCTGCTTGCCCTGCTACTGACTGTTCTAACTGTGCTAGTACTGGCTTATGCCCCGGCACTGTCTGCTTGGGCCGGCATTCTGATTGTTTATAACAACGGGCTGATCGCCCCGTTATTTCTGGCACTCATTGTGGTACTTGCCTTGAATACTGGCCTGACACGTCGTATGTTGGCGCTACCCTTACTGGTGTTACTCGGTGAGGCCAGTTACTCCCTTTACATCCTGCAACGCCCACTTTATGGCATTTATGACCGAACACTGGGCAAGTGGCTAGCGCTGGATGATAATTTACATTTTTACCTGTTCGTTGTGCTGCTGACAGTGGCTTCGGTCGTATCATTCCAGTACCTGGAGACACCATTAAGACGCTTTATCAACTCCCTTTACAGCTTGTCCAGGAAAAGTAGCTAAACGCACCCAGTCTATGCACACTTACAGGCCATTATGATAACTTTGTTAACGTAATCTTCAGAAATTGCTAAAATCCATTGCACTAAGACGCTACGTTAATACGATTAACCCCTAAGAACCCAATTATGCCAAACATGAATCAACCTAATTCTGGTGCTATGCCAGGGAAAAACTTCATACCGGAATATGCGAGAGCCCAGGAAAACCTCGACTTGCGTGAATTCTGGAAAACACTAAAAAGACAAAAGAAAACCGTCTTTGGCATAATAGCAGCCACCTTGTTGCTGACACTGGTTTTCACCTTGCTCAGCAGCCCGGTCTATCGTGCCAGTGCGACCTTGCAGGTTGAGCGCGAAACCACCAAAGTCGTGGACGTAGACTTCCTGAATCCTGGCGATATTCGCGATACCCGTGACTTTTACCAGACGCAATTCGAACTGATCAGAAGCTATGCGCTGATTGAGCGGGTTATTGACAAGCTGCAACTAACCGATGACGTTATTCGTCGCTCCCTGTTTGGTCGCCTCAGAGCCCTGGTGCAAAAGGATGAGAACAAGGATGGAAAAACGGCGCTCATCAATGCGATGATCGAAAATCTGGACATTGAGCCGATCAAGAACTCACGACTGGTTGCCGTGCACTTTGATGGCTCCAGCCCGGAACAAGCTGCCGCCGTTGCGAATGCGATTGTTGAGACATTTGTCCAGATGAATCTGGAGCGCCGCTTTCAAACTACTCGCGAAGCACAGGATTTCCTGCAAGCCAGAATCAAGGAAGCACGCACCAAGCTGCAGGAATCAGAAACCGCACAAAACGTTTATGCGCGTGCAAATGGCATCATTCGCCTGGACGACAAGGAATCAACCACCAGCTCTCATACCATTATGCGTCTGTCTGAAGAGCTGGTCAAAGCGGAAAGTGATGTAATCATCATCAAAACTGACAGCACCCGCTCTAACGAACTGACATCGGCCAAAAAGCGGGCAGAGCTTTTGCGTGATGAATTAAGCAAGGAACAAGGGAAAGCATTGGACTTGCAGGATCGTACGGTTACTTACAAAACTCTGGAACGCGAAGTCGCGACTAACCAGGCGCTGTATCAGGGCTTGTTGCAGCGTCTGAAGGAAATTAATGTCGCGGGTGGATCAGTCAATAACAACCTGTTAATGATCGACAAGGCGCAGCCGCCCTTGAGCAAATTCAAACCCAACATGACCACCAATCTGGCTTTTGCCTCCCTGCTGGGCCTGCTACTGGGCATTGCGACGGCTTTCATTCGTGAATTCATGGATGACAGCGTGAAAGATGTCAATGATCTGGAACGCCAGACCCGTCTACCCGTATTAGGGATCATCCCGGTTGCTGCCGAGAGCGACCCGAAAAAGCTGGCTCAGCTGGTATTAAACGCGCCCAAATCAACTTTGGCAGAATCTTTCCGCTCTTTACGCACCACTATCCGCTTCAAACTGCGTGAATCCAATGGCCCGGGTATTCTGTTTATCACCAGTGCCCGTGCCAATGAAGGGAAAACGACCGTTGCCATGAATCTGGCGAGTACCGCCGCGCACTCCGGCAACCGGGTTTTGTTAATTGATGCGGACTTGCGCAATCCTTCCGTCCATCGCCTGATTGGCGCGAAAGAAACACAAGGTCTGGTTAGCTATCTGTCGGGCGAAACCGGCATGGACAGTCTGACGCAATCATCCAATGTCCCTAATCTGGATGTTATTCTGGCTGGCACACCGCCACATGATCCTTCAGAGTTGCTTGCCCACCCGCGCATGGAAGCGCTGTTGAAAGCAGCCAGCAATAACTACGAAATCATTATCATGGATGGCCCACCTATCCTGGGTCTGGCTGATGCCATGATACTGTCTTCGCTGGCCACGCTAACTGTTCTGACAGTCGATGCAGGCAATACGCGCACACCCACGATTATCAATGCCTTGAAACGCCTGCAACAGTCCGGTGCCAGTGTCTCGGGCATTCTGCTCAATCAGGTCAAAGATGCAGGGCGCTTCGGTTATGGCGAAGATTATTACCATTACCCAAGTAGTAACCAATAGCGTACATTAAGCACCCAACTTCTCATTTAAAAAAAGGATTTTCGATGTCAATCGCCCTAGCGTTTCACGTACTTGCAGTTGTTATCTGGGTCGGCGGAATGTTTTTTGCCTACATGGCGCTGCGCCCGGTAGCCGCCCAATTGTTGGAGCCCACAATACGCCTACCTTTATGGCAAGGTGTCTTTGCCCGTTTCTTCCCTTGGGTTTGGGGCAGCATCCTGGCTATTCTGATCTCTGGCTATGGTATCCTGTTCGGCGTATATGGCGGGATGGCAGGCGCGCCTGTATTCGTGCATATCATGCACATGCTGGGTTTGGTCATGATAGCCATCTTTCTGCATGTCTTTTTTGCACCTTATAAGCGTCTGCGGCATGCGGTGCGTGACCTGCGTTGGCCAGACGGTGCCAAGGCACTCAACCAAATGCGCATGTTGATAGGCATCAACTTGTTGATCGGTCTGATTACCATTGTAGTAGCCACCGCAGGCAGGTCATACCTTTAATGCGTACTGTGCCTACTAACCGGTCGCTAAGTCGCTAATACTGCAAGCATGTCAGATTCAGTAATGCTCACCGGGCAGTTGCCACCGGAGTCTATTCGACAACTGCTGGAACGGTATTCCCTGACAGCGGTACAGGTAGCTTCAGGGGAAACTATTCCGGGCAGTTTTTGGGGAGACCCAGAAGCAGGGATAATAGGTAGGCAAATCTATCTACGCCCGGATACGCCGGTACATTCCTTTCTACACGAAACCTGCCATGTCATTTGCATGGATCAAATACGCCGCTCACAGCTGGACACCCATGCAGAGGGCGACACTGACGAAGAAAATGCAGTCTGCTACTTGCAGATTCTGCTGGCTGATACTTTGCCGGGTTTTGGCAAACAGCGTGCATTGCAGGATATGGACAGCTGGGGTTACAGCTTTCGCCTCGGTTCGGCACAACGCTGGTTCGAGGAAGACGCAGAAGACGCCAGAAGCTGGCTGGCAGCACACGGACTCATCGATGCGCTGAATAAGCCCGTGTTCTGTCTCAGACAATGAATAACGGCAGCCAGTGGCTGCCGTTATTCATAAAAGCCAACCCATCTTTTACATGCTCAAAGCAGCCGAACCGCGCGCAATACCCATACTGCCTGAGCGCACGACTTCAAGGATACGCAACTCACTCAGCGCCTGCTGAAAAGCATCCAGTTTACTGCGACTGCCGGTTGCCTCGATCGTATAGGTTTTATCGCTGACATCAATAATCCGTGCCCGGAAAATATCTGACATCCGTTTGACCCGCTCACAAGAGCCGGCCTTTTGCACATCCACCTTCACCAGCATCATCTCGCGTTCAATGTGCGGATACTGATCAAGATCCATCAGTTTGACGACATCAATCAGCTTGTGCAGTTGTTTGACGATCTGCTCAACAATCTCATCACTCCCACACGTCACCAGTGTCAGCCGCGACAGGGTTACGTCCTGGGTCGGTGCCACCGTCAGTGACTCGATATTGTACCCACGCGCAGAAAACAGCCCTGATACTCTAGACAGTGCGCCCGCTTCATTTTCCATCAGTATGGAAATTACATGCCGTTTAACAGTACTCATCACTTACACCAGTATCATTTCGTTGTGGCCTGCATTTGCGGGCACCATCGGATAAACATTGCTTTCGCGTTTAGTGATGAAGTCCATGAACACCAGCCGGTTTTTCATCGCCATCGCCTCTTTCAATGCACCTTCCACATCAGCCGGTTTATCGATCCGCATCCCGATATGTCCGTAAGCTTCCGCCAGTTTGACAAAATCAGGCAGTGCTTCCATGTAAGACATCGCATAGCGCTTCTGATAGAAAAATTCCTGCCATTGCCGCACCATGCCCAAATAACCATTGTTCAGGCTGATGACCTTGATGGGCAGCTGGTATTGCAGGCAGGTCGCCAGTTCCTGAATACACATCTGGATACTGCCATCACCCGTGATACAGGCCACGGTTTCCTTGGGGTGCGCGATCTGCACGCCCATCGCCGCCGGCAAGCCAAAGCCCATTGTCCCTAAGCCACCTGAGTTAATCCAGCGATTAGGCTTGTCGAACTTGTAGAACTGTGCCGCCCACATCTGATGTTGACCCACGTCAGAGGTTACATAAGCATCACCCCCCGTAACTTGCCAAAGCTTGTCCACCACATATTGCGCCAGAATGTCCTCACTGCCTTCCTGGTCGTACTTCAGGCAGTCTGTCTTGCGCCATTCATTAATCTCTTTCCACCAGGTTTGTAGCACTGCCTGATCAGGCTTCTGGTCACGGCTGCGTAATTCTTCCAGCAAATCCTGCAGCACGTATTTGACATCGCCGACAATCGGCACATCCACATGCACGTTCTTGGAGATAGACGCAGGATCAATATCAACATGAATAATTTTCGCATGCGGGCAGAATTTCTCGATATTACCCGTCACCCGGTCATCAAAACGGGCACCAATCGCAATCACCAGATCAGACTGGTGCATGGCATGGTTCGCCTCATAGGTGCCGTGCATGCCCAGCATGCCCACAAACAACTGATCCGTGGCCGGATAAGCGCCCAAGCCCATCAGTGTATTGGTAATCGGGAAACCCAACTCACGGGTCAGCTCGGTCAGGACATTAGCACCACCCGAAAGAATAACCCCGCCACCTGTATAGAAAATTGGCTTTTTCGCTTCCAGCATCAAATCAACCGCCCGACGAATCTGGCGCTTGTTACCCTTGACGGTCGGGTTATAGGAACGAATGCTGATTTCCTTCGGGTACTCAAAAGGGTAGCGCATCATGGTGATGTCCTTCGGAATATCCACCAGAACCGGGCCAGGACGACCCGTGCTTGCGATATAAAATGCTTTCTTGATCGTGGTTGCCAGCTCGGCAATCTCCGTCACCAGAAAGTTATGCTTCACACAGGGGCGCGTGATACCGACTATGTCCACTTCCTGGAAAGCATCATTCCCGATCAGATGGCGTGGCACCTGCCCGGTAAATACCACCAGCGGCACAGAGTCCATGTAGGCATCTGCAATTCCGGTCACGGCATTGGTGGCACCCGGCCCAGATGTCACCAGAGCCACGCCCGGCTTGTTGGTCGCCTTGGCGTAACCTTCGGCTGCATGCACAGCCCCTTGTTCATGTCTGGCCAGAATATGAGTGATATGATCGGATTCTTTGTACAAGGCATCGTAGAGGTACAATACAGCGCCACCAGGATACCCGAAAATCGTATCAACCCCTTCTGCCTTCAGACACTCAACGAATATCTCGGCACCGGTCAATTCCACACTAAACTCCTGATTTAGGGTTCATAAAGAAAAGAGTGGAATCATAATACGAATCAGGTCTTAATTCACCCCAGAATAACCGACAAGCCCTTATTTTCATTCTATTGTCCACAAAAGTACTGATCCGAGTAGATTCAGGGCAAAATCAGCGCTAAAACCACCGGCAATGTCAACAAGGACAATAAGGTTTGCCCGGTAATGATACCGGCCATCAATGCGGCATTTCCACCGAGCTGCCGCGCCAAAATATAAGCGGACGGTGCTGTCGGCAAAGCTGCAAACACAACCAGAACTGCCGTTTCTACTGGACTCAAGCCAAGCACCCCCGCTAGCCCCCAGGCCACCAGCGGCAATACCAGCAACCTCAACAAGGACGAAACAAAAAACGAAGCACCCGCTTCCCGTAAAGCTTGCAATCTCAAACCGGCACCGACCGCCAGCAGACCCATCGGCAAAGCCACCTGCCCTAGTGTACGGATCACGTCCATCAACACGGCAGGCAGCTTTACGGGTAACAGATTGAGCACAACCCCGAGCAGACAGGCAATAATCAGTGGATTCTTCAACAAGGCAAGCAACACCTGTGGCCAGCGCATCTGTGCCTGCGTAAAAGTCGCAAATACCAGCACACACAAGACATTGACCACAGGAATCAAAATCGCCACTACCAGCGCAGCCAGTACCAAGGCAGGGGCTGGCATTAGCGCGACCAGTGCCAGACCGACATAGGTATTAAACCGCACCACCCCCTGAAAAAAAGACGTAAAATCAGCAGGGGCCAGTCGCAGAACAGGCCGAAATAAAAAACTCAGGGAGGCCGCACACAATGGCAGTAATAGCGCTGCAATAATCAGCCACAGCGCAGACCGCCAATCCAGCTGAGCTTGCGCCAGATGCGCAACCAGAAGTGAGGGGAATAACACAAAATAAGTGCCCCGCTCTGCATATTGCCAGAAATCATCGGGCAAAAATCCGCTACGCCGGGCAACATGCCCCAGCACCAGCAAAGCAAACACCGGAAAAACGGCGCTAACAACTGTTCCCATTCAATCGCTTCACGGTTAAGCACATAAAAAACCGAAAACATCACACACCAATAAAAAAGGCCTGCAACTGATAAGCTGCAAGCCTTTGATATTATGGTGGCTACGGTGAGATTTGAACTTACGACCCCAGCATTATGAGTGCTGTGCTCTAACCAACTGAGCTACGTAGCCAAGAGGTGACGAATATTATCGGCATCGTTGCCTGCTGTCAACCGCTAATAGCCATGAAAATTACACGTTAAAGCGGAAGTGCACAACATCGCCTTCCTTCAATGTATATTCCTTGCCTTCCAGACGCCATTTGCCCGCATCCTTAGCACCCTGTTCGCCTTTGAAGTTGATAAAATCAGCATAAGCAATCACTTCGGCACGAATAAATCCCCGTTCGAAATCGGTATGAATCCGCCCGGCTCCCTGCGGCGCACTCGCCCCACGGTGGACTGTCCAGGCGCGTACTTCCTTAACGCCTGCGGTGAAAAAGGTCTGCAAACCCAGTAACTCATACCCGGCACGAATCACCCGGTTTAAACCCGACTCATCCAGCCCCATACTCTGCAGAAATTCTGCCTGATCTTCGCTATCCAGCAAGGACAATTCAGACTCCATCGCTGCACACACCGGCACGACCTGCGCATTTTCTGCATCCGCCACCGTATTTACCGCATCAAGGTGAGGATTATCCGTAAAACCGTCTTCATTGACATTGGCAATAAACAATAAAGGCTTGATGGTGATCAAATGAAATTCGCGTACCAGCTTATGTTCATCACTTGATAAATCCAGCAGGCGCGCCGCCTTGCCCGCTTCCAGATGCGCCAGCAAACGGTCAGCCAATGCCTTTTGTGCCAGCACTTCCTTGTTTCCTGACTTGGACAGCTTGGTCAGACGCAAAACAGCCCGTTCCATGGTTTCCAGATCAGCCAACACCAATTCAGTATTGATGATTTCTATGTCATGCAAGGGGTCAATCCTGCCCGCAACATGAATAATGTCATCGTTATCGAAACAACGCACGACTTGGGCAATCGCATCCGTCTCGCGAATATGCGCCAGAAACTTGTTGCCGAGCCCCTCCCCCTTGGAAGCGCCCGCCACCAGACCGGCAATATCCACAAATTCCATGGTCGTTGGCAGTATCCGTTCCGGCTTGACGATAGTAGCCAGGTCATCCAGCCGCAAATCGGGCACCGGGACAATGCCCACATTGGGTTCAATGGTGCAAAATGGATAGTTTTCGGCCTGAATACCTGCTTTGGTCAGCGCATTAAACAGGGTGGACTTGCCCACATTCGGCAAACCAACAATTCCGCACTTGAATCCCATAATCGTTCCCTTCTTTCTCTATTTGCGATGCAATTCGTTCATCGCTTTTTGAATATCACCTGCCACGACCTGCGGCATACAATCCGCCGCCTTGTCGATAGCACGCAAAATAAGCGGCTCATCCTCACGCGAGGGCTGTGACAGCACGTAATCAACCACCTGATTGCGATCACCGGGATGGCTAATACCAATGCGTAACCGCCAGTATTCCTTGCCCAAATGCGCATGCAGATCACGCAGGCCATTGTGCCCACCGTGGCCACCCCCCTGCTTGAGGCGCACATCACCACCGGGAATATCCAGCTCGTCATGCGCCACCAGCACCTGCTCGACCGGAATCCGGTAAAAATCACTCAGCTGCCGTGCAGCAAGGCCACTTCGATTCATAAAAGTTTGCGGCTTCAATAGCCACACCGGCTCATTACCCAAGGTAATTTTGCAGACTTCACCAGAAAAGCGTTTTTCACTAACAAACTGCCCGCCGTGGCGCCGCGCCAACTCGTCCACAAACCAAAACCCGGCATTATGCCGGGTTTTGTCATACTTGCTGCCCGGATTCCCGAGACCCACAATCAACCGGATGGTATCTGCCATCAGGATCAGTCAGTCTTAGTGAATTGCAGACAGTGCCTGGTCATGGTCTTCGCCCAGCGCCAGCGCCGGCAAAGTCACGCCTTCAGGCAGAACCAGATCAGACATGTGCACAATCTGACCCTTTTCAACATTTTGCATGTCGACTTCAATGTATTCTGGCAAATCTTGTGGCAAGCACGCGATTTCGACATCGGACATTACGTGGCTAATAGTGCCACCCTGGGTCTTGACACCGATCGCACTTTCTTCGTTGATGAAATGCAATGGCACATGCACGTGCAACACTTCATCCGACTTGATACGCTGCAAATCAGCATGCAGCACAATAGCCCTGGAAGGGTGGCGCTGCAGATCACGCAAAATCACCCGTTCTTTATGATCACCGAAATCAACGGTAATAATCTGTGAGTAGAACGCTTCTTCCTGCAGATTACGAATCAGTTCGTTATGCTTGAGGGTAATCGAACGCGCTTCAAGCCCGGCACCATAAATAACAGCAGGCACACCGTTTTCGCGACGCAGGCGGCGGCTCGCACCCTTGCCCTGCAAATCGCGGCTTACCGCCTGCAACAAAAATTCTTTAGACATGACAATCTCCAATAAAATAAAATCTGCCCAATCCGCGACCAGATTGGACAACTAACGTCTACGCAGTTAACTGCCCAGACTTACTCTTCTGCTTCAAACAGGGAGCTGACCGAATCATCGCGATTAATCCGCAAAATGGTCTTGGCCAAGATACCTGCTACAGAAAGCTGGCGGATTCTACCACATTTCAAGGCGTTTGCACTTAACGGGATTGAATCGGTTACCACCACTTCGTCCAGCTCAGAGTTTTCAATGTTCGCTACTGCATTCCCCGAGAACACGGCATGACTGGCATAAGCACAGACACTGAGTGCACCGCGTTTCTTTAAGGCACTAGCGGCATTACACAGAGTTCCGCCGGTATCAATCAGATCATCAATCAACACACAGTGCCGGCCACTGACCTCACCGATGATATTCATGACTTCAGCTTTGTTCGGCTCCGGACGGCGCTTGTCAATAATCGCCAGATCGACGTTACCGACCGCCTTGGACAAAGCACGGGCGCGCACCACACCCCCCACATCAGGGGAAACAACAATGACATTATCCAGCTTTTTGGCCAGAATATCGGCTTGTAACACCCCCGATGCGTAAATATTGTCGACCGGCACATCAAAGAAGCCCTGTACCTGATCCGAATGCAAATCAATCGTGAGCACACGGTCTACGTGCCCGGTGGCCACCATGTCTGCCACCAGTTTCGCGGAAATAGGCACCCGTCGGGAACGTACCCGCCGATCCTGACGCGCATAGCCATAATAAGGGATCACCGCTGTAATCCTGCCCGCAGACGCACGATAAAGTGCATCAGAAATAATCAGCAGCTCCATCAGGTTGTCATTGGTGGGTGCGCAGGTGGGCTGGACTATAAAGACATCACGACCACGGACATTTTCCAGGATCTCGACATGCGACTCACCGTCACTAAAGTGCTCTGCCTTGAGTTTACCGAGGGAAATACCCAGATGATCGACGATCTTCAGCGCGAGTTCCGGGTTTGCATTACCCGTGAACACCATCATTCTATCGTCAGACATGAATTGCTCGCATTGAGTATAAGATGGCTGGGCCGCCAGGGATCGAACCTGGGAATGCCGGAATCAAAATCCGGTGCCTTACCGCTTGGCGACGGCCCAATTGTAGAATCAACGTTGACTGCTGGTTTCGATAGCTAACTGCAAGGGCGATTGGCACCTGCTTTTAGCGACAAATCCAGACCACTGTTCAGGTAACACTGCCAACACTTGCTTTGCTGTACACTCATCATCAAACGCAGCAAACAAGCAAGCACCTGACCCAGTCAGTCTTGCTGGTGCAAATCCCGAAAGCCAGTGGAATGCTTCCGCAACTTCGGGATAAGCTTTTATCACGACAGGTTCAAACACATTCGTTGTCTGCCCTGCGAGAAAGGTGGCTATTCTGATCGGTTGGCAGTGACGTGTCAAGTCCTCGTGCAAGAAAATTTTGGCGGTTGAAACATGCACATTCGGATGCACTACCAGATACCATTTTTCTGGCACATCGACGGGTTGCAGGATCTCACCCACGCCCTCCGCCCAAGCGGCATGCCCATGCACAAACACCGGCACATCCGCCCCCAGCCTTAAGCCTAATGCCGCTAGTGCCACTGGATCCAGGCCACAATTCCACAGCCGGTTCAGCCCCACCAATACACTGGCCGCATCAGAACTGCCGCCACCCAGACCACCGCCCATCGGTAGTTTCTTATGCACTGCAATATCCACACCCTGCGTACAAGCTGTGGTTACCTGCAATAAACGCGCTGCCTTGACGACCAGGTCATCATTTTCCGGGATCAGCGGATCACCCACCGTTCGTCTGATGAGTCCATCTGGACGCAGGGTGAGCTGAATTTCGTCCGCATAATCCAGAAAAACAAATAAAGTCTGCAGCAGATGGTAACCATCTGCCCGGCGGCCAGTAATATGCAAAAACAGGTTCAGTTTTGCCGGGGCAGGCAAAATCATGCTGCTGCCTGAGATACGCGCCAATTATCCATCACCAGTCATCAGAAGCGGGTCTGCCATTCTTTGGCCACCAGCTTGGCTTTGACTCGCTCCGAGGCTTTCTCCAGCTGGACTTTTTCCGGCAATGCATTTGCATCCGCACCTTGGTAGGCAGGATAGTCGACCACCCAGCCTGCCTGCTGCAAACGGGTGGGTCGCCCTTTGGCATCCAGCTTGACGGCATCCACCGGCACACCCGGCACGGCAATACCCCGCGCCCAATAACGCATGTTATTAAGCGGGAATTTGAGCTTAAGCTGTCGCTCCAGCAGGCGTTCCGCATCCGTGTCTTTATACACTTTGCCATCTGCCGCTTTCAGCGTGACCTGCGAACCCGTTTCGAGGATAGTGGCCATAATCGAACCGGTGAGCGGATTATTAATCTCCATCTCGTACTGCCCACTGGCACGCTGCAACCAGTTCAAGCCGAATGACCAGCTTTGTTCACGCAATTGCAAACCCACCCGGCCATTTAGCCGCCATTGCTGCATTTGCTGAAAAATACGCTGTCGTTCAGCAAACGTCGCCTCAGGGCTACCCTTGGTAGCCACCGTCATAGTACCGCCCGGTGGTGCTTTGGTATTGGCTGCACAGCCAAACAGACTGAGTGCACATAATAATGCAATCCCGCTCTTCATCGTTTGTCTTCCTTGTACCACTAGGTTTATTTAGGTTTATTCTAAATTTATTTCAAATCGTTGGACAAACCAACCAGACGCTCTTTCACATCAGCCAGCAGCTTGTCTTCCGGATATTTGACCAGCATGTCCTGCAAAATCTGGCGTGCCTCGTCCCGCTTGCCGCGTGCTGACAGTACTTCAATCAAATGGCTAGCCACTTCGGGGTCTTCCATTTTTTCAAATGCCTGGCGCAGCCATTTCTCTGCCCCCTCAAGCTCGCCTTGCTTAAACATCACCCAGCCCATGCTATCCATCACCGCCGGGCTTGCCGGGCGCAAGGCCAGTGACTGCTCTATCAACTGGCGGGCTTCGTCATACCGGGTCGTGTTGACGGTGAGCATATAACCCAGCGCATTCATCGAATCCGCATCTTCAGGATCATCTTTCAGGACTTCCTGCAGATCTTTCTCCGCCTGGGTCACGTTACCCAAACGGTCATAGCTCAGTGAACGCGCGTACAAAATGTCACGCTTACTGCTACCAAACTGCTCAGCCTTGTTGAATGAATCAATCGCTGCCTGATATTGGCCTGCATCATGGAGCAATTGGCCATCCGCCATCAGAGCCGTTACCTTCTCTGCGGGCAAACTGGCCTTTTCTATCAAACCCGCCAACCAGCCACGGGCAACCTCCAATCCCTGCTCTTTTAGCAGCAGGCTGGACTTGCGACCGACTGCATCCTTTGCAAAGTCGCCATTCAACGCATCATCATACGCCGCTAGAGCATCATCCAGACGCTGCTGTCCTTCGTAAATCTGCGCCAGAAAATAACTGGCTTCATACTTGCGTTCAGGTACATTCAGCAGCTTTTTCATCAACGGTTCGGCAAACGCGTATTCTTCCTGCTCCAGATACAACAGACCGAGAGTGTAGAGAATGTCTGCATTTTCCGGCTGGGTAGCATACAGCTGCTTGAACACCGGGCGCGCCTCTTCACGCCGGTCTGCCATGATCAACATGCGTCCATAATCCAGCTTCAGGTCATTATCTTTGGTATCTTTCACGATCGGCTGTAACGTTGCGATGGCCTCATCGGTGCGATTCAGTGCCAATAATGCCTTGGAACGCAAGCGCGCGCCCTGCTCTTTCTGCGCATCATCGCCACTGGCCTGCACCGCATCAGTGGCACTCAGTACCGCCTCTGGCTGATTGGCGCTCAAGGCAAAAGTCGCTACGATCAACTGCGCTTTGGCCGAAGGGTCAATTTTTTCGGCATAGCGTTTGAAAACTTCATAGGCATCCGCCGACCCTGACTCCAATGCCAGTAACGACACAACAAATTCCAGGCCGTGTTTTTCCTTTTTCTCGACGAAATCACGCACCCAAACCATGTCATCCAAAGCCGCATCGTAAGCTTTCAGCTGGGTATTGAGCAGAATACGGTACTGGCGTGCTTCCACTGAATCCGGCTCCAGTGTTGTCCATCGCTCCAGGGCTGCCTTGACCAGAAGCGGTTCCTCGGCCTGCAAAGCAGTCTCGGTCGCCCGTTTGACCAGGCTGACATCCTCACTGCGACTGGCCGCCATCACATAATGTTGGGCAGCCTGCTTAAGCTTGCCGTCACGGATCAGCATTTCGGCTACCAGTGTGTTGTACATCTGATAACCCACTTCAGATTGAAAAGGTGTTTTCGGCAACAAAGGGTCTAATCGTGTGGCAGCAACCGCAGGATCGGCAAAACTTTCTCCGCCCAAGGTACAACCGGCAACCACCAGTGTCATGGACAAACCTAAAAAACGACGGGACAGACGTGAACGAGACATGAGCAACTCCAGTATCCCCAGATACCTTTGATCTTTAAATATGATTGGCTTTAGAGGTATATTCATAAATTACCTTGTAATCGTGTATAACGTATCAGAAAATTCGCGGTTCTGAAAATTAAATGTACGTTTGGTAAATACTTTCTGGATGTCGATCTTCGTTGTTGGTGTTAATCACAAGACTGCCCCGGTCGCGATTCGCGAGCAGGTAGCATTCTCCCCCGAGTCACTGACGGGTGCACTGCAGTCTGCCGGTGCGGTGGCGCGTGAGAGTCTTATTCTCTCCACCTGCAACCGTACCGAGGTTTATGCGGCGGGTGCAGACGGGCAAAATCCCGCCAGTATAGTCCAGTGGCTGGCTGATTTTCACCACATGTCCACCCGCCAACTGATGCCCTATATCTTCACTCACCAGCAGGAACAGGCGGTGCAGCACACCTTGCGAGTAGCCTGTGGCCTGGACTCCCTGGTATTGGGTGAACCGCAGATTCTCGGGCAGCTGAAAACAGCGCTGCAGGAAGCAACCCGCACCAAGGCAAGCGGTAGCCAGCTCAATCGTCTGATGCAACATGCCTTCAATACGGCTAAAAAGGTTCGCACTCAGACCAAGATCGGCTCTAACCCCGTGTCGGTGGCCTTCGCTGCCGTCAGCCTGGCCAAACAGATATTCAGCCGGTTGGAAGACCAGACTGCCCTGCTAGTGGGCGCAGGAGAAACCATCGAGCTGGTTGGACGCCATCTTGCTGCCCAGAATATAGGCCATATTATCGTTGCTAACCGAAATATCGAGCGCGCCCAAACATTAGCCACGACTTACCAGGGCGAAGGCATCGGCCTACCCGCCATCAGTGAATACCTGCCACGTGCTGACATTGTCATTTCCTCGACAGCAGCACCCTTGCCCATCATTGGGAAAGGCATGGTTGAACGCGCACTGAAAATACGCAAACACCGCCCCATGTTCATGGTCGATATTGCGGTACCGCGTGACATCGAGCCGGAGGTCGGTAAACTGGATGACGTTTACCTGTATACTGTGGATGATCTGCAATCCGTTATCGAAGAAAACCTCCAGTCCCGCCGGGTAGCCGCTGAGCAGGCAGAAAGCATGGTACAGGAGGAAGTGCAACGTTTCATGAGATTACTGCGTGCGCAGGATCAAATGGGCGTCATCCGTCAATACCGGCAGAATAATGAGGCAACCCGTGATGAGGTGCTGGCCAAGGCACGTAAACTTCTGCAAAACAAGACACCGGAAGAAGCGCTGGAATTTATCGCCCACACCCTGACCAATAAACTCACTCATGCCCCCACCCAGACCATGAACCGGGCGGCGCATACGGGTGATGATGCATTGCTGGCACAAGCCAGGATTTTATTTAACCTGAATGATGACTAACTACCTGTGAAAACTTCCATCCTGCAAAAACTGGAAAACCTGAGCGAACGTTACGCGGAAATCGCCGCCTTGCTCGGTGAAAGCGAGGTGATTACTGATCAGGATCGTTTTCGCAAACTGTCGATTGAATACAGCCAGCTGGAACCTGTTGCCCTGGGCTTCCGTGACTACCAGCAAACGCTGGATGATCTGGCAGCGGCGCGTGAACTACTGGCCGACCCTGAAATGCGCGAAATGGCAGAAGAAGACATTGAAAGCAGCAAGGAGAAGCTGGCCGAGCAGGAACTGACACTGCAAAAACGCTTGTTGCCCAAAGACCCGCATGATGGCAGTAACGTGTTTCTGGAAGTGCGCGCCGGTACAGGTGGGGATGAGGCCGCTATTTTCGCGGGCGACCTGTTTCGTATGTATACCCGTTATGCCGAACAGCAGCGTTGGCAAACCGAAATCATCAGTCAGAATGACGGTGAACACGGTGGCTACAAAGAAATCATTATCCGCATCATCGGGAATAATGTGTATTCACGCCTGAAATTTGAATCCGGTGCACACCGCGTGCAACGGGTGCCAGAAACCGAATCACAGGGGCGCATCCATACCTCGGCGGCCACGGTCGCCGTCATGCCGGAAGTTGATGAGGTTGAAGCACAAACCATTAGCCCCAGCGACTTGCGCATCGATACTTACCGTGCCTCCGGTGCGGGCGGGCAACATATCAACAAAACGGACTCGGCTATCCGTATCACCCATTTACCCACCGGCACGGTGGTCGAATGCCAGGATGAACGCTCCCAGCACAAGAACCGCGCACGCGCCATGTCGTTACTCCAGTCACGGCTACTGGAAACCGAACGGCAAAAGCAGGCGTCCGAACAGGCGGAAACCCGGCGTAGTCTGGTGGGGTCAGGCGATCGTTCCGAACGGATCCGTACCTATAACTTTCCACAAGGCCGGGTGACGGATCACCGTATCAACCTGACCTTATACAAGCTGGATGACATTGTTGCCGGAAGCCTGGATCAGGTCGTCGAACCGCTGATCAATGAATATCAGGCTGACCAGTTAAATGCCTTGGCAGGCGACTAGATACACCCGCCATGCAAATCAGGGAATGCCTGCAAGCGGCGACACACCAACTGGAACACGCCTCTGACACTGACAGCGCCCGTCTGGATGCCGAACTGCTGCTGGCGCACTGCCTGAACAAAAAGCGCAGCTATCTGTACACGTGGCCGGAACGAACCGTGGATGCAGCGGACTACCACTGCTTCAGCCAGCTACTACAGCAGCGTTTGCAGGGTACACCGATAGCTTACCTGCTTGGCTATCGGGAATTTTGGGGGCTGGAATTACACGTTTCACCCGCCACCCTGATTCCACGCCCGGATACCGAGTGGCTGGTTGAACTCGCACTGGCAAAAATCCCACCCCATCAGCCAGCGCACATTCTCGACCTTGGCACCGGCAGTGGTGCGATTGCGATTGCCTTAGCCAAAGAACGCCCATTGGCAACAGTTCTGGCAACCGATCGGTCGCGGGCGGCTTTGGAAGTGGCTCGCAGCAATGCTGCACGTCTGCAACTGGATAATCTGCAATTCTTGCAGGCTGACTGGTTTCAAACGCTACCGGCGTGTGCTTTCGATCTGATCGTCTCGAACCCGCCCTATATCGCCACCGATGACCCACATCTACAGCAAGGCGATGTCCGTTTTGAGCCATTGAGTGCGCTTAGCTCTGGCACCGACGGACTTGACGACATTCGGCATTTGGTGAGTGCAGCACCCCGTTTTCTCGCGCCCGAGGGCTGGCTACTGTTTGAACATGGTTATGATCAAGGGGCAGTGGCTGGTGATTTATTGCGAACGGCTCATTATCGCGAGGTCAGTTGCCACCCGGATTGGGGTGGCAACGACCGTGTCAGTGGCGGACAGTGCCCACTTTAAACCGGCACTATCCCCACCCATCCTTTCACTCTCTACCCGTTACCCGCTTTACTCATGGTCGTTGGCCACTTCACCATCCAGCCAGTACAAGCGGGGTAACAAGCGGGTAATATCGGACATTTCCTGATAACTGGAGGTATTCTGGTTCTTGGTATTATCTAGATCCAGCAGAGGCACCTCCATTTTGCCTACCCGCACCTGCACCGTCTGCTGGCAATCGCCCAGAACACATTCGCCCCCATCCGCACTATTCAGGGCACCAAACACCAGCTGCGGCGCATCCATGATTTCATTGACACCCGTCACGACATAAGGATCAAGCCCATCCGCCGCATCCCGATCCAGATTAAGCACCGGACGCCCACGCAACACATCCAATACATAGGCGCGTGAACTATTGACTGCAGGCTGACAAGCCGCTACTTCACTGAGTTCGCCTGCCTCATCAGCCTGGGCGAAGGTAGTAAACAAGACCTTGTCAAGGAAGGTTAACGCCGGTGCCAATACCTTTTCACCGTTATGAGAAAAAGCATAATACCAGCCTGCTGTCGAGGATAAATCCTGGCTGGATGCATCCGTGTCAGCGGCATTCCACAGGCCACTATCCGTGATAACTGCGGCATCAGCTGGACGATGTTGATAGACATACTCGTCACGCAATACATAAAACCGGTCAGCCACCGCCTCGGTATTCAAGGGATGGGTTCGGTAACCACTCCCCAAGGCAATCGATAATACCGGCTTGCCGCCGTTCAAGCGCAAAGCGGTGTCGGGTTCATAGAAGAATTTGCGATGATCAAGACTGCCAGACCCACCTCCCAAACTGGCCAGTTTGGTCAGACGCGCATCGCCGTAGTTATAATAGCCCTCATCACCGTCAGTAATATCCATATCCATATCTACCCGCCAGACATTACCCCCGGTATCCGCAAAATACAGCCTGTCCAAAGCACCGTTACCGTCCATGTCCAACACGCGAATATCCCCGGCAACACTGTGCGTCAGTGCACTGGAACCAGCAATTGCGGCACTGCTCCCACCCAGGTGATAGCCATTTTTCAGTGACCAGATCAGCTGTCCACTCAGGGCATCCACCATATACACGTCGTGTCCTGACGCATCCGCCACCCGCTTGGAAATATCCTGTTCATCCTTGTTCGGGTCATACCCGCCACCAAACACCAGGACATACTTAAAGGCTGTCGCATTCGGATTTTCTGTAGTCGGCGCACTGACCCGCATTTTTGACAAAGCAGGCTTTGACCAGGTTTCACCCAGTGCGGCAAAGCCATCATCCAGTGCACCATTGGCTCCATCCGGAGAAATCTTCCAAAGCACTTTCGGATTGGAGGGCACCGTAAGATCCAGCGCATAATACATGCGTCCGCCGCGCCGCAAGCCAAAGAACAGATAGACATGATCCTGGTCTGCTGAATCAATATCGCCATCGCCATTCAGATCTTCCGACGCCGCTGCCGTCTCGATGATGCCATTATTGTTATGGTCAATTCGCCAGACAGACAACGCACCATCCAAACCATACACATGTTTGTTCAGGTCTTCATTACGGAACAGGGTATCCGCATTCTGTAACAGGTCAGCGGGCATGAAAGCCCATTGTTCGATCCCGGTACTCACATCCAGTGAATGCAGATAGCCCTCATTGGTGGCTACAAACACCCGACTGTTATTATTGCCGTAGTTGATCACTACCGGCTTGGTATTCAGCATATCTCCCATGTGCTGGCGTGCTGCGCCACTGCCCGACGAAACAATGCCGTCTTTATAACCCCGCAGATAATTGATCAGGGTTGTCCGGTACGTGCTGGTGACGGCAGTCAACGGACAGGTAGTCACCGCCTCAATATTAACGCAGCCGCTGCCGGTAAAAAGATTACCGAACACATTATGCTTTACACCATCGCAATCGGTATAATTACCCCAACAACTGACACCATCCGCACCGATACCACCCACACCGACAATATCTAGCAGATTATGTGCAGTTTGATAACTCCCACTGCTAAACATCTCCGGGGTGATGGCAGTACTGGCTACATTAATCGGTACTAGCGTATTGCTACCGGCATCTGTCCATAAAGTGCGGGCGTCCGGTGCGGGCAACCGGCTGGCTGCACCACCGATGGTTACATCCGACCCATGTGGCGTGCTCGACCACAGATCCTTGGCACCGGTGACAAAGCTGCCATCTGTATCCAGTACAGAGGAACCATTGGCATCGACAATTTTACCGTCGGCATCCACCTCAAACTTGCGCAGGTTGCCTGACCATAAAGGTGTATTGTTGCTGTCAAATACGGGTACAAACACCTTGTCATCATGTGCCAGCATATTGCTTTCATCCACCGTGAAACTGGGCGATGAAAAAGAGAAGGAATCCTTTTGGATATTACCCAGTACTTCACTAAATGCTGTCACCAGCTGCTGGCGGTTATCTGCTGTGTAAGCACCATTCTCCGCTGTGGCCAGCTGTGCCAAATAAGCGGTTCCTGTGGGTTCGTCCGCTAGCCCCAAGGCAACCGTGAAAGTCTTTATGGTCTGATCGCCAGCCAAGGTACTGGATTGATCATTATCAGCCAGAAACCGGGTCAGCTCCGGCCCGCATTTACCACTTTTATAGCCCTGTGGCGTGTCTGCACAGCCAGCACTAATCAGAGCCGGAACCGTCGTTGCGATGCTGGCACCGGTAATATTCGGTGACAGGGGCGGGATGGTATTAGGATAAACTGCATCAGGTTCCACTGATTCGGGATAGCGTCCGGTGCCATCCGCTGTATAACCGGAATAGTAAGGATATTCAGGCTTGCCATCCGACATCAACACCAGATAATTAGCCTGGCAAGCTTCCTTGATCGGTGACCGATAGGTAAGCGTGCCACTGTAGGTGTCACACAATGTATGCTGACAAAACTGCAAGTCAGTTCTACAGCTGTAGTTATTGTTTTTGCAATAGCTACCCGCAGCCGTTTCGACCCACTCACAACACTGGCTGACGGTACGCGTTTGGCAACTATTCATGTCCACCGTACCATTACACTCACCCCAGGTTAACCCGCATTCGGCATTGTGCGAAGCACTACAGGACAATGCCCCCTCATAAGTCGAGGGATGGGCTGCCCAGCTGTTAGCGGGCAGGGTTTTCCCCCAGACAAGCCCTTCACCCCGGAAATAACGGCTGGCCTCCAGCAAGGAATCAACAATCGGGGTATAACCGGCGGCTTGCCAACTGTCCACAATGTCAGCCAGGTAAGCCCGTACTGGCATACCCGTGGCTGCAGGGTCAGGCAAATTATCGGTCGTACTGTATGCACCGATGATGGCATTGGCATTCTCGTCCAGCGGTGAGATCGGGAAGTTCACCCCCTTGATCGAGCTCCAGTTGTAGGATGGCTGATAGCTGGAATTAGCGTAGTGCATCAAACCGATATTCAGATTTTTGGGTGCAGTATCCATCACCTCACGAAAGGTCTCTTTCATAACCTCCATCCGCGATTTGCCACCACTACCCGACAGTTCTGCTGTCATGCTGCCAGATGCATCCAGCAAAAACAGTACGTTAGTATTCACCTTGCTGGCTTCGTTCTGATAAAAAATCTCGGTTTCATCAGCCAGTACCGAGGTCATCAGCAGTGGGGGCAGGCATAACAACACAAGATGCTGTAATTTTTTCATTAAACCTGTTTTTATTTTCATGCCTATCATTCCATTATTTTTTGTTATTCACGCGCAGTTCAATCAATGCCAGCACACACGGCTGGTGTTGGTACTGTTACTGTCAGCAGCCGTCTTGCGCCCCATTTGGTCAAGCGAGAAAGTGGCGCATTGCTGGTCATGTTGCTGTCCGGAGGACGTTCCGGGGGTAGCCGTCAGGGTAAAAGTCTGTGCGGTTGCAACAGGCAGCAGAGTGATACGGTATTCCCTTTCGGGGCTATCAATCGTGTCAGTGGCATACCCGAGCGCTGTTAGCGAGGTCGCATAAGCCAGGCTGCGGGCGTAAAAAGACTCCTGGCGCTGGGCAACCTGCTGCAAGGCTACTTTGGCATCCGAACGTTTACTTTTACGCACCTGCTCAACGTAATTCGGATAGGCAAATGCAGCAATAATGCCGATAATTGCGATGACTATCATCATCTCGATCAAGGTAAAACCTGATTGTTTTTTATTATTCATGACCACTTCTTCTTGTTCTCAGCCGGTAAACAACACTGCTTTTAACTGCTGCTACAAAGTATTACCCTTGGCAGGCGTATAATGCATCAGCCCCATTTCATGGTGACTGCGTGCACCAGTACCGTTCATGGCGCTATCCGCATCAACCTCAAACCGGTGGCAATCATACCCGCCAGCATCTTGCAACATCTCGATCCGCATCGCATAGCCTTCCTGTGGCAAGCACATGGTCAAACGCTGATCATGGCGGATGCGCACCCTGGAGCTGATGTCATTGGAAGCAAGCAACAGGCCAGAATCATCATCCAGCTCCAGCGTATCGTCATTGTTGTCCATTGCGAGCTTCACATAAGACAAAGCCCCATCAGGTGCCATCCTGTCTACCGGTGGCCGGATCAGATTAAGCTGTGATTCTGCAGCCTGATAAGTCACCATCATATTCATTTCATTACCGGCAATCCGTATATCCGTAACGCCCATACGCGCAGCAGCCACACCAATAACGGTGAGTGTCAACAAAATAACCAGCCCCCATAACAAGACGGATCCTGCCTGTTTGCCGTGAGTACTTTGAGTGCAGCGATTGCAGTGATTGCCGGGCTTACTACCTGTTCTTTTCAACATGACACACCTCATCCTCTTAACGGGCGATATTTCTCAAATGTACGGTTGTGGTATACACCGAGCGCTTGTAACGGTCATCGGTATTAACGGTCGTGTCGAATAGCGTATAGCTCATGGCCTGTGCGTCTGGAAACACCGGGTCAACCGAGCGCACCAGCAAAGCCAGCTGCACCAGGGCGATCTTGTCCCAGGCGTTATTAGTCGTTACCTCCGCAGCGCTCCAGTAATTATCCACCTCCCAGGTTTTCTTTTGTCCGGCCGGAATGACCGCCGGAACCACATCAACGCCGTAACGAATCTGCATATTTTCAACACCCTGCGCCCATGGCTGGGTGACATAATTAGTGGAGCCACCACAGCCCAAAGCCGGGATCTCTTCATTAATACTGTTACGGTTACTGCGCGTATACACACGAAACGAGTTATAGACAAGACTGGCCTGCGGGTCAGCGGCCTGATCAGGCAGGCAGGCGTTCCGTAAAGCCGTATTGAGGCAATCCACATTGAGTTTTGCATCTGCTGAATAAATAACACCAATCGTGTCACCCCCGACCGTATCCGCCGACGATGCCGTACCAAATACAGTAGGCCCGTTGGTACTGGATGAAATTCTGGGAGGATTGACTATATTAGGATCACCATCGGCACACGTCGCGGCAGTGACCGTCGTTCCTGCTGGCAAGATATAATTATTCACGGGCACACCCATGCTCGTATACCCTGCATGCTCGATATGTTCCTTCAGTGCGCGAATCGCCACCCGTGCATTCTCATCCAGCTCGGCCATTTGGCTATTCGCCGCATAGGTCTGCTTGCTACTGACGTACACAGTCCCTACCCCCGCAGCCAGAAACAGTCCCAGCGTCATCGCCAGCAGCAGTTCAAGCAAGGAAAAACCACGGGGGTGCAATTTATTCCTGAATTTGTTTTTATTATTCATAAATACCTCAAATCACCGCATTAACCTGCAATGTAAAGGTTTCCTGTTCGAGTTCATTGCCGTTCGTATCCTGAACACCCTGCTGCTCAAGGCGCTCAGTCCAGCTCAGGGTCAGCACGACACCTTGCGCGCAATCACCTGCCGTACAGACCACCGTCAGCTGGGGATTCAGCAATTGCGTATCTGCAGAACCGCTGCCGCACAAAACACTGTACAGATCATAAGTGGCCAACTCGCTACGGCTGCAGGCCGTTGCCGAACATGAGGCAGAGGGAGCTGTCGCACAACTGGTTGCTTGTACATAGTCACCCGCCCGCAATGCTTCCCGGTTGCTTTGCATACGTTCCAGCAGATCATGAATCATCAGGGTGGCGTGTTGTTTGTAACTGGCATTTTGTGTTGATTTAAGGCTGGCGACCTGCAATCCGGCCAGGCCGAGCAAGCCGACCGACAATACAAGGGCAGCGATCAGGATCTCCACCAGGTTCAACCCGGCTTGTTTACGTAATGATCTGTTTTTCATAATTTTTATACGTCGGTTACTGTATGAAGAACATTATACCCGAAATACTGATGTTTCAATAAAATTAATTGATGGGCACTGACGAATTGCAGTATTTAGCTTATCAGCGGTAAGTCGCTGGCAGGGTGCACAAACAAAGGGATAAAGTGAGCGAGTCTACTGCTGGCGCTTTGGAGCAGGCAAATCAGTACTGGCAGAAATACCACGCTCACGGAGCAACCTCTCAAGTTGACGCCCGGTAACACCCAGCTCAGCCCGGTAGATAATCAAACTATCCAGTAAATGTCTGGCGGTGTCAGCATAGCCCGTCCGCCGTACACCCATATGCCCAATCTGTTGATGAGACTCCATCTCTTTTATCCCGGTTTCTTGTCCTTGACTTTATATATAGTCCATAAAACAGCGAATCATGGCTATCATTGCTTAAAAAGTAATGATAAATTCCAAATTCGTATATTACTATAAACTAATAGAGCATATGGTAGAAGCTAACCAAGAACCTGAAACCACGCTGGTCATGGTGGACGAACTTGACCTACTGGCCATCAAAGAACTACAACAGTATCACGCCAGAAAAAACCGGCACGCCTGTTTCTTTCAGGACACACTCGCAACAGGTCACGCAGGGGCTGAGCTTGCGGTAATACCTGCAGGCCGTTTCGAAATGGGTTCACCTGCACATGAACTCGGGCATTCCCGCACAGAATACCCACAGCATCTGGTCAGTCTGCCCAAAGCGTTCGCCCTGGGGCGGTTTCCGGTCACCGCCTCGGAATTTGAACATTTCCGCACCGACACCGAATGGCAACTTCGTCCGGAACTGGTCTGGCATAAGGGTTCCTGTCCAGTGGTCAACGTCCGCATGGAAGACATACGCCTGTATCTGAAGTGGCTCAGTCAGCAAACCGGACATATTTACCGTTTGCCTACTGAAGCAGAATGGGAATTTGCGGCGCGCGCAGGAACCCGCACACCGTTTTACCACGGGCACAGCGTCAGCTGTAAAGACGTGCATTTTAATCCAGCTTTCCCTTATCAGGAGGCTTTGGAAAAACGCCGCTGGTATCTGCCGCGCTGTTTCCCGTCCAGACAAGCCAGTGAAGTTGGCCTGCTCACCCCCAATGCGTGGGGTCTGTATGATATGCATGGCAATGTCTGGGAATTCACCAGCAGCCACTGGACAAACTCGCACCTTGGCGCCCATCGTGACGGCAGCCCCAGCGCAAATGCCAGTCCTGACTGGTATGTGACCAAAGGTGGATCATGGTTCGATCCGGCAGCACAAGCACGCAGCGCCGCCCGCAAACAGCGTTATCTGGATGAACTGGATGTCAACTTGGGTTTCAGGGTATTGCGCGAACTTTGAAGCAAACCAGAGAGACAAAGGATAGAAAGGGGACAGATTAGCGATCAAATTCCAGCGCCTGCCCCATTGGCTGAAAATTCAGCCAATGCCCTTCGTGCCAGGCCAGTTGCCCATTGACAATCGTAGCAACAATGCTGGAACGGAATTCAAAACCATCAAAGGGTGTCCAAGCACATTTCGCAAGGCTGTTTGCGTGCAACGCCTGATGGGGACGCTCCAGATCGACCAGTACCAGATCAGCCCAGTAACCTTCACGGATATAGCCCCGTTCCTTCACCTCAAACAGATCTGCCATCGCATGGCTGGTCTTCTCGGCAAGAAACTCCAGAGAAAAGATCCCGTCATGATAATGTTCCAGTAACGCCAGCAGGGAATCCTGCACCATGGGCATTCCGGAAGGAATCGAGAAATAATTACGTCCCTGTTTATCTGCCAGCAGATGGGGTGCATGGCCACTGCCGATCACGTCCAGTCGCCCATCCAGCAAACCCTGAATCAGGCCTGCACGGTCTTCTGCCGTTTTAATCGCCGGGTTGACCTTGATCAACGCCCCCCGGCTTGCATAGTCTTCATCTGAAAAATGCAGGTAGGGCGTGCTGACTTCGGCAGTAATCCGCTTCTCAGCCAGGTCAATATTCTGGAACAGCTCGACCTCCTGCGCGGTAGAGACGTGCAGAATATGCAAGCGCACTTCACTGGCAGCAGCCAACTCCAAGGCCTGCGAAGATGCCAAAAAACAGGCTTCTTCGCTACGAATCACCGGATGGTACTCAATGGGGATATTATCGCCGTAAATGCTGCGATAACTTTCCTCATTTTCAATGATGGTGGGGGTATCTTCACAGTGTGCGGTGACTAATACCGGGGCATGATGGAAGATATCTTCAAGTATTTCGGGGTCATCAACCAGTTTTTGTGCACAGGAAGAACCAATAAACACATTAATGCCGCAGGCCGCCGCTGGATCCAGCGCCTTGATGGTTTCCAGATTATCCGTCGACGCACCCAGATAAAAACCGTAGTTTGCCGCTGCCCGACCCGCTGCCAGCCGTTTTTTTTCCTGAAGCTGGGCCAGTGTCAAGGTAGGGGGTAGAGTATTCGGCATGTCCATAAAACTGGTGATACCGCCCGCAATCGCTGCACGGCTATCCAGCTCAAAATTACCCTTGTGCAACATTCCGGGTTCACGAAAATGCACTTGGTCATCAATCAGACCCGGCAACAAATAACGCCCTTGCGCATCCAGTACCTGCATGGCCTTACAGCCCGACAGATCACGCCCGATCGACTCGATACGCCCCCCAACGATCAACACATCCCCCTGAAAGATGCTGCCTTCATTAACAATATGGGCATTAACGATCAGTAAGGAATTCATAGTTTCTCAAGGATAGTAAACGAACACCCATAGGGATTGCGTTCATCGGCAGGCTGCTGGACACATTCAAGCTGGCGCCAATTCAGGGGTGTATAATCAGGAAACCAGGCATCCCCGTCAAGCGGGGCATCGATGAGCGTAAGGTATAAACGGTCAGCCTGCGGTAAAAAAAGCCGGTAAATTTCCGCACCCCCGATAACCATGACTTCAGGTACATCAGCCACGCTGGCCAGTGCCGCCTGTGGGGAAGGCAGTATTTCAGCACCCGGCAAGTGCAATGCGCTATCCCGAGAAATGACTATGTTACGCCGCCCCGGCAAAGAACGCCCGATAGACTGCCAGGTTTTGCGCCCCATCAATACGGGTTTGCCCCATGTATGGCGCTTAAACCAAGCCAGATCTGCCGGTAAATGCCAAGGCATCGACCCCTCTTTGCCAATGACCTGTTCAGGCGTCATGGCTACAATCAGCGAGAGCTTCAAAAGAAACTACTTCACAACCCGCAAGGCAGGGCGCGATTTTTTACCTGCAGCGGCAGGCTGCCTATCGCCACCCGAACCTGATGGCGGGGGTTCATCATGATCACCTTTGCTGTCATCCTCTGCCACACGACTATCAACCGTTTCTTCGCGATTGCTGACAGCGGTCAAACTCACCACGGGTGCTTTTTCTTTGGAATCCCCAGAAGCCAGCTGCAAATGCGCATACTCATCCTCCGGAAAGGACGCGCCATCCTGAGTCTCTCGTGAGTAAATCGCCAGAATCGAGTAAACCGGGCAATAAACGTAAAAAGCCACACCCCCAAACCGGGCACTGAAACTGACCGCCTCATTATCCATAATGAAGTCTTGCACCGACATGGGGCTAATATTCAAAACAATCCGCCCATCCTTAATATGCTGGCGTGGAACCGTCACATCATCCAAAGTGGCATTGACCAGAATATGGGGCGTCATATCATTGTCGAGTATCCACTCGTAAAAAGCCCGTAACAAAAAGGGACGCTTGGGTGTCATGGACGAATAGCCTTTTCTACTTTGCTGAGTGATTGCTGGAAACCATCCCGCGAAAAAACACGTTCCATGTATTTCAGAATGGGCCTGCCTTGTTTGGCTGGCACATCGATACCGTACTTGGGCAGACGCCACAACACCGGCGCAATCGTACAATCGACCAGAGTGTATTCGTCACTCAGGAAATAAGGCTTGATCGCAAACACTTCCGCTGCGGACAACACACTTTCGCGCAGAATCTTGCGTGCCTGCCCGGCCAGTTTCTCATCCCCGCTTTCGATATCATCGACCAGCGAAAACCAGTCTTTTTCAATCCGGAACAAAGCCAGGCGTGAATGTGCACGCGTTACAGGATCAACCGGCATCAGGGGTGGATGCGGGAAGCGCTCATCCAGGTACTCCATGATAATACGGGCATCATACAAAACCAGGTCACGATCAATCAAGGTGGGCGTGGTGTTGTATGGATTTAGCTCGGCTAAATCGTCAGGTTTGTCATCAGGATTAATAGTCAGGACATCAACCGTGATGTCTTTTTCTGCCAAAACGATGCGTACTCGATGACTGTCCGCACAGTCGGCAGCAGAAAATAAAGTCATAACGGAACGACGGCTGGAAATCGATGCCATAGCGAGGAAAAACTCCTGTTATCGAAACGAAAAGGCTATCCCGATGAAAATACAAAGGGATAGCCGATTTATGTTATACCACAAAGGACTTAATGAACATCCTTCCAGTATTCTTTCTTCAGGAAGTAAGCCACCACTGCAAAGAGCCCCAAGAATAATAACACCCAGATACCAATGGTTTTGCGATGTAATTGAGCAGGCTCACTGACATAGACCAGAAAACTGGCGATATCACGTACAATCTGGTCATACTCCGCCGGGGACGCCTGGCCGGGTTCAGTCAACACCAGCTTGGGCGCTGCATGAGCTGCTGCCTGCCCTGCCTCGGCTTCATGATGTTCCAGTTCCTGCATGCCTTGTAACTCCCACAAAACGTGGGGCATACCGGCATTGGCAAACACGGTGTTATTCACACCGAGTGGACGGGTCGGATCGGCATAAAAGGCTTTAAGGAAACTGTAAATCCAGTCCCCACCGCGTGAGCGTCCCACCAGAGAAAGATCAGGAGGCGCAACCCCAAAGGCCTGATCACCGTATTTGGCGGTCATCCCGTTTTTCATCAATTCGCCCACCTTGGTCGGCTCATCGTCGGTACGGGTGAAGATCAGGTTCTTCTGTACCTGCTCAGGTGACAAACCCAAATCAGTCGCCAAACGATTATAGCGGCTGAAGCTGAGCGAATGGCAACCCATGCAATAGTTCACGAAATACTTCGCGCCCCGTTGCAGGCTTTGTTGATTATGCACATCAATATCCGCTTTCTGCAGCTCAACAACCGTAGATGCCATTGCCGTAGCAGGCAGCACCGCAACAGACAGGGCGAACATTACACTTGCAATCAATTTTCTCATGTCGTCACACCTCACTCTGTTACACGATCAGGAACGGGTAATTCCTTGTTGAAGTTTGCCCGATAGGCAGGCAACAACAAAGTCGCACCCAGATAGATGACCGGCCAGATAAACTGCAGCACCATCTGCTTGGCCTCTTCCGGGGCTTCCGAGTTGAAGCGGAAGATAAAGTCATACAGCACCACGATGCCCAGCAGGATACCAAACCATTTCACATAGTTAACCTTGGCCGGGTAGTTATGCACCCACAGTACCACAAAGAACAGGAAGTAAATCTGCGTCATGCGCGTACCTAACTCCTTGAAGACCGGAGTCACGGCTTCAACACCCATCCAGCCCAAAATCAGGAACACAATACCAAACAGAATCAGGTTGATTTTGTGGGCAGATGTCCGATAGCGCCAGGATTTAATCGGATTGCGGTCAATCCAGGGGATAAGAAATAGCACAATAATCGCTGAAAACATTGCCAGCGTGCCATACCAAGGATCAGGAATAGCGCGTAAGACCGTATAAAACGGTGTGAAGTACCAGACCGGTGCAATATGCTCAGGTGTCTTCAGGGCATTCGCTGGCTCAAAATTGGGCTTTTCCAGGAAGTAGCCACCCATTTCCGGCGAAAAGAACACAATCGCGAAGAAAGCGATCAGGAACACCACCACGCCCAGAATGTCTTTCACTGAATAGTAAGGGTGGAACGGAATACCATCTTTCGGTGCGGTTTCACTCCAGCGATTACCTTTCGGCCCTTGCTTGATTTCCACACCATCCGGGTTATTCGAGCCGACCGCATGCAAAGCCACAATATGCACAAATACCAGCGCAGGCAATACAATCACCGGCAGGAAGAAATGCAGGGCAAAGAAACGGTTCAGGGTCGCATCACCCAACACGAAGTCACCCCGAATCCAGGTTGACAGTTCATTCCCAATGTACGGCACGGTATTGAACAGATTGATGATCACCTGCGCACCCCAATAAGACATCTGCCCCCAGGGCAACAGATAGCCCATAAAGGCAGTCGCCATCAAGACCACGTAAATAGCCATACCGATCAACCACAACAGCTCACGTTTGCCCTTGTAGGAACCGTAGATCAGGGCACGGAACATGTGCAGATAAACAACGACGAAGAAGGCCGATGCCCCCGTAGAATGCATATAGCGGATAAACCAGCCACCCGGCACATCACGCATGATGTATTCGACCGAAGCGAAGGCCATGGCGGCATCAGGCTTGTAATGGAAAGCGAGGAACAGGCCGGAAACAATCTGGATCACCAATACCAGCATCGCCAGCGAGCCGAAGTAGTACCAGAAGTTAAAGTTTTTCGGCGCATAATACTGCGCGAGGTGATTATTCCAGGTTTCCATCAAGGGGAAACGATCTTCCACCCAACCCAGGAAACCTGTGTAATTATGCTCAGGACGATCAGCCATTATGCAACACCTCCATCTTCACCCACCAGAACCCTTGTTTTTTCATCATTCATGAAATAATAAGGCGGGACTTCCAGGTTAGTGCCCGCTGGTGCCCCCTTATAAACACGACCTGCCAAATCGAAACGGGAGCCGTGGCAAGGGCAATACCAGCCGCCCTTCCAGTCCGCGCCCAAATCCTCGGGTGCCACCTCAGGACGGTAACTGGGCGAACACCCCAGATGGGTACAAATACCGACCAAAACAATGTATTTTTCTTCACGGGAACGGTAGCCGTTTTTCGTATATTCCGGCTGCTGGGTCACAACATCCGAGTTGGGGTCTTTCAGATTGGCATCCAGACTGGGCAATGCGGCCAGCATTTCCTCAGTACGATTAACCACCCATACCGGCTTGCCGCGCCAGATCACCCGAAGCAACTGCCCCGGTTCCACTTTACTTACATCGACTTCTACCGGCGCACCTGCGGCCAAGGCTCGTGCGCTGGGAGACATCGATGAAAGAAAAGGGGTCGCAATCGCTACCACACCTGCTGCACCCATCGTAGATGTGGCGCCAATCAGGAATCGGCGTCGATTCTTGTCTACTCCAGAATTTGCCATCGTAAGCTCACTCCCAAATAATCGAAACTCTCACTACCCCCTGCCTTCGCTGGCAAGGTGTAAAATCTGTATAAACCCCTACTGGATATGACCGAATAGCAGTCAGATCATCTTCAGGTTCGGGCATCGGCGGCGATAATAGCATAAAAATCACCGAAATAATCTGACTTTAAGCAGGATTATCCTTATCAATAAACAGGCACTCTATCCCAAAGTGCACCGCCAGATGCCCTCCCAGTGCTTTGGCGCCGTAGCGCTCACTGGCATGATGCCCTGCTGCAATATAATGGATACCATTTTCACGCGCACTGTGTACGGTATTTTCAGAAATTTCACCGCTCAAGTACGCATCCACACCCAAAGCATGCGCCCGGTCTATGTAATTTTGTGCACCCCCCGTGCACCAGGCGATACGCCGCAACAAATGCTCACCCCCCGCCACCAGTAAAGGCTCACGCCCCAAAGCTTGCGCCACCCGCTGCCCAAACTCTGCCAGTGAAAGCGCTGAAGACAGTTCGCCTACATTCCCAACACCCTGCATGTCATGCTCATCCATCACCCCAGTCACTTCGATACCCAGTAACTGGCCCAGTTGCGCATTATTACCCCAAATCGGGTGAGCATCCAGCGGCAAATGGTACGCGAACAGATTAATATCATGTTTAAGCAAGGTCGCGAGTCGCTGTTTTTTCATACCGCGCAACACAGGCGACTCGTTCTTCCAAAAATAGCCGTGATGTACCAGCACCGCATCAGCACCCTGCTCGACCGCCGCATCCAGCAAAGCCTGACTCGCGGTGACTCCTGTCACCAGCTTGCGGATTTCAGTTTTACCCTCGACCTGCAAGCCATTGGGCGCATAGTCGCGGAACGTGTCGACCTTGAGCAAAGCCTGCAAATAGCTGTCCAACGCCGTATTGGTCACCATTCCTGTCATAATCCACCGGCCATGATGTCTGCAACTTGCTGCAGGAATGTCGCCATTTCCTCATCCGTGCCGATGGTAACACGCAAGTATTCATTAATACGCGGCTTGTTGAAATAGCGCACGAGCACACCGCGCTGTTTCAGCGCCCGATAAAACGCTTCGGCATTACCAGCGGGCGGGCGCGTAAACACAAAATTGGCGGCGGAGGGCAAGACGCTAAAACCTAACGATTCCAGATGCGCAATCGTCGTCTGGCGCGTTGCCATGATTTTCTGCCGGGTGGCATCAAAATACGCCACATCGCGCATGGCGGCGGCTGCGCCCACCATATCCATCCGTCCGAGCGGATAGGAATTGAACGAATTTTTCACCCGTTCCAGGGCTTCAATCAATTCAGGCTGCCCCAGCGCAAAGCCGACGCGCAACCCGGCCAGTGAACGCGACTTGGAAAACGTTTGCACTACCAGCAGATTGGGATAACGGTTTATCAACGGAACCGCCGATTCCGCGCCGAAATCCACATAAGCCTCATCGACCACCACCACCGAACCGGTATTCACTTGCAACAAATGCTCAATCGCATCCAGATGAGTCACACAAGCGGTCGGGGCATTGGGATTGGGGAAAATAATCCCGCCATTCGCCCGTTCAAAGTCGGTCAGATCGATGCTGAAGTCAGCCTGCAGGGGAATCAACTCGGTCTGCAAACGGTATAAATTCGCATAGACCGGGTAAAAGCTGTAAGAAATATCCGGGAATAGCAAGGGAAGCTCTGGCTTGAACAAACCATGAAAAACATGTGCCAACACCTCGTCCGAACCGTTGCCCACAAATACCTGTGCGCGTTCCAGCCCATAGTATTCGCCAATCGCCTCTTTTAGCACATCAGCATTCGGATCAGGATACAGGCGCAGGCTATCTGCAGCCTCATCCCGAATCGCAGCCAGTGCCAGCGGGGAAGGCGGATAAGGGCATTCATTGGTATTCAGTTTGATATAACGCTGGTCTTTGGGTTGTTCGCCCGGCACGTAAGGATCAAGTTCATGTACCAGATTGTTCCAGTATTGGCTCATGCGATTTTCCAGCAGCGGATTAAACCAGCGATGATATAAGGGAAAACGCTGTTTGGCCAGCGAATGCACGTGAATGCAGGTGAATGCACCGGGTTTACCCGCTACTTTGCACTGATTGCACTTACTTTCCGCTCGTCCATTTTTTGTCAATTCCCATCCTGCATTCACCTGCAAAGCACACCTGAATGACCAATACTGGCGAAACACTCTCTAGACAAACCGGATACCATGCCACTATCCAATCTGCTCAGCTTTCACCAGCGGGTTACACTGCAGAACGCCAGCGCGTTTCCTGGCGCACATTATGCCAGCCTGAACAACCTGCATTGCATCAACGCAGCGTTGCTCCAGCTGGGTCAGAGTACTCCTATCCGGCAAAACCGGCAAAACCTGCGGACTCACACCCTGAGGCCGCTTGACGCACAGACAATGTGCCCACCCAACAACAACAAAACCCTTAAAACACCCGCAATAGCGATTCCAAACACCGAGCCAAAGACCGAACCCAAGCTACCTGTCCGCCTTCCAGCACCCTCCCGCGCACCCAGCGCACCTCGCGTAACTGCCGCTACCCACAACAAGCGTATCATCTGGAAACCGGGGCGTGGAGGTATAGAAAAAGTTGATAAGCTTAGCGGAGAAATTATGCATATGGCCGAAGCCTGTAGCTGACACCGCGATGAAAAACCCCGGTTCCTGATCCTGCGGAGAACCCCCGGAAATAGAGATTATTGGTAATTTTTTCGGTACAATCCGGCATTTATAGAAACCATACTCAATTATATTAGCACCCAAAAAATGAGGGACTGTATCATTCAATTGCAAGGGCTATTCACCTGCTTATGCTTAGCGCTGGCCGGTTGCACCATTAATTCTGACATTGACCGCCACTCGACCCGTGCTCAGACGGAAGTGAACCGCTCCGTGTTGGCCAGCGGCGGCAATGTCACACGATTACCCACCACCTGCCGGGCTCAAGTGTTGTACCCTGCCTTGCTGAAGGTAAAAGAAGCGCAGGTGCTGGTTCAAGATGAAGCAATCGAGTACACCAGCACCCCAGCCACGATGGAGTGGAGTGAACTTCGCTTACAAACAGAGCCAGCCCGCTTTCCAGTCGAGACAAAACCTGCCCAGTACCGCGAAGTGACTGAACGCATCGAAGTGGAGCGCGAACGTACCGAGCTGTTTGTCACACCGGCTGTCTACCAAACCGTGATCCGCACACTGCAGGCAGCCCCTGCCTATGATCGCTGGAAACTGGGGTGTCTGGGCCATGCTGAACAATGCGTTGAATCGGTGCCGATACAATACACCGAAGTCAGTACGCAGGCGGTTGATATTCCAGCACGTACTGAACAGAAACGTCTGCCCTCAAAAACGGTCGAAGTCAAACGAAAAATACTGGTCGAGGCGGGCGCGGGCACCGGAACGCCAATCCCCGCCACTTACCAAGGCATCCAGGTTGTACGCGTCACCAAACCCTGGCGCATCCAGACCACACGTATTCCAGCGCGTTATCAAACCATCAGCACCGCCCGCCTGATACGCCCCGCGCACCTGTCCATGGCACCCAGTCTCTGTAGCGACTCCATTCGCACCGAACAGACCCGGCTGATCCAGCAGCAGCTACAGGCACAAGGCTACGCCGTCTCCTCTTCCGGCCTACTCGACACCGCTACCCAGGCAGCCATCCTGAAGTTCCAGCAGGATAATGGGTTGGCTACCGGTGCCATCACGCTGGAAACACTACGAAAACTGGGGCTGGCGGCATAGCAGTCTGCCACTATTTTGGTTAGACTCTGCCATATAGTCCGGCAAAAAATATAAAAGGAGCAGTCATGACAGCAGAAGCGGGTATTCTCATCGGTAAGGGGGGTGATCAGCAGATTTTCCTGAACCCCCGTTTTGCCAATCGGCATGGGCTGATTGCCGGTGCAACCGGCACCGGCAAAACGGTTACCTTGCAGGTACTGGCTGAAGGATTCTCGCGTTTGGGTGTTCCGGTCTTCATGGCAGATGTCAAAGGTGACCTCACCGGCATCAGTGCATCGGGCAGGCCTCATCCAAAAGTCGATGAACGCATTGCGAAAATCGGCATTCCGGATTTTGTTTTCGAAGGCTATCCGGTGGTTCTATGGGATTTGGCAGGCGTCCAGGGTCATCCGATTCGTGCCACCATTTCTGACATGGGGCCGCTGTTGCTGACCCGCTTGCTGGAACTGAATGACACCCAGGAAGGTGTGCTCAACATCGCTTTCAAACTGGCGGATGATCAGGGCATGTTATTGCTGGATCTGAAAGACCTGCGCGCGATTTTGCAGCATATCGGCGAGAATGCTGCCGACCTGCAAAATGCTTACGGCAACATCAGTTCCGCCTCCGTCGGGGCTATTCAGCGCCGCTTGCTGGTGCTGGAGCAACAGGGTGCCGAACAGTTTTTTGGCGAGCCTGCGCTTGATCTGTGGGATCTGATGCGTACCGACTCATCCGGCCATGGGCATATCAACATTCTGGCGGCTGACAAACTGATGCTCACCCCGCGCCTGTACGCCACTTCCCTGCTGTGGCTGCTGTCCGAACTGTTTGAACATCTGCCGGAAGTGGGTGACCTGGACAAACCCCGTCTGGTTTTTTTCTTCGATGAAGCTCATCTGCTGTTCAATGACGCGCCGAAAGTACTGATCGAAAAAGTGGAACAAGTGGTTAAACTGGTGCGCTCCAAGGGGGTCGGTATTTATTTTGTCACCCAAAACCCACTCGATATTCCCGATGCGGTACTCGGCCAGTTAGGTAATCGCATCCAGCATGCGTTACGCGCCTTTACACCACGTGACCAGAAGGCCGTCCGCGCCGCCGCCCAGACGTTCCGCAGCAACCCTGATCTGGATACAGAAGCCACTATTACCAGCATGGGTGTTGGCGAAGCTTTGGTCTCCGTGCTGGAAACGGGCGGCATCCCCGGCGTAGTACAACGCACCCTGATTCGCCCGCCCCAATCACGCATCGGGCCGATTGATGACGCAGAACGCGCTGAACTCATTCGCAAAAGCCCGTTCATGGGGCGTTATGATGCCATGATAGACCGTGAGTCAGCTTATGAAATCCTGCAAAAACGCGGGGAAACCGCTGCTGCAGAAGCTGCCGCTGCCTTGCAGGCACACAGCGAACTCAAATTAACCCGCCGGTTTGAGGCCAGTACCCCATCCCGCTCGGGTAGCAACCGGCAGGGTATCGGTGAGACCTTGGTCAAAAGTGTTGCCCGCACTGTCGGCACCCGTCTGGGCCAGCAGATTGTCAGGGGCATTCTGGGTTCAATATTCCGGGGTCGCTAGACCGCTGATACCTCGCATTATTGCTGCACAAGCCTTTTAAAGGGTGTAAACTTGCGCCATTCTGTGGGGATATGTCGCTAAAATACAGTGACTGCGTGATCTTGGTTCGCAAACAAGGTCATACCCTTTTACAATATTCTATGGCATTACCAGCCACGACCAGTCATTTCAAGACTTACCAGGAAATTTCCATGATGGATGTCCGCAAAATTAAAAAACTGATCGACCTCCTGCAAGACAGCGACGTCGCAGAAATTGAAATCAAGGAAGGCGAAGATTCGGTGCGCATCAGCCGTATTTCGCCCCCCGCAGCACAACAAATGATGCAGATGCCACACTACAACCTTGCGCCACAAGCTTCAGCGCAGGCTCCAACCAGCATCGAAGTGGCAGCACCTGTTGCTGAAGCACCGGCAAAAGCCAGTGGCCATACGGTTGAATCACCGATGGTGGGGACGTTTTATCGCTCTTCTTCTCCGGGTGTGAAATCCTTCGTTGAAGTCGGCCAAAGTGTAAAAGCAGGTGACACCCTGTGCATTATTGAAGCGATGAAAATGCTCAATCAGATCCAGTCTGACAAAACTGGCATCATCAAGACCATTCTGGTTGAAAATGAACAGCCAGTGGAATTTGGTCAACCGTTGATGATCATTGAATGATGCCAGGGCTTACAGCATGTTAAAGAAAGTACTCATTGCCAATCGGGGCGAGATTGCGCTGCGCATTCTGCGCGCTTGCCGCGAAATGGGCATTAAAACCGTGGCGGTACACTCCACCGCCGATCGTGACCTCAAACACGTGCGCCTTGCCGACGAGTCGGTCTGTATTGGCCCGCCACGCTCCCGGGACAGCTACCTGAACATCCCCGCCATTATCAGTGCGGCGGAAGTGACCGGTGCTGATGCGATTCACCCGGGCTATGGCTTTCTGTCAGAAAATGCTGACTTTGCCGAACGGGTAGAATCCAGCGGCTTTGTGTTTATCGGGCCACGGGCTGAAACCATTCGCCTGATGGGTGATAAAATTTCAGCCAAGGCGGCCATGCAAGCCGCCAAAGTCCCTTGTGTACCCGGCTCAGAAGGGTCAGTGCCTGAAGATGCCGAGGAATGCAAAGCCATGGCACGCAAGGTCGGCTACCCCATCATTATTAAAGCCACCGGCGGTGGCGGCGGGCGCGGCATGCGGGTAGTGCATGACGAATCTGATTTGTTCCGTTCCATCGAAATGACCCGTTCCGAAGCCAAATCAGCATTCGGCAATGATGTCGTGTACATGGAAAAATACCTGATGCATCCCCGTCATATCGAGTTTCAGGTATTGGCTGACGAACACGGCAACGCCATTCATCTGTGTGAACGCGACTGTTCCATGCAGCGCCGCCACCAGAAAGTGGTGGAAGAAGCACCGGCACCGGGTATTACCGAAGAACAGCGCAACCGGATTGGTAAAGTAGTGGCGGACGCCTGCCGCAAAATCGCTTACCGGGGAGCAGGCACCTTCGAGTTTCTGTATGAAAATGGTGAGTTCTACTTCATAGAAATGAACACCCGCCTGCAAGTTGAACACCCGGTCACGGAATGGATTACCGGTGTCGATCTGGTCAAACAGCAACTATTGATCGCTGCCGGTGAAAAACTACAAATCCGGCAGGAAGACATCCGCCCGCAGGGTCATGCGATTGAATGCCGGATCAATGCCGAAGATCCTGACACATTCGCCCCTTCCCCCGGCAAAATCACCCGCTACCATGCACCCGGTGGACTCGGTGTACGGGTCGATTCGCATATTTACACCGATTACACCGTACCCCCCTATTATGATTCCATGATCGGCAAGCTGATCGTACATGGCGAAGATCGTCTGACCGCGCTCAATCGCATGTGTGGCGCACTGACCGAAATGGCGATTGATGGCATCAAGACCAATATCCCGCTACAGCGGCGCATCATGTCAGATACGGCCTTCCGTGAAGGCGGTACCGACATCCATTACCTGGAAAAGAAATTAGGCATCCCATGACCTGGCAACAAATTATCTGTCACACCACCGTAGAACATCAGGAAGCCATTAGCGCCGCTTTTGAACAGGCGGGTGCTGCTTCGGTTACCTTGGAAGATGCTGCAGACCAGCCGGTGCTCGAACCCTTGCCGGGCGAAACCCCACTCTGGGATCAGCTGGTGATTACCGGCCTGTACCCGGCGGAAGATGATCTGACCCCGCTGTTATTGCTTCTGGAAATGCAACGTGACAACTGGGGCTTAAGCCAGATCAAACTGGAAAAACTGGAAGATCGCCCTTGGGTACGCGAATGGATGGATAATTTTCATCCCATGAAATTTGGTGAACGGCTGTGGGTCTACCCAAGCTGGCGTGAAGTACCACAGGATGACGGTGTCAAGGTGCTGCTTGACCCCGGTCTGGCCTTCGGTACCGGCACCCACCCGACCACAGCGCTTTGTCTGGAATGGCTGGACGCTGAAACCCTCACCGGTAAAACCGTCCTCGACTACGGTTGTGGCAGTGGCATCCTTGCTATCGCGGCTGCCAAACTCGGAGCCAACCGGATCGTCGCCACTGATATTGACCCTCAAGCGCTGGAAGCTACTCGTGAGAATTCACGGCGCAATCAGCTGGATGACACGCTGATTACCACCTGCTTGCCGGAGGACTTGCCGGAGGGTCAGTATGACGTAGTGGTCGCCAATATCCTGGCTGGCCCGCTGGTTACGCTGGCACCTGCCATTCTGGCACACCTTAAACCGGGCGGACGCCTGGCTTTGTCGGGTATTTTGGGCGAACAGGAGAGCATGATAACAGCGGCTTACACTGCTAGCCTGACTGACTTGCAAATCACCCTCAAAGAAGACTGGCTGCGCCTGAATGGAACCGGAAAGAGCGTTCCTAGGTAATTTAAATCCGTTCATCGGCTGGATAATGCTAAAAATCTCATCTTCTCGTAGTATAAATGTTCGTATTTTATACATCATTGAATGTGAAGCGATTTTAAAATGGGACTACAATAGGTAGTCTTCACCCTAAGCATACGAGTTAAATGTATACTCAATGTAGCCACTGCAGAGCTGTCTTTCGCGTGACCATGAAGGAGCTAACCGCTGCTCAGGGCTTGTTGCGTTGCGGCGAATGCGACACCATTTTTGATGCTATGAAGGGCTTGAGTACGACCTTGTCGGAAGAACGCAGCTTCACTGCGTCCAGTGTCGCACAGGGTAGTAATCGCTCCTCAACCACCACGGCACCGCCGGGTGAGAAAACCATCAGGGTATTGTCAGCCAGTGAAAACACCAAACAGGCAGGTCGCAGGCAGAACGCGGGCGCGGGTCGCAAAAAAACCAGTCATTCACGCAAGTTCCTGTATCTGAGCCTGCTGGCATTAGGCTTGTTACTGTTGCTGCAACTCGCTTATAGCGCCCGGAACTGGCTGAGGGAACAACCCGGTACAACACGTCTGGCACAAAATATTTGCCTGCTGGTCGGCTGTGATACCGAGGTGCGGCGTGACATCAAAAACATAAAAATGCTCAGCCATAATGTCTACTCCCACCCTAACTCACCCAATGTACTGATCATCAGCACCTCAATACAGAATAATGCTCCCTTTGAACAGCCCTACCCCCTGCTGGAAATCAGCTTTTTAAATACGGCGTCTGAAGTAGTCGCGTTGCGACGCTTTACACCCACAGAATATTTGGGTAGTGAACAAGCTGACGCCTTGATGCCACTGAATACGCCTAAAGAATTCTCAGTGAACATTGCCGACCCAGGCAAAGATGCTGTACGGTTCCAGTTCAACTTTTTATGAAACCAACAATGATCAATGGCTGACTCACTACGGGATCTGATGCTGACCTCTATTGACAAGCACCAGAAAAACTGTACGCCGATAATTTACTTGGGATATAATGCCGCGCCCATAAGTTATACGGATCAACAAAGCAACATGCGGATAACGCCTTTGGCTTTAACCCCTTGATTTCCAAAATTAATAAACTGACTGGAGAAGAAGAATGGCAGCTGACAATGTAAGCTATATGGCACGGAAGGCCGCGTTACCAGTTGACGGTATTGAGCCCTATATTCCGGAAGCGGGCGAAGAATACATGAATGAAAAACAACTCAAGCATTTTCGTGATATTTTGCTGGCCTGGAAAAAAGAGTTGATGGAAGAGGTTGATCGTACCGTCGGCCACATGAAAGAAGAAGCAAGTAATTTTTCTGATCCGGCTGACCGGGCCACACAAGAAGAAGAATTTGCACTTGAACTGCGTACCCGTGACCGCGAACGTAAACTCATCCGTAAGATTGACAAAACGATCTCACGGGTTGATGAAGACGATTACGGTTTTTGTGATGCCTGTGGCATAGAAATTGGCCTGCAACGTCTGGAAGTACGCCCGACCGCAGAATTGTGCATCGACTGCAAAACGACGCAGGAGATCAAGGAAAGACAACTGGCTTCATAAGGTGTGAGCTATATCGGGCGTTTTGCCCCATCACCAACCGGCCTGTTACACTTTGGCTCTTTGCTGGCGGCCATCGCCAGTTATCTGGAAGCGCGCAGCCAACATGGATTGTGGCTGCTGCGCATTGAAGACCTTGACCCGCCACGCATCCAGCCCGGTGCCAGCGCTGCGATTATCCAGACATTAGCAAACTACGGGTTTGAATGGGATCGTAGCATCGTCTTTCAAAGCCAGCGTTTGGCGGCCTATCAGGAAGCCCTGCGGGCACTGGCAAAGCATACCTACCCTTGTACCTGTTCGCGCAAACAAATCAGCCTGCTGGCCACCTGCGGCACTTATGGGCCGATTTATCCCGGCACCTGTCGCCAACGTCGGGCTATTCCCGGCCAGCAACATGCCATACGCCTGCGGAGCCAGGATCGATCCCTCTGTTTTCAGGACAAACTGCAGGGGCTTTATTGCCAGAACATCCGTACTGACCTTGGCGACTTTATTATTCGCCGGGCTGACACTGTCTTCGCCTACCAACTCGCCGTCGTCGTCGACGATGGCTGGCAGGGGGTTACACAGGTAGTCCGTGGCTCGGATTTGCTGGACAATACCCCCCGGCAGATTTACATACAGACCTTACTCGGACTGCCCGCTGTGGAATACCTGCACATTCCAGTGGCTGTCAATGCACACGGACAAAAGCTCAGCAAGCAGACGCAGGCACCTGCGCTGGGCACTGCCGCCATCGTGCAAAACCTGTGTAAAGCACTGTCCTTTTTAGGGCAAAGCCCGCCCAAAGCGACAGATTTTGACTCGCTGAACACCTTCTGGGACTGGGCGATTGCCCATTGGCAGCCCACTGCGATTCCACGCCAGTTGACCCAACGGGAGCCTTCGAACTAATGCCTGCTTATCGGCATGGCACCAGCATCACAACCGCATGCGCTGAAATACCTTCCTTGCGCCCTTCAAAGCCTAAGCACTCCGTCGTGGTTGCTTTCACGTTCACCTGATCGACCTCACACGCCAGATCCGCCGCGATATTCACCCGCATCGTCTGCACATGCGGTGCCATTTTCGGTGCCTGCGCGATAATCGTGGTATCCAGATTACCGAGTGCATAACCTCGTTCCTGTATCAGCGCATAAACATGACGTAACAGAATCCGCGAATCAATATTCTCGAATTCACGGGCGGTATCCGGGAAGTGCTGACCAATATCCCCCAAAGCCAGCGCCCCCAACAGTGCATCACACACCGCATGCAGGAGTACATCACCGTCCGAATGTGCCTTGAAAGCGTGCGTATGTGGAATCCTGACCCCACCTAGCACCAGATGATCACCCAGAGTAAAGGCGTGCACATCATAACCGTGTCCGATTCTCACCTTAAGCACCGTTTTGTGTTTTTAGAAAATAGGCGGCCAGCCCCAAATCAGCCGGATGGGTAATCTTGATATTACTGGCGCCACCTTCCACCAGGTGTGGCTGCAAACCCGCCTGTTCCAGTGCTGAAGCTTCATCCGTGACCCGTACCCCGCTGCGCAAAGCAGCCCGCAAGGTAGTGCGCAACAAAGCGAGTGGTACCATTTGCGGGGTCAGCGCATGCCACAAGTCATCACGGCTCTCTGTATGCGCAACCCGTAAACTACCCGGCTGCGCCCGTTTCATGGTATCGCGTACCGGCATCGCCAACAGCGCCCCAGTCGACCTGGTTTCCACCCGCACTGACAGTAAAGTATCCAGATCGGCGCGGCTCAGGCAGGGACGCGCCGCATCATGTACCAGCACGGTCGTGGTCGGCTCTACTGCCGCATGCAGGTAATCCAGCCCACTTAACACAGAATCCGCCCGTTCCCGCCCGGCAGTCACGGTGTGTAACACCGGAATACGCGCTTGAGCATACTGCTTCGCCAGTTTGAGCCAATAATCATCATCCGGGCTAATCACGACGACGATACCGCTGATCAGCGGGTGCTCCAGAAAGCACGCCAGCGTATGCTCCAACACCGTTTTACCTAACAAAGGCAAGTATTGTTTGGGGCGGGTCGCCAGCATGCGTTTGCCGACACCCGCCGCAGGAATGACGACCCAGACCGCATCACTCGACATGGGTAGCAGGCGCTACTGAATTGACGGTGGGCGGTTGTTCCTTCTCATCATCCAGCAAAATAATCTGATAAAAAACTTCGTTCTTTTTCACCATACCCAGCTCACTGCGCGCATGGTCTTCAATGGTGGCATCATCGCGACTAATATCGACCACATCTTCCTGCAAATGTTCGTTCCGTGCCTGCTGTTCGGCATTCAGGCGCGTTTGCTGACGGATTTGCGCCTGCAGATCCCAAATCTCAGGGTAACTGCCCGCACCCGCCCACAGGCGTACAAACAGCACCAGCGACAACAGGCTCAAAATAGCAAACAACACGTGGGTGATACGAATATTCTTCATGCGCGAGAGTTTATAACAGTCCATTCAGAAATAAAAACGGCGGAGGAAGCCAATTAGTCAGCATCATCAGCCAACCATTAACTCCACTCCGCCATCCTAGCATAACAAACCCTGTTCATCCGGCATTAATCAACCAGACGTTAGCGGTTTTTTTTAGCCTATTAGCCTAGGTGCTTATACGCTGAACGCCCGGCATAGGTGCCCTTGCTACCCAATTGCTCGGCAATACGCAGCAACTGGTTGTACTTGGCAACCCGATCAGAACGCGACAGGGAACCGGTCTTGATCTGCCCGGCATTCGTCGCCACGGCAATATCAGCAATCGTCGTGTCTTCGGTTTCACCGGAGCGGTGCGAGACTACGGCGGTGTAACCTGCTTTGTGCGCCATGCTGATCGCTTGCAGGGTTTCAGTCAGCGTACCGATCTGGTTAACCTTGATCAGGATGGAATTGGCGATTTTCTTCTCGATCCCTTCGGCCAGAATTTTGGTATTGGTCACAAACAAATCGTCACCCACCAACTGCACTCGGTGCCCCAACTTTTCAGTCAGAATCGCCCAGCCCGCCCAATCGGCTTCATCCATGCCGTCTTCGATGGTAATGATCGGGTATTGATCTACCCAGTTCGCAAGGTAACCGGCAAACCCTTCAGCATCAAAGCTGCGGCCTTCCGACTCCAGCACGTACTTGCCGCCCTTATAGAACTCGGAACTGGCCACGTCCAACCCCAAGAACATGTCTTTGCCTGCATTAAAGCCCGCTTTGCTGATCGCTTCCAGAATGACTTCAATCGCTTCTTCGTTGGAAGACAAATCAGGGGCAAAACCCCCTTCATCACCGACTGCCGTATTCAGACCGCGCTTTTTCAGCACTGACTTCAGGCTATGAAAGACTTCTGCACCATAACGAATCGCTTCTGCCATCGTCGGCGCACCGACGGGAAGAATCATGAATTCCTGCAGATCCACACTGTTATCAGCATGCGCACCGCCGTTGATGATGTTCATCATCGGCACCGGCAGCTGATACGCATCCGCTTTGCCCAGATATTGATACAAAGGCAGACCCTGCTCATTAGCGCCCGCATGTGCAACCGCCATCGAGGCCGCCAGCAATGCATTCGCCCCCAGACGTGCCTTGTTCTCCGTGCCATCCAGCGCGATCATCGCCTGATCAATCCCGGCCTGGTCGGTCACGTCCATACCTTTGATCGTTTTGGCAATTTCGCCGTTAACATTCGCAACAGCGGTCAGGACACCCTTGCCCAGATAACGGCTACCCCCGTCACGCAATTCAATGGCTTCGCGCGCACCGGTGGATGCACCGGAAGGTACCGCCGCCCGGCCTTTGGCACCACTGGCCAGCGTAACATCCGCTTCCAGCGTTGGATTTCCGCGTGAATCGACAATCTCACGCGCCTTGATTTCTACAATTTCTGACATGATTCCAGCTCCCTTGGGTGGTTTGGTCTGTACACAATTAAGTTTATAAAGTGTTCTCTATCAGCGCCTGCTTTTTCACAACCTGATCCAGCGCCAACAATGATTCTAATAATTCTTCCATTCGATCCAGTGGCCATGAGTTCGGGCCATCACTCCAGGCATTCGCCGGGTCAGGATGCGACTCCATGAACAAACCGGCAATCCCGACTGCCACCGCCGCCCGCGCCAATACCGGCACATGCTGACGTTCACCCCCCGATACACTGCCCTGCCCACCCGGTAGCTGCACTGAATGGGTGGCATCAAACACCACCGGGCAGTCGGTCGTGCGCATGATCGCAAGGCTACGCATGTCGGAGACCAGATTATTGTAGCCGAAGGTATAGCCGCGTTCACAGACCATGATCTGTTCATTACCGGTTGCCCGCGCCTTGGCCACCACATTACCCATATCCCAAGGGGCAAGAAACTGCCCTTTCTTGATATTAACCGGCTTGCCGGTACGCGCCACCGACTGGATAAAATTGGTCTGTCGACACAGGAAAGCAGGCGTTTGCAGCACATCCACAACGCTGGCGACTTCGTCCAGCGGGGTGTCCTCATGCACATCGGTCAGCACCGGCACACCGATCTCCTGTTTGACTTTTTCCAGAATGCGCAAACCGGCTTCCAGCCCGACCCCACGCACGCTGTTATGCGAGGAACGGTTCGCCTTGTCAAACGACGATTTGTAAATAAACGGAATGCCCAAACGGGTGGTCATGTCTTTTAGAGCCTGAGCCGTTTCCAGCGCCAGCTTCTCGCCTTCAATCGAACACGGCCCAGCAATCAAAAAAAACGGCTGATCCAGACCAGCCTCAAAGCCACATAGTTTCATTAGAGTCCTCCCGCATGGCGGGTTTCGTGGTGAGCGCGGGCAGCCCGGATAAAACTGCTAAACAGGGGGTGCCCCTGGCGGGGGCGCGAGGTAAATTCAGGATGGAACTGGCAGCCCAAAAACCAGGGGTGATCTTTTAATTCAATCATTTCCATCAGCGAACCATCGGCTGATTGCCCGGAGAATACCAGCCCGGCCTGTTCCAGTTGCGCCCGGTAATTATTATTAAATTCATAACGGTGGCGATGGCGCTCGGTGATTTCATCCGCACCGTAGGTCAGCTGTGCCAGTGACCCGGCAGTCAGCTTGCAAACCTGCCCACCCAGACGCATGGTGCCCCCTAAGTCAGATTCTTCCGAACGCCGTTCAACCGTACCATCCTTGTTCTGCCATTCAGTGATCAGGCCAATCACCGGGTGCTCGGCATTTTCCACAAATTCGGTACTGTGCGCCGCTTCAAGACCCGCACAGTGGCGCGCATATTCAATCACCGCCACCTGCATCCCCAGGCAAATCCCCAGATAAGGCACCTTGTGGGTACGCGCATATTCAACCGCCCGAATTTTGCCTTCCACCCCGCGCCGCCCGAAACCGCCCGGCACCAGAATCGCATCCGCTGCCCGCACCTGCTGCAACGCGGTGCTGTCTTCTTCAGCCGCTTCCAGCCGCTCGGAATCGATGTACTGAATCTTGACCTTGGTATGCGTCTGGATACCGGCGTGCGTCAGCGCTTCATTCAGTGACTTGTAGGACTCGGTCAAATCCACGTATTTACCGACCATGGCGACCGTGATTTCGGCTTCCGGGAATTCCATCGAACTGACTACATCGCGCCAGTCGCTCAGGTCGGCTTCCGGCAAGTCCAGCCCGAATTTCTCGGTGACAATGCTATCGAGCTTCTGCGCATGCAACCAGAGTGGAATCTTGTAGATATTATCCACATCCATCACCGAAATAACCGCGCGTTCTTCAACGTTGGTGAACAGCGAAATCTTGCGCTTTTCATTCTCCGGCAAAGCACGCTCACTGCGGCACAGCAGAATATCCGGCTGGATACCGATCGAACGTAATTCTTTCACCGAGTGCTGGGTCGGCTTGGTTTTAAGCTCGCCCGCCGCCGCGACCCAGGGCAACAAGGTCAGATGGATATAAAGTGCATTGCTGCGCCCCTCTTCCACCCCCATTTGCCGGATCGCTTCCATAAAAGGCAAGGATTCAATATCCCCGACCGTACCGCCAATCTCAACCAGCGCCACATCCGCATCGCCCGCACCTTCGCGCACACTCTGCTTGATTTCGTCGGTAATGTGCGGGATGACCTGCACCGTCGCGCCGAGGTAGTCACCCTGACGTTCCTTGCGAATCACATTTTCATAAATGCGCCCGGTCGTGAAATTATTCAGGCGGGTCGCGGTAAAACCGACAAAACGCTCGTAATGCCCCAGATCAAGGTCAGTCTCTGCCCCGTCATTGGTCACATAGACTTCACCGTGCTGAAAAGGGCTCATGGTGCCCGGATCAACGTTAATATAAGGGTCGAGCTTCAGCATCGTGACTTTAAGGCCACGCGCTTCAAGAATCGCACCCAGCGATGCAGCGGCCAGCCCCTTCCCCAAAGAAGAAACGACGCCACCGGTAATAAATATATATCGTGCCATATAAGGAGGAACCCGCACCTGATTTGATTTGCCATTGCGGGCGCATGCTACCATAGACACTGCATTTGCTAAAGAAAAGCGTGGTGGAATAAGATGGGTCATCTGGTTGAGGGGAAATGGATTTATGTTGCTGGGGGTGGCACTTGAGTAAGCGCTCCGGTGACTGTGCAGCTGCTTTGCACAGGGTGAAAACGCAGCAATTGACACTGGCGCAAGCGGCAAAACTAGCCGATATGGATTTGTCATCCTTCATCGAACTGCTGGGTGCCAGCGGTATTGATGCCGTCGATTATCCAGCGGCAGAACTTGAAGGTGAACTGGAGAATGCACTGGCGGCCTGTGATCATTGCTGATGCCCGCCATCTCACGTGCCCCTCCGCGCTACCGACACGGGTGTCCCAATCGGCGGCTGGCTAGCTCCTCCTGACTGACGGAAGTTTAAGACCGGGCAAGACGGAAACCAATTTCATTTGAACGCTCATCATGTTCAACTCCATGAACAACAGCACAACGTGTCTCCATTGTATCGCTATTCCAAGCTCCCCCACGGCATCCTCTACCATCAAGGAGGCCAATCCACACATCTTGATGACGATCCTGACACCATTCCCATACATTGCCGTGTATATCATACAAGCCCCAGTCATTAGGAGGGTAAGTAGCCACATCAACTGTTTCTGATGCCTTGAAATTCGCTTGATTTCCAGACAAATCATCACCGAATGCATACCGTTTCTTTGTCCTTGCCCGACAGGCATATTCCCATTGCGCTTCACTTGGGAGACACAAGCGCAGTTCGGCCTTCAGGCTATTCATTCTGCTGATGAAGATATGGGCATCATCCCAACTGACATTTTCCACTGGGCGACTGTCCCCCCTGAAATAACTCTGATTTTCACCCATCACCGCCTCCCACAAGGCTTGAGTCACCGTGGTATCGGCCAGCCAGAAGCCTTTGCTTAAAGTCACTTCGTGAAGAACTTCATTTTCAAAACGTTCCGGTTCATTGTCCGGCGACCCCATCAGAAATGTGCCCGGCTCGATCCAGCGGAAATCCTGCCGCACACCCTTGTAGGTGAAGCCCATAAAGATGCCGTAGTCATCTTCGCCCCAGTCGGATGCCCAAGGCTCGGGGAATTCGGGGGGGGAAGATGGTGTGTGTTCGAGCCATGACATTCAGACCCCTTCGGTTCAGGTAGGTGGGTGTTCACCTAAGCCGTACAGGGCGCGGCGTAGGTTAATCAGGGGTTGTCTGTTCAAGCGTAGTGTTTCCACCGATGCCCGCCCGCTGGGCGTTAAACCGATGATCAACAGAAAATCCTTGCTCCAGACAAACTGCTCATTCCAGTCCTGTTGGCGTGGGTTGAATAATGCGATTCGCTGCCGGGTAACCGGGTCGTCTGCTGCCAGTCGGTTGGATTTATGGGCATTACAACCGGGGCAGGCCAAAGCCAGATTGTCCAACTGAGTTTGGCCTCCCAAACTAACCGGGTGGATATGATCGATAGCAAATGACTGAGTCGCAAACCGGGCGGGGCTACGGCAATATTCACAGCATCCTTTTGCCCGTTCAGCGACAGCAGCCCGCAAGGCTTTGGGAATGTACTCAGACATATTCAGGCTGGCGCAGACCTAAATCCTGCATCAATTGATCCAGTGAAACCTGTCGCAGCTGCGCCAAGGCCACAAGATGCTGCACCCGCTCGGCATCGAACTGCTCAATCTGCTCAATGCACTGAATCAGTTCGTCATACTCATCCGACTTTAGCGTATTGTCACGCTGCTTCTGTGCCAGCAGGTCGTAACGACTTTGTAGGGTAGCGGGAACAGGGCGGTTGATCAGTTGTAGTAATTTACTTTCCTGCCCATTGAGGCTATTAGCCTTGCGGCGGGCGCACAGTGCCAATATCCGCCGGGAAAACTGCTCAAGCTCGTCAGTCGGCAGGTTTTCTGCACCGTGAAACAGGTCTTCGGTGGACACCTGCGAAGTGTTTTGTAGGGTAGACATCGTGTTTACCTATCCAGTGATGACATAGCTGAAGTATACCAGTTGTGGCGGGAATGGGTATTTCACGCGATGACTCTCTTCTGGCCTGCTCTTACTGACCTGACGGGCGGAAGCTCAAGACTTCGGGCAAGGCGGAAACCGTAGTCGAAACGGGCAGCAGGGTCGCCGTGGCCACGGTAGGCAGAACGGCAGAGCCTGCCAAAGCTGATCCACGAGCTGCCGCGCAACACGCGGTCAACGCCTGACCCCGCGCCTTGCGGATCAACTATTGACTCCGCCGGATAGCTGTCGAAGCCATCCTGACACCATTCCCACACATTACCGTGCATTTCGTACAGACCCCACGGGTTGGGTGGATAGCTTTTGACAGTTTGGATCTTGCCGTCCGAGTTATAGTTATCCCACTGACCCGAATAATTCACCTTTTCTAGGCTCAAGTCATTCTTTTCACCAAAGTGGAATGCTATCGTTGTATCTGCCCGACAGGCATTCTCCCATTCTGCTTCCGTGGGTAAGCGCAGTTTAAGTTCCGGGTATTGTCGATTAAACCGTGGCAGAAAATCCTCAACGATGTCCTTCCAACTGACGTTCTCAACCGGGTTGTTTTCATCTTTAAACTGGCTGGGATTTTCGCCCATGATCGCCTGCCACAAGGCTTGGGTGCAGGCAGTATCGGCGAGCCAGTAGCCTTGGGTGAGAGTCACTTCGTGCTGGATTTCATTGTTGTATCGACCTTCCTCATTTTCGGGCGATCCCATCAGGAAGGTGGTGGGTTCGATCCAGCGGAAGCGCTGGGTAACTCCGGCAACTTCGGTATCGGCATAGAGACCATATCGATCACGTCCTGCAACACTTGCCCAATCCGGTTTAAGGCTAGCTGCGCCCGACGGCAGGTAATACCAGAAGCCCGGAGAAACAGATGCCGCAATGACCTCACCCTCTAGCTTATCCAGAAAAACCGAAAACTCTTTGGAATCAAACAGTGGTAATTTTTTGTCCTGCAATTCGGCTGGAAGAACATCCAAGGTCAATGGCTCCAACAGTACGGGTATGAATCGTGGGTTCCTTTGGTCGATAAAAGCTCGCATTTCAGCCATACAATATTTGGATTGAATATATTTTTTGTTAATGAGAGAAATAACCAGGTCTGAGCTATCAAGAACATTGGTAATCCAATCTTGAATACTATCCCCAAGGTCAATCTGTTCGTCCCGCATGACTTCAACCCCAATCGAAGTCAATTTTTCGATCAATGGTCTCAAAAACTGCTTTGCTTCTGGAGTGCGCCCATAACTAACAGAAACCTTTAGTTTTTCTTTTAACACCACAGGCGGATGCCAATACCACCGATAAACATCCCCCTCCTGACCCCTCGATTCTGCCCATAACCCCTGCACATTATTCCCAATCGCGGCCGCCCATTCCGGCTGGGTCAGCGGCTCTACCCTCACCCGTTCCTGATCGGTTTCCAGTTCATAACTACGTGCCTCGTCCAGTGCCACCGTCGCGGTGTTATCCTGCCCCAAACGCAAAATATGCGCAACGGGCTGATCCTGCGCTGTACCTGTGCGCCTGATGATAAAATCAACACTGGAATTAACGGTAGCCAGCCAGCTGCCCTGCACCCCGAAGCCATCGCCACGGTCTGCGTACCCTTCTGGGCTAAACACCAGCTGCTGCCCCTGCTGGCGCAACTCATACCGGCGTGGCTCTTTCCTATCCGACAGAAACGGCTGCAGCAACGCCTTGTCGATGCCCGCCGGATAAAGCACTTCCTCACCCGCCGCCAGCGAACGCCGCAGCCGGATACCCTTGATCGCCGCCAACCACACATTACACTGGCGCAAGGCACTGGCCTGCTGACGCTCTTCAAACCGCCCTGTCCATTGACCCAAACCCTGATAGTCAGGGTGTTCGTTAAACGTCCTCACCAATGCCACCCGGTAACGGCGTGTAGCAGCCTGCACCCCGACATCGACCTGTTCCGGGTTAAGCTGGATACAGTTCTGCAGCGCCTCGAAATACACCACCTCCGGCAAGCTGGCATGGTAACGGGCAATGAAATCAATCATCGCCTGCTGTTGCTGCGCGGGCAGCTTTCGGAATGCCTGCAAGAATGGCGCATGGTCAGACACCTGCCAGACAAACTCATCCCCGTGGCTCTGAATAGCGGGATGCTGCCACACCGCCGCTTCATGCCCGACATCAAATTGTTCAGCAGCCAACAGGTAGCGCGTTGCCCGCAACAAGGTGCTATTCACCCGCAGCGCAGGCGCAAGCCGGTTTAGCAACTGCCTGACTCTGGCCTGATGCTTTTCAGGCTCGGCCTTATCCGGGCGGGCATGCAGCAGCGGCTGCAAACGACCGCCCCGATCCCAACTGACGCAATCAAAATACTGCAACAAGCGCGCATCCATCATCCGCACCGGCACCGGCATCAACACCAGCGGGCGACAAGCTTGCGCAGCCAGTTCACGCCCAAACACCAGCCACGCATACAGCGTGCGCCTCGACTGGGTTAACGCCCCCAAATCGCTGACAATCAGCAACGGTACATCGGGCGGCGGCGTCACCCACGGTTCGACCACCTCGCGCTCATGCTCCTGGTAATAGACTGAGCCACCCGGCTCATCCTCCAGATAACGCAGCTGCAAACCATATTCGCCACGTAGCTGCAATAATTTGTCGCGCAAATGCATCAAGTCGTAGCGTAGCCCAAACGTACCCACATTAATGTCGATCAGCACCTGGGCAGTGCTTGCCCACGTCTTGCGTGACCGGAGTGGAATACGGCGCAGACACTCGCCCTGTGCAACCCGCCTGACCACCTGCTCCATATCCGGCTGCCAACCACTGGATACATGACTCAGTGCCTTATGCAGGAAAGGCCATAAGCGTGCCCACGGCACCAACGGCTGGAACCTGAGTGTCTGATGTTCCGGCACCCATGAATCCCGCCCTTTATCCAGCAAGGTTTCAGTGCTTTCGGTATACCAATCGGGGTAATCAGCGGGCGACTCATGACGGTTATTCAAAGCTTCCCGTTTTGTCACCCGGTAGAAGTGCGGGCGTGCCTGCTCAGGTGGGGGCAATTCTTTGGCAGGTGGCATCGTTACAGGGAAATTATCAATATCCGGCGCAGGCGGGAGTGTTCGGCGCGGCAACGGGCAAGGTTCCGGCGGTGCTTCCCGCTTGAAACCGAGTGCCGCCGCCAGCCCGTCCAGCTCCTGATCGTTACCTGCCATCAAACAGCGCAACAGGTCAGCACGGCTGATCATGGCAAGCGGCTCAGTCACCGTACAATACCGGGTATTTTTTCAGGGCAAAATCGCTAATGGCTGCTAACATCGCCTGCTGGTCTTCGCCCGCTTTGCCGAACAACGCCAAGGCGCGTAGCATGTCCAGGTATTCAGCCTGTCCCGGTGGAGTCAGCCCCAAATCTTTGGCCGCTTTGCGGTCTGTCAGTAATTGGCGTGCCGCTTCGTGGCGAATATCTGCCGGGCAATCTTCGCCAAAATGCAGTTCGCCGCGCTTCACCAGCCACGCTTCCAGCTTGTCATCTGCAGGCAACTTCAGGTTCAGCACCAGACAGCGGCGCACAAAAGCGGCGGGCAGTTCGCGCTCTTCATTGGTACTGATAATCATCAGGGGTGGGGGCGATGTGCCATGACCCAAACTCTGATTGACCCACGGAATAGTGACTGCGTTATTACCCAATGTTTCCAGCAAACCATTCGGCAATTCGGCATCGGCTTTGTCGATTTCATCAATCAGCAACACGCTGCCGTTTTCCGGCTTCCAGCCAACAGGTGCTTCAGGGCGTTGCAACTGGTATTCGCTATTGTTATGCACCCGGTCGGCAGACGCCCAATCCAGCGCCCACCACAAGGCACCGGGCGAAATGAATTTTTCCGGCTTCAACTCCGCCTTGATTTTAGCGTCATCCGTGGTTTCCACTTTCAGGGTTTGTGCTTTCGCCAGCCGCCCGACCGCATCAAAACGGCAAATCAAATCCTGGCTTTCGCTGCGGGCACTGACTACTTCCGATACAAATTGCCGCCCCAGCACATGCGCCGCCGCCCGCGCCAACTGGCTCTTGCCGGTGCCCGGTTCGCCCCGTACTAACAAAGGGCGCTGCGCTGCCAACGCTGCCTTGAGCGCATTCACCACTGTTTCATCATCAAAACAGTGCTTGCTGGCAGGCCAGGAACCATAAGCGGGCAGGTCAATTTCCTGACCGGCTTTAAGCTTCTTCAGGTCGGCGATGATTTTTGTCGGGTTCATAGGGTAGGTACTCATCCAGCATCAGGTAAAAATCAAAAATAATGGACACCAGTTCTTCATCATCAGGGATCAGCAAGGCATCCGCACAGTTAGCCGTTTTCAGAATAATCAGCGGCAATTCCGGCAGGCGGCGCATCAGCTCATCGCGCACGACGGTATCCGTCAACGGGTGATTGGCGTCATCCGGCACCACCAGATAATAGTTGTTTTTCTGCGTGCCTTTGCGTTTATGCCGGGTTCTGATTTGTGCCCCCAGACGCTTTTCATGAAGATTTTCCGAGCGATCCATCGGGAAAACTTTCACCCAAATCTGGCGCAGGATACCGGTCACAACATCGTCCGTCTCAAACCCCGACTCCAGCGCAGCAACGCCTTCCTCACCCGTAACTGTGCTTGTTTTGGTGTCGATCCTGAAGCGCGGGACACGCTGCAAATGGCGCGAAGTCACGATTTCCACGGTGGCCGCTGCCCCAAACGGCATCTGCCGCAGGTTAGACGCTGCCCGGCTGCAACCCTGATGATAATCCGCCATCCACTGTTCCCGCACCGCATACAGCACCAGACAGGAAAACAGCGCATCCGCACTACGGGTCAGTTGCTGCACATCCTTGACCACCAACGGGGAATCGTTGTCAGGGCGGCCTGAAAATGCCTGCAAACTGGCTTTAGTTGCGCCATACACATCGTCACGCAGTAGCTCATCCAGACTATCTTCACAGCGATTGATCAGGATACCGGCGAGTTTATCACTGTTTTCATCACTACCTTTGGCGGCAAGTTGCCCCGCAATGGCTTTACGCAGAACGTTGGATTTATCCAGTTCTTCTTGCAAACGGGTTTTGATTGCCAGCATGAAACTCTGATCAGATTGGGCGGGCTGGAAAATGGCGGCAGGTGGTATTTGATACAGCGGTCGGATCAGATCAAGGAGGGTGGCATACTGTTTCTCCTCCAGAGTTTTGGCTTGAGTGGCGAGAATATCACCTGCCCGCTCCATCAAACCATCCACCTTAATCACAAACTCTTTGTAGAGATTGAGTTGCTTATGCTGGCCGGGCGCATCACCGGGTTCAATGCCACCGACCTCATTCACTTCATCGGCCACCCGTTTTTCCCAAAACCGGATGCACTCGCGGCGGGTGGTCAGATCACTGATTTTAAGGTCATCCGCCAGAATGGGGTAAATCCGCTGTTCAAGCCCTTTATGCTGGAGTACCTGCATCAGCTCATACAGACAATATTCGGACTCAAAATAGCGCTGGCTGAAAACAGCAATGACATGGCTCGCCCCCGCAATCCGCGCCATGAACTGGCTGATGCGTTCGCCCGGCTGCATGGTTTTAGCATCCTGAATCAGTTGAATGCCGTGCAAGTTGCATTGTGCTGCCAAACGCTCCACGAGACGGGTTTGCGCTTCAACACTCCAGGAATACGACACAAATACCTTAACGGGATCAGACACAAACAAGCCCTTTTACGGTGAAGCAGAATGACACAATCTTGTTGATTCTAGGACAATACACCGGACGGGAGCAAAATTCATCTATCTTGATGTTGCATCTGTTGCATCCAACTCCGCCGCCGTCACCAGCCGGTAACTGGTACTACGCCCTCCGCCGACATTCTGCACAAACACGCCCCATTCCAGCAAGGCACGACTATCGCGCAAGGCCGTATCCCCGGAACATTTGGCCAGGGTCGCATACTTGGAAGTATTCATATAGCCCTGAAAACCATCCAGCATCCGGTTCAGAATCAGCCGCTGGCGGGCATTAACCGGATAGCGGTTCGCCCGCTCCCAGACCCGTGCCTTATGCAGCACTGCCGCCAGCGCCTCCTCCGCACTGACCAGCGCCCGCCCCAAACATTCCAGAAACCAACGCAGCCACGGCGTCACATCCAGCGAACCCCGCTGCTGGCGCTCAAGCTGACTGTAATACGCCTTGCGCTCTGCCTCGATCTGCGCAGACATACTGTAAAAACGCTGCGGAGCATTATCCGCCCGCGCCAGTGCCATATCCGCAATCGCCCGCGCAATCCGCCCGTTGCCATCCTCAAACGGGTGCAACGTCACAAACCAGAAATGTGCCAGACCCGCTTTCAACACCGGATCAACACCATGATCCTCGCCAAACCATTGCAGAAAAGCCGTCATTTCCGCCAGCAGACGGTTAGCCTCCGGTGCTTCAAAATGAACCCGCTCCCGCCCATACGCCCCGGAAACCACCTGCATCGGCCCAGCAGACGGCGGACGCCACGCCCCCACCACAATCGGGTACATACCACTGAAACCGGTCGGGAATAAAGCGCCATGCCAGGCACACAAACGCTCTTCAGTCAGGGCTTGCTGATAGGATTGGGTCGCATCCAGCATGATTTCAACAATGCCTTCGACATGGCGGCTAACGGGCATTGCGCCGCCAATATCCAGCCCTAAGCGCCGCGCGATGGACGAGCGCACTTCCTCACGACTGAGCACTTCGCCCTCAATCGCCGAAGTCTTTAGCACGTCAGTGGTCAAGGTATTGAGGCTGGCCTCCTGCTGCAGCACAAACCCCAGCGCCTGCATCCGCCCGAGCAAACGTCCTTGCTGATAACGCACTTGCGCCAGCGTGCTGCTCAAGGCCGCATCATCCCAACGAAACTGCGGCCAATCCTTGCGTTCATGGATCCACGTCATATTCACCGCTCCTTTTGCGGTGTTTATAGCGCGTATTCACCGCATCGACAAGGTTTAACGCTCAACTGCCAATGACTTCGCGCAATCGCCCAATAAATAACGCGGCCCCGCACCTAAAACCGCCGCCTTGTCATCCGGGTTATACAGTCGGCACTTTTGCATCGACAAACACCCGCAACCGATACAGCCATCCAAAGTATCGCGCAGTTGCTCCAGCGCGTGGATGCGGGCATTGATATCCTCCCGAAAATGTCGCGCCAGCTGCTCCCAATCGCTGCGGGTGGGGGTGCGTTTGTCCGGCAGGCGTTCCAGCTGGGTGCGAATTTCCGGCAGGCTGAAGCCCAGTCGCTGCACCGCCAACACGAACGACACCCGACGAATATCCGAGCGTTTGAAGCGCCGATGCCCGCCGTTGTTGCGATTGGCGAAAATCAACCCGCTGTCTTCATAAAAACGCAAGGCAGACACCGCCACCCCGGTACGCTCAGCCAACTGACCAATGCTAATGGTTTCATCGCCACGATATGCCATATAAAACCCCTTGACCTACAGTTAACTTGAGGTTTTACACTCAGGTTTTCAACTTGTCAAACGGAGAACCCACATGACAGCCACCCTCGAACACCTCAATTTCAGCGTGCCCGCCCCCAAACAACTGGCAGAACGCCTGTGCCGTTTGTTTGACTGGAAAATACGCTGGGAAGGCGAAGGCATTGATGATGGCCACTCAGTCCACGTCGGTGATGACGCGCGTTATCTGGCGCTGTATGCGCCACCGGCTTTCACCCATGAGGCAAACCCGCGTTATACCGCCAAACAGGCCATCAATCACATTGGTCTGCTGACACAGGATTTGGCAGAGGTACGCCAGAAAGTACTGGATGCGGGTCTGGAGATTCATTTTGAAAACGCGGTTGCACCGGGTAAGCGCTTTTATTTCCTGCTGGATGGTATTGAGTTTGAAGTCGTGGAATACTGATTTTTTCACTGTTCCGAATGCCGTAAAACGACCGGGGCAGCCGCCCACGCCCTCAAACGGGCTGAACCACCGGGATCTCCTCAGCCAGTGTGTCAACCGGCTGAGGTAATTCGGTAAAGCCCATGTCTTCCAGAATCGAGTAAGTGGCCGGTAACACCAGCAGGATCAGCACGGTCGAGGCCAGCATGCCAAACACCACGCTGGCTACCAGCGGGATCAGCACCTGCGCCTGCAAACTGGTTTCGGCCAGTAAAGGCAGCATCCCGGCGATGGTCGTGACCGAAGTCAGGAACACCGCCCGAAAACGGTCGCGCACCGCCTGCCCGGCGGCCTCATGCAGGCTCATGCCCTCTGCACTGCGGTATTTAACAAACTCGACCAGCAAAATCGAGTCATTCACCACCACGCCCGCCAGCGCAACAAAGCCGATCATGCTGGGTAAAGTCATGTCCAGCCCCATCAAGAAATGCCCCCAGATCACCCCGATCAGTGCCAGCGGAATATTCAGCAAAACCACTATCGGCTCCCGGTAATTCTGGAACTGCAAACTCAACAACAGAAACACCCCCGCAATCCCGAGCACAAAGCCGGTCAACACCGAGCCGCTGGTTTCCGCACTGCTTTTAGTCTCACCCTCCAGACCGATTTTCAAGCCCGGGTATTTGGTCTGCAGCTGGGGGAAAAACCGGGTCTGGGTGTCGGCAATAATCTCTCCGGCATTCGCTACCGCCGCGTCCACATCAGCGCCGATGGTCAGGGTACGCTGGTGATCAATGCGCACAATCCGCGAAAACTCGCGCTCTTCTTCAATCTTGGCAATCGCACTTAAGGGAATAGCCGTACCCTGTTTGGAAAGGATAGTCAGCTGTTCAAAATCCGCCAGCGCAGTCGCCGGGTCGCTGTCCAGTTTGACATTAATCTCGAAGGCCTCACGCCCACGATACACATCCGTGACCTTGACGCCCTGATAGGCAGCGCGTAACTGGCTGGACAGCTGTTGCGCATCCAGCCCGGAACCCAGTGCACCGGGCAGCAGCTTAACCTTGAATTGCGGTTTGCCAGGGCGCAAGTCATCCATCACATTCGACACGCCAGGGTAGCCATTCAGCCAGGTCTGCAACTCCCAGGAGGCCTTGGATAAATGCTCCAGATCATTACCTTGCATGCGAATCGAAATCGCCTGCCCACCAGGGCCAAACGCAGGTTCCTTGAACTGCAAACTCACCACGTCAGGAATAACCGGCGTGCCTTCCCGCCAGAGACGCATCAGTTTGCGTAAGGAATTGGTGCGCAATTCGGCATTCAGCAAATCCAGTGCAATGGTTGCCAAGTGTGCCCCGGATTCACTGGCATCATTGTTGACGCTATAACTCACCTGCGTCGTCTTCACCAGTGAGCCATTGGTTTCTGCGGGTAACTTGTCCAGCGTTTGGCGCAGACTCTCCAGCAGGATACCCACCACCTCTTCGGTACGGTGCAAGGGCGTGCCCTGTGGTAACAGAATGCGCGCTTCCAGCCGATTACCTTCAATATCAGGAAAGCCCTTGAATTTGACGATGCCGGTCGCCATCAGGCCGATGGAAATAATCAACATCGCGATAGCCGCGCCTACCGTGAAATAGCGCCAGCGAATTGCCCAGTCGGCCATCCACCCGACCAGCCGCCGCAAACGTTCAAACAAAGCATCAAAGTACTGCCGCCAGCGCATCTTTTCTTCAGTCATCGGGTGCTTGTCCAGCGAGTGCTTGAGGTGGTGTGGCAAAATCAAAAAAGCCTCGACCAGACTCACGGTCAACACCGACAGCAACACCACCGGCAACACACCCAGCACCTGCCCCATATCCCCTTTCATGAACAGCAAACTGCCAAACAGAAAGGCCGAAGTCAGGTAGGAGGAAAACACGCCGCGTGCCACCCGCGCAGTGCCATCAATCGTGGCGCGTAGTCCTGATTTGCCTTGGCGCGATTCACTTTCAATACTTTCCGAGAGTACAATCGCATCATCCATCAGGATGCCAATCGCCATCAGCAAGGCCACCATCGAGATCATGTTGATGCTGATGCCCAGTGCGCTCATCACTACCAATCCGCCCAGAAACGAAATCGGCAGCCCCATCGCCACCCAAAAGGTATAGCGCCAAGAAAAGAACAGAAACAACACCCCCGTCGCCAGCAACAAGCCCTGCCAGCCATTGCGCAACAACAGGTTCAAGCGATCCTCAACAATCGACGCTGCATCCTGGGTAATCGACAGGTGCGTACCTTCCGGTAGCCGGGCATTCTCTGCCTCGATGAAGGTCTTGACAGCTTTAAACACGGTCAAGGTGTCATCCGTTTTATTCTTGCTGACCAGCAGCGAAGCCGCCGGACGCCCGTCCAGTTCGGTACGGTTTTCCTTGTTCTCAAACTCGTCACGAATGGTGGCTATATCACCGAGGCGAATCACCCCGCCCTGATCACTGCTCAGGATTTCCAGATCAGCCAGCTGCTCAGGCGTGCGCCGCAGGTTCTCGAAACGAATCTGGTAAGAACGCTCACTCGCCTCCAACACCCCGGAAGGTGAGTCCAGTGCCTGTGTCTTAACCAAATTGGCAACATCCTGCACACTCAGTTTGTACTGCTGTAGCCGCGCCGGATCCAGCAAAACACTGTACTTATGCTGGGAGAAACCGGTCACTTCTACAATCGGCACCTGCGGCAATGCCAGCAGCTGGTCACGGTAATGTTCGGCCAGGCCTTTCAGTTCCGGCTCAGTCAGATTACTGCTGATGGCCACCACCAGCACCGCATCCACCCGCCCGAGTTCCTTGACTGTGACATCTTCCACGCCGGTCGGAAAATCAGTGATGCCATCGACCGCCGCCTGCACATCGTCCTTGAACTGCTTGATGTTACCCTTTTCCTGCATCTCGGCAGTCAGGGTGCCCACGCCGTCACGCGCTTCACAACGCTGTTCTTTCAGAAAGCTGATGCCATCGGTCGCATCTTCCAAACGATTACAAATTCCCTCTTCCACTTCCGACGGACTCGCCCCCGGAAACGGTACGGAAACGCTGACCTTGCTGGCTTTCAGTTGCGGAAAAGTCTCTTTGTTCAAGGTCGGCAAAGCTGCCATACCGATCAGGATGATGGCCATCATCAAAATATTCGCAGCGGTCGGGTGTGCGGCGAAATAACGGATCACTTTGCCCATTACTTCACCTCACCCACCGGCGGGGTCTCGGCAACGGGTTCATTATCCGCCACTTTATCCTGCAGGCTATTAACCGGCGGCAAGCTGGCTTGTGGCGCCAGCGGCATACCGGGGATAACGGGAATCAGGTCATTCACCACCAACTGCTCACCCGCCTGCAAACCTGATTTCACGACCACCGTCTCGCCTTCCTGACTCTGAATCTCAATTGGGCGAATTTCCAGCTTTTGCCCCGCGTCCACGACATAGACACGTCCCTGATGCACCACCTTGCGCGGGAGTACAATTTCATTCGTGGCGGGGGCAGAAATTTCCACCTCCACATACATCCCTTTCAGCAAGGGGGCATTCTCACCGATCACAACATGTTCATACGGGTTATCAATCGCGACCACAATCGCCAGCGTCCGCTTCACCGGATCAACCGCCTCCGACAGGCGTGCTACCCGCGCCTCCCACGGCTGCTGGTCAGCCACCCCGACCACCCGCACCTGCGCTGTCAAATCCAATAGCCGCAATAACTCACCGGCATTGGCCGCATTCAGGTTAACCGACTGCCCCTGCAAGGAACTGACCAAGCTGCGCATGTGGCGCAACGGCACTTCGGCACGAATTTCCACCCCATTGGTATTATCCGCGCTAAACAACACCCCACCGACCGAAACGACGCTGCCTTTTTCTACGCTCACCGCACTGATACGCGCATCAAACGGCATGAGCACTTTGGTACGCCCCAGTGTGGTTTTTTGTCCTTTCACCTGTTGCTGAGCGCGCCTGACCTGCGCCTCGGCACTGGCACGCCGACTGGCGAAGGTACGGAGTTGCCCCTGTAACTCAGTCACTTGTTGCTGCTGCTGCAACACCTGCTGCTGCTGTTGGAGGACACTCTGATCCTGTTTGGCTTCCGACTGATCCTGTTGGGTGAGCTGCTGTTCCATCTGCACGATGGCCTGCTGTTGCTGCACCACCTGTTGTTCCAGCTGAATCACTTGCTGCTGCTGGCTCTCGACCTGATTGAGCGGAATCAGTCGCCTGTCCCCCAATGATTTGACCCGCGCCAAGTCTTTTTTGGCCAGCTCCAGGTTCTGCCGGGTGAGATTCAGGTTTTGCCGGGACAACGCCATATTATTCTGAAGATACTGGTTATTTTTCTGCACCGGTGCAGTCTGGCGCTGCACATTTTTCACATTGGCCTGGGTCACTCGCAGGTTTTGTTCCGACACCTTCAGCGACTGCCGCAGATTGGCTTCTTCCTGCTCCAGCTGCGCGAGCTGCGAGCGGCTGGAGCTCAAGTCAGCCTCCCCCTGCGTCAGGGTCGTTTGATAATCTTCCGGGTCAATTTCCACAACGACTTCACCCGCTGGCACACTGCCACCTGCTTTCAGCTGCGGGTGAATGAAGGCCACCTTGCCGCTCACTTGTGCGCGCGCTTCCAACACGGTCGCGGGCTGGACATTGCCATAAGCAAGTACCGTGGCCGCAAAAGGGGCACGTTCAGCCGTCATCACTTCCACCGCGCGGGCGGGTAAGGCATTTTCAGCATGTTCCAGCGCAGGCTTGTTCTTTTTCATGAACAGCACGCCGCCTACGCCCAGCGCTATCATCAGCGCCAGCATCAAAAAGTTTTTAATGAATTTAACCATGATTATTTTTAGTATCCGGTATGGGTTTAAGCGTAGGCTCGGATTCCTGACCCGCCAATACGGCATCCAGTCCGGCAAAAACAAAGGTTTTAATCTGCGCTACGACTGCGCTGGAGGGGTGCGAATACAGATCGGATAGCGGTGTTTCCAGATCGCGGTTGACGATCAGCAGCATCATGCAAGGCGACATCACACACAGTAAACAGCGTAACAATGGCGGAGAATCAACAGGCAAGCCAGTCATGTCACTGATAATGCGTTTGATGATCCCGAATTTGGGCAAGGCCTCATCCTGAACAATGGCCACGGCATACGGTGAGGGCGACAGTAATTCACGCGCCCATAAACGGGTGTGCCAACTGTGGTGATCAATCAGATCCGTCACCAGACCTTCAATCAAACAGCCCAGCTTGTCACGCGGGCTGACGGGGCTATTCGCAATCGCGGTCAGGTAATCCAGGTTCAGCAAATGGGCATGAACTTCACGCAACACCGCCATATACAGGTCGCCATGACTGCCAAAGTGATAATTGACCGCTGCGATGTTGATTTGCGCTTCAGCACAAATCATTTTGCTGGTCGTGTCCGTATAGCCACGTTCCGCAAACAGCTGCCCCGCTGTTTGCAGGATATGGGCACGGGTTGCATCGCCGTCTTTACGCGGTGCACGTTGCTGGCAAGAATAGGCTTTATCGTTCATCGCTGCACTATATATAATTCAAATTTTAATTTCAATTATAGTTTAACCCCAGTTACTCACCCTGACGACTTGCCATCTACTACCATTCACAGCTACGCTTTCTGTCAAGCACGTACCCTTGACTGTTTCGGCTTCCCCCCGAAGGGTCTATCTGGGTTATACGGGGACAACCTGGAAAATTAATGATGAAAAATCTTGTTCATACCTGCCTGATAGGTCTGGTGATGGCTGTTGGTACGGCGGGTGCAACCGCTGCCGAAGCACGTGACACACTGAAATCCAATGAAAAGCTGATGCCCGGCGAAGCGCTACAAAACGGCGCTTATAAATTCATCCTGCAACGAGATGGCAATCTCGTGCTGTATAACGGCGACAAGTCAATTTGGGAAAGTAATACTGACGGGGTCGCGATTCGTAATGGCGTGATGCAGGCCGATGGTAATTTCGTTTTGTACAAACACGACAAAAAACCGGCCTGGTCATCCAACACTAACGGCAAAGCCGGTTCTTACCTGATGCTGCAAGCGGATGGTGATGTGGTGATTTTTTATGATCCGCCGCCGGTGCCTGTCTGGAAAACCAATACCGCCAATCGTTGAGTTAAGTTGCCGGGTGAAGTGTCCTGCTTTGCCCGGCAATACGGCAATACACTGAACACTGAGTCTTTGCTTGTTCTGGTCGGTTTTGGTTTGTTTTGATTTAATTTATTTCAATTTTATCTTGAAAAAATTGAAATAGTCTCAAGCCCGTACTATCTGGACAATAGCTTATTTTGCCAGAGAGAGATAAGTGTGTGAGCCAGACAACGACCCTGAAAAAAGCCCTGCAACAACGCATACTGGTGCTTGATGGTGCCATGGGCACCATGATCCAGCGCTATAAACTGCAGGAGGCTGATTATCGTGGCACCCGCTTCGCTGACTGGCACACCGATGTCAAAGGCAATAACGACCTGCTGGTTCTGACCCAGCCAGATATAATTCGTACCATTCAAAGCCAGTATCTGCAGGCGGGTGCGGATATTCTGGAAACCAATACTTTTAACGCCACCCGCATTTCGATGGCCGATTACGCGATGCAGGAGCTGGCGTATGAGATCAATGTCGCCGCTGCCCGGCTGGCGAAAGAAGTCGCTACCGCCCACAGTACCGCCGATAAACCGCGTTTTGTCGCCGGTGTACTCGGCCCAACCAGCCGTACTTGCAGTATCTCCCCGGATGTGAACGACCCTGCCTTTCGGAATGTAACGTTTGAAGAGCTGGTTACAACGTATATGGAGTCCACTCGTGCCCTGATTGAAGGCGGTGTGGACATCATCATGATCGAAACGGTGTTCGATACGCTGAACGCCAAAGCAGCGGTGTTTGCGGTTAAACAGGTGTTTGAGGAAGACGGGCTTGAATTGCCGGTGATGATTTCCGGCACCATCACCGACCAATCGGGGCGCACGCTGTCCGGCCAGACGACTGAAGCTTTTTATAACTCACTGGCACATGCGGATGCTCTCTCCTTTGGCCTGAATTGTGCACTGGGTCCGGACTTGCTGCGCCAATATGTGGAAGAAATGGCGCGGGTGTCGGCCAGTTATGTGTCGGCCCACCCGAATGCCGGTTTGCCGAATGAAATGGGTGAATACGACCTGGACGCAGCCAATATGGCGGCACACATTCGCGAATGGGCGGAAAGCGGCTTTCTGAATATCGTCGGTGGCTGCTGTGGCACCACGCCGACGCATATCAAGGCCATTGCTGACGCGGTCAAAGGCATCGCACCCCGCAAACTACCCGAATTACCGCGTGCCTGCCGTTTGTCCGGGCTGGAGCCGTTCAGCATTGACGCAGACAGCCTGTTCGTGAATGTGGGTGAACGCACCAATGTCACCGGTTCAGCCCGTTTTCGGCGTCTGGTCAAGGACGGTGAGTACAGCACCGCGCTGGAAGTTGCGCTAGAGCAGGTACAAAATGGTGCGCAAGTCATCGATGTGAACATGGATGAAGGCCTGCTCGATTCAAAAGCAGCCATGACCCGCTTTCTGAACCTGATTGCCGGGGAGCCGGATATTTCCCGCGTGCCAATCATGGTCGACTCCTCCAAATGGGAGGTGATTGAAGCGGGTTTGCGCTGTATTCAGGGTAAAGGCATTGTCAATTCCATTTCCATGAAGGAAGGCGAGGACAAGTTCATTGCCCAAGCCAAACTGGTGCGTCGTTATGGCGCGGCGGTGATTGTGATGGCCTTCGATGAACAGGGACAGGCCGATACGCAGGCGCGCAAAATCGAAATCTGTGCACGCGCTTACAAAATTCTGACCGAGCAGATTGGTTTTCCACCCGAAGATATTATTTTCGACCCGAATATTTTCGCGATTGCCACCGGCATTGAGGAACACAATAACTACGCAGTAGATTTTATTGAGGCGACCCGCTGGATACGCAAGAACCTGCCGCATGCGCATGTCTCCGGCGGAGTGTCCAATGTGTCGTTCTCGTTCCGGGGCAATAATCCGGTACGTGAAGCCATTCATAGCGTGTTTTTGTATCACGCGATTCAGGCCGGGATGAACATGGGCATCGTCAACGCCGGACAAATGGCCATCTATGATGACCTGCCGGATGATCTGCGCAATGCGGTGGAAGACATTGTTCTTAACCGGCGCGACGATGCTACCGAGATCATGCTGGAAGTTGCCCCCAAACATCAAGACGGCGGGACAAGCGGCGAGAAAAAGGAAGATCTGGAATGGCGCAGCTGGCCGGTGGAAAAACGCCTGCAACATGCACTCGTCAAGGGTATCGATGCCTATGTCACCGAAGACACTGAAGCTGCACGGGTACTGCTGGGCAGGCCGTTGCAAGTGATCGAAGGCCCCTTGATGGATGGTATGAATGTGGTCGGTGACCTGTTTGGCAGCGGTAAAATGTTCCTGCCACAAGTGGTCAAATCGGCGCGGGTGATGAAAAAAGCAGTTGCTTATCTCGACCCGTTTATGGAAGCAGAAAAAGCTGAGGGTGAAGCACGGGAGGCTAAAGGTAAAATCCTGATGGCCACCGTCAAAGGCGATGTCCATGACATCGGCAAAAACATTGTGGGCGTGGTGCTGCAATGTAACAACTATGAAGTGATTGATTTGGGCGTAATGGTCTCATCTGAAAAAATCCTGCAAGCAGCGCGTGAGCATCAGGTCGATATTATTGGCCTGTCTGGCCTGATCACACCTTCGCTGGATGAGATGGTGCACATGGCCAAAGAAATGCAGCGCCAAGGTTTTCATCTCCCGCTGCTGATTGGCGGGGCAACCACCTCCAAGATTCATACTGCCGTGAAAATCGAGCCGCAATACAGCAATGACATGGTGGTTTATGTACCCGATGCCTCCCGCGCTGTGGGTGTCGCCAGTACGCTGTTGTCCAAAGAACATAAAGCAGCTTATGTGACTGAACTGCAAGCGGAATATGAACAGGTACGGGTTAAACGCGCCGCCAACCAGACCGAACGCAAACTAATCAGTCTGTTCGATGCCCGCAATAATGGCTTTAAAACCGACTGGGCTACTTATACGCCCCCCCAGCCCAAGGCATTAGCAGCCCCCATAGCCCCCCTGTCCATGCAGCCGCTCGTTTTTGCGGATTATCCACTCGATGAGTTACTGGAGCGTATCGACTGGACACCGTTTTTCCGTAGCTGGGAACTGGCCGGACGCTATCCCGCTATTTTAACGGATGAGGTCGTCGGTGTAGAGGCCACTCGCCTGTTGGCTGACGCACAAGCGATGCTCAAACAGTTGGTTGATGAACAATGGGTACAGGCCAAAGCAGTGATCGGTTTCTTCCCGGCCAATGCCCTGGAGGATGACCTGCTTATTTATCAGGACGAAGAGCGCACCCAAACGCGCACTACCTTGCACCACTTGCGCATGCAAATGGACAGGAATGGCCAGCAGCCTAATTTCAGCCTGAGTGATTTTATTGCTCCAGTGGCGTCGGGCCAGGCAGACTGGGTGGGTGCCTTCGCTGTCAGTACCGGCTTCGGCATTGAAAAGCATTTGCGGGCTTTCCGGGAAAACCATGATGACTACAGCGCCATCATGCTGGAGGCCTTGTGTGACCGCCTGGCGGAAGCACTCGCAGAACGTATGCATGAGCGGGTACGCAAGGAATTCTGGGGTTATGTTCCGGATGAACAGCTGGATAATAACGCGATGATTGCCGAGAAATATCAGGGTATCCGCCCTGCCCCCGGCTATCCGGCCTGCCCGGATCACACCGAGAAGGCAACCTTGTGGGAATTGCTGGAAGTAGAAACACACACGGGGATCAGCATCACGGAATCTTATGCGATGTACCCCGCTTCCTCAGTCTCAGGCTGGTACTTCAGTCACCCGGATTCACGCTACTTCGGGATTGGCCGGATCGCACGCGATCAGGTTGAGGACTATGCACGCCGCAAGGGCATGACATTGACCGAGGCCGAGCGTTGGCTGGCACCGGTGCTGGGGTATGATGCCTGAAGCATGAAGCATGAACACTGGCCTGCGGCGTAGCAGGCCAGTGCGTGAACAATGCTGGCCTGAACGCTGAACAGACGCGCTTTCTACACTGTTTAAAGCGTCTTGTTAAAGCGTCTTGGCGTATTCTTTGACAAATTCGGTGAAGCGCTTGCCCATTTGTGGGTGGCGCACACCGTATTCAAGATTGGCCGCCATATAACCCAGCTTTGAGCCACAGTCATGGCTTTTGCCTTTCAGATGGAAAGCATTCACCTGATATTCGCGCATCAACAGGCCAATTGTATCCGTCAGCTGAATTTCATCACCCGCACCGAGTGGGGTACGTTTCAGCCAGTCCCAGATATGCGGCGACAATACATAGCGCCCGACCACAGCTAAATTGGAGGGCGCCGTCTCGATATCCGGCTTTTCGACAATGGCCGTCATCGGTACGGATGCACCGGGTTCCAGGGTGTGTCCATTAATGTCGACCACGCCATAAGAAGACACTTTCTCCAGCGGCACCGGCTCGACCATGATCTGACTGATGCCGGTCTCGTCATACAGACGCAGCATTTCCGCCAGGTTGTCCACCTGCAGATTACAAGCCGCATCATCAATCAGCACATCTGGCAATAATATCGCGACCGGCTCATGCCCAACGACCGGGTGAGCACACATGATCGCATGCCCGAGGCCTTTCGCCTCCCCCTGCCTGACATGCATGATGGTGACACTTTTCGGACAGATGGAACGCACTTCATCCAGTAACTGCCGTTTGACCCGCTTTTCCAGCATGGTCTCCAGTTCAAAGCTAGTATCAAAATGATTTTCTATCGAGTTTTTACTGTTATGTGTCACCAGCACAATTTCACGGATACCCGCATCCACACATTCATTGACGATGTACTGAATCAGGGGTTTATCCACAATAGGCAGCATCTCTTTAGGGATCGCCTTGGTGGCGGGTAGCATGCGCGTACCCAAGCCGGCGACCGGGATAACCGCTTTACGTATTTTGTGTTTGCTTCGTTCCAACATAATTTTCTCTTAACCGGGTAGAACAGAATAACCTTAGTGTATACGACATTAACGTAAAAAGAGGATAAAATGGCTACAAGCGGCAATCGCAATGGTCAACAAAGTGGCTAGCAAGGCCATGAACATTCATCGGCACAGTGCAACCACCTCGGCGGCGCACAACTGAATCAGGCTGGCGGGGCACAATTCAATTTCCAGACCCCGCTTGCCGCCACTGACAAAAATCGTCGCGAAAGCCAAGGCAGACTCATCCAGCAAGGTCGGTAATTGTTTTTTTTGCCCCAAGGGGCTAATCCCGCCCAAAAGGTAACCCGTGATCCGTTCGGCCTGTTTTGGATCAGCCATTTCTGCCTTTTTTGCCGCCAGCGTTTTGGCAACAGCCTTCAGATCCAGCGAATGCGTTACCGGCAGAATACTCACCGCCATCTGACGCGGATGAGTGTCCAGCGTTACCAATAGGGTCTTGAAAACACGCGCAGGGTCAAGCTGCAAAGCATCGGCAGCTTCGAGCCCATAAGAACGGACAGCGGGGTCATGCACGTATTCATGCAGCTGGAAAGCATGAGGGGTTTTGCGCAGGGCATTAACAGCGGGGGTCATCTCAAAATATCCTCAGCCATAACGTAAAAATGCCTGGCACACACAGAGTATGGCCAGGCCAACGACTTAGGGTCGATATGTAGAGAGAGATTGCATCTTACCTGAAAGACTGTCAACTTGGGTTGACAGTTCGGTGTTTTCTTTGTACTTTTTTTGACCATCAACAAGACTACCCCTCAAAGAGCCCGTGATACCTCAAACAGATTCCGGTGCTGCCCCATCGCATAGCGGTCAGTCATTCCGGCAATATAATCAGCAATAGCCCGCGCTTGCCCTGCCTCACCTTCTTCTGCCAGATAGTTACGTGCAAATTGCTGGTGCTTAGGGGGGAGCAGTTTGATATCGTGCATAAACACATTAAACAGATCGTCAATAATGCGTTGGGCGCGCCAGGTCATGCGGTAAACGGTCGGATGAAAATACAGGTTTTCCCGCAAAAAACGCTTCAGCTCATTTTTCTGTTGGCGCATGGACTCGCTATAGCGCATCAGGGGCAGAGGCAAGCCACGCACTTCATCCAGATTATTCAGCGCAGCTGCCTGCAGTGCGGCCTGACTGGTTTCAGTCAGATCAACCACCATACTGCCAATCAGCCGCCGCAACACTTCATGGGTAAGACGCCGCCCTTCCAGTTGTGGATAACAGGCACGTACCTGCTGATAAACCTCATGGAAGAGCGGGATCTCATCCAGTTGCTGCAGGTTAATCAAACCGGAACGCAGACCATCATCAATATCATGATTGTTATAGGCGATTTCATCCGCAATATTCGTTAACTGTGCTTCCAGTGATGGCTGGGTTTTCTGCAAAAAACGCTCCCCCACATCCCCCAGTTCGGCAGCATGTTTGGGCGAACAATGTTTGAGAATACCTTCGCGGGTTTCAAAACACAGGTTTAACCCTAAAAACTCTGCATAAGCATCTTCCAGCTGATCCACCACCCGCAATGACTGCAGGTTATGCTCAAAGCCGCCAAACGCCGTCATACAGCGGTTAAGCGCATCCTGCCCGGCATGGCCGAAGGGTGTATGCCCCAGATCATGCGCCAGCGCAATCGCCTCGGTCAGGTCTTCATTCAGCCCCATGTTGCGTGCGACTGAACGCGCAATCTGTGCGACCTCCAGCGAATGCGTCAGCCGGGTGCGATACAAGTCACCTTCATGATTAACAAATACCTGTGTTTTATATTCCAGACGGCGAAACGCCCTGGAGTGAATAATCCGGTCACGGTCACGCTGGAATTCAGTCCGGTAGCGCGGTGCAGGCTCGGCATAGCGCCGCCCACGGCTGTTGCTTTCCTGTACCGCATACGCTGCCACGGTGGTCATCAAAGCTCTCGCCGCAGCACACGCTGCAAAGCCTGCGGATCAAAATCTGCCGTCACCACCGAATGACCCAGCCCCTGCATCAGTACCAGCCGCAAACTGCCATCCAGCACCTTTTTGTCCACCGACATATAACGCATAAAATCATCACCGCTCAGGGCCGCAGGTGGTTCAACGGGCAGGCGGGCTTTCTGCAAGAGTGCACGGATAAAATCCACGTCAGCGGCTTGCAACCAACCCATCAGCAAAGAGTGCTCTGCCGCCATCAGCATGCCGGTCGCGACCGCTTCACCGTGCAGCCAGTTGCCATAACCCATCGCGGCTTCAATCGCATGGCCAAAGGTATGACCGAGGTTCAACAGGGCGCGCTGACCCGACTCACGCTCATCAGCAGCCACTACTTCCGCTTTATGCTGGCAGGAATGGTGGATGGCATACGTCAGTGCCTCCGGGTCACGCGCCAGCAAACGCTCCATGTTGGCGTCCAGCCAATGCAGAAAATCCAGATCGCGGATTAAACCGTACTTGATGACCTCAGCGATCCCGGCACTCAGCTCACGGTCTGGCAAGCTGTGCAGGGTATCGGTATCAATCAGCACGCATTGCGGCTGATGAAACGCGCCAATCATGTTCTTACCCAAGGGATGATTGACGCCGGTCTTGCCACCCACCGACGAATCGACCATCGCCAGCAAGGTCGTCGGGATCTGAATAAAATTCACACCCCGCTGGTAGCTGGCTGCCGCAAATCCGGCCATATCCCCCACCACCCCACCACCCAGCGCAATCAGGGTGGTTTTACGGTCAGCATGTTGTTCGAGCAAATGCGTATAAATCTGGTCAAGCACGGTCAGGCTTTTATAGGCTTCACCATCGGGCAGGATAACCGCCGAATGGCGCCGACCAGAGATAGCCGTAGTCGCCTCTAAGGTAGACAAATACAGCGGTGCGACCGTAGTATTCGACACAGTAACGCAGCTTTTGCCGTGAATATGGGGGCTAAGTAATTCGGCCTGCGCCAGCAGCCCCTGACCGATGTGAATCGGATAACTGCGCTCGCCCAGATCAAGATTCAAGGTTTGCATGGGATAGATCCTGTGATTGCTGTAACTGATTGAGTTTCTGGCTGACTGTCCGCGCGATATGTGACACTTTTTGCTTACCCGTCGGCAGTACAATATCGGCTACTTCCAGATAATAGGCTTCACGCGCCTTCAGCAGATTGCGCAGGGTTTGCAAGGGGTTGGCTGTTTGCATCAGTGGACGATTTTTGTCATGCCGAATACGGCTGTATAACTGCTCGACCGAAGCCCGCAGATAGATCACCGTCCCTCCGGCTTTCAATGCTTCACGGTTATCAGCACGCAGTACGCTACCACCGCCCGTCGCAAGGACAATCCCGCGCCGCGCCGCAAATTCCTGAATAACCAGGGCTTCACGTTCACGAAAACCATCCTCTCCCTCTATTTCGAAGATAGTGGGAATCGACACCCCCGTGCGCTCTTCGATCACCTTGTCAGAATCATAAAACTCCAACTGGTAACGGCGCGCCAGATGTCGACCCAACGTTGACTTACCTGCCCCCATGAGGCCAACCAGAATAATGTTGTTTTGCATTAGGGTTTTATGCCAGCAGTGGGCACGGGAATCAAGCCATATTATAGGGCCTGATTCATTTATTAGCGGGTATTAGCCAGATATTTAGCCTCAGGACTTGTTGTCGATGATCTTCGGCGTCACAAATATCAACAGCTCCCGCTTGTTCTCGCTTTTGTTGGTCTTGCGGAACAAAACCCCCACAACGGGCAGATCACCCAGTACCGGCACTTTGGTCATCCCGTTCAGGCGCGTCTCTTCATGCACCCCGCCCAGCACAATGGTCTGGCCGTTTTCGACTAGCACCTTGGTCTGGATTTCGCGGGTATCCACACTCGGCACATTCGCATAAATCTGACCGACCGTATCCTGGTTAATCTTCAAATCCATCGAAATATGTTCATCCGGGGTAATCTGCGGTGTCACTTCCAGACTCAATACTGCCTTTTTGAAGGCTACGTTGGTAGCACCGCTGGAGCTTTCCTGTTGGTACGGAATCTCCACGCCCTGCTCAATCATCGCCTTGGTCTGGTTGGAAGTGATAACACGTGGAGTCGCCACGATTTCACCTTTACTCTCTGCCTGTAAAGCGGACAACTCCAGATCCAGCAGGAAATCAGAGGTCAGGATAGAAAACCCGAACCGGCCCGCAGCCCCGACGACAGGCAGATTGACGCTCAGACGATCAGTCAAACCCGGCAGTGTCACAAAACTACTCGTATCATTAGACGTATCTGTATCGGACAGATTGGCATTAACTTCTGCCACTGAGTCATAATAAGAATCAGTGCCCGAACCCAAACCGGCACCGGCGATACCACTGCTACCACTGTTTGACCAGTTAGGTGTCACCCCGAAACGGGCACCCAGCTCCTTACCGAATTCATCATTGGCAATCACAATGCGGGATTCGATCAACACCTGCTGCACGGGCACATCCAGCACCTTGATCAGGTCACGAATCTCCACCACCTGCGAGGCCGTATCCTGTACCAGCAGGGTATTGGTACGCTCATCAAATGACACGCTGCCACGACTGGACAATAATGAATGCCCGCCCTGCTCCGTGCCGGTAGAGCGCTTTTCAATCAGAACCGCCAAATCAGCGGCCTTCGCAAAATTGATCGGGATATACTCTGTAACCAGCGATTCCAGCTCAACTTTACGTTTGGCAATTTCCAGCTCCTGCGCCTCTTTCGCTTCCAGTTCGGAATTAGGGGCTACCCAAATAACATTGCCATTTTCGCGCATACCCAGATTTTTGGACTCCAGCACAATATCCAACGCCTGATCCCAGGGCACATCCTTCAAACGCACCGTAATATTACCGGCCACGGTATCGCTGACTACGATGTTTTTATTGGTGAAGTCCGCCAGTAACTGCAGGACAGAACGCACTTCAATATCCTGAAAATTAAGTGACAGCTTTTCACCCTGGAAAGTTTTCTTCTTTTTCTCTCCCTGCTTTTCTTTTTTCGCAATCTTTAATTTGTCGATATAAACCGTATAAACATTCGCCTTGCGGTCAGTGCGATAGGTGAATTCCTCGCTGGCCATAATGCTGACACGCCCGTTCGTACCGCGCTGGCTAATCTGTATATTTGATACCGGAGTCGCAAAATCCACAACATCAAGGCGCTTCTGCCAGTTGGCCGGCACATCGACATCATGCAGGATCAAGCCAAGAACATTGGCTCGTTTATCATCAGATACCATGGCATTGGCGTCTGGCAAGGTGATGATCACACGTCCACCGCCATCCGCTTCACGCCTGAAATCGACAGAACGCAAGGCATGGATCGACTGCTGTGGAACCTGGGCAGTCTGTTGGCGAACGGGGCGTGCAGTCCGTACAGCGGGGGTCACCTGCGCCACCGCTCTTGGAGCAGCCTGCATCACTGGCACCGCTGCCACTGTCTGCGCATAAGCTACGGCAGCCGGCGGGCGGACAGACTGTGCAACCGGCACAGGTGAAGGTGGAAGTGAGGGTACATGTACCATTGGTTTTGTGACCATCTCCGGCAGCGGCACTTCCGCCAGCTCCACGGGTGGCGCAGCTACCCTCTTTTGCACGGGAGCCGAACCACCTTTTGCGGACGGAGCCTTGTACCAGTCATAACTCTCAGTAGCTTGCGTCGGGCGTGCTGCTATTGCAGGCGCTGGCTGACTCGCGAAGCTAGCCGGTCTGGTCGCACCCTGACCTTTCCCCGCATTAAAGAGCAACACCAAGTCATTACCCGTCAACTCTGCCGTATAATCAACAAAGGTATCCAAATTAAAGACCAGACGTGTCTGCCCTTTATTGCCAGCGGCCTGCACTGCATTGATAACTCCCCGCTGGGTATGATTATTCCGTGCGGTAGGCGCAACATCAACCCCTGGAAAATCAAAAACCAGTCTGGGTGGATTTTGTAAAACAAAACCTTTGGGGATAGCCACCGGCGAATTAAAACTCAGTAACACTTCCACTTTGCCTGCAGAACCATTATTAATACTGATATTCTGCAGCTGGTTACTACCTGCCAAGGCCATAGCCGACCATGACAGACATGAAGTGAGTAAAATACTCTGGAGTGTGGTCTTTTTTATTGTTTTCATTGTTGCCAACTTTACCAATCAGATTACAGGGATTTGTTAGGGTTAGAAATAGCTAATTCATTATCGCGCTCTTTATAGCCACCAAAACCATTCTCTACGATTTCCGTCAAGGTAATACTAATGTCCTTGATACTCTGAATCTTGCCGTAGTTCGTCCCCAGATAATTACCTTTTTTAACGCGATGTACCGCACCATCAGGGATACGTACCAGAGCCCATAGCTCATTCTCTTTATTCACCGTTCCGACCATCCGCAGGCTGTCTAACGGATAGTTTTCCAGAAACTCAGGCACTCTGTTCTTGTCTATCATCACTGAATCAGGAACTTCCGGGGCAACTTTCGCGGTCAGCACACTGCTGTCAAACGGGTCATTGCCATGCCCTGGGTAGATGAAGCGCACATAAGGCTTGATCACGGGAATAGGTTCGATCGGTGAAGGCGGACGTGCCTTGACACCCTCCACGTAAGTTTGCAGATCAGACATATCCTGATTACAGGCCGTGAGCAGGCTGACACACCCACCCACCAGTAACAACCTGACAACCCGGGAAACAGACTTTCTTTTCATACTTATTACCTGCAGGCCGGAATCCATCATAATTTCTCGACGGCGAGGCCACTGGCATCGCTGTCTTCCAGATAACGGTAGGTTTTAATTAAAGCTTCCATCCGTAAACGAGCTGGGACATCCTTGTCTTGCGAAGAGGTGTTTTCAGGTTTCTTTAGCTTGTCATCCGGCTTCAAACTGATGTTATGAATCGTGACAATACGCGGCAATCCAGAAATATCACTGACGAAGTTGGCCAGCTCCTGATAAGTACCCAGTGCAATCAGCTGGATGGGCTTTTCTGCATAGAATTCCTTCAAATCCTCATTTAACGGCTTGAACAATTCTATCTCCAGACCGTTCGAAACACCCTTCTCGGAAATATCCAGGATCAGTGACGGAATTTCGGTGCTGCTAGGTAGCTGCTGTAACAGGTTACCAAACGAATAACGCATTTCTTCCAGCTGTTTTTCATACATTGGCAGCTGACTGGCACGCTTTTGTTTGACTTCGAAAGTGCTACGCAGCTGCGTCTCGTTCCGTTCTGCCGCTTCCAACTCGGTAATACTGTCAACAATCACCAGCTTGTAGCCCAGGAACAGGATCACTCCCATTAAAACCAGTACCGCCAGCAACTTGACGGGCCAGGCAACATTACCCGGATCTTCGACCAGATTATTGATTTCCTGAAGGTTCATCTTTCTTCTCCTCCCCAGCCTGTTCGAGCAGCTGCTTGACATCGAGTTTGAAATCACGCAGGGGTGTCGACCGTCCATCCTCACGCGCGACAGAAATAATGTTCAAGCTGGATGAGCTCAACCATGGAGAGGCATCCAGGCTATTCATGTAACTGGAAACCCGTGCATTCGACTCGGCTTTACCCACGACATTGACTGCTGTTCCTGTCTGGTTCAACTCGGACAGATACATACCCTCGGGTAACGCAGTCGCCATCTCATCAAACAGATGCACAATGGCAGGCCGGGTGCCTTGCAGATTCTCAATCACCTGCATGCGCCCCAACAAAGCCTGCTTGGTCGCATCCAGTTTTTTGATGCGCTCAATTTTTTGGTCAGTGGCTGCAATCTCGGTTTGCAGTAACTGATTGCGCTCCTGCTGAAAATCAATGGCTGAACGCATGTAGGTATGACCCAGAAATACCAGCGCAGCAGCCAGTGCCATCGAAAAGCCGAGCATGGCGAAAAACTGATTCTTTTTCTGCGCACGCTCTTTATCACGCCAGGGTAAGAGATTTAAACCCGCCATTAGTCCAGCCCTCTTAATGATAAACCCGCTGCAATTAGCAGTGCCTGCATATCATTGGTGAAGCGCACCGGACTGACCCGCGAACCGAGACCCACCTGGGTAAACGGGTTGACAATTTTTACCGGCGTACCAATGACTGACTGAATCTGCTCGTCGATCCCAGGAATACGTGCACAACCGCCCGAAATCAGGATCTGACTGACGCCTTCGCGCTGGCTGGATGCATAATAAAACTGCAAAAACCGGTGCAACTGACGCACCATGTTATTTTTAAACGGATCCAGTACCTCGGAGATATAGTTCTCTGGCAGATTCCCTTCTTTCTTGGCAAGACCGGCCTCCTGCCAGGTCAGGCCATACCGATGCATGATCTGCTCGGTCAGCTGCCGCCCGCCAAAAGCCTGCTCACGCGAAAAGGTAAGCCGACCCTGTTCAAACACGGTAATACTGGTCATGGTTGCACCGAAATCGACGACGGCGACCGAGTCGTAATGCTCCAGCTCTTTGGTCAGAAGGCGCAGCACCTTTTCCAATGCATGGGTTTCAGTATCGACAATATCAACGGTCAGGCCTGCCATCTCGGCAGCGGCCACCCGTACTTCGACATTCTCGGAACGGGTACCCGCCAGCAAGATGTCCAACATGTTCGGATCATTGATAGAAGGCCCCAGCACTTCAAAGTCATAACTGACTTCTTCCATGGCATAAGGGATATGCTGATCAGCTTCGATAGCGATTTGTGCTTCCAACTCGGCAGCGGGAATGGCCGCTGATAACGTAATGATCTTGTTGATCGCCATTGAAGTCGGGATGGCCAAAGCACAGTGTTTGAGACGGGTACGGCTTTCGCGCAAGGTCTTGCGGATGGCCTCACCAATAGGTTCCGGCTCAATAATGTCCTTCTCGTTACAAACGCCCTCAGGCAATGGAGCAACGGCATAACTTTCGATGCGGTACTCACGCCCTTTGCGTGACATCTCCACCAACTTGACAGCTGAGGAGCTGATATCGAGACCCAATAGATTGGGCTTACGGCTATAAAATGAAAACACGGCAACTCACATCTTATTTTTGTTATCAAGCTTGAGGAATAGGGTAGCGTTCAACTTGAAAATAGTCTACCCTGACCCTCTCTGTGGTGTGCCGATTTCGGACAAACGGGGAGACGGGTCAGTGAAAAAATCCAGTTGAAATACAACAAAAATACCCATCATCCAGATTGGAAAATGATTTCCATATCTGTAAAGCAATAATTAAAGTTTCGGGTCAACGCAAGGTCATGCGAGTTCTCACCAAATTCATTCCCCTATTGTTCAGCACGCTGTTCACATTGATGGTTATCGGCTTGAGCGGATTGGCAGGTCTGTACCTGTACTATTCCCCTCAGTTGCCAGACAGCATGGCACTGCACCAGATCGAGATGCAGGTACCCTTGCGCATTTACTCGCGTGAGGAACGTTTAATCGCTGAATATGGTGCCCAACGCAGCCGTCCAGTCGATTTCGAACAGATCCCGAAAACACTGTTGCAAGCGTTCATTTCTATCGAAGATGCACGGTATTATGACCACCCCGGTATCGACCTTAAAGGCATCGCTCGTGCCATGTACAGTGTCATTTCAACGGGCCGGGCATCACAGGGTGCCAGTACCATTACCATGCAGCTGGCGCGCAACGCTTTTCTGGACAGTGATAAAACCGTTGAACGCAAGTTCAAGGAAACCCTGCTGGCCATCAAGCTGGAACAGACCCTCAACAAGGATGAAATCCTCGAACTGTACCTGAACAAGATTTATCTGGGTAATCGTGCTTACGGGATAGCCGCTGCCGCCAAGGTCTATTATGGGAAGGATAAACTCGAAGACTTGACCCTGGCACAAATGGCGATGATTGCCGGTCTGCCTAAAGCGCCGTCACGCTATAACCCGATCGTCAATCCGCCACGCGCCATGATTCGCCGCGACTATATCCTGAAACGCATGCTGGAACTGGGCTATATCCAGCGCCCGGAATATGAGGCGGCGGCGCGTGAACCCAATACGGCCTCTGTGCATAAAACGGATATCGAAACGTATGCACCTTATCTGGCTGAGATGGTGCGCTCCGCCATTGTCGAAAAATACGCAGATAAAGCCTATACCCAAGGCTATCATGTCTACACCACGCTCGACTCACAAATGCAAATCTACGCTACCAAAGCCTTGCGCGAGACGCTGGATGACTATGACAAGCGCCATGGCTATCGGGGCGCGGAAGACCATATCAACCTCGACGATTACGCAGGCCGCGACGAATGGCTGGACAAACTCTCAACCTACCCGCAGGTCGGTGACATGCAAGCGGCGCTGGTCATCAAAAGTACCCGTGATACCGCTGAAGTACTGTTACTCAATGAGCAAGTGATTAACCTGCACCTTGAGGATGTCAAATGGGCACGTAAATTTGTCAATGCCGACAGCCGGGGTAAAACGCCGAAAAATGTGAATGATGTCATTGCCGCCGGCGATATTGTTCGGGTACGCCCTGTGATCACAGTAAAAACAGCTACCAAGGACAAAGCAAACAGCGAGACAGCACCCACCCAGCCCGAGCAACCCACTCAATGGCAGCTGACCCAGATTCCCGCTGTCGGCGGTGCACTGGTACTGATGAATCCAACGGATGGTGCCATTCGTGCCGTGATGGGCGGCTATGATTTTTATCACTCCAAATTCAATCGCGCCACCCAAGCCATGCGTCAACCTGGCTCCAGCTTCAAACCCATCATTTATTCAGCAGCGCTGTCCAAAGGATTTTCGCCAGCCAGCATTGTCAATGATGCACCGATCAATATCCCCGGCAGCAAATGGCAGCCAAAAAACTTTGGCGGTAAATACATTGGCCCAACCACTTTGCGGGAAGCGCTGGCAAAATCACGTAATCTGGTGTCCATTCGTATCCTGCGTGACACTGGCATCCCTTACACGATCGACTATGCGACCCGCTTTGGTTATGAACGCAAAAACCTGCCCCCCAACCTGACACTGGCTTTGGGGACAGGCCTGACCACACCGGTGCAAATGGCCACCGCTTACTCCACGTTTGCGAATGGTGGTTTCAAGGTAGATGCCCATTTTATCAACCGGATTGAAGACAATGATGGCAATGTATTGTTTGATGCCAGCACTGAAATCAGGCATGCCTGCGGCGATAATGTTGAACAATGTACCATCAAGCCCAATACAGGTGAAAAGAGTGCGGGTGAAAAAAGCACAGCAGAAGTCCCCGCCGCTGAAGGTGCGGACAAAAGCAAAACCGAAACCTTGAAAGTAGCAGACCAGGCTCATGAAATACACTCACCCGCCGCGCCACGCATCATGGACTCGCGCACCAATTACCAGATCGTCAGCATGATGCAGGGTGTCACTCAGTTTGGTACGGCGGCTAGCGCAGGGCGTACTCTGAAACGCGATGACATTGCGGGTAAAACGGGCACCACCAACGAACAAAAAGACTCCTGGTTTTGTGGTTTCAATCAGGATTATGTCGCAGTCGCCTGGTCTGGGTTTGATGATATGGCTGAACTGGGTGAAGGTGAAACCTCAACCCGTATCGCCGTGCCTATGTGGATCAATCTGATGCAGGAAGTACTGAAAGGCAAACCCAGCAAAAAATGGCAGCAACCGGGTAAATTGCAAACCGTGAAAATCGATGCGGATACCGGGCTACTGGCCGACCAGTTCTCAACCCATGTTATCGAAGAAGAGCTGACCGCAGAACAGGCCCCTACCCAAACCGCACAACGCTTTGAATTTAAAGACACGGTACAGGTTCAGGTCAATAATGCGGGTAGCGAAACCGATCCAACAGCCGCCCCGGCGCCAAGGCGACGCACTGAAGCCGTAGAAATTCCTGAGCAGATCTTCTGATGCTGCCGCCACCTGACAAAACACTCCGCCAACGGGTGGCAGATGAAGCTGCCCGACTCATTTATGAAGAAGGCTTCCGTGATTATCGGTTGGCCAAACAAAAAGCCGCACAACGCATGGGTGCCAGCAGCCAGAGCAAGCAGCAGCCGGGTAATGAAGAAGTGCTTGCCGCCTTGCATGAATACATCCGCTTGCTGGATGTTGATGACGAACACCGAACACTGTTACGCCACCATCGTGAGATTGCCGTGGAGGCATTGGGTTTTCTGCAGGATTTCCAGCCTTATCTAACGGGTTCTGCTCTTGAAGGTGTTTCCGGGCCACACTCAGCAGTCACACTCCATTTGTCCGCCAACCGTGCCGAAGATGTCATCTTTTTTATGGAAGAACAGAATATCCCGTTTCAGGTGCATGAACGCAAAATCAGATCCGGCAAGAAGCAGGCGTATTTCCCCCTGCTCCGCTTTTACGCTGATGATGTTGAAGTGGAATTAATGATTTTTCCGGACGATGGCCGCAGCAGTCACGCAGCACTCGACCCGCTGACAGGTAAAGGCATTCGCCGGGCTGACCTGAAAAAAGTACAAGCCCTGCTGCAAGATACCGACAAAAAGACGGAAACAGATGCAATCAATCCAGCAGGAAATAGCCAATAAACAGAATGACTTAACGGGTTTAACGGGGCACTCAACGCTTGTCCAATTACTTGTCAAATTGCCCAAACTCATGCACGGCATCTACCAGCACTTTGACATTATCCGGGTTAATATGCTGGTGAATCCCATGCCCCAGATTAAATACATGCCCGGTAGGCTGGCCATAATCCTGAATGATCTGCTTGACCGTCGCACGAATCACCTCCGGCGAGGCATACAGCACGGAGGGATCCATATTACCCTGTAAAGCAACCTGGCTACCTACTCGCTGTTGTGCTTCACCGATATTGATCGTCCAGTCCAACCCCAGGCCATCGCAACCGGTCGCAGCCATGGGTTCCAGCCACTGCGCACCGCCCTTGGTAAACAAGGTCACGGGTACACGCCGGCCTTCATTCTCACGCTGCAGCCCATCCACGATTTTCTGCATGTAAGCCAATGAAAATTCACGGTAAGTCGGTGGAGTCAAGGCACCGCCCCAGGTATCAAAGATCATCACGGCTTGAGCACCAGCGGCAATCTGCGCATTCAGATAAGCGGTCACACTGTCTGCGAGTTTGTCCAGTAGCAGGTGCATGGAACCCGGATCATCGTATAACAAGCCCTTCACTTTACCAAAATCCTTGCTGGAGCCACCTTCTACCATATAAGTCGCCAATGTCCACGGGCTACCGGAAAAGCCAATCAATGGCACCCTGCCGTTCAGCTCACGGCGAATGGTACGCACTGCATTCATGACATAAGCCAGCTCACCCTCCGGATCGGGCACACCCAAGGCTTCAATCGCAGCACGGTCGCGCAATGGGCGCTCAAAACGCGGCCCCTCGCCTTCAGCAAAGTAAAGCCCCAGCCCCATCGCATCAGGAATGGTCAGAATATCGGAAAACAGAATAGCTGCGTCCAGATCAAAACGCTCCAGCGGCTGCAAAGTGACCTCACAGGCCAAATCAGCATTTTTGCACAGATCCATAAAACTACCGGCCTGCTGGCGGGTTGCCCGGTATTCTGGCAAATAACGCCCTGCCTGGCGCATAATCCAAACGGGAGTGGTGTCAACAGGCTCTTTTAAGAGTGCGCGCAGGAAACGATCATTTTTCAATTCGGCTGTTAGGGCAGACACGACGGCACTCCTAATAATTTCAACAAGGTGACGGAAAGACAGAGGAAGAATGGAACGCGGATATTAAACAAACCGGCAGTCAACCAACCAGCCGGGGTGCAATCCGGGCTGGTTCAGCTGGCCAAACTGGCTTTGATCAGTGCATTAACCTGGCTCATATCAGCCCGACCCTGGGCTTTTGGTTTGATCCAACCCATGACCTTACCCATATCCTTGACAGAACTTGCACCCGTTTGCGCTATCGCCTCAGCGACCAATGCTTCCAGCTCTGCAGCGCTCAATGCCTGTGGCAAATAAGCCTGAATAATCTCGATCTCGGTCTGTTCAGCATCGGCCAGATCCTGGCGACCGGCTTCGCTGTACTGGCGAATTGACTCACGGCGCTGCTTGACCATTTTGTCCAGCACCGCCAGAGTCGCCGTATCATCCAGCTCCACCCGGTTATCCACTTCCAACTGCTTGATGGCAGCCAGCATCAGACGAATCGCATCCAAACGCACCTTATCCTTGGCACGCATGGCATCTTTCATCGCTTCAGTAAGTTGGAGTTTTAAGCTCATTATGATTTAAATGATCCCATGTACCAATTAGTACATTCTGACTCTACGGTTCAGATCGCGGGAAATACGCTTGAGGTTACGCTTGACGGCAGCAGCACGCTTGCGCTTGCGAACGGCAGTAGGCTTTTCATAGAATTCACGGGCGCGTACTTCGGCAACAACACCTGCTTTTTCGCAGGTACGCTTGAAGCGGCGAACTGCAATTTCAAAAGGCTCAGAATCTCGTACTCTTACACTTGGCATATAGTATGGGTCTCAAGGTTAATGCAATACAATAGGGGTCACACAATGCGACCATTTTCAATAGATGCGCGATTATACCGGCATATCAGATAAATGCAAAAGCTACCCGCATTTTTTTATACTTTTTCGACGAACTCGCCGTACAAGATCAAGGAATGGTCAGTTATCCGGAACCCATGTTCACGTGCGATCTCTTTTTGCCGCCGTTCAATCACCTCATCATAGAACTCGACCACCTTGCCGGTCTTCACGCAGACCATGTGATCATGGTGGTCATCAGAGGCCAGTTCAAACACCGCCTGCCCGCCTTCAAAGTGATGGCGGCTGATCAAGCCGGCTGCTTCAAACTGCGTCAGGACACGATAAACCGTAGCCAGGCCGATCTCATCCCCATTGGCCAACAAGGTTTTGTAGATATCTTCAGCACTCAGGTGCCTGTCCAGCGAATTACCGAGTAAATCAAGGATTTTCACCCGGGGCTGAGTCACTTTCAGGCCGACTCGTTTAATATCTTGCTCTTCCACTCTGCACTCTCCACTCCGAATGGTCTATCATGGCAGCCTATTACAATAGAATACAGATTAAACCTAACATGATAAAACGTCTCACTTTAATTGCCATGATGGCAGCATTGCTGTCTGGATGCAGCCTTATTTACCGCATGGACATCCAGCAGGGTAACTACATCACCCAAGAAGAACTGGCTCAGGTACGCCCCGGTATGACCCAGGCACAGGTACAGGATATTCTGGGCACGCCGCTGTTAGCGGATGATTTTCGCCAAAACCGCTGGGACTACGTGTTTTACCTGAAAGAAGGCCTGAACACCCCCAAACGCAGTGGCATCGCCATTTTCTTTGATGCGGCGGGTGTAGTAACGGATATTCGCCAGGATCAACCGGCCAAGGGTTAACCCAACACCGGCCACAGTGATTCAGTGACGCAAGCAAAATACAGCCCGCATCAGCTCGGGCTGTTTTCCTCGATCCCACTGCCGCCACCTTTTTTCATGCGTTTGCCGGCAGCTGCACGCTGTTTACGCACTTCTTTCGGATCCGCAAGCAGTGGACGATAAATTTCGATACGGTCACGCGCACGCAGTGGCGTGCTCAGGGGTGCCAGTTTACCAAAAATTCCGGTCGTTAGCTCCTCCAGCACCAGCTGCGAGTAATGCGCCAAAACACCACTGGCAACGATACCATCCCGCACACTGCTACCTTCCGCCACGTTAGCCTGAAAAATAATCTGCTCTTCTGGCAGCGGATAAACCACTTCGATCATCATGTTCTGACCAACCCTTTCTTCTAGCTGCATATTACTCCCCCGCCTTATACACCTGACGTGCCCGCTCAACAAACGAATCCACCAAAGTATTCGCCACCTGGCTAAACACAGGCCCAATCGCAATGCGCATCAGCATATTGGAAAATTCAAAGTCCAGATCGAGTGTCACCTTGCAAGCGTCTGGCTTAAGCTCATCAAACCGCCAAAAGCCATGCAGATGCTTAAACGGCCCATCCACCAGGCTGACTTCGATCAGCTTGTTACGCTGCATCAGGTTACGGGTCGTAAAACTCTTGTTAACCGCACCTTTGGCAATTTCGATGCTGGCGCGCACTTCATCCGGATTGCGGCTGAACTCCTGGGTACTGCGGCACCAGGGCAAAAATTGCGGGTAGTCGCGAATCGCATCGACCAGTACATACATCTGTTCAGCTGAATACGGGACTAAGGCACTACGGCTGATATGCGCCATGCAAACTTCCTTTTCTTGACATTCAAACACCAGAGACACACCAGCCATTCATATTCAGGCCAGAACGCGCTATTATCTGACGGTTTCGCTACTATAGTAATCCAAATGGCCAAGCAAAAGAAAAAATCTGCCCACGGCGGAAAAACCATCGCACTGAACAAGAGTGCGCGGTACGAATATTTTATCGAGGATACCTACGAAGCAGGCATGGTTCTGCAGGGTTGGGAAGTAAAAAGCCTACGCGAAGGACGCGTTCAGATGAAGGAAAGCTATATCCTGCTGAAAAAAGGCGAGGCTTGGCTATCCAATGCGCTGATTACTCCCCTGCTCTCAGCCTCTACCCACATCGTGCCGGAATCAAAGCGCGATCGAAAATTACTCCTGCACGGCTTCCAGCTGGAACGCATGGGCGCAGCCGTTGACCGCAAAGGCTATACCATCGTGCCAACCGCCATGTACTGGAAGAATAACCGGGTTAAAGTCGAAATTGGCTTGGGTAAAGGCAAGCAACAGCATGACAAGCGCGCTACCGAGAAAGACCGTGACTGGAATCGCGAAAAATCACGCATGCTGAAAAAATAGGATAGATCCGTATGGGAAGCAGCCAACTGCTGGATAATCTTTGCATTGTCATGATCCAGACCTCGCACCCTGGCAATATTGGCTCAGCAGCCCGCGCCATGAAGACAATGGGCATTCACGATTTGCGCCTGGTGCAGCCCAACCGCTTTGATGCACCAGAAACACGTGCACTGGCTTCAGGCGCCGATGACATTCTGGACAAGGCGCGTCATTGCGAGAGCCTGCAGGAAGCACTGGCAGACTGCCATTATGTGCTGGGCAGCAGCGCACGCTCCGAGCGCAGCCTGCGCTGGCCACAAATGGATGCCCGCGCAGGTGGTGTGGCTGTCCATGAGCGCCTGTCACAGCAGAAAGTCGCCATTTTGTTTGGTCGTGAGCGCACCGGGCTGACCAACGAAGAGCTGGAACACTGTCAGGCTCTGGTGCATATCCCCATGGCCTTTGATTCCTTCTCTCTGAACATCGCCGCTGCCATCCAGATTGTCTGCTACGAATGCATGATGGCAAGCCGTACAGCGCCTGCTATAGCCGCACAAACCGAATTAGGCGAGGAGGCGGCTACTGCAGACGCTCTGGAGGGATTCTTTACGCATCTGGAAGCCACCCTGATCGAAGTTGAATACCTTGACCCGGATAACCCGCGCCTGCTGATGCGCCGTCTACGCCGCCTGTTTGGGCGCATTGCGCCAACGGTCAGTGAGATGAATATCCTGCGCGGCATGCTTTCCGCCTTTCAGGGCAGAAAATTTCGCCGTCGGTCATGATAAAGACTTGCAAGAAAAAAAATCCTCGCATAGAATGTGCACTTCTTGAAGCCGACATAGCTCAGTTGGTAGAGCAACTGACTTGTAATCAGTAGGTCCTCAGTTCGAATCCGAGTGTCGGCACCAATAGTTTCAAAGGGTTACAGTGTGTTTTTCCTGTAGCCCTTTTTTGTTTCTGGTGTCTGAGTGGACTTTCGAGTGGACTTTTCAAGTTTCGAGTCCCAACTGTTCAAACCCGCTCGATAATAACCGCAATCCCCTGCCCTACACCGATACACATCGTACACAGCGCATAACGCCCACCGGTACGCTGTAACTGGTACATCGCTGTGGTTACCAGCCGCGCACCACTGGCTCCCAGCGGATGTCCCAATGCAATCGCACCCCCATTAGGATTGACACGCGGATCATCATCAGACAATCCCAAAGCACGCAATACCGCTAAACCTTGTGCCGCAAAGGCCTCATTCAGCTCAATAACATCCATCTGCGCCAAGGTCAGCCCGGTCAGTTCCAACACCTTACGACTAGCCGGAGCCGGGCCAATGCCCATAATGCGTGGTGGCACACCAGCAGTCGCCATGCCAACCACGCGCGCACGCGGTGTCAAGCCGTATTGACCAGCAGCCTCCTCACTGGCCAGCAACAGTGCACAAGCACCGTCATTCACGCCGGAGGCATTCCCGGCAGTCACTGTCCCTTCCGGCTTCACGACACCGCGTAAACTTGCCAGTTTTTCCAGTGTGGTTTCACGCAGATGCTCATCTTTTTCCACCAGAATGGAACCCGCTTTACCCTGCGGCACACTGACCGGAGTTATTTCTTCGGCCAGCGTTCCATCCTGTTGAGCACGCGCGGCTTTTTGCTGTGAGGCCAGCGCCATTTTGTCTTGTGCTTCACGCTCAATAGCAAAATCTTCCGCCACATTCTCGGCGGTTTCCGGCATGGAATCGACACCGTACTGTTCTTTCATCAGTTTGTTGACAAATCGCCAGCCAATGGTGGTGTCATACACCGCATTAGCACGGCTGAAAGCCGTTTCAGCCTTGGGCATAACAAACGGGGCGCGGCTCATACTTTCCACGCCGCCTGCGATCATCAGTCGCGCCTCCCCCGCTTTGATAGCACGAGCCGCTGTGCCAATCGCATCCATCCCGGAACCACACAAGCGATTAAGCGTAGCTCCCGGCAATTCGAGCGGCAAACCCGCCAGCAGGCTGGACATACGCGCCACATTACGGTTGTCTTCACCGGCCTGATTGGCGCAGCCATAAATCACATCCGTGACCGCACTCCAATCCACATCAGGGTTACGCGCCATCAAGGCTCTTAGTGGCACTGCACCTAAATCATCAGCACGTACCGAAGACAGCGCACCACCATAACGCCCAAAGGGGGTACGAATTGCATCACAAATATAAGCGTGGATCATTAGGGTTCCTCATTCTGCGAAAGATCGAACATACTGGTCGCTTCCAGATCCAGCACTTCGTCCTGATGTTGGTTATGTAATTGCCAGCGCCATTGTAAAATACCCAGATGTGGGCGCTTAACGGAGCGGCGCACGTCCAACACCGTCAATATCAAAGCCAGCTCGTCACCGGGGCGCACCGGATTTGGCCAGCGTACATATTTTAGACCGGGGGAAGCGAACGACTCTGAACCGGCCAATACAGTATCAGCGGTCAGGCGCATGGCAATGCCACAGCTCTGCCAACCACTGGCGATCAGACCCTTGAACGGCCCTTGTTCCGCCGCACTTTTATCGGTATGAAACCATTGCGGATCGTAGTCATTGGCAAAGCAGGTGATTTCATCTTCACTGACGGTGTAGGAGCCAGCCTGAATCATCTGGCCGACATAAAATTCTGCAAATTTCATCCTTTGCTAAACGCCGCCGGGCGTTTCTCCTGCAAAGCCGTAAAACCTTCTTTAGCTTCCGCACCGGCAAAACCCAGTATTTCCAGAGCCAGAGAGTGCTCGAATGCAGGCCAGGCGGCCCGTAGCCAATGGTTCAGACTGCGCTTGGTGTACGCCAGTGCTGCCGGACTGCCTTGTGCCAGTCGTTCAGCGATGGATTCTGCTTCAGATAACAGCTGATCATCAGGCACCACCTTACTGACTAAACCGATACGCTCGGCTTCCGTGCCATCAATCGCATCACATAACAACAGGTGGTATTTTGCTTTCGCCATTCCACACAGCAACGGCCAGATCAGAGCGGCATGATCACCGGCAGCAACACCCAGTTTAGTATGTCCGTCAATGATTTTTGCTTTTTCGCCCGCAATGGATATGTCAGCTAATAAAGCAATGGCCGCCCCTGCGCCGACTGCTGCGCCATTGATCGCGGAGATGATCGGCTTATCACAATCCAGCATGCCCTGCACAATATCACGTGCTTCACGCATCACCCGCAACCGCTCTGTTTCACTGTCCAGCATGCCCTGTACAACATCCGGCGTTCCCCCGGCACAAAAACCTTTACCTCGGCTATGCACCAGAATACAACGCACCCGGTCATCATCCGCCAGTTCACGCCAGATACGCCCCAGAGCCGCATGTCCCCGTTTATCCGTGGCGGGCATGCCCCCTTCAGGACCAAATATAATATCTGCCACACCATTATCACGGATCAGCAGTTCAAGGTTGTTGGCTAATTCTCTCCGCTCCATTGATTAAAACTCCGCACATGCCTTAAGACGCAACCACGGACTCACCCGGTAACGTTCGCCCCGATACCAGCTATCCAGCGCATCCAGTAAGTACACCACCTCTGAAGCAGACCATTGCGCCAGCCATTCAAACGACCCTGCCGGGTAATTCACCCCCAGTTTCATCGCCGCATCAGCACCCGCCTGATCACACACGCCTTGATGCACCGCATCAGCAGCTTCATTAATCAGCATGGCAAGGGTACGCGCCACGATTAGACCCGGCACATCGGACAACGGCTGCGGGTTAAAGCCTAATACCCGCAAGCAATGTTGTACTTTTTCGGTGCTTGCACTGTCTGCCTGAGCGGAGACCGCAAAAGCCAGCACAGAGCCTTCCGTATCCGTAACCGGCAGATCAAATACCGCCACATTAGCACCACGTGCTGTTGCCGGACGACCATCCGTCAAATACAGACTCATGCCATTTAATCGCAACCCTGTGTCAGCGGCTGATGCATCCTGCTCAAAACTAACCCCGGCCTGTTGCAAACGGGAAGCCAATAAATCAGCCACCCGACCACTGCCCACTAAAGTCACCGCACCTAAATCAGTGGCATCCGGTTTACGGTATTCCGTGATAGCGGGCTTGTCCACACCTTCCCGGTAATCATAAAAACCCTGACCGGATTTGCGTCCCAACAGGCCTCCCTCAACTAGCTCCTGTTGCACCAGCGAAGGCACAAAGCGCTTGTCCTGAAAATTAGCGTTGTACACCGATTGAGTGACCGAGAAATTAGTATCATGCCCAATCAGATCCATCAGCTCACATGGCCCCATACGGAACCCGACAGCGCGTAAACAGGCATCCAACACCAGCGGTTCGGCGGCTTGTTCCTGCAATAAAGCCAGTGTTTCGGCATAAAATGGGCGGGCAATACGGTTCACAATAAAACCGGGCGTAGACTTCGCGTATACCGGTACTTTGCCCCATGCCTCAGACAGTTTAAAGGTAGCTTCCGCCACGGCGGGGTCTGTCTGCAAGCCGGAGACCACTTCCACCAGTTTCATCAGCGGCACCGGGTTAAAGAAGTGCATCCCCACCAAACGTCCGGGGTGCTGTAGCCCATTGGCAATGGCTGTCACCGAAATGGAGGAGGTATTGGTCGCCAGAATACAGCCCTGACTGACTATGCTTTCCAGTTGCTGAAACAGACTGCGTTTTACTGCCAGTTTCTCGACAATAGCTTCGACCACTAACCCTGCTTCAGCCGCTGCTTCCAGCTGACTCGTGGGTGTCACACGAGCAAGAATCTGTTGTGCCTGTTCCGGGGTGAACTTGCCTTTATTGACCAGTTTGTCAAAAGTGGCACTGAGTTTGTCCTTGGCCTGTAGCGCCGCGTCGGCGTTCACATCAAACAGCAGCACCGGATGACCAGCCTGAGCGGCCACCTGAGCAATACCGGTTCCCATAATGCCCGCACCCACTACCAGTACCGGCGTTTCAGTAGAAATAGTCATCGTTTTATATCACCTTTACGCTTTAGGTATCCAGTTTGCCGGACGTTTATCGAGAAAAGCCGCAAAGCCTTCTTTGGCCTCATCCGTACCGCGTACCCGGCTGATAGTTTGCGCGGTCAACTCGCGCACTTCTTCAGTCACGGCTCCAACCTCTAATAGTCCGAACAGTGCCTTGATTTCACGCTGAGCATTAGGGCTACCCGCTAATAGTTCGGTGACGGTCGCATCCACCGCAGCATCCAATGCATCTTCTGTGACAACTTCGTGCACCAAATGCATGCTCTGCGCTTCAGCCGCCTTAATTCGTGTAGTCGTTAGCGCCAGTCTGCGTGCCTGCCGCTTACCGACGGCATTGGTCAGGTAAGGGCCAATCACCGAAGGAATAATGCCGAATTTAGCTTCACTGACGGCAAAACTGGCGCGTTCACTAGCGATAGCAATATCACAGGCGCACACCAGCCCCGTACCGCCACCCAGTGCAGCGCCTTGCACCCGTGCGACGACAGGTTTGGGGCAGGCGTCAATCCGGCTCAGCATTACGGCAAATTTACGCGCATCTTGTAGATTCCATGCCTGCGTTGCTTCACTGGCGCGTTGCATCCATTTCAGGTCAGCACCGGCACTAAAGTGCTTGCCTTCGCCAGCCAACACAATCACTCGTACTGATGCATCTTCAATCAGTTGTGCGAACGCAGCATCCAGTTCAGCAATCATGGTTTCATCGAAGGCATTGAAGACATCGGGGCGAGCCATAGTAATCTGCGTCACACCCGTCATGCGGCTGGAAATGGTCAGGGTTTGAAAGTCACTCATTAATAAGTCTCCAAATGCAAACGACCCTGCTGTTTCATGGCTTTTCCCACAACATCCCAGTCCAGACCCGCCTGTTTAGCAATATCAGACAGTGCCAGCACCACGCCTTCTTCCATGGCCTTTAAGCCACAGACATAAAAACAGGTATTCGGATCATCCAGTAGCTTCGCCAAATCCGCCGCCCGTTCGCGCATCAGATCCTGCACGTAGCGCTTGGGCTGGTCAGCAATCCGGGAGAAGGCAAAATTGACATCAATAAAATCTTTGGGCAGTTTTCTCAATGGCCCGAAATACGGTAATTCTTCGGGAGTACGCGCACCAAAGAACAGTAATAACTTACCGCCTTCAAATTTACCGCTCTTGCGTAATCGCCGCCGCCATTCCGTCATCGCCCGCATCGGTGCACTACCGGTGCCGGTGCATATCATCACAATATTGGAGCGCGGGTGATTCGGCATCAGGAAACTGGAACCAAACGGGCCAATAACAGCCACCTCATCACCCACATCCAAATCACACATATAATTGGAGGCCACACCCTTAACCGGATGACCATCATGATCTTCCAGAACACGTTTGATCGTCAGTGAAATATTGTTATAACCGACACGCTCACCATTACGGGCACTGGCAATAGAATACTGGCGGGCATGATGTGGCTTGCCTTTGGCATCCGTTCCGGGCGGGATAACGCCAATCGACTGCCCCTCCAGCACCGGGAAGGGTCGGTCACCGAAATCAAGCACGATATGGTGTGTATCATATTCTCTGCCCACGTCAGTTACCCGGACATTGCCGACCACTTTTGCCCTGATACTGTGTTCTGCGGCTTTAGGGCCATACAGATTGGTATAGACATGAGCTGCCGACCAAGGAGGCAGCTGCGCATTATATTGAGAACTGTTAAAATCTGCCGAGCCGCTGGGAACAGACTGAAGCGATGACGCCGGAGCCGCTGAAACAGCCTGAGCTGGTTCCACACCCACGCCTGCCTCAGCCAGTTCCGCCGCGCTCAACTCATCCGGTAACTCATCCCATTCAAACTGCGCTTCAATAGAATAAGCCTGTTGCTTGGGAACTTGTCGCCAATTATCAATCGAACCGGTGGGGCAGGGTGAAATGCAATCCATGCAAAAATTGCACTTCTCCGCATCCACCACATAATTATCATCATTATGGGTGATCGCATCGACCGGGCATGTTGCTTCACAGGTATTGCAACGGATACAGATTTCGGGGTCAATCAGGTGTTGGTTCAATAAAACCGAAGTAGTGCTTGTCATCGTTTCCTCCTCAGGATTCAGGGGCTCATACTGCTGATGTCCGGTCACAATAACAGATGAAGACCCGGATCAGTCATCGGAAGGCAGCCCCCCCATCCAATTTGACAGGAGAGCGCTTCCACAGGAGGAGACCTTAGCTAAAACGCACGTATTCAAAATCAACCGGTTGACGGTTAATCCCAATCACCGGCGGCGCAATCCAGTTGGCAAATTTACCAGGCTCCACAATCCGCCCCATCAGGCTGGCAACGTATTCACGATCTTCATCGGAAGGCAGCCACTGATCCACATGTGCATTCCATTGTTCCTGCGTCAACACATGGCCGTCCGGTGAAACATTGACTTCACTCAAGGCACCAATATTACGGTGGAAAGCCTTATGCGGCACAATCAGTTCAAAGTCGATACCTGCCTTGCTGATGACCTTGTTCCAACGGTTAACACCGGATACGGTGTCTTTGATGTAATCATCACGCAGCACTTCATTCAGTGCATTCAGCATCGGCACTTCTTTTTCAAGCAGCTGGCCATCACGGACTTCCAGCACCTTGTAACTGTCGTTTTTCAGCACATGATCATCCACTCGCTTGCCTTCCTCATAACGTCCTTTCAAGCCGGTCGAGTAGAAGGTGGCAGCATTACTGGATTCATCCGCACCAAACAGATCCACCGTGACACTGAAATGGAAGTTGATGTATTTCTGAATCGTCTGTAGATCAATAACACCTGCTTCACGCAATTTGGCCGGGTCATCTGTTTTCAGCTGATTCATCATTTGACAGGTACGCTGGATCACCCGGCTGACACCTGACTCACCCACAAACATATGATGTGCTTCCTCGGTGAGCATGAACTTGGTGGTGCGTGCCAACGGGTCAAAACTGGATTCTGCCAGCGCGCATAACTGGAACTTGCCATCGCGGTCGGTGAAATAAGTAAACATGTAGAACGACAACCAGTCCGGTGTCTTCTCGTTGAAAGCTTGCAGAATACGCGGATTATTTTCCTCACCACTGCGACGCTCCAGCAGTGCTTCGCCTTCCTCACGTCCGTCACGGCCAAAATACTTATGCAGCAGATACACCATCGCCCATAAATGACGACCTTCCTCAACATTCACCTGAAACAGATTACGCAGGTCATACATGCTGGGTGCGGTCAGACCCAAGTGACGTTGCTGCTCAACCGAAGCGGGTTCAGTATCGCCTTGCGTCACAATAATCCGGCGCAAGTTGGCGCGGTATTCACCCGGTACGCTCTGCCAGGCATCTTCGCCTTTATGATCACCGAAATGAATTTTACGGTTCTGTTCCGCAGGATTAAGAAAAATACCCCAGCGGTAATCTGGCATTTTGACATGCCCAAAGGTCGCCCAACCCTGTGGGTCAACACTGGTGGCTGTACGCAGATACACATCAAAATCATGTGAGCCGTCTGGCCCCATATCCTGCCACCAGTTCAGGTAGTTTGGCTGCCAGTGTTCCAGTGCACGTTTAAGAGCACGGTCTTCAGACAGATTGACATTGTTTGGAATCTTTTCATTGTAATCGATGTTTCCCACTTTCCATTCTCCTCAGTATAAACGTGTCACACCCGGTTCCAGTCAAAATCAGATTTCTCGCCGGAGCCATACACTTTCAAAGCGCCTTTTTCGCCGACCGCATTAGGACGCTGGAAGATCCAGTTCTGCCATGCGGTTAAGCGACCAAACACCCGTGTGAACATATTTTCCGGGCCATTAAAGCGCAGGTTGGCTTCCATTCCGGTGAGTGCATCCGGCGACATGGAAACCCGTTCCTCAATAACAATGCGGGTTTCATCGTCCCAATCGATATCATCAGGATTTAAGGTCACCAGTCCTAATTCAAAGGCGGCATCAGCATCCAATGGCTCGCGCATTTGTTCCCGTACCGCGTCCAAGGCTACCTTTTCTTCATAGAAACGCCGCTCTAAACGACTCTGCTCAGTCACCATCGGGTAAAAACCAAAGTTAGCTTCCGACACAGTAATCATCGGTGATTTTTCCATTTCATCCGGCAGGATCAAGTGATAACTGCGATCACAGGCCAGCGCCAGTTCCAGGAATGTACCTGCAAAACAGCTCCCCTCGTCAATCAGGGCGAACAGGCTGCGGGCTGAAACATCAATGCGGCTGAAAGTGCGGCGCAATAAACCAATGGTCGTGCGTACAAACCAATGATTGCGGTGTTCCATTAACACCTCATCCATCGCCAGTACCGCCGCACTATCACCCTGCGTCTTAATCAGCCACGTGCCTAATTCCAGCTCATTGGTACGCATGGACAAAATGGCATCATCCAGTTCACGTGCCAGCACCAGCGGATACCAGTTGCTACCAGCGGCTTCGATACCAGTAATATCGGTGGGTTGTTCGCCTTCGGGGGCTTTAACCATGAAAGTGGCCGTGCGTGCTGCCCTGTCCATTTCAACGGTGACATGGCTGTAACGCAACGCATCCGTTTCGACCGTGCGTTGTAGCGGGGTTAGCTCCACACCTTTGCCATCAGCAGGACGGTCGCTTTGTTCCGCCAATTCCAGCGCACGCTGTTGAACCGTCTCAGCAAACTTAGCAGGTTTGGCAATCTCATCGACCAGTCGCCAGTCTTTGGCTTTCTGGCCACGCACACCTTCGGTCGTGGTACAGAAGATATCCGCCAGATCATGACGCACCTTACGTTTATCGGTAACGCGGGTCAGGCCACCGGTGCCGGGCAAGACACCCAGTAAAGGCACTTCCGGTAAACTCACTGCACTGGAGCGGTCATCGACCAGAATAATCTCATCACAGGCCAGCGCCAGTTCATAACCACCACCGGCACAAGCGCCATTCACCGCCGCAAGAAACTTCAGGCCATCGTTGCTGGATGAATCTTCAAACCCATTGCGGGTTTCGTTGGTGAACTTACAGAAGTTGACCTTCCAGGCATGACTACTGACACCGAGCATAAAAATATTCGCGCCGGAGCAGAAAATTTTATCCTTGAGGCTGGTGATGACGACGGTGCGAACTTCGGGGTGCTCGAAACGAACACGGTTGATGGCATCGTTGAGTTCGATGTCCACTCCTAGGTCATAACTGTTTAGCTTCAGCTTATATCCAGGACGGATGCCACCGTTCTCATCAAAATCAGCTGATAATGTAGCAACTGAACCATCAAAGCTCAGTTGCCAATGTTTATATTGTGATGGGTGGGTTTGGTAGTCCACCTTATCAGGGTAGGTCATGGCTCATCCTCCGAGTATCCATGGTTAATTGCCTTGAGCATAATAATGCATAAAAAAACATTAGTAAAGAAAAATTATGCACTATCATGCATTATTCTGTTTTTGGGATATGCACCGGGATGAGCAGATGTGCCGCTCTAAACAGAGACTCAGACCTCAATACTTCGCACTAACCTCAGCAACTCAGCGTAAGTTTCCTCCAACGGCTGAGCGCTGGTATCTAATTGATAGGCCGCTCTGGCATAAAACGGTTCACGCGACTTTAAAATTCCTTTCAAATCCTCCATCGCCTCTTTATTGCCCGCCATCGGCCGGAAATCGCCCTGCTCCATCACCCGCTGCATATGATCCTCGGGGTCAGCTTGCAGCCAAATGGCCGTGCAATGAGAGAGCAACAGATTAAAGTTCACGGGATCAGAAACCAGTCCGCCAGGGGTGCCAATCACCACCTCTGAATAAATTTGAATACTTTCTTCCAACGCCCGCCGCTCATAACGCCGATAAGCATTCATGCCGTAAAGATTCTGAATCTCAGCAATACTACAGCCCGCAAACTTTTCAATTTCACGGCTCAAATCAACGAAGGTGAAACCCAGCTCATCAGCAAGGCGCTCACCCAGCGTCGATTTTCCAGCACCACGCAAACCGATTAAAGCAATGCGGGAGGTTTCAAACAGCTTCGGCACCTGCTCCGCCAGCGCGGTTGCAATGGCTTTTCGTGCCACTTGCACAGCCTGCTCATCACGCTTTTCCAGCATTGAGCGAATCATCAACCAATCCGGTGATTGTGTTGTGAAATCTCCGATCAATTCAGCCAGCGAACAATTCAGCGCTCTGGCCACTTCAAGCAGTATCAGTATTGAGGCATTACCCTCGCCGTACTCAAGGTTTGCCAGATGCCTTTCCGAGACACCGGTGCTTTCAGATAAAGCCTTCCTGGACATTCCGCGAAGTGCCCGCAGCCCTGTCACACGTTCTCCCAACTCCTGAAGGAAACTATTTTTTTGTTTTTTTTCTACCGAACGTATTGAGCTGCTATGAGCACTTTCCTTTCTTGCTGAATTTTTGAGCATACTTGATCCTATAAACATGCAATATAATGCTTGACATAACGACGAACCAGCCTTACTGTCTACATGCACAATAATTCATATTTGCCTAATTAACAAGTCGAGTTCAAGCAAACGCTTGTTAGCGGTAAATCTTAAGTTAAGTAAGGAGGAGTTAACCCGTGTCGACTGAACATTTTCGCCAGCAATTATCAGCGCTCACCGCACAATTAGCAGACAGACCCATAGATAGTGATTTACAGGAATGGCTAAACGGTTATCACGGCGTGGACAGTGATACCTACCAGCAATTGAAACGCAGCTGTGAGCAAGGCGTTACAGAGGGTTGGCTGTGTGAACGGGAAGCCGGTGGCATCCGCTATGGTCGAGTTTTCAAACCTGCTGATGATCTGCACGGCTTTTCAGTCGATGTGGTAGATATGAACAATGTAGTTGGCCCACACCATAGCCATCCCAACGGAGAAATTGATCTGGTCATGCCGCTGGAAGGTGAAGCCGTGTTTGACAATCAGCCTGCCGGATGGATGGTTTACCCACCAGGAAGTAGCCACAAACCCACCGTATCCAATGGCCGGGCATTAGTGCTGTACTTACTTCCCAACGGGGAAATTTCGTTCACACGATAAGCCACTGGCTTTTTTCATCAACCCACTGAAATCGACCTGATCATGACAAGACTTCTTGAAAACTATGTTGCCGGACGCTGGCAAGCTGGTAGCGGCAAAGGTACAACCTTACACAACCCTGTTACCGGTGAAGCACTGGTGCGTATCGACAATCAGGCTATTGATCTGGCTGAGGGCTTCGCCTTCGCCCGTGAACAAGGCGGCAAAGCACTTCGTGAGATGACTTACCAGCAGCGTGGGCAGATGTTAGCCGATGTGGTAGCGGTACTACGGAGTAACCGGGATGCCTATTATGACATCTCCACGGCCAACAGCGGCACCGTGAAAAATGACAGTGCTGTTGATATTGAAGGTGGTATTTTCACGCTCAGCTATTATGCCAAGCTAGGTGCACAACTGGGCGATAAACCTTATCTGATGGATGGTGAAGCCAGTTTACTGGGCCAAGATCCCGGTTTTCAGTCCCAACATATTCTGACACCAAGGCGTGGTGTGGCCTTGTTCATCAATGCTTTTAATTTTCCGGCCTGGGGACTTTGGGAAAAGGCAGCACCTGCACTGCTTTCCGGTGTCCCGGTGATTGTTAAACCCGCATCCCCCACCGCCTGGCTGACACAACAAATGGTTAATGATGTCGTGTCAGCGGGAGCATTGCCGGAAGGGGCTTTATCCGTTATCTGTGGCAGCTCTGCCGGATTGCTTGACCAGCTACAAACCGCTGATGTGCTTTCTTTTACCGGCTCAGCGGATACGGCGGAAAAGATACGCTCTCACCCTGCGGTCACACGTCACTCTGTACGGGTAAACATTGAGGCAGACAGTATCAACTCAGCCTTGCTACTGCCGGATGAAAAGGCTGACAGCGAGGCTTTTGCTTTGCTGGTCAAGGAAGCCGTACGGGAAATGACCGTCAAATCCGGCCAGAAATGTACCGCCATCCGCAGGATATTCGTCCACAAAGAACACTATGCGGCCTTAGCTAAAGCGATTAGCACAAAATTAGCCAACATTCGGGTAGGCAACCCACAGGATGAAACCGTGCGCATGGGTTCATTAGTCAGTCGCCAGCAGTATGACGCTATTTGTACCGGCCTGGAGCAACTTAAAACCTGTACAGAAGTGCTTTATGACGGCAACCAGCACCCACTTCAGGGTGTGGATAGCACGGTTGCCTGTTGCCTTGCCCCGACGTTGCTGGGTACTGAACAACCGGAACAAGCGGGTTTAGTTCATAACATGGAGGTGTTTGGCCCGGTAGCCACGTTGATTGCTTATCAGGATATTCCTCACGCAGTCAGCATGATCCGCCAGGGTCAGGGGTCGCTGGTCACGTCATTGTATGGCAGCGATCCGGTAAAACTGGCACAGACAGCCAGCGAACTGGCTGACAGTAACGGACGCGTGCATGTTATCTCACCCGAGGTAAGTTCACTGCACACCGGGCATGGCAATGTGATGCCACAGTCATTACATGGTGGCCCTGGCCGGGCGGGTGGTGGTGAAGAACTCGGTGGGCTACGGGCACTGAATTTCTATCACCAACGCAGTGCCATTCAAGCCAGCAGCGCCGTATTGGAAAACCTGTAGCGGAGCCCGCCAGGGAAATTAGGAGGATAAGAATGAACATTGAAGAGATTGAAGCACCGGGTGACTCATTTAATTTTGCCCAACACCTGATTGAACGCAATGTTAATCGTGCAGAGAAAATAGCCTGTATTGATGACTATGGCAGCCTGAGTTATGGCGAACTGTCGGAACGTATCCGCAAAGTGGCCGCCGGACTGCAACAACTCGGCATACGCAGAGAGGAGCGTGTGTTGTTGTTGATGCAGGATTGTGCAGACTGGCCAGTGAGTTTTTTAGGTGCAATGTACGCGGGCATCGTTCCGGTCGCCATCAATACCCTGTTAACCGCAGATGACTATGCTTATATGCTGGAGCATTCACGCGCTCAGGCTGTATTGGTATCGGGAACACTGCTGCCGACACTGACAGCCGCCATGACACGCTCTGACCATGAGGTGCAAAAGGTTATTGTGTCTCATCCTGAAGCCCCGCTGCATCCTTCTGAAATCGAATTTGAGGCATTTCTGGAAAGCTGCCCTCCGGCACGTAAAGCTGCCCCGACCTGTGGCGATGATCCTGGCTTTTGGTTGTACTCATCCGGCTCCACCGGGCGACCAAAAGGGACGGTACACACTCATGCCAACCCTTACTGGACAGCAGAACTGTACGGGGCGCGCTCGCTGGGCATACAGGAAAATGACATCTGTTTTTCTGCTGCCAAGCTATTTTTTGCTTATGGGTTGGGGAATGGCCTGAGCTTCCCTTTCAGTGTGGGAGCCACGGCATTATTCATGGCCGAACGACCAACACCGGATGCTGTTTTTAAACGCTGGATTGACCACCGACCAACCGTTTTCTTTGGCGCACCCACCGGCTATGCCGGCATGTTAGCGTCCCCTAACTTACCCGCACCGGATCAAATAGCACTGCGCCTGGCGTCATCGGCGGGTGAAGCGCTACCGGCTGAGCTGGGACAGCGTTTTACGCAGCAATATGGTGTCGAAATTATCGATGGTATTGGTTCCACAGAAATGCTGCATATCTTCCTGTCTAACATTCCCGGCGATGTTCGCTATGGCACCACCGGCTGGCCGGTTCCCGGCTATGAGGTTGAATTGCGGGATGAGGATGGCCACACAACGATTCCTGATGGTGAGCCGGGTGACTTGTACATCAAAGGCCCCAGTGCGGCCACTATGTATTGGAATAACCGTGACAAAACCCGCGATACCTTTCAGGGCGGCTGGGTGAAAAGCGGCGACAAATACATCCACAATGCCGACGGTACTTACACCTATTCCGGCCGCAGTGATGACATGCTTAAAGTCAGTGGTATTTATGTATCACCCTTTGAGGTCGAAGCCACCCTGATCCAGCACCCTGCTGTACTGGAAGCCGCTGTTATTGGTAAAGAGGATGCGGATGGCCTGACCAAGACCAAAGCATTCATTGTCCTTAAAGATGCCAGTCCTATTGATGAAGATACCCTGCGTGCGGAACTCAAGGCTTTCGTAAAGGATCACCTGGCCCCTTATAAATACCCGCGCTTTATGGAATTTGTGGACGAGCTGCCAAAAACAGCCACCGGCAAAATCCAACGCTTCAAACTGCGTCAGCAGGAACAGTCTAAATGAGCCAGGCGTCACAACCCACTGCATTCATTGATATCGACTGGGCAGGTCGCCCGGTCAGCATTGAATATCAGTGGATAGGTGCAGCAGATCAGGCGGCTCCGCTGATGATCTTCCTGCATGAAGGCCTCGGCTCAGTCAGTATGTGGCGCGACTTCCCACACCTGCTGTGTACTGAGTTGGGTTATCGCGGATTAGTGTATTCGCGCCCCGGCTATGGCCAATCGACACCCCGTGCGCCGCAAGAACAATGGGAAATGGATTTTATGCACCGGCAGGCTTACGAGGTACTTCCGGCATTACTGGATGCGCTCCGTATTGATGCGAACCATCAACCGGTCTGGCTGTTCGGGCACAGTGACGGCGGCTCTATCGCTTTATTGTATGCCGCATGTTTTCCCGAACAGGTGGCCGGACTGATTGTGCTGGCTCCGCATATTATGGTGGAAGACATCACCATAGAGAGCATCCAACAAGCCAAGATAACGTATGAACAAACCAATCTCAGGGAAAAATTAGGCCGGTATCATAATGAACCGGATTCAGCGTTTTGGGGCTGGAACAACCGCTGGCTTCACCCTGAGTTTGAAGCATGGTCTATTGAAGAAGAAATCAAGGCAATTCGATGCCCTGTGCTCGCGGTTCAGGGTGTGGATGACGAATATGGTACGCTGGAACAAATTCGCGGTATTGCCCGCCGGGTTCCACAAACACAACTGTTGGAGTTGGCTGATTGCAGGCATTCGCCGCATCGCGACCAGCCTGTGGCACTCATGCAGCATGTTAAAACTTTTACAGCCCGCCAGTCAGGCTAATGACTGGAATACATAAACTTTGGAGGAGATAACGATGAAACGATTGACACTGAGCCTGGTGACGGCTACCGCCTTATTCGGCACAACACAACTGATGGCAGAGGATGCACTGAAAGTAGGCCTAATGCTACCGGCATCCGGCACTTTTGCCCAACTGGGAACCGCCATTGAAAACGGCTTCAAACTCTATGTTGAGAAAGAAGGCGGCAAGCTCGGTGGTAGGAATGTTGAGTATGTCAAACTGGACGATGAGTCAGACCCGTCTAAAGCCACCGACAATATCAATAAACTGATCAAGAGTGACAAAGTCGATGTTGTCGTCGGCACGGTACATTCTGGCGTAGCAGCAGCGATGGCCAAAGTTGTGAAAGATTCCGGCACTTTGATGGTGGTACCGAATGCGGGTTCCGGGCTGATTACCGGCCCGATGTGTGCACCCAATATATTCCGAAGCTCGTTTTCCAACTGGCAACCCGGTTATGCGATGGGTAACGTTGCGGCAGATAAAGGTTACAAAAAAGTAGTGACGATCACCTGGAAATACGGTGCAGGTGAGGAATCAGTGGATGGCTTCAAACAGTCGTTTGAAGAAAAGGGCGGTGAAGTCGTCAAGGAACTGTTTGTACCGTTTCCGAATGTCGAGTTTCAGGCACTGCTCACCGAGATTGCTGCTACCAAGCCGGATGCGGTATACACCTTTTTTGCTGGTGGTGGCGCAGTTAAGTTCGTCAAAGATTATAAAGCAGCCGGTCTGATGGACTCTATCCCGTTACTGGGCGCAGGTTTCCTTACGGATGGCACACTGAAGGCTCAGGGTGGTGACGGCGAAGGTTTGCTGACCACCCTCCACTATGCCGATAATCTGGATAACGAAACAGACAAAGCCTTCCGCTCTGCTTACAACGAAAGTTTTAAAATGACGCCGGATGTCTATGCCGTACAGGGCTATGATGCCGCTCAGATTCTGAGTATAGGTCTGGCCGCTGTGGGTGGTGATGCGACTAAAACCAAAGAGATTGCTGCGGCAGTGGAAGCCGCTGAAATCGACAGCCCACGCGGTAAATTCACTTTATCTAAAGCCCATAACCCGATTCAGGATATTTACCTGCGCGAAGCCAAAGGCGAAGACAACCCGATGATAAGTATCGCTGCTGAAAAGCTCGATGATCCTGCTAAGGGTTGCCGGATGTAATGATACAGTAGCGTGTTAACACAAAGCTAATTCAAAACTCATAACCTATTAACGCCTCCCTGCTGCTTCTATTCAGAAAACGCAGGGTAGGTTCGGACTGCCAAAAGGTACATCTCATGGATTTATCCGTTTTCCTGATCCAACTCCTGAACTCACTCCAATACGGCTTGCTGCTGTATCTGGTGGCAATGGGATTGACGCTGATTTTCGGCATCATGGGAGTGATCAATCTGGCACATGGCAGCTTCTATATGATTGGTGCTTACATGGCCTATGCGCTGGCCCCGCTGGTCGGTGGAAACTTCTTTCTCACCCTGCTGGTGGGGTTGGTACTGGCGGTCATTCTGGGTTATCTGCTGGAATGGGCGTTCTTCAGTTTTCTTTATGACCGGGAGCATTTGCAACAGGTATTGATGACCTATGGCCTGATTTTGGTGTTTGAAGAAGTCCGCAGCTTACTGGTGGGCGATGATGTCTATGGTGTTTCAGTGCCGGACATTTTATCAGGCTCGATTGCGCTGGGTGATGTCATGACCTATCCGGTCTACCGTCTGTTTGTATCGGCTGTTTGTCTGTTGCTGGCGTTAGGGATGTATATTGTTTTTACCCGAACCCGGTTGGGCATGATGATCCGTGCCGGCAGTGTGAACCGGGAAATGGTGCAATCGCTAGGTATCGACATTCAATTCCTGTATCGGGTGGTGTTTGCCGCCGGTGTCGCCATTGCCGCATTCGCTGGCATGATCTCAGCACCCGTATCCTCCATTTATCCCGGCATGGGTAATCAGGTGCTGATCATCTGTTTTGTCGTGGTGGTCATCGGTGGCATCGGTTCGATCCGGGGTGCATTTTTCGCAGCGCTGTTGATTGGTCTGGTCGATACCTTCGGCAAGGTGTTGTTACCGGAAGCATCCGGCGTATTAGTTTACGTGCTGATGGCTTTAATTCTGTTGTGGAAACCTAATGGTCTGTTTAAGGCGGGATAAACGATGATTTATAAAGAAAAAGGTAAAACGCTGTTTGTCGGACTGGTCTTTTTAACGCTGGCACTCTACCCATTGGTAGGCGGCGAATACAGTATCACGCTGGTGAACAAAATCATGATTTACGCGATTCTGGCACTCAGTCTGGAACTGTTAGTGGGCAGCACCGGATTAGTCTGTTTTGGTCAGGCGGCTTTTTTTGGTATCGGTGCTTATGCCGCTGTTTTACTATCACCGGAAGAGGGGCCTGCCTCAGTCTGGTTCCTGTTGCCTGCCAGTGTGGTACTGGCTGCACTTTATGCACTGTTCGTCGGCGCACTGTCGCTGCGTACCCAAGGTGTCTATTTTATTATGGTCACGCTGGCCTTTGCACAAATGGCCTATTACGTGGTGCACGATACCTCGCTAGGTGGGGGTTCGGATGGTATCTATCTGTATTTCACACCGGGCATGGAAACCTGGCTGGATCTGAGCAACCCCATCATTCTTTACTTTTTCACCCTGTTATTTCTGGTCTGGACTTTTGTGTTTCTGGCCATCCTGCTGCGCTCGCATTTAGGCCGGGCATTGGCAGGTATCCGTATTAACGAACAACGCATGCTGGCTTCAGGTTTTTCGACTTATCCCTATAAACTGGCCGCTTTTGTTACTTCGGGAGGCATTGCCGGTCTGGCCGGATTCCTGTTCGCCGTTCAGGATGGTTTTGTCAATCCGGAAATGCTTAGCTGGCACTTATCCGGCGCTTTGCTGGTGATGATTATCCTTGGCGGTCTGGGGCATTTACACGGTGCAATGATCGGTGCATTTGTCTTTGTGTTTTTACAGGAATTTTTCAAATCGGCGGAAATCTTCGGGGACTTCGCGGAACACTGGCATCTGGGGTTGGGTCTGACCATTATTATCAGCGTAGCCCTGTTACCGAAAGGCTTGGTCGGCCTGCCCGAGTTAGTTCAGAAACGTTTGTTTGGCACGCAAGCCGGTTAGGAAAATAGAATGAATCAGTATGAAACCTTATTAAGCGGACAACATATTACGCAGCGTTGGGGAGGCCTCACGGCGCTGGATGATGTCTCACTTGAAATCGAGCGCGGCACAGTACACGCCGTCATTGGTACCAATGGTGCAGGCAAATCGACACTCATCAATATACTCTCCGGTGAGCTGAAACCCACTGAAGGTCAGGTGACCTTACTGGGCAAGGATGTCACCCGCTGGTCACAACCGCGCCGGGCGCGTGGCGGGCTGGGACGCAGTTATCAGCGCAACACCATTTACCCTGATTTCACGGTATCCGAGAATTGTCGTCTGGCCGCTCAGGCGCAGATACAACGCCCCTGGGTATGGTGGAACAACGCACAACAATGCCGGATAAGTACAAGCAATGCCCGTAACGCTATCCGTCAGGCCGGACTGGATGATGTGAGTAATAGCATTGCCGGGCCGCTATCGCACGGGCAAAAACGCCAGCTGGAAGTCGCGATGTGTCTGTCGACACATCCTCAAGTATTGCTGTTAGATGAGCCACTGGCTGGCATGGGGGCTGAAGAAACGGAACGGATGTTAGCGTTATTGGCACAACTGAAACAGGATCATGCCATTTTATTGGTCGAGCATGATATGGATGCCGTATTCCGCATTGCGGATCGTATTACGGTGATGGTGAATGGCAAAGTCATTGCCTCGGATACACCCGCGAATATCCGCAGCAATCCGGATGTACAAACAGCCTATCTGGGAGAACATTAAATGTCGTCATCTGAACACATTGTTGATGCCCGCGAAATCCATGCCTGGTATGGTTCCAGCCACATCCTGCATGGCATTGATCTGCAAATTAACCGGGGTGAAACCGTTGGTTTGCTGGGTCGTAACGGCATGGGCAAAAGTACACTAATCCGCACCCTGCTGGGTCATGTGAAACAGCACACCGGCCATATCAGCTTTTTTGGTAAGGATATGTCCAAAGCCAGACCGCATGAAGTGGCTCGCTCAGGCGTGGCCTATGTGCCGGAAGGTCGTGGCGTATTCCCTAATCTGAGTGTGCGGGAAAATCTGGTAATGGCCGCCCGCCCCAATAAACGCGGTGAACAGGAATGGAGCTATGAGCGCATTATGCAGACCTTTCCGCGCCTGAAGGAACGGGAAACCAATCTGGGTGGGCAGCTCTCCGGTGGTGAACAACAGATGCTGTCCATTGGCCGGGCGCTAATGGCCCATCCGGAACTGGTGATTCTGGATGAAGCGACTGAGGGTTTGGCTCCGATGATTGTGAATGAGATCTGGCGGGTGGTCGGTGAAATCCGTTCCAGCGGGATGGCTACGTTGATTGTGGATCGCAATTATCATAAAGTGCTGGCCAATAGCGACCGGGCAGTGGTGATGCAAAAAGGACAGCTGGTGTTACAGGGTGAAGCGGACAAGATTGCCAATGACCCTGAACTGACCGGCTATTTGGGTGTTTGATTCATCCTGTTTAATGGGAGCATTTAGACCTTGAAAGTATCCGAAGCACTCAGTGTCCGCAAATCAGTCCGCGCCTTTCTTGACAAGCCTGTCGAACGGCAGCAAATCATCTCATTACTGGATGCTGCCCGACTGGCTCCTTCCGGCAGCAATATCCAACCCTGGCAAGTGGTGGCACTCAGCGGCAACAAGAAAAACGCCCTGCAACAACAGTTGGAAAAAGCTTTCCGCACCGGTGTCCCGAATCAGCAGGATTACACCTACTATCCGGTTAATTGGACAGAACCTTACAAAGCCCGACGTAAAGCCTGTGGTTTGCAACTCTATGAATCCCTGAATATTACCCGTGATGACAAACAACGGCGCATGGCACAGTGGATCGCCAATTACCATTCTTTCGATGCTCCAGTGCTGCTGCTGTTTTTCATGGATAAGAATATGGAAACCGGTTCTTATATTGATTATGGCATGTTCTTACAATCGCTGATGTTGGCAGCCGTAGAACAAGGACTGGCCACCTGTGCTCAGGCAGCGTTGTGTGATTATGCTGATGTGATCCGTGAGTTTCTGAGCTACGAAAATGATGAAGTGCTGATTTGCGGAATGGCACTGGGCTATGAAGACAGCGAAGCTGAGGTGAATAATTACCGCACGCCACGTGTGGCAGTGGAACAGTTTACCCGCTTTATTGATTAGCCCTTAACGCCATCCTGCTTCCAGCGTACCTTCGGCAGCCCCAGTTTCCAATATAAGGACAGTATTCGGATGACGACAATGCAACTCATCCCCAGAAGAATAGCCAGGGTTTCACTGAGTAATGGACGGGTCATGAGGTATAAAATCACCCCAATAATGGCCGCACTGGCATAGACTTCACCACGCAGTACAACAGGTACAGTCTGACTGAGTACATCACGCATAACGCCACCGGCAATACCGGTAATTATGCCCATCACCAAAGCGACCGGCTCCGCCAAGCCCAGCATCAAAGCTTTTTGCGTTCCCAGAACAGCAAATAATGCCAACCCAACCGCATCAGCTATATCGAGGATATGCAGACGAACGCCCTTACCTGGCGTAATAAAGCGCACTGCAATAATCGTAAAAACAACCGTCGGGATAATCACCCCCAGATACATCAGATCCACCATCCAGAAAACCGGTGTCACGCCCATCAGGAGATCCCTCAGACTACCGCCGCCGAGAGCACAAACACAGGCCAGCACCATAGCCCCGAAAAAATCCAGCTCTGAACGTGCTGCTTGCAACACTCCACTGATGGCCAGTGTCACTGTAGCTAAAATAGTCAGGAACTCAATCATCAGCTGAAAAGACATACTTGTTCTCCCGTCAGATACTTACCAGCTATTGATTGTTGGTAATTCGCTGAAAACACACCGCAAACCTGAGCAAATAGCCAGACATTTCGGTCATATCCTGCCACAACCTTGCTGATTAACCTGATGACAACCGAACCAACCACAAGCTAATACCCGGAAACGCCGTCAAAATAGCCAGCCGGACAAGATCTATGCCAATAAAAGGCACCAACCCTTTAAAAATAGTCACCAGCGGCACTTCCGGTAAGGTCGCCCGTAACACAAAAACATTCATACCCAACGGCGGTGTAATCAGGGCAATTTCAGTCGCTACCACCACCACAATACCGAACCAGACCAGATCATATCCCTGAGCATGGATCAGTGGCGCAAACAAGGGTACAAAGATCAGGATAATCGCGAGCGAGTCCATCACACAACCCAGTAACAGAAACACCAGCAAAATCACCAGCATCAGTGCCAGACCGGAAATACCCAGCGCCGCTACCTGCTCCAGTATGCCATCCGCCAAACCAGAATAAGAAATGAACTTGGAAAACAGCAAAGCACCGAACAACACGGTATACAGAATCACCGAAGTACGCGCGGTATCCAGTAAAACTTCACGCAGAATAGGCAGGCTCATCTTGCCGGATAAGGTGGCCACGATTAGGGCAATACCCGCACCAATACCCGCTGCTTCAGTCGGCGAAAACCATTTCAGGTACAGGCCACCAATAATCAGCGCAAAGATAAACACAAACGCCCATACCCCTTTCAACGATACCAGCCGCTCTTTCCAGGTACTGCGTTCACCGGGTGGCGCACTCTCGGGTCGGTACAGGCTAATCAGGTAAATCACCAACATATACATCACCAGTCCCAGCAAGCCGGGAACCACGCCAGCGATGAATAAATCACCGATATTGGTCTGAGTAAGAATGCCGTAAATGACCAGAATAATTGAGGGTGGAATCAAAATACCCAATGTACCGCCTGCGGCAATGGTCGCGGTTGCCAGCCCTTCCGTATAACCGTAGCGGCGCATGCTCGGATAAGCGACTTTGGACATGGTGGCGGCAGTGGCATAACTGGAACCACACACCGCACTGAAACCGGCACAGGCCACCATGGTGGATAAGGATAAACCGCCCCGGATATGTCCGAAAAAAGCATTAGCGGAGGTAAATAGCTCTTGGGAAATGCCGGTACGGGAAATCACATTGCCCATCAGGATAAACATCGGCACCACCGCCAGCTCATACGACAACACGGCTTCAGAAATGGTCATAGGCAACAGCGCCAACGCCACCTCCACGTCCATCAACAGGGCAATGCTCACCAGGGAGACCGTTAACAGCGAGAACCCTAAAGGAATGCGCAGAAACGACAACAACAACACCGCTATAATCGCCAGTACACCGATAGTCATAAGCCTTCTCCTTCGGCATCACCCGAGGTTTTAATTAAGGTTTCATCCGCCAGAAAATGTTGATACAACAACCCAAGCGCACTCAGTAAAGCTGAAACCGACATGAACCCATACAGTGGCCCACGCGGCAGGCGTAATTCATTGCTGACATCAGCAATAGAAGCGGCCTCCAGAGCAGACTGCATGAAAGTCCAGCCGATCAGTAAGAGGATGGTAACCATCAGCCACACGACAATGTGCTGCCACCAGCGCATAGCCGGTGAATTTAAAAAGTTATCCAGCAAATCGATGGTCAGATGTAATCCGGCCATGGTCACCAGCGGCAAACCACAAAACACCACCAAAGCCATTAGATGCTCAGTCAGGTCATGGATACCGTAGATAGGATGGTTAAATAAATGCCGCCCTGTCACATCGGCAAAATTGATCACTACCATCGTAAACAAGCAGAGCATTAATAAATATTCCAGCAGGGTTGTGATGAGATTAAACAAGCGATGTGACATGGCGACTCTCCTCAATAGAGCAATTAAAGACTACTTACTGTCCGGCTAATTCCTGATAATCCGCCTCAAAGTCAGCCAACAGTGCTTTCGGGTCAGCAATACCGTTTTCTTTAGCCGCCACTTCCCAGTCAGCAATCATTTTTTCACGAATTTCAGTCACCTTCTCAGTCAGTGCCGGTGAAGCTTCATTGAAAGTATGCCCCGCATCACGCAAGGCCTTTTCCGCATCGGTATTCTGCTGGTCAAACGCCCCACCCCAACTGGCAGCGAACGCAGCACCGGAAATACCGTCAATGGCTTTCTGATCCGCCTCACTGAGTTTGTTCCACTTATTCTCATTCATAATCAGGAAAAAAGTGGCATCGTACAAACCGTTCTTAACCACCGTGTGGTGCTTAAGCACATCCTGTAAACGGAAATTAACCACTGACTCCAGGGTATGCAAGGAGCCATCAATCACCTTACTTTCCAGCATTTCGTAGGCATTGGTTGCCGGAGCAGAAACCGGCACGCCACCTAAGCCTTCAATCAACACCTGCTGAATCGGGCCACCCATACGGAATTTTTGCCCGGCAATATCACCCGGCTCGACCATATCCTTACTCCCGTGATGCATTTGCCCGCCACCGAACATCCCGACACTCAGGACTTTAACGCCGGAATAAGCACTATCAGCCGTCAAATGCTTCTCATAAGCTTTCCACAAAGCGACTGATTGTGCTGTGGCATTCTGTCCGGAAAACGGAAACTCAGCGAACCAGATGGACTTAAAACGATCCGGTTCATAAGTGAAGTTGCCCCAGGTAATATCGGCCACCCCTTTTCGTGCCAACTCCCAATGCTGGGGTGGTGCACCTAGTGCTTTGGGTAAAATCTTCACCTTGACGCGACCTTCAGTGACTTTCTCTACTTCATCGGCCCAGGGCTTGAGAATATCCGTGAAGATAAAATGGGTCTGCGGCACCCAATTTGACATATTGAGTGTTTCAGCTTGCAAAGGTGCTGCTAATAAACTAGCAGCGATCATCACTACAGGTAAAACAGCCTGTTTAAAATTAAAACGTAAGTTCATTGTATCCTTCTCCTGAAGTAGTCATACATCACCCATGAATGCCGCACGCTGCTGAATCAGTTCAGCAATCATAGAAGCACCCAAGGGAATAATTTGGGTATCAAAAACAAATTCGGGATGGTGGCAATAAGGGCCCTCCTGCCCCATAAAGAAATAAGCGCCGGGAACCTGTTGCAGGAAATAGGCGAAATCTTCCGAAGCCATCAATGGCGGGCAATTGGCATGGACATTGTCAATACCCGCTAATCGACCGGCCACGTCCAGCACTGCCTGCACCTGTTCAGGGTGATTTTGTGTGACGGGTGACTCAACCGGATAGCTCAGTTTAACGGTCACGCCATACAGGGATTCAGTACTAAGCGCTACTTTATCCAGTTGCTGCTTAATCGTGTTGCGCACAGCTTCCGAATGCGTGCGGATTGTGCCTTCCATCTTGAGTTCATCCGGCAGAATATTAAAAGCATGGCCACCATGAATACTGCCAAAAGACACCACGCCACTATCACGGCTGTCCAGCAAACGGCTCAGGCTTTGTTGCAGACTAGTCAGGAAATGGGCGCTGGCGAGAATTGCATCCTGACCGGTATGGGGTGCAGAACCATGTGTGCCATTTGCCTGCATCTCCACCACCACATGATCAGCAGAAGCCAATGCACCCAATGCAGGCACACCAACCTGACCTGCTCCCAGCGTCGGCAAATTGTGCAGGGCATAGATTTCATCACAGGGAAAACGTTGCAGAAAACCATCGCTCAGCATGGCCTGCGCCCCGCTCAGTAATTCCTCAGCGGGCTGGAAGATAAACACGGCTGTACCACAAAAATCACGGTGCTCAGCCAGATAACAGGCAGCGGCCAGCAAGGTAACGGTATGTCCATCATGGCCACATCCATGGAATTTACCGTCGATACGGGAGTGATAATGCACACCTGAACATTCCTGCATTGGCAAGGCATCCAGTTCAGAGCGAAAGCCAATGCTCCGGCCAGCACCAGCAGTACCCTGCAAAACGCCAACCACACCGGTTCTCCCAACCCCGGTAGTCACCTCAATACCGGCAGCCCGAAGTTGTTCCGCCACAAAATGAGCGGTCTGATTTTCCTCAAAACCGGTTTCAGGACTACGATGAATCGTATGTAGCCAGCTTTCCAACTCATCCCGCCTGTCATCGAACCATTGGTACATGACTACCTCCATTTGTTTACATTAGAGATAGTCTCAAATTGAGATTATATTGTCTAGCGATTTCTACTTGCATTTGTTATATTCAAGTCCATTCATGACAATCCGGAGTCTCGTACCTCTCATGAGCGAGCCTATCGACAAAGATAAAATATTCCAGAACAGCGCACTGACCCACCGCTTGGAAGTGCTGGTTAATGAAGCTATTCGGCTTAATGATCCACTATTTGTGGAGCAGGTAGGTTGTACCATTCGAGAGTACCGTGTGCTGCGTATGATTGATGAGCATAGTGGTATTGCCTTTAATGAAATTATGCACATTACCGGTTTAGATCGCAGCCTGGTATCGCGCCTGATCCGTATTCTGCTCAAGCAGGAACTGATTTATCGGGTGAACAGCAAGAAAGATGCCCGACGCTTCGGTCTGCATGCGACCGAAAGCGGTAAGGCGACCTGCGAAAAAGGCAGGCAATTATCCTCTGAGGCAGAAGATCTGCTGTTTGAGCCTTTACTGGACGGTGAACTGGAGCAATTGAATCAGCTGCTGAATAAATTGGTTTTCTGGGTGCGTACAACAGACTACAAACAACAATTAGACGATTTACATCAAGAGTAAACACCACACCATCCGCTCAATCTCCTCTCTAAAATCAGATCCCCGGCTGTGCCTGCTGCGCCAATCGATTAATCCGCCCCGTGTAAGAGATGCTATTCTTTATAACCTTATAACCTTTGACTGAAGAGAGAGTGACATGACTAAAGTAATGGAGCTATGAGCGCATTATGCAGACCTTTCCGCGCCTGAAGGAACGGGAAACCAATCTGGGTGGGCAGCTCTCCGGTGGTGAACAACAGATGCTGTCCATTGGCCGGGCGCTAATGGCCCATCCGGAACTGGTGATTCTGGATGAAGCGACTGAGGGTTTGGCTCCGATGATTGTGAATGAGATCTGGCGGGTGGTCGGTGAAATCCGTTCCAGCGGGATGGCTACGTTGATTGTGGATCGCAATTATCATAAAGTGCTGGCCAATAGCGACCGGGCAGTGGTGATGCAAAAAGGACAGCTGGTCTTACAGGGTGAGGCAGACTAGATTGCCAATGACTCTGAACTAACCGGATACTTGAGTGTTTAAAGGGTGAGTTCCAATTCTGCATATTTTCAAAAATTCCAGACAATAAAAAAGCGACCCGAAGGTCGCTTTTTTATTGTCTAACGAAAGACAGATCAGCCTAGCGGCGGTTTCTGCCAATCCGGTGAAGCATTTCGATTTGCGCCTTAGCCGCTTCCAGCTCAGCCTGAATCGCCTCGTAATCGAGATCCTCAGGATCCTTGCCTTGCAGGGCATCTTCAGCACGCCGAATCGACTCTTGAGCCTTCGCCTCATCCAAGTCTGCTGCACGGATAGCCGTATCAGCCAATACCGTGACAACATGCGGCTGAACCTCAACCACACCACCAGACACGAATAGCAAAGCTTGTTCACCGTCTGCCGTTGTATAGCGTAACTCACCCGGACTCAGTGGAGAGATCAGCTGGGCATGACGCGGGTATATACCCATTTCGCCCATCACACCGGGTACACTCACTTGCTGAATCGTACCCGAAAACAGTTTCTCTTCCGCACTTACCACATCAAGATGCATTGTCATAGCCATGAAAGATGCCCTCCTAAATTAGAGCTTCCCAGCCTTTTCAATCACTTCGTCGATACCGCCAACCATGTAAAATGCCTGTTCTGGCAAATGGTCATACTCACCACTCAGGATTGCCTTAAAGCCAGCAATAGTATCCTTCAGGGTAACGTATTTGCCCGGCGAACCTGTAAACACTTCCGCAACATTGAACGGTTGTGACAGGAAACGCTGGATACGACGCGCACGACCCACTGCTTTCTTGTCTTCGTCAGACAGTTCGTCCATACCCAGAATCGCAATGATGTCTTGCAGTTCTTTATAGCGCTGCAGCACACCCTGTACACCACGGGCAGTATGGTAGTGGTCTTCACCGATAATCTGTGGATCCAGCTGGCGTGACGTTGAACCCAGTGGGTCGACCGCCGGATAAATACCCAGTTCCGCGATATTCCGCGACAGTACCAAAGTAGCATCCAAGTGAGCAAAGGTGGTAGCTGGCGATGGGTCAGTCAAGTCATCCGCAGGCACATAAACGGCCTGGAAAGATGTGATAGAGCCGGTCTTGGTAGAGGTGATACGTTCTTGCAGAACGCCCATTTCTTCCGCCAGTGTCGGCTGATAACCTACCGCAGAAGGCATCCGCCCCAACAGTGCAGATACTTCCGTTCCCGCCAAGGTGTAACGGTAGATGTTGTCGATAAACATCAGAACGTCACGCCCTTCGTCACGGAAAAACTCCGCCATGGTCAGACCGGTCAAGGCCACACGTAAACGGTTACCGGGTGGTTCGTTCATCTGGCCGTATACCAGTGCTACCTTGTCGATAACCTTGGAATCCGTCATTTCGTGGTAAAAGTCATTACCCTCACGAGTACGTTCACCTACGCCCGCGAATACAGACAGACCAGAGTGTGCCTTGGCAATGTTATTGATCAGTTCCATCAGGGTAACGGTCTTGCCTACACCCGCACCACCGAACAGACCAATCTTACCCCCCTTGGAGATCGGCATGATCAAATCAACAACCTTGATTCCCGTTTCCAGAATATCGATGGTTGAAGATTGCTCTTCATAACTCGGTGCAGGACGATGGATCGGCCATCTTTCCTCACAGGGAACGTCACCCTTCATATCAATCGGGTTGCCCAGCACATCCATGATACGCCCCAGCGTACCCTGCCCTACTGGCACAGAAATAGGTGCGCCCGTATTGACTGCTTCCATACCCCGACGCAGGCCATCAGATGACCCCATCGCGATGGTACGCACGATACCATCACCCAACTGCGACTGAACTTCCAGTGTCAATCCATGCGCAGTTATTGTAAGGGCATCGTATACAGACGGAACTGCGTTACGCGGAAATTCCACATCAACCACAGCGCCGATTACTTCAACGATGTTTCCAGTACTCATCGAGTAGTACCTCTATAAAATTAAATTCCAAACAGCCTTGACGCCGTATTAAACAGCCGCCGCACCCGCCACGATCTCTGAGATTTCTTGCGTAATTGCCGCCTGACGTACTCTGTTGTACACCAGCTGCAAGTCATGAATCATATTGCCGGCATTGTCCGAAGCACTCTTCATGGCAACCATCCGGGCAGCCATTTCACAAGCAACATTCTCAACCACACCTTGATACACGAGTGACTCAATGTAACGCTGCATCAGTGCATCAATAACCTCTTCCGCATCGGGCTCATAGATATAATCCCAGCGGTAATCAAGCTCTTTCTCCTGCGACGCTTCCAGTGGAATCAGCTGCGTGACACGTGGCTTTTGCGTTATGCTGTTGATAAACTCGTTTTCAACCAGATAAAGACGATCAATCCGGCCCTCTGCATACGCATCAAGCATTACCTTGATCGTACCAACCAGATCAGCCAGCTCAGGCTTATCGCCCATGTGCGTCTTCTCGGCAACCAGACCATAGCGACGCAAAGCAGCCACGGCTTTACTGCCAAAGACAGCAATATCAACCTCGACACCCTGCTCTTTCCACTTGGCCATGCTTTGCAGGGCAGCTTTGAATGTATTGACATTCAGGCCACCACACAAACCACGGTCGGTCGAGATTACGATATAACCCACACGCTTCACATCCTCACGCGCTTGCGTATAAGGATGCTTGTATTCCAGCTGACCATTGGCAATATGGCTGACGACCTGACGCATCTTATCTGAATAAGGCCGACTGGCGCGCATCCGATCCTGCGCTCTGCGCATTTTCGAAGCGGCCACCATTTCCATCGCCTTGGTGATCTTGCGGGTGTTTTTGACACTCTTGATCTGCGATTTGATTTCCTTAGTACCAGCCATGGGGCTTACCTCCCCTTACCAAGTATTCTTGGATTTAAAGTCATCAAGCGCTTTCGACATGGCACCGGCGATGTCATCATCAAACTGGCCACCCTCGTTGATCTTGTTCAGCAGCTCAGACTGGCTGGAACGTAGATAACTCTGCAGCGCACCCTGGAAGTCAACCACCTTGGACACTTCTACATCATCCAGATAGCCTTTACTGGCTGCGTACAAGGCAAAACCAATTTCAGCAGTCGACATCGGTGAGTATTGTGGCTGTTTCATCAACTCGGTAACGCGCTGACCACGCTCCAGCTGTTTACGGGTTGACTCATCCAAGTCAGAGGCAAACTGCGAGAATGCCGCCAGTTCACGGTACTGAGCCAGATCAAGACGTACACCACCACCCAACTTCTTGATGATCTTGGTCTGTGCAGAACCACCTACCCGCGATACCGACAAACCTGCGTTGATTGCAGGACGGATACCAGAGTTGAACAGGTCTGTTTCCAGGAAGATCTGACCGTCAGTGATCGAGATAACATTGGTTGGTACAAACGCAGATACGTCACCTTCCTGTGTCTCAATGATTGGCAGCGCAGTGAGTGAACCGGTTTTACCTTTTACCGCACCGTTGGTAACACGCTCAACATATTCAGCATTGACGCGTGAAGAACGTTCCAGCAAACGGGAGTGCAGATAGAAAACGTCACCCGGATAAGCTTCACGACCTGGAGGACGACGCAGCAACAGAGATACCTGGCGATAGGCCCAAGCTTGCTTGGTCAAATCGTCATATACGATCAGTGCATCTTCACCACGGTCACGGAAGTATTCGCCCATCGCACAACCTGCGTAAGGCGCCAGGAATTGCATGGAGGCTGGATCAGAGGCATTCGCAGCCACGACAATGGTGTAATCCATCGCACCGTGCTCTTCCAGCTTGCGCACCACACCTGCGACAGAAGAAGTCTTCTGACCGATCGCGACGTAAATACATTTAACATCTTTGCCCTTCTGGTTAAGAATGGCATCGATCGCAACGGCCGTTTTACCCGTTTGACGGTCACCGATGATCAGCTCACGCTGGCCACGACCGACAGGCACCATGGCATCCAGTGCCTTGACCCCTGTTTCCAAGGGTTGGTCAACCGATTTACGGTCGATAACGCCGGGTGCAATTTGCTCAACAGGAGCAAATCCATCATGTTCCAATTCACCCCTGCCATCGATCGGTCTGCCCAGCGCATCAACGACACGCCCCAGCAAACCACGACCAACCGGAGTTTCAAGAATACGTCCGGTACATTTTACAGTGTCGCCCTCAGTGATACCTTTGTAATCACCCAGAACAACAGCACCGACGGAATCACGTTCCAAGTTCAGTGCCAAACCGAATATTCCGTTAGAAAATTCAATCATCTCACCGGACATGACATCGCCAAGTCCATGGATGCGGACGATACCGTCCATAACGGAAACAACGGTGCCCTCTGTACGTGCTTCAGCGCTGTTCTCAAAGCTGCTAATGCGCTTTTTGATCAGATCACTGATTTCAGTTGGGTTAAGTTGCATGTGCTATTCCTCAATTATCGGCCCAAAGCCGCCTTCATATCTTTAAGCCGACTCTGGATCGAGCCGTCAATCACCAAATCGCCTGCGCGAATAATCGCACCACCCATCAGAGCAGGGTCAGTACGGGTGACAAGTTTGACTTCACGTCCAAAACGTTTCTGGAGAGCCGCAGCAATGGTTTTTTGCTGGTCTTGCGTCATCTCACGAGCGGAAACCAATTCAGCCTCAATGCTACCCTCTGCTTCAGCTTTCATCTTTTCAAAGATGACTGCCATTTCAGGTAGCAAGGCAAAACGGTCATTTTCTGCTAAAGCTTTGAGCAAATTGCGTCCTTGGTCATTGAGGGCATCACCTGCCAACTCAGCAACGATATCCACTTTTTGCTCTTTGCTAATATGCGGATGACCCAACAAAGAAGCAGAACCTTCTGCCGCAACGACCGCAGACATGGCTACCAGTTGTGCTGACCACTGGGGTAGCGTCTTGGTCTCCTGCGCCATCTCAAATACAGCTTTTGCATAAGGACGTGCAGCGGTTGTCAATTCAGACATGGTTCACCACCTTAAATTTGCGCGGCCAGTTCATCCAATGCTTTGGCGTGAGCTTTTGCATCGATTTCCTTGCCAAGGATCTTCTCGGCACCAGCAATAGCCAGTGACGACACCTGTGAACGCAGACTTTCACGAGCACGGGATACTTCCTGCTCGATTTCTGCATGTGCGGACGCTTTTACGCGCCCCGCCTCATCCACGGCAGCCGTTTTAGCTTCTTCGACAATCTCAGTCGCGCGTTTCTGCGCCTGTGCGATAATCTCGGCACCTTTAGTCTTGGCGGCTTTCAGTTCTTCAAGAACTTTCTGCCTGGCCAATTCCTCTTCGTGCTTGCCTTTTTCAGCCGCTGCGAGTCCATCAGAAATGCGTACCTTGCGGTCATCCAATACTTTCAGCATTGGCTCCCAAAGAACGCCTTTGATAAACCAAACCAAAACCGAAAAGACGATGACTTGGCCAATAAGTGTCAATGTTATATTCATAATAACCTCCGAATGTTAGTAACAACGTTTAAGGTTCAACGTTTAACGTTTAACAATCGGCAAATTTAACCGCCTATTGCGGCTTGGAATGCACCGACAAACGGATTGGCGAAAATGAACCACATGGAAATACCCAGAACGATCATCGGGAATGCTTCCATCAAACCACCTGTAAAGAGCATTTGACCAGTCAACTGTGCACGCATCTCAGGCTGACGTGAAATGCCTTCGATGAATTTGGAACAGATCATAGCCCAACCCAGTGCAGAACCCAATGCGGCTGCAGACAGGATAATGCCTACCACGATGGCTGTGTTAGCATAGATAGACGCAATATGTGCTTCCATTGTTTAAATCTCCAAAAGTAAAATTAAATTAAAATCGAGCTAAAAATTGTACTGGGTGTCTCTTAAATTGCTTGCATATCTGCTTGTATATCAATGGTGCTCATCATTCTGACTGGCCAGACTCAAATAGACAATCGTCAACAACATAAAGATGAAGGCCTGCAGTGAAATAACCAGAATATGGAAAATAGCCCACATTGAACCCAGAATCACCTGCCCTGGCATTGCCCAAACCGAGAACCCCAACAGGGCGATCAGCAGGAACAACAGTTCACCCGCAAACATGTTTCCGAACAAACGCAAGCCAAGGCTAATAGGCTTCGCCAATTCTTCAATCACAGTCATGATGATATTAAACGGCATCAGGTATTTGCCAAAAGGGTGATACAGGAAAGACTTCAGATAACCCGTAAAACCTTTGTATTTGATGTTGTAATAAATGATAAGCAGGAAGACGGAGATAGCCAGACCAAATGTACCATCAAGGTTGGTGGTCGGAACTACCTTCAGATAGGAAGTGGATGGATCACCACCGAACAGGCCAATAACTCCGGCTTTCAGAGCAGGCAACAAATCAACAGGCACCAAATCCATTGAGTTCATCAGCACAACCCAAATAAAAATAGTGATAGCAATGGGGCCCACCAGTTTGTCTGCACCTGGGAAAATATCCTGAATTTGCTTGTCAACAAACTCGACCAGTGCTTCAACTGCATTTTGTGCAGCCGATGGCGTGTCCGGATTCAGATTGGAACCAATTTTCCAGGCAAAATAGGCAAAGACACCTGCGAGCAACGCACTAATTAAAAAGACATCGATGTGAAACACGCTGAAGTCAACAATACTGACTTGTTCACCGTGTTCAACACCCAAACTCCAGTTAGCTAGATGGTGTTGAATATACTCGACAGGATTTGAGATTGCTGGCGCACTTGAATCGCTCACAATTCGCTCCGTACATGTAAAGTTAAAAAATCTTTGATGCTGGCATCACCCCCCTTGGCGGGTTCCCATCAGCATATAAGCCAGTTGCGCGACCATAAACGTGGCAATCAAAGGCACCGGACTCAGTTTCAAAAAACCCAGCCCCAGACCTAGCGCAATTAGTACAAAAACAAAACGCTGAACGACACCAAGATACAAAGCATAAACACTTTGTTGTGGACTCGTTTTAGCTATCTCTCCCGCCTGCTCAACCCGGCGTGACAGCAACAGAGTGCTTGCCAGGGCAATGGCACCACCATACAAGGCGGGCAGCATTGCAGTATCACCCTGATAAAACCGGGACATCGCTATACCAGCCAATATCAGAGTGAGTTGAATAATTACTATACGTCGCATGTACTTCTCGGATCATTGATCCGAGCCTTTACTAAATGCCCGTGGAGTATAGAGTCAGACCCTTGGGGGGTCAACCTCTGTTGGCACATCCCACGAAAAATGATACATATTTCCCTCAATACCCAGAAAAGTGTCGACAATCCTTGAGTGTGTCTGCCGCACGAGCTAACACCAAGGCGGTGTACAGATCAATAAAGCCTCAGACCCATCAGCCTATCTCTCTTTGCACATTCCATCCAGTACACCAATTATTTTACAATGTCGCAAGCCTTTTTTGCCCAGAGGAGAAGTCATTTTGAACATCAAGCCACTGCGCTATCTGCCCGGCATCATCCTGCTGGGTTACCTGAACACTGCCTCACTGGCAGCAGAGACCGCGCCCCTGCTACAGGAAGTTGTCGACTTTCAGGCATTGCGTGCACTGATGCAGGAAAAAAAGCTGCCGCTGCTATTAGCCATCAAAGCCGAGCACTGCAACTACTGCCAGCGTCTGGAAGCCGAGCAGCTGGAACCCATGGAACGCAATGCAGGTTATAGAGCGCAGATTTTGATTCGCACCTTTGAACTCGGTGGCACCCGTGAAATAACCGGTTTTGATGGTGACAAACTGACTGCGGCAGCATTCAGCCAAGCCTACAAGGCAAAACTGACGCCGACGATTTTGTTTCTGGATGCTAATGGCAAAGAAATTGCCCAGCGTATGACGGGGTATAACTCACCCTACTACGGCGCCTATCTGGATGACGCCATCACAACCGCTTTTCAGGCGGTGCAAAGCAAATGAAGCAAATAAGGCAAATAAAGAAACCGCACCCGTGCCAGCCAGCCCGGACAAACTTGGCGGTAATGGCAGCGAACAGAATAAATCCGTTCGCTACCGAGAGCAGTGCTATTTTTTAGCGACCCCGCACAAAACGCCGCACTTCAGCCAGATGACGGCGACTGACTTCGAGCTGGTCACGTACCTTGTCGAGTGTGATCTGGGCGCGTCCTACCTCCGACTTGGTCAAACCCGTGATGCGGCTTTTGGCGACCAGCGCATTCCGATGGATGCGGATAAAGCGATCAGCCAGATCGGTCTCCAGCGACTTGAGGGACTCCTCAATAATGACTTCACCGCCATTATGGCGCACCGTCACATACTTCTGATCGGCCTGGAAATAGACGACATCTTCAATCGGGATCAGTTCGAGATTGCCGCGCATGCGTGCACAGATATGTTTACGGGATGAACGTTGCCCCCCGGTACGTTGCTCCAGCATTTCGAGACGCTGGGCACGATTCAGAGAGCGGGCTTGTTCTAGACTTTGTAATAGTTGTTCTTGTCTAATCGGTTTCATAAGATACCCTGTTGCTTTTGTTGAAAAGGCTTCTAAAGCATATTCGCCATACGCTGTGGTGAATATGACGGCGGGTGGCATGTCGAACGTGGCAATGTGCCGCGCTGCTTCCAAGCCATCCATACCTGGCATGGTGATGTCCATCAGAACGATGTCTGGCTGGAAACGCTCGACCATGACCACTGCCTCAGCCCCGTTTTCGGCTTCGGCACAAACACTGTAATCTGCACAGCGCGCAATCAATCCCTTGATCCGTTCGCGGGCATATTCTTCATCATCAACGACCAAAATCTTAATAGACATTTATTATTTACTCCTTGGGGATGGAAAAGGAGACGCGGTACTGCTGGGGTGTTTTTTGTATTTGCAGATTCGCGCGATCTCCATAAGCAAGATGAAGTCGACTTTTCATATTTTCTTGGGCAATGTGGTTGCCTTTTTGATGAGCACTGGCACTCTCGGGGGGCAGGGGATTTGTCACAGACACCGATAGGCTATCGCCCGTGTCATACAGACTGATGCCGAGGGTACCGCCATCACTTCTGGGCTGTATACCATGATAGATGGCATTCTCCGCCAAGGGTTGCAGGATAAGCGGCAGCACTTGCATGTCGAATGGCAAGGTATTGCGATCCATATCCCAGACCACCGTCAGACGGCGTTTACCGAGGCGCAAGCCTTCCATACGCAGATAACGCATGGTCAGATCCAGCTCTTCCTGCAGACTGATGCGATTTCGCCGATCCAACGTGGTGCGCATGATATCGGCCAGGTCAAGAATGGCATCTTCTGCCCGATCAGGATCTTTGTGCACCAAGTGGGCTACCGTATTCAGGCTATTGAACAGAAAATGAGGACGCATACGTGATTGCAATGCCTCATATTTAGCACTGGAATCCGCTTCAACCGAAGCCTCCCACTGCCCCTGGATATAGAAGTAGCGCAGGATCAGTAGCGTGATGGCCAGACTGATCACGGTATTTTTGACAAAAAACAACCATGGTGAACTAGCCGAAGCATCAGTAACACGCGCACCCAATCCCACCTCGCCCATCAGGGACGCAGCCAGGGTAAACACCAGAACAATCGCCATGACAATGAATGTGGCAACCCGATTCGAAGGAGGGAGATAGAAACGGTTGATCATGCAAATAGAGATCACTGAGGACATCGCAACCCAAAGCACAAACAGGGAATGCAGGCCAAACTTGAGCAGGAAATCCATAACATCGGTCGCGACGGTCAGAGCCAGGATCAATGCCAACAACTCAGCACTCACCAGTGTGCGTACTAACGCTTGTGGTGTGCAGAGACTAGGCAAATAGCCGAGTGTTTTGATCATAGAGGTAGACATTAATTATTATTCGCTCTTGCCTGTGCTCCTGAATCGACCTTTAGGGCGATCAACCCAGAATACATGACTTTATTATTAGTTAATTGTTATTTTTATAATTTTCAGATCGTATTCAACGACCGAGCATCTGTATAGTATAGTTGGGTGGCTTACTACTTGCTTAAGGCTTTTCCCAATTCTTCCACAATGTGATAATGTTCCGCAACTCTTTTTGCCAAACTGATGAAAAACCAGCGATAATGACTGAAAACAAATCAAACCAGACCGAAACCACTGCCTCCACCCCCCAAAAAGACAAACCTTGGGGTGGCCGCTTTAGTGAATCAACCGACCAGTTCGTTGAAGAATTCACCGCATCCATCCACTTTGACAAGCGACTGTATCAACACGACCTGCAAGGTTCCCGTGCCCATGCTCGGATGTTGGCAAAAGTCGGCCTGCTAAGTGCTGAAGATGTCGACAAAATTCTCAAGGGTCTGGATGCACTGGAGATCGATATCCAGAACAACCGGCTTGACTGGAGTGTTTCACTGGAAGATATTCACATGAATATCGAAGCACGCCTGACTGACAACATCGGCATCGCCGGCAAACGCCTGCACACAGGGCGTTCGCGTAATGACCAGATTGCCACTGATATCCGCTTATGGCTACGCGAGCAGATAGGCGGTATCAGTCATGAGCTCCAGCGCCTGCAAACCGCCCTGGTCGATCTGGCTGAACGTGAAGCTGATACCATCATGCCGGGCTTCACCCACCTGCAGGTGGCCCAGCCGATTACGTTTGGCCACCACATGTTGGCCTGGTTTGAAATGCTGCAACGCGACCGTGAGCGCCTGCAAGACTGCCTGAAGCGCCTGAACGTGATGCCGCTGGGCGCCGCTGCACTGGCAGGCACGACCTACCCTATCGATCGCGAATACACCGCTGAACTATTGGGCTTTGACCGCCCGGCGCGCAACTCACTGGATGCAGTCAGTGACCGTGACTTTGCGATTGAATTCAACGCCGCTGCCGCACTGATAATGATGCATCTGTCGCGCTTCTCGGAAGAACTGGTACTCTGGACTTCAGCCCAGTTTGATTTTGTACGCCTGCCCGACCGTTTCTGCACCGGCTCTTCGATCATGCCCCAGAAGAAAAACCCGGACGTACCGGAACTGGTGCGGGGTAAAACCGGCCGGGTGTACGGGCATCTGATGTCGCTGCTGACCCTGATGAAAGGCCAGCCACTGGCGTATAACAAGGACAATCAAGAGGACAAGGAACCGCTGTTTGATACCGTCGATACCCTGCTGGGTAGCCTGCGTGCATTTGCCGACATGATGCCGCATGTCCAGCCCAAAGCCGACAAAATGCGCCGTGCCGCCATGCAAGGCTTCTCGACGGCGACTGACCTCGCTGATTATCTGGTACGCAAAGGCCTGCCCTTCCGGGATGCACACGAAGTAGTCGGTAGTGCGGTTGCTTTAGGGGTAAAAACTGAACGTGATTTAAGCGAAATGGATCTGGCCGAGTTGCAGGCATTCTCGGCTATTATCACAGACGATGTGTTCGAGGTGCTAACGCTGGAAGGCTCGGTCGCAGCGCGTGATCATCTGGGCGGAACTGCCCCCCGACAAGTCAGGTTGCAAGTCGCTGTGGCTCGGGAGTTACTGCAACAGGGTTGAAATACCTGCTTAAATGCTGAAACAGGGTTAATTTGCCGCGTATATCCAAAAGGATCAAGGCAAATTAACCCATGAGCCATTTTCAACTTCAATCAAAACAGCGCTCTTGCTACATTCTAATGAGCAGCTTTAGGTCTGCTTGTCGTCTCCGTCAGTTCTTTATTAGCCAGCTGTATTAACAACCTGAGCGCCTGATTAACTGATTTTGAGTCCCTGAAATGGGCAGCCACATCCTTGTCAAGCTGTACAGTGTTGATGCCTTGATAGAATAATTTACCACGCACTGCCCCTGTCCAGTCAGTGATTTCGGGAATATCTGAGGTATCTATCTGGTCATCAGATAGCTGACTCAGTTTTTCCAGTTGCTGAATGTGTTGTTTAGTCAGTTTGCTCATAATTTTGTCTTTCCCGTTTGGTCGCCTTTCGCGCAGATATGATTCTGTCAAGTCCCGATAGATCATATACTTTCTTTTTGAATAAATCTGGCTTCTTTT